>DASUTB010000144.1:0-38378 GCA_036374835.1 Jiangellaceae bacterium | reverse complement strand
GCAGCGGTGCCGACCGCGTGGCGTGAACTCGTCCCCCCAGGGATAGGTGGCTTGAGTCAATCCACCGCGGGCGGCCTACTCCCACTCCGCCTCGGTCGGCAGCCGCTTACCCGCCCATTCGGCGTAGCGGGCCGCATCGTGCCACGAGACGTGGACGACGGGATGGTTGGCGCGGCGGGCCCCGTCCGTCCCCGGGCCCTCCGGTGCTCGCCAAGCCGCCCCATTGACGCCTCGCCACCACGGCGCGCCCGGCAACGTTGCGTCGATCACGTGCTTGCGGGCACCCGGTGTCAAGAAAGCTTCGAAGACGAACGACCAGCCGAACCGCTCCGCCTCGGTCACGTACCCGGTCGCCTTGACGAACGTCGCGAACTGGCTGTTGGTGACGGCTTTGGCGTCGATGTAGAACGGCCGGACGTCCACCTCACGGACCGGTCCTTCCCCGTCGTCGGGAAGGCGTCCGGATCGTCGCCGCCCATCAGGAACGGGCCGCCCTGGATGAGTTTCATCCCACGTGTTGGACGGCCCGCCTTAATGGGCCGACGCGCTGTTGCTGTGCTCGACTGCGCGGCGGTGACGGCGCTGCCCGTTTCGCCGTCCCTGCTCGGCGCGCAACACGAGTGATCTTCCATGCCGCCGATGCTACTCGGGGGAAGTCAGCGGCGTGACCAGCCTCGTTCGCCCTCGGTGAGCCCGCCCCAGATGCCGTATCGCTCCGGGTGTTCACCGGCCGCCTGCCGGCACTCACGCGAGACCGGGCATTCGGCACAGATCTGTTTGGCGATGTCCTCCCTCATCCGTAGCGCGCGGCCACGGCCCTCGGGGTAGAAGATGTCGGTGTCCATACCCCTGCAGGCGGCGAGCACACGCCAGCTGTCCTGCGGACGGAACGCGTAATCGACCAGACGCTCGCGCAGATCGGGCAGCGCTGTCATTTGACCCATTCCCCCTATGTACCTCGGTGGTACGCCTCGTGGCCATTCCCGAGCTCAAGCCGGCCCGGTGATCTGGTGGCCAGGACCCAACGGTGCTACAAGACGCCGGTTCCGACACGATTCTGGGCAAGATCCGACCGTAAGTCTTAGCAAGTATCGTCCGACAGGCTGATGCCCGTGGGTCGATCGACCACTTGACGCCGCACCCCAAGCTGTGCGATTCAGGCGGACGAGCCGAGTGCAGGACACTCGGATCGGCAGGGGAGCGGCGACGGTCAACACAGGATGAAACACAGGACTCTGTCGACAAGCCTCGGCTCGTCCCGATCTTCCTTGTCCGGAGCTTCATCCGGTTCGGTCGGCTCGTCCGCGTCGCCGTCGGAGTCGCCGTCATTGCCCGTCGAGGGCCCGGACCGATCGCTGGGATCGGAGCCCGACCCACGACGGGGCGGATTGTTCCCGTTATTACCGGCGCCGGATTCGGCGGAATCGCCGCCGACCGCGGCGCCACCGCCGACCGGTGCGGTCGTACTCGCGCCGGCCGGCTCGGAGCCGGACGTGTTGGTACCGGAGTCGGCCGCTGCGGTCTTGTCGCCGCCGGAGTCGGCCGGTGCCGTCTCGTCGCCGCCGGCCGGGCCGGCGTCCGCACCCGCGCGCGGCTCGCTGCCACCGGCGCCGGCCTCATCGCTCGCCGCCGATCCGGTATCCGGCTGCTCCGACTGCCCATCCGTATCTTCGGCCGGGCCGTCATCGTCTTCTACCGGTTCCCCGTCCAGCCGGTCCAGCGGGTCAATTGTGACGGCCGGTGGCGGTTCGTCGGTTCGCCCGGAAGTCACCGTGGGCGGATCACCGTCGTCGCCCGCCGTGTCAACCGACGTCGTCGGCGCGAAAGCCGACGAGGCGGCCAAGGCGAGTGCGGCCACCGCCAGCACGCCAACGGTGGCTGACGCGGCGACCTTGACGGTTCGCCGCGGCAACCGGCTCACGATCGCCATCGAAGCCGTGGCCGGCGTCCGGGCCGGTCCGGCCGCCACGGCCACTCCGGCCGCCGGAATACCGGCACGGTGGCCGAGCAGCGCCGGCGCGAGCACACTGCGCAGGTTCGATACGAGCAGCGTGAGCTCGTATCGGCGGTTACGGCACTCGACGCACGAATTGAGATGGGTCGCCACCGCCACGTCGTCCTGCGGCTGCAGCGCTCGGCGGGCGTAGGCGGGCAGATTGGCCACGATCGGCCGGCACGCGGCCGAGACGGCGACGGACATGTGGACGGCCAGATACGCCTGGCGCAGGCCCTCGCGAGCGCGGTACGCCATCGCCGCCACCGACGTAGCCGAACTACCGAGGCCCGGCACCAGCGACGCCGGCGTGCGGCCCTCGATCTCGGTGAACCACAACGCACGCTGCCACCGTTCCGGCAGCGACTCATACGCCTCCCTGATGACGTTGCGGTCTTCGACCGTCGTCACCGGATCGGTGGAGTAGGGCAGATCCTCGACGGCCGCCGGGTCGACGGGCTCATGCCCGTCGCCGGGCGAACGGTGCGCGTCAAGGGCACCACGGCGAATCATCGTGCGCAGGTATGGCGACACGGAGGCCCGCGGGCCGGCGCCGGCGACCAACGCGGCATGGAGGCGTTCGAAGGCCTCGCCGGCGACCCGCTCGGCCTCGGCCGGGTCGTGTGCCACGGTACGCGCGATTCGGGTCGCATCGGTCCGGTGGCGGCGGCGCAGTTCGGCAAAAGCCGCAGCGTCGTTCGCGCGCACGCGGTCGATCAGTTGCGCATCGGTCGGCGCATCGGCAGGAGATGTCACCTTTGCCCCCGGCATCCTCGGTAACCCGCGTTAGTCTACGACCTATTCGGCCGGGCGCATCCGAACTTGCGGAAAATCCGTCGAGACGATTACCGGTCGTCGCCGAGGGCCTGCTCGAGTTGGGCGCGAAGCCGGTCGTTCTCGGCCTCGAGTTCGAGGACGAGGCCGACGCCGGCGAGGTTGAGCCCGGCGGCGGTCAGCTCGGCGACCCGGCGGATGCGCTGCACATCCTCGTCGCTGTACCTGCGGGTGCCACCGCCGGTGCGTTCCGGCTCAACCAGTCCCTTGTCCTCGTACAGGCGTAACGTCTGCGGTCCGATACCGGTGAGCTCCGATGCGACGGAGATCGAGTAGACGCCCTGATCCGAGGGCAGTGTCGGCCACGCGGTCATGGTCGCCTCACCTCGCTCGGCGTCCAGCGGACGGGACCGACCCGGATCGTCGACCCAGGCGGCACTGATCGGTGCCGTCGGCCCAACACCGGCATGGCCGGTACTACGGGCGCCGACTCCGACGCCTTACGGGTGGGCGTACCTGCACTGTGGTCGGCTTCGGCGCTGGTAGCGGTTCGGGCGTTGCGCAATTCGTCGTAGGCCGCTCGAGAAGTCGGGTCGGTGAGCACCTCACGGGCTGCGGCAAGTTCGTCGAACTGCTGCTCGGCGCGGGGATCATCGGTGTTGAGGTCAGGATGTGTCGCCCGGGCGCGACGGCGGTACGCCCGGTTGATCTCGTCTTGCGACGCGGTCGCCGGAACCTCGAGAATCGCGTAGTAGTCACGGTGCGACCAGTCGTTTCGCGCTACTCGAACCATTCTCGCTCCCCTACAATCTATGAGTTGACACACAGATCCGCTATGTGTTATGTAGGAACTAATCTCTTAACGTAGAGAGTACAGTACGGACCTTGTGGAGGTGAAGGAGCAATGGCGATGCTCATGCGTACCGACCCGTTCGGTGACCTCGACCGGATCGCGCAGCAGTTCTTCCGTGCGCCGAGCCGTGGACCGCTCGCGATGCCCATGGACGCGTACCGCAAGGACGACCGGTTCTACGTGAAGTTCGACCTGCCCGGCATTGACAGCGACAGCATCGACGTCACCGTCGAGCAGAACGTCCTGACCGTCGAGGCACACCGTCCGTCGACCAACGACGTGGAATGGACGGTCGCCGAACGGCCGACCGGCTCGTTCACGCGGCAGATCTTCCTCGGCGAGACGCTGGCCGTGGACAAGCTGCAGGCCGACTACAGTGACGGAGTCCTGACGATCGAGATCCCGGTGCTCGACGAGGCGAAGCCGCGCCGGGTGGAGATCTCCCACTCCAGCGGCCGCAAGGAGATCTCCCGGTAGCCGTCGTCGTACGGCCGGGATAGGAACCTAGGCCCCGGCACGTAACCACGCCCCGGTAGGCATTTGCCTGCCGGGGCAGCTTTGAATGGACTCGTGTCGAAGCATCCGTCGTCGGTAGTTACACTCAACCGCTACGTGTGGGAAGCTGATCGCTGTGGCTGATCCATGGAGCCGCTTGCAGGAGCGCGTCGGCGAAGTGCGCGAACTCATCGCGCGACGCAAGGCGCAGCTGACCGGATCGGACGATCAGCCGACCGCGTCGGCCGGCGACCCGGCTCACGGCATGACGGGTTTACCGCCGGCCCAGCATCAGAGCCGGCCGGAGGAGTCTTCGCGGCCACTGCGCCCGCAGCCGCCGAGTGCTCCATCCACGAGCCCGGAACCGAGCGCGCCGCAACCCGCCTCGCCACCGCGCGAGCCGGACCGTCACCCGGTACCGGCCGGGTACCGGGCGGCCGCGGCCTGGTCGTGGCGCACGCTCGTCATCGCAGCGGCGATCGCGCTGATCGGGTTCGTGCTGTGGCAGGTCCGTGTTGTCGTCTTCGCCGTCGCGGTCGCCCTCCTGCTCGCCGCCTTGCTGTGGCCGGCGGTGACGTGGCTGCGCCGAATCCGGTTTTCCAGAGGCCTTGCCGCCGGCGTCGTGTTCGTGGTGTTCATCGCCGGTATCAGCGGTGTGCTGACGCTGGTCGGGGACGCGGTGGGCGACCAGTTCGCTGATGTGGTCGAGCGTGCCGGCGAAGGTCTCACCGAGCTGCAGAACTGGTTCGCCGGACCGCCGTTCTACCTCACCGAGGCACAGATCCAGACGTGGGTGGACCGTGTCGTCGAAGGAATCGGCCAGGATGAAGAGTCGCTCACCGCCGGCGCGGTCGCCGGTGCGGCTGCCGCGGTCGAGTTCCTGTCCGGCGTCGTCATCGCGCTGTTCGCGCTGCTGATGTTCTTGTACGACGGTCCGGGCATCTGGCGCTGGGCGGTGAGGATGTTTCCCCGCGGCTCGCGCGACCGCGTCGACGGCGCCGGCAACCGGGCATGGACGACGCTCACGTCCTACATACGGGGCCAGACCTTGATCGCGGTGTTCGACGGGTTCTTCATCACGATCATGCTCTGGATTCTGGGTGTTCCGCTCGCGCTCGCGCTCGGCGTCTTGGTGTTCTTCGGTGCGTACATCCCGCTGGTGGGCGCGATCGTGGCCGGTGCTGCAGCGGTGCTGGTGGCATTCGTGGCGAACGGGTTCGTGACGGCCCTCATCGTGCTGATCGGCATCATCGTGATCCAGCAGGTCGAGGGCAACGTGTTCGCGCCGCTGGTGCTGGGCAAAATGGCGCGGATCCACCCGCTGGCGGTCGTGCTGGCGATCACGCTCGGTATTCTCGTCGCCGGCATCCTCGGCGGCATCGTGGCGGTGCCGCTCGTGGCCATGGCCAACAGCGTGGGTAAGTATCTCGCCGACTCCGGCGAGGGATAGCGTGCGCCGATGCCTCGTACGACGAGTCTGTTCACACCACCTGCCGCGGGTCGGACCCCACATCCAGGCTTAGCCCACCGCCGCGCCGCCGCCGTCGTCACCGTGGTCGGCCCGGACGGCAGCCCGGTCGCCGGTACGGACATCGTGGTCGAGCAGACCAAGCACCGGTTCTTGTTCGGCTGCATCGGCTTCGATCTGATCGACCATGCATGTGGCGCTCCGCGTGAGGCGGAGTACGAGCAGCGCCTCGCCGATCAGTGGTCGGACCTTTTCAATGCGGCGACGCTGCCGTTCTACTGGGGCAGGTTCGAACCCGAACGTGGACGGCCGCAGGCCGAGCCTATTCGCACCGCGGCCCGCTGGTTCGCCGACCGCGGCGCGCTGGTGAAGGGTCACCCGCTCGTCTGGCACACCGTGTGCGCGCCGTGGCTGCTCGGTCTGTCGAACGACGAGATCGAGCGATTGCAGCGGGATCGGATTCGTCGCGACGTAGCCGACTTCGCCGGCGTGATCGATACCTGGGATGCGATCAACGAGGTGGTGATCATGCCGGTGTTCGAGGCGGAGGACAACGGCGTCACCCGAATCGCACGTCAACTCGGACGGATCGAGATGGTTCGGTTGGCGTTCGAGGAGGCCAGAGCGGTGAACCCGGCTGCAACGCTGCTGCTGAACGACTTCGACATGTCGACGGCATACGAGTGCCTCATCGAAGGGGTTCTCGAAGCCGGGATCAAGATCGACAAGCTTGGTCTGCAGAGCCACATGCATCAGGGTTATTGGGGCGAAGAGAAGACGCTGGACGTCTTGGAGCGCTTCTCGCGTTACAACATCCCGATTCATTTCACCGAGACCACGTTGCTGTCCGGCGACCTCATGCCGCCGCACATCGTCGATCTCAACGACTGGCAGGTCGACGAGTGGCCGTCCACGGAGGAAGGCGAGGCGAGGCAGGCCGAGGAAATCGAGCGACACTACCGCACGCTGCTGTCGCACCCATCGGTCGAGGCGGTGACCTACTGGGGTTTGTCGGACAGGGATATGTGGCTGAACGCCCCCGGCGGACTGGTGCGGCCCGACGGCACGCCGAAACCGTCGTACGAGCGGCTTCGGCACCTTGTCAAGGGGGAGTGGTGGACCGGCCCGACACGGTTGCGGACCGACGACGACGGCCGAGTCACGGTGAACGGGTTCCTGGGTGACTACCGCATCGATGTGCCGGGTACAGGTGCAGCGGCGATCACGCTCGATGCGCCCGGTGAGACGACGGTGGTGGCGCGCATCTGAAGCCCGGCTAGCCGAGGTAGCCGAGCACCTCGTCGTGCAGCAGACCGTTGGTCGCGACCGCGTTACCGCCGAGCGGCCCCGGCTTTCCCGTCAGATCCGTGAACGCGCCGCCGGCTTCTTCGACGATGACCACGAGCGCGGCCATGTCGTGCAACATCAGCTCCGGCTCGGCCACCAGATCTACCGCGCCGTCGGCCAGCAGCATGTACGACCAGAAGTCGCCATATGCGCGCGTCCGCCAGCAAGCCCGCATCAGGTCGAGGAACGCGTCGAGCCGGCCAATCTCCTCCCAGCCGTGCAGCGAGGAGTAGGACAGGGAAGCCTGGTCGAGTCGACCGATGTGCGACACGCCGCACCGGGTGGCCGACGCCAGCGACTTACCGGTCCAGGCGCCGGTTCCCTTGGCCGCCCACCAGCGACGCCCGAGTGCCGGCGCGGATACGACACCGGCGACGACATGATTGCCCTCCATCAGTCCAATCAGCGTCGCCCACACCGGGACGCCGCGGATGAAGTTCTTCGTGCCGTCGATCGGGTCGATGACCCAGCGCCGGTGCGCCCAGCCGGACGAACCCATCTCCTCGCCGACGATGCCGTCGCGGGGACGGGAACGCTCGAGCGTGCGGCGCATCGCCTCTTCAGTGGCATGATCGGCGTCGGTCACCGGTGTCGCGTCGTCCTTGGTGTCGACGCGCAGGTCTTCGGCCCGGAATCGTTGCATGGTCTGGGCATCCGCGCCGTCGGCGAGCACGTGCGCGAAACGAAGGTCGTCGTCGTAGGCCACGGCGTTCAACCTAGCGTGTTTGAACCGGATAAGCCGACAGCGCGTGCGACAGTTACCGGCGAGGTGCTCGGCCCGCCCGCACGTGCCCGGTATCGTGGCCGCGCCGCGCAGGGGTCGGCACGGCTTCGTTCCCGGTCACTGCGGGTGGGCCGGCCCTACGCCGTTCTGCCCGGATTGGATAGGAGTTGTAGGTGCCTGACGAGATCGTCGGAATTCCGGTTCATCCCCTGCTCGTGCACGCAGTCGTGGTGTTCATCCCGCTCGCTGCGCTCGGCTCAGTCGCGGTCGCGCTCGTCCCGCGGTGGCGCAAGCCGTACGGTCCGCTCGTACTGGCGGCGTCAACGTTGTCGCTGATCCTCGTTCCGCTCACTACGTCGAGTGGGGACGATCTGCGCGACTCGCTGCAACTCGGTGGTCCCGTGCTGGACAAGGTGCAGGAGCATCAGGAGATGGGGGAGCGGGTCATCTGGGCCGTGCTGCCGATGTTCGTGCTCAACCTCGCGACGCTGGTGATGGCACGGGCGGGACGGCCGTCCCGCGAGGTGACGATAGTCGCCTGGCTGGCCACGATCGCCGCCGTCGTGGCGACCGTCCTCGTCGTACTTACCGGCCATCTCGGCTCGCAAGCGGTGTGGGACCCGACCGGCTGAGGCGGATTTCTCACTCCGCGACCAGTGTGACCCCTCAGTCGTGGGACCATCCCTAGCATGGATGTTCAGTCGATCAATACACTGGCCGACGACCAACTCACTGCTGCCGAGGGCGCGGAGAGCGGCCGCAGCTCGGTCACGGTATATGGCAGGAAGGGCGCCCGCCTCCGGCAGACCGTGGTCGCGCTCGCGGCGGGTCGAACTCTTGGGGAGCACAAGAGCCCAGGTGATGCTTCGGTGTACTGCCTGCGCGGTCGGGTCCGGCTGCGCACAGGCGACTCCGAGGTCGAGCTTGGACCGGCCGACATGGTGGCCGTACCGCCGCAGCGCCATGACGTCACCGCAGTCGAGCCGTCGGTACTGCTCCTGTCCGTCGCCTTGCACTAGGGTTCGGCACTGGACGGTCGTGAATCGCACGGCACAATGACCTCATGGCGGCTGTCACACTGCAGGATGTCGCCCGCCGCGCGGGCGTGTCGCTGGCCACCGCATCGCGGGTGCTCAACGGCTCGGAACGGATACCCGGCCGGGAGATCAGCGAGCGCGTGCGGGCCGCTGCGGTCGAGCTCGGCTACGTCGCGAACGTGCCGGCCCAGGCGCTCGCGCGGGCCTCGACCTTCCTGATCGGGCTGATCGTCCGGGACATCTCCGACCCGTACTTCTCGCTCATCACGCACGGTGTGCAGGTCGCCGCCCGCGAACGTGGCCGGCAGGTGTTGGTCGCCAACACCGGCATGGATCCGGCCGCCGAGCACGACGCGGTGCTGGCGTTCCTTGCGCACCGTGCTGAGGCGATCATCGTCGTCGGCTCGCGCTGGGAAGACGGCCGGGATCGCGCGGTGCGGGACGAACTTGCCCGCCACGCCCGGCAAGGCGGCCGGATCGCCGTCGTCGGCCAGTCCTTGCCGTTCGGGCGGGCGGTCGCGCCGGAGAACCGGGCGGGCGCGGCGTCACTCGCGAAGGCGCTCGTCGTACAGGGCCATCGCGGCTTCGCCGTCCTGAGCGGTCCGGAGGCGCTGCTGACCGCACGCGATCGTACCGAAGGCTTCGTGACCGCCCTCGCCGAGCAGGGCATCGAGCCGGTCGAGATCGTCGCGGGAGGCTTCAGCAGAGACGGCGGATACGAGGCCGCCAAACAGCTGGCGACTATTCTGGACCTGGAGCCGGACCGGCCGCTGTGCGTGTTCGCCGTCAACGACGTGATGGCCATCGGCGCCATCGCCGCGTTCCGCGACCTCGGCTTTCGCGTGCCGGACGACGTCCAGGTGGCCGGCTTCGACGATATCCCGACGCTGCGTGACTTCGTTCCGGCGCTGACGACCGTCCGGCTACCACTCGACGAGATCGGCGAGCAGGCCGTTGCGCTGGCTCTCGCGGATGACGATGACACCCCGGCCGAGGTGTCCGTCGCGGCCGAGGTCGTCCTGCGCGATAGCACGGCGTTGGCACCGCACCTCCCTGGTTAGAGCAACTCGGCGATCTGACGGGCCGCCGTCGCCGCTGCGTCCGACGGGACCGGGTGGTAGTCCGGCACGAAGCTCAACTGTTCATTGACGGCTTCGGCCAGCGTCTCCGGCGTGGCCCGGTCGTAGTCGATGGGTCGCCCGGCGCCGTGCCGTTCGAGGCGATGCCTGACGTGGACCTGCTGCTCGAAATGGTTCTTCAGCGGCACGTAGATGAACGGACGACCGAGGGCGGTCAGCTCCATCGTTGTACCCAGGCCACCTTGCACCACGGCGACGTCGGCGGCGGCCAGATGCCGGTGCAGGTCAGGCAGGAAGGCGTGGAGTTCCACTCCGGGGATTGCCGGAAGCTGCTCCGGGGCGACGCGCGGGCCGGCCACAACCACGGTGCGCAGGTTCGGAACGGACTCCGACAGCGGAATGTGGGCCAACATCGCACGCTGGAGGAGTGAACTGCCCACGCCGGAGCCGCCGACCGTGATGAGCACAATCGTCTCGTCGGGGCGGTACCCGAGTTCGGCTCGGATGGCAGTACGGTCGGACAGGCTCGCCGGGTCGAATCCGGTGATGAACCCCGAGAAGCGATAGTGCGCCTCCACCCAGTCGCGAATCGAAGGGAGTCCCGGACCGAATGTGTTCTCGACGACATCCTCGGGGTCACCGACGAAGATCGAGCGATCCCTGACCTCAGGGTTCCGTTCGACGTGGCGGATCATCTCGAGGTTGTAGTCGGCCGCGAGAAATGCCTCGCGTTCGCCGCCTTCGGGCATCGGAACGAACCCAACGAAGTCGGTCAACCAGGCGAATCGCGTGCGCTTCGAGGTTGGGAACTCGTGAAGGAAATGGTCGACCTCCCATGCTTCGTCGCCGACGACCAGATCGAACCCCTCCTCCTCGACCACGTCCGAGAACACCCCGAAGTTGGCGACCAAGATCTCGTCCATGTTCCGGAACGACCCGAATATGTCGAGGTCGTGCTCGCCTGCCTTCTCTTCGATGTGGGTCGACTCGCTCGCCAGATACTTGCTGGCCGGGTGGGTGGTCTCGTTGTGCGCATCGAGGAACCGGGTGACCGGATTCTGGGCTAGCCACGTGATGTCGACGTCGGGTGCGAGTGACCGGAGTTGGTTGGCGATGGCCAGGTCCCTGCGTGCGTGCCCGAGACCGATCGGTGAGGACAGGAACAGCACACGTGGCCCGGTGCCGCGGCGAGGCCCCGGAACCGGGATCGAACGTCCGGAAACCTTCGCTGCGAAGTCGCGGATCATCGGGTTCAAGCGCGCCGGGTGACGTGCCTGCGGGCAATGCCCGGCGCCGTCGATGATCTCGAGAGGTGCGTCGAGCAGGTCCGCCAACTGCCGCCCACGATGGATCGGCGCCACCAGGTCCTCCGAGCCGTGGATGACCAGGGCGGGGCACCGTATGTTGGGAGCCAGGCTGCGCAGCTTGCCGGCTGCTTTCCCGGGCGGCACGCCGACCCGTGACGCAACGGTCGCGTCCAGCACTTCGGGGCTCGTGTTGAACGCCCACGTGGTGCCGTCATCGATCATTCTCGTCGAGTGGGGTTCGTTGAAGGCCGCGTTGATGAAGAAGTCGACGAACCCCGGGTAATCCTTCTCCCAGTAGTGCCGGTTGTACTTCGCCCAGCCTTCGGACTCCTCCAGATGCTGATCGAACTTGGCGAGGGCTCCGGCCACCCCCGTGTCCGGCTCGCCATCGAGGTTGAGGGTGGTCCCGATCGCGACGTACCCGTCGACTCGGTCGGGGTGGAGCGCGGCCAGCAGGAATCCGATGATGCTCCCGAAAGAGTTGCCGACGAGAACGGCCTTCGCTACTTCGAGCTCATCGAGAATGGCGAGCGCGTCACCCATCTGTTCGAGGGGATCATAGAGCGCCGGATCGGTGGGACGATCCGACGAGCCGTTCCCGCGCGGGTCGTACGTCACAACTCTGAAGTGCCGGGCCAGATACGGGACCTGTGCCTTCCAGAGGCGACTGTCGCTGATCGCCCAGGCCGGAAGGAGCAGAATCGTTGTATCGCCGTTGCCATGGACCTCGTACGCGACTCGGACGCCGTCGCGATCGACGGTGCCGGTGCGGTCCGGTTCACGCGCTCTCATGATCATCCCCCCGGGTCGGCTCGTGCATGTCGGCGAGCCGCACGTCGATCGCCTTCAGCAGTGCCTCATGACCCACATCGATGCCGGCCAATCTCTCGACCATGATCCCGATCTGGAACGTGCGGATCAGCGCCGCCAGCGGCTCGACATCGCCGGCTTCGCCGACCCCGTACTCTTCGAGCGCAGACCGGACCGCGTCGGAGAGCATTTCATGGAACTCCTCGATCATCCGGACGAGCTCGCGACGCAGCGTCTCGTCGTTCCAGCCCAACGAGATGAGCTCCATGGCCAGTTTCGGAAAGCCGTCCTCGGTGAGGTCCGACTCGAGGTAGCTCATCGCGGTCCGCCACTTGTCGGCGAACGGAACGTCTCGTTCATAGAGCGCACGTTGGCGATCCAGGATGCGGCCGGCGGCCCGTTGCACGGTCGCAGTCATCAACTCACCGAGCGAACCGAAGTGGTAGCGGATCAGACCGTGAGTCTGACCTGCCTCCTCGGCGACCCGGCGCGTCGTGACTGCGGCGTGACCTCCCTCGATGAGGAGCCGCTCGGTCGCATCCATGAGCGCCACGGCGGTGATGTCCCGGTTCACCTGGCCATCCCCCATGCCGCGGTGTTGACCGGGTAGAACAGCGACCGCCGAAACATTCGCCGCTCGATCGTCACCTCGTCGAAGCCGGCGGCTTCGACGAGCGCCGGCGTCTCGAGCGCCGGATTGCAGCCCTCGAACAGCCATCCCCAGGGCCGCCGAATCCACCTTTGAACCTTGCGGCGCAGTGTTCGGTCGCCGGCTGCGACGTGTTCCACGAACCGGAAGCTGCCTCCGGGCCTCAGAACACGGCGCACCTCCGCGAGGACCGCGGCCGGGTCGTCGACCGTGCACAGGACGAGGGTGGCGACCACCTCATCGATCGAGTTGTCGGGGAGCGGGATCTGTTCGGCGCCGGTGCCGAGAACGGTCAACTCCACCCCGGCCGAGGCGGCCTTCGCGCGGAGCCGATCGTGCATGCGCAGGCTCGGCTCGACGGCGTAGAGCCGAGCTCCGTCCGGCACATATGAGAAGTTGGCACCGGTTCCAGCGCCGATCTCCAGAATGGACGTTCCACTGATCCCGCGGAGCGCCTGGGTCTTGTGGTGTTCGGCGATCCTGTTGATGTACGTCTCGAACGCGTTGAAGAACCAGCTGTTGAAACGACTGATCGCGCCGTGATCGAAAGCCTTGTCGTCGATCATGTCTCGTTGTAGTAGTGCCGTGTCGTGGTTGCCGTTCATCCGATCTCCTGTTGACGTCTTCTCCACTCGTAGAAGTATTTCTACAACTGGAGAAGTGGTTCTGTCAAGCCGGTTCCCCGTCGTTGCGCTTCCAGGCCAGTGGCCGACCGCTTTGGGGTGAGTGCCGTGCTATCGTGACGGAAAGCGCTTACCGTCGAATCAAGGGGTGTACTGAGTGGCTACGAAGACGATCACGATTGCGATGAACGGGGTGACCGGCCGGATGGGCCGCAATCAGCACCTCGCACGATCGATCATGGCGATCCGGAACGAGGGTGGCGTGGCGTGCGGCGGCGACCGACTGTGGCCGGAGCCGGTGCTCGTCGGGCGCAACGCCGATCGGCTCGGTGAGGTGGCCAAGGAGGCCGGGCTGGACCGGATCAGCACCGACCTGTCGGCCGTGCTGGCGGACCCGGAGGTGGACGTCTACTTCGATGCGACGGCCACCTCGTTCCGGCCGGCGAGCGTCCGCGCCGCGATCGATGCGGGCAAGGCGGTCTATTGCGAGAAGCCGCTGGCTGCGACCGCGGGCGAAGCCGCCGAACTTGCCGCGCTGGCCGAGTCCGCGCGCGTGAAGAACGGCATCGTCACCGACAAGCTGTACCTGCCGGGCCTGCGCAAGCTCGCTCGCGCGCTCGACTCCGGCTTCTTCGGTCGGCTGCTGTCGGTGCGCTGCGACTTCGGCTACTGGGTCTTCGAAGGCACGGTCGAGCCGGGTCAGCGGCCGAGCTGGAACTACCGCGCCGAGGACGGCGGCGGAATCGTGCTCGACATGTTCCCGCACTGGCAGTACGTCATCGAGAACCTCTTCGGCGAGATCCGGTCGGTGCTGTGCCACACCGCGACCCATATTCCAGAGCGCGTCGACGAGCAGGGACGTCCGTACGCCGCCACCGCCGATGATGCCGCTTATGCACTCATGGAGCTCGAGGGCGGCGCGGTGGCGTCCTTCACGTCCTCGTGGGCGACACGCGTGTGGCGCGACGAACTCGTTGAGTTCCACGTCGACGGCTCCGAGGGTTCGGCGGTGGCCGGCCTTCGCGAATGCAGGCTGCAGCCACGATCGGCGACGCCGCGACCGGTGTGGAACCCGGACGTGCCGAACTCGATCGACTTCCGCTCCACGTGGGTCGAGGTGCCTACCGTCGAGCCGGAGCAGAACGCGTTCAAGGCGCAATGGGAGCAGTTCTTGCGGCACGTCGTCGCCGACGAGCCGTTCGAGCACACGCTGGCCACCGGCGCCCGCGGCGCGACGATCGCCGAGCTGGCGCTCAAGTCGTCGGCCGAACGACGGTGGGTGGACGTGCCGAGCCGCGCCACGGCGGGAGCGTGAGAACCATGCCCGAACTCCGGCTCCCGGCCGCCGACGGCGAGTTGCGGCCCTGGTCGCCGTCCGGCCGCACACCGATCACACCGGCGAACCAGCCGCCTGTCTCCCGGCGCGTCTATGCCGCCGCGCACGTGGTGGCCGACCCGTTGGCGACGGCCGATCCGAGCGAGCCGGCGGCGGTCGACTGGAAGGCGACGATGGCGTTCCGGCACCATGTGTGGACGTCCGGACTGGGCGTCGCCGAGGCGATGGACACCGCGCAACGCGGCATGGGTCTGGACTGGGCTGCGGCGCGAGAACTGATCACTCGGACCGGGGTCGAGGCGGCCGCGGTCGGTGGGCGGTGGTGCGCGGGCGTCGGAACCGACCAACTCCCGGACAAGCCGGCGTCCATCCACGACGTGGTGGCCGCGTGGCGCGAGCAGCTCGAGGTCGTAACGGGGGCAGGGGCCATCCCGGTGATCATGGCAAGCCGGGTGCTGGCAGCCGCCGCGTCCGGCCCCGACGATTACCACCGCGCGTACGGGGCGCTGCTCGCCGAGGCCGACCGTCCCGTCATCCTGCACTGGCTCGGCGAGCCGTTCGACCCCGCCCTCGCCGGCTACTGGGGCCACCGGGACGTGCGTGCTGCCGCCGACGACCTGGCCGCCTTGTGCCGCGACCATGCCACCAGGATCGACGGTGTCAAGGTCTCCGTGCTCGACGAGGCAGTCGAGATCGAGTTCCGGCACGCGCTGCCTGACGGCGTCACCTGCTACACCGGGGACGACTTCAACTACCCCGGCCTCATCGCAGGGGACGACCATGGTTACAGCGATGCGCTGCTCGGCATCTTCGATCCGATCGCCGCGGTCGCGTCGGCTGCGCTGAGCCGCCTGGACACCGGCGACCTCACCGGCTACCACGAACTGCTCGACCCGACCGTGCCGCTGTCGCGCGAGATGTTCGGCGCGCCGACCCGGTACTACAAGACCGGCGTGGTGTTCCTTGCCTACCTGTCCGGCCACCAGGATCACTTCCGCATGGTCGGCGGCCAGGAGTCCGCGCGGTCCGTCGTCCACTTGTCCACGTTGTTGCGGCTCGCCGACGCAGCCGGCGTGCTGCCTGACCCGGAGCTGGCGCTGGCGCGCATGCGCCCGATCCTCGAGCTGGCGGGTGTGGGATGAGCACCGGCTCGCGAGACTCCGACGCTCGGGATGGCGACCCGATGGCTTGCCTGAGCCTGAACCAGATCACCGTCAATCAATGGTCGCTTCGCGAGGCGGTCCAAGGCTGCACCGACGCGGGCATCGGCTGGATCGCGCCGTGGCGGAACAAGGTGGCCGACGTCGGCCTGCGCGAGGCGGCCAAGCTGATCAATGATCACGGGCTCGGGGTGTCGTCGCTGTGCCGCGGCGGCATGCTCACCGGCATGGGGCCGGACGGACCGACTCCGGACGGTGTCGAGGACACGTGCCGGGCGATCGAGGAAGCCGCGACGCTCGGTGCGGACGTGCTCGTCCTCGTCGTCGGCGGGGTCGCCGAGCGGGATATCAGGCTGTCGCGGCAGCGGGTCGCCGAGGCGCTCGAACGGCTCGTCCCGGTCGCGGCCGATCACGGCGTCCGGCTCGGGCTCGAGCCGTTGAACCCGATGCAGTGCGCCGACCGGTCAGTGTTGTCGACCCTCGCCCAAGCGCTCGACCAGGCCGAGCCCTATCCGGCCGAGACGGTCGGCGTGATCGTCGACGAGTTCCACGTCTGGTGGGACCCGGTGATCGAGCAGTCCATCGCCGATGCCGCCGGCCGCATCGCCGGGTTCCACGTCTGCGATGTCCTCGTTCCGATTCCAGACCCGTTGCTGGCGCGTGCCCTACCAGGCGAGGGACCGGTCGACCACCGGCATCTGCGCTCCTGCGTCGAGGCGGCCGGCTACACCGGGCCGATCGAGGTGGAGATCTTCAATGCCGATCTGTGGGCCAAGCCCGGCGACCAAGCGCTCCGGGACGTCGTCGCGTCCTATCGCACGCACGTCCTGTAGCGGCGGGTAGGTGTGTAGACGAGCCGCAAGATCCCGTCAGAAAATCACCGGCAGATCGGACCGGCCCGTCGCGTGCTGCCTCCGCAGTTCGACCTTGGCGTTGTCCGCTGAGGTGCGGCCCGGGTACCATGGAGCTAGCCCCAGGCCGTCGAGTGTGCTTTGGGAATGTGTCTTCCCTGCCCCGGCAGTCTCTGGTTCTCGTGGGTTTGCTGCGTAAGGTCGTTGCGTCGCGCTGGGAAGCGCGCGTGAGGTCCGGTGTGTGGGACACGCTCCGTCAGGTGTTTGCCCTCGTCGTTCGATGGCGAGACGGGGAGTCGCGGGCGCAGTACCCGGGGGCGTGGGCCCTATGGACGTGTGGAAACGCATAAGGAGAGTCAGTTGGCGAAGCGCCAGCATCGTTCCGGTGGGACCGGGACCGCCCAGCGCGGGCAACGTCGTGTGCGCGACAACGAAGGAATCCTGCCGGTTCTCGCCAAGGCGGTCCGTGACGTGGAGAACCGTGCCCAGCGCGGGCAGATGGACCGGGCGAAGTTCCAGGCCATCGCGCTGGTGGCGCGCGAGGAGCGGGCGCGGGTGAGGACCGACACGTCGGTGGCCGACGCGCAACGGGAAACGCAGCTGAAACGGCTGGACGGAATCGCAACGATACTTGCGCGGATCGCCGCCCGCGACCCGTCGCTGTTCGTCCTCCTAGGCGAGGATGCCGAGGTCAGCGACTCGGCGCGAAGGATCAAGCGGGAGATGCAAATCGCCGGCGGGCTGCCCCCTGGTCCGGAGGTCGAGCGGCCCGAGCGGGCCGCGGCTTCTTCAGGAGGTGACCGGCAGGTCATGCCGCAGTCGGTGGCCGCCGCGCAGTTGGCCAACCCGTTTCTCGCACCCGACTTCACCGGAGCCGACCAGCGCCGCAGTCAAAATGAACGCCTCGCCGGCTGGGAGCTGATCGAGCCGTTGCTGAACTCGTTCGAGAAGGCCTCACCGGGAGCGCCTTCGTGCATGGACCTGCCCGAGCCGGCCTCTTCGGTGCGGTTGCCGTCCGGACTCGAGCTGATGCCACACCAGGCCCGACTGCTCGCCGCCGCGGCCCGTGGACACCGGACGTTCCTGCTGGCCGACGAACCCGGACTCGGCAAGACCGCCGAGGCGCTGCTGGCCGCGCAGGCAGCGGACGCCTACCCGCTGCTGTGCGTGGTGCCCAGCGTGGTCAAGACCAACTGGGCACGGGAGGCCGCCCGCTGGACGCCTTCTCGCAGCGTCACCGTGATCCACGGCAGCGGCGAGAAGATTGACGGGTTCGCCGACATCGTCGTCGTCAACTACGAGGTGTTGGACCGCCACGTCGGCTGGATCGCCACCCACGGCTTCCGCGGCATGGTCGTCGACGAGGCGCACTTCATCAAGAACAAGAAGTCCCAGCGCTCCCAGCACGTCCTCGAGATCGCCGACCGGATCCGGCAGCGGGTCGCGCGTCCGCTGATGATGGCGCTCACCGGTACCCCGCTGATCAACGACATTGACGACTTCCGCGCGATCTGGCAGTTCCTCGGCTGGATCGGGGAGAAAAGGCCCGGGCCGCAGCTGATGACTGCGCTGGAGGAGACCGGCCTGTCTCCACTCGACCGCGGCTTCTCCCCGGCGGCGCGCCAAGCCGTCATCGACCTCGGCATCGTCCGGCGGCGCAAGCTCGACGTGGCCGGCGACATCCCGGCCCGGCGGATCGCCGACCTACCCGTCGAGCTCGACCCCGACGCCGCCCGCTCCATCCGCGAGGCGGAGCGGGAGCTGCTGCTGCGGCTGGTCCAGCGGTACGACGCCGCCGTCGCCGCGCACGCAGAGCGGTCCGGCCAGGCCGTCGAGGGCATCGACCAGGAGCTTGTACGGGCGGTCGCCGGCTGGGAGCTGTCGGACGCGTCGGACTCGTCGTCGGGTGAGAACGTCTTCGCGATGGTCCGCCGAATCGGTCGGGTCAAGGCCCCCCTGGCCGCCGACTATGCCGCCCAACTGGCCCATAGCGTCGGCAAGGTCGTGTTCTTCGCCAAGCACATCGACGTCATGGACTCGGCCGTCGAGCTGTTGGAGTCCCGAGGTATTCGCCACGCCTCGGTCCGCGGCGACCAGACTCCCGCCGAGCGTCAGCGCAACATCGACGCGTTCGTGAACGACCCCGACGTGGCGATTGCGATCTGCTCCCTGACCGCCGCCGGCGTCGGTCTGAACCTACAGGTCGCGAGCAACGTTGTACTCGCCGAGCTCTCATGGACCAACGCCGAGCAGACCCAGGCCATCGACCGGGTGCATCGGATCGGGCAGACCGAACCCGTCACCGCCTGGCGGATCATCGCCAGCCAGACGATCGACACCAAGATCGCCGAGCTCATCGACTCCAAGGCAGGCCTGGCTGCGCGCGCGCTGGATGGCTCCGACGACGAGATCGCCTCCTCCGCCGACGTCCAACTCGAAGCCCTAGTGGCGCTGCTGACCGAGGCGTTGACAATCCGGCAGAATTGATCATGTGCGTTCGGGTGCCCGCACAGCGGAGCGTGCCGCATAGCCACACCCAGGACGATGGCGCACCGAGTGCGTTCGAACACTCGTCGCGGCCGAGACCCTGGGGCGCACCGACAGCGTCGTTCGTGGTGGAATGACGCGGCCCTGGCATCCCGGCGGCCCCTTGATGGGTTCTTTACAATGCGCCTGAATTAGGGCCGCTCTGCTCGCGCCGCAATGTCCTGCAGGTCCTTTGCCATCACCTTCTCGGTGGACTTGGCGCCAAGCCGGCCAAACAGGCGCCAAAGTGCCTTGTGCAGTAGGTTGGCCTGTCCCTGTACCGCGGTGAAGCTCATCGCCAGCCGGGTGGCATCAGCCGAGGAAGGCGTGAGCGTGAACTCCGTGACGTAGTGCACACCCGATGAGTCCGCCTCGATGACCGTGCGCGTCGGGGCCTCGGCTACGGTGACCTGCATCTGCTCAGTCGCCTCCCTGCCGAACATCCGGCGAGTCTCACGCCACCGGGTGCCCACGCGGTAAGGCCCTTCGGTGATCAGCTCCACGTGCTCCACGCCGCTCAGCGTCTGGTCGGCATGCGCGATGTCGGTGAGCACCTCCCATACCCGTTCGATGCGCGCCTGCACCAATCGCTCCAGATCGATTCGATGCCCGTTCATCTGTCACCTTCTCCCTCAGTCAGTAGACAGACTCTCTCACGTGGCAGGCTCGTGCCTTCGGCGGTCACTGCGCACGCGGCGATATGACGCGCCTCTGGGCCCAGCTTGTGGCGTCTTAACGTCGCCCGTTCAACTGGAGGTCCGGAGCCGAGGGCGTGATCCTGGTCGGATGTGCCAAACCTGGACATGTTGGTTACCGGACCAACTCGAAGAAGGAGATCAGTTCCCTGGCGATGCGCTCGGGTGCGAGCAGCGGGGCATAGTGGCCCAGGCCTGCCAGCGGTTCGCGGACGTGCAGGTCGGCGACGTGGTGCGCGGCGTGCTGCTCCGAATTGGCCAGGGCGGTGCCCAGCCAAGGGAGGGTCTCCTGACCCCGAAGAAGCAGGACCGGCGCGGCAATCTGTGCGAGCATCTCAGGGTCGGTAGACAAGGGCCCGTCGTAGGCTGCGCCCTGCTGGACCCATTGCAGCGCTGCCGGGACGATCTGTGCGCACCGCTCGAAATACGCCCCGCCCAGATAGCCTGCCTCAAGGGCGGTGAACTCGTCGTCAGTGGCCGCGTGGCGGTGGCTGGTACGGGCCGCGTCGACGAGCCGGCCCTCGGTAGCCGCCGCGCCCATCTGCTCCAACATGGCGCCCAGACTGGCGAGATCTTCTTCCCGCATCACCGAGCCCACGAGGAGGTCGTAGACGGCCACGGCGGGCACCGCGCCACCGTTGATGGCGGCCCCCAGCACCAGCGGGCCACTGGTCGAGAAACCCACCAGGCAGACCGGCTCGGCGATGCTGTCAACGAACGAGTTGACGTCCTCTTGCAGGCGCGGGGGCGAGTGGTCTGGGTTGTCACCCGACAGCCCGACGCCGCGGAGGCTCGGCAGGTAGCAGGTGAACCGGTCGGTGAGGTGGGGGAGCATTGCTTCCCAGGCGATGTCGCCGTCGTGGGGCACAGAGTGGACCAGGACCAGCGGCGGCCCGTCTCCCTCTACTCGTCCCGCGATCTCGGTGCCGTCAGCAGAAACGGCTCGGTGGATCCGCTCATCAGTCATCGTGGTCCTCGCCGTCGAATCCCCTCGAAGCAGCAAAAGTAACGGATCGGACGGAGTCCGTGACGCGGGCGACCCTAACGTTCAACGGGTCAGGAACGGCATTGATCCCATCGACGACCACGTCACACCCTTCCCCAGACCGATCGGCTCATCCGTAGAGCGTGGCCCGGAAGCGATTATGGCCCCTGATCTCCGGGCGCGGAGCCGACGTCCATCGGACTTCGGCCGAGGGCGGAACGTGAAGATCAAGGTCCGAAAAAAGTCGTGGTGCGGAGGTGCCGAGCGCTGCCAGGATGGGATGCGTGGCCGAGATCATCGCGCACAACCCGCCGGGCGTGTTCCCGCCGTACGCCGGATATGCCCACGCTGTCGAAGTGCCTGCGGGCGCCCGCACGCTGTTCATCAGCGGGCTTAACGGGTACGAGGCGGACGGCGTAACCATGCCCCCGGATTTCGCCGGACAGGCCAGGCTCGTCTGGCGGCATCTGGGCACCCTCCTGGCCGCGGCCGACATGAGTTACGACGATCTTGTCTCCCTTCGGTTCTTCCTTGCCTCGGCCGCCGACGACCCGACAAACGTCGCGCTCATCAAGGAGCACCTCGTCGATCACCGCTCCTGTCGGACCGTCGTCGTACAACAGCTACTGGAGCCCGAGTGGCTGGTCGAGATCGAGGCGATCGCAGCCAAGGTCGACTGAGTCCAGCCGACACGACCCGCCGCTAAGAAGACGACCATCTCTGCCGGTGGGCCGTCGCGGGTCAGGTAACAGGCACCGGACGGTCCGTCCGCCGCGTAGCCTTGGTGGAGTGTCGACACCAACCACCGCCGCCACCGCAGGTACGTCCACGCAGGGTGTGCGGCCACGCGAGGTACGTCGGGAGCCTTTCGTCGTGCTCGCCGACCTCGCCCACGACCGAGCACTGGTGACCTGGGGCGCCTTTTACTTCGTCCGACACCACCCCGACCAACGCTGGGCGATCGTGGAGGACCACCAACTGCCGAGCCTGGTCGGCCGGCGGACCTGCATCGGCACCGAGGCGGAACCGTTCGGTGATACCACCGTGGAGGTCATGGATCCGTCCGGTGCCGTGGTCGTACAGGCGTCGACGACGGAGCACACCTGGGTCTGGGTCGAAGGGCTCGAGCCGGACACCGAGTACCACTACCGCGTGACCGTTGACGGTGAGCGCTGGGGCGACGGGGAGCTGTGGGATACCTTGACGGACCGACGTGGCGGCTACGACCTGCTGCCCTCGGGCAGGACCTACGACCTCCGGTTCCGCACCTGGCCGTACCCCGACGATCCCACCCCACCGTTGCGGTTCGTCGCTCTCGGCGACTATGGCGTGGGCGTCCGGTCGGACTCGGAGTCCACGCGACGACAGCGACGCATCGCCGAGGTCCTCGACCGGTTGGTCACTGATGACGACATCCGGCTGGTCATCTCGCTCGGCGACAACATCTACGAGGGGGAGGTTGGCGAGGTCGGCGACAACAGCGGCAGCGAGGACGACGACTGGTACTCCAGCTACTACGCCCCGTACCGCTACGTCCTGGCCCGGATCCCGTTCTTCCCGGCGATCGGCAACCATGACACGAGCGACACCGAGTTCAGCGACGATCGGGCGCAGCTCGAGGACAACTTCCACCTGCCGCAGCGCTTCGGGAACGCAGCCGGCCGGTCCTCGGTCGACCCAGGCCTGTTCTACCGACTGCGCTACGGCCGCGACATCGAGCTCGTTGCGATCGACACCTCGGTGGACAGCAGCACCGAGGGTGTGCACCGGCACTTCCAGGCCGCCCACCACCGGGAATGGCTCGAGCAGGTCTTCTCAACCGATGACGTGCGCTGGCGGATTCCCTTCTCGCACCACCCCGCCTACTGCGCCGGGCCCAAGCACCCCAACGACGAGGAGATCTGCGAGGACCTGATTCCCCTGTTCGCCACCGGAGGCGTCCGACTGGTTCTAGCCGGTCACGAGCACAACTTCCAGATCAGCGAGGTCGACGGGCGCGCGTACGTCATCTCCGGGGCCGGAGGAAAGATCCGCGAGGACACCCCCGAGGACTTCGAGCAGGCCGGCACGACCGCGTGGTCCGGCCAGTCCCACCTGCTACTGGTGGAGATCGACGGTGAGGAGGCGCGACTGACGCCCATCAGCGGTCTGCTGCCCGACGGCAGCCCTCACCTTATGACCGCGATGAACCCACAGGAGCAGATCATCCGGCCGCCGTTCGTGGTCAGGGAGAACGGCGTCGTGCCGACATCCATCAGCACCGACCCCTGACCGCACAGACGCGCCCTGTGCGCACCCAACTAGCAGCACACTGGTTGCCGCGCTTCTCGCCCTACCATGCTTGATATGCCTGTGATCTTCATGGACATTTCGCCTCGGAGTGCGGGTGACCGCCGTTGGTGCGTTTGTGGTCAGAGGTCGAGGACTTGGCGCAGGCCCTGGTCGACGTCCTGCATGAGGTATTCCGGGAGCCGGCCGACCAGCTGATCGAGGCTGTCCTTGTCGAGGGTGACCACTGCGGTCACGTTGACCACCGAGTCGCGCGGCAGTCCACTCGCTGCAGCGGGCAGGAACACGTTGCCTGGCATGGCAGCCAGCGCGGTGTTCGAGGTGACGACGACGCCGAGCGTGGTGGCCAGGCCGCTGGCGTTGAACGAGTCGGCCTGCACCACAAGGACCGGGCGTCGCTTGGCCGGAGTGCTCCCGCTCGACTCGCCGAGCTCGACCCAGAACAGGTCGCCTCGGGCGATCACCAGTCACTCTCGCGCGTCAGCCGGTGCCGACCGGCCTGGGCGGCTGCTACCGCGGAGTCATCGTCCCCGGCCGCGGCAAGCGCATGGTCGATCTGCGCGGTCACCGACGAGGCATCGAGCTGTTTGAGGTACCGCTGCGCGGCCTGGGTGAAGAACTCGGATCGGCTCATACCGAGTTCGGCGGCTCGCTTGGATGCCCGGTCGAACGTGTCGTCTGGAACAGAGATCGCTGTTTTCACACCGTCGAGTATAACTCGGTATAACTTTCGTGGTCCAGCCGGGCTCGATCTCAGCAGCCCGTCGCCGTCTCGGCGGCTCGTGCAGCCGTGGGTGATGTCCCTCGGCCGCTCGGTGTCCCGCGTAGCTACCAGAGTCGGTGCTGGACGTCCGCTCATGACCCTGACTGCTCGCCCCGTGCAACGGACCGTTCCGCTGCGGCTCACATGGTCGGATCCTCGGGGCATGGATACCTTCACTTCGCCGGCGAGTGCCGGCTCTGTTGCCGTGTCGGCCGACCCGCTCCGGTTGGCTATGAGTGCCTACCTGGCACGGTTCAAGGGCATCTCCAGGGAGCACACCTACTCTGACCTGCACCTGTTCGTGACCTGGTGTACTGGGCACGGCGTGCAGCCGCTGGCTGCGCAGCGCGGCGACCTGGAGTTGTTCGTGCGCTGGATGCAGGAGACCAGGCGGTTCAAGCCATCCACAGTGGCCAGACGAACATCGGTAGTGGCCGGGTTCTACCGCACCTGCGTCATTGACGGCGTGCTGGACCATTCACCGGCCGAGTACGTGCGCCGTCCGAGCGTGCCGCCGGAGTCACCCACCCTTGGGTTGACTCACCTGCAGTTCGAGGTGATGCTGACCGCGGCCCGGGAGTCATCGAACACCATGCTCGATGCCGGCGTGGACCTTCGCGATGTGCAGATCGCCGCCCGGCACGCCGACCCGCGCACCACCATGCGCTACGACCGCGCCCGCAAGAACCTGGACCGGCACCCGAACTATATCCTCGCCGCCTACATGGCCTCAGGAACCTGAGCACAACCACCAACCCGCAGTGTCAGGCGGCGGTCAGTCGTGCCGATGAGCGGACCGCCCGGTCGGACTCACTCCTGGGGGCCGTCTCCCGTTCGAGCCACGCGCTCGCGGCTCAGGTACCGCACCGGCTTGCCGAGCGACTCCGCGTAGGCAATCTCCCGTCGGGTTGACTCACCTACGTAGCCGCCCGGATCCACGATGTACACCTCGTCAGCCATGCGAATCTTTTGGAAGTGCACGCCGCCGAGCCGCCCCTTCAGGTCCGAGCTGTCGGCTGTCCAGTCGTAGTCCGGCAGATCGGGGAGGCTGAACATTCCGAGGCTGATCACGACGCAACCTTCCATCGTGAGCCGCTGGTTGACCTCCGCGAACTCAGCCTCAAACTTGGTCGAGCCGCAGAGCGTGATGACCTTCGCCTCACCCTCGGCCGACTGCGGCGCCTGCTGGTCCTCCATGAGGTTCATGATCGGTGAACGGCAGGACGAGTCTGACGCCGCCCCCTGGACGTCCGCTCATGCCGCGGGTGGGCGGCGCGACCAAACTGAGATCGTGCGCTGCGGTCGCCGAGTTCTTGTGCAAGCACCATCGGCCAGTCCTGGTCGGCCATGCCGCCGTTGACGAGGACGTCACGCCAGTCTTGTTCGAGTAGGCCGAGGCCTTCCACGAACTGGCTCCAAGAGCCGCCCGACTGGAAGACAAGCGCGGCATGTATGCGCTCGGCGTCTTGCCCACCGAACCACTGCCCGGGCAGGGCTCGAAGTCGTCTGACAACCTCCTCAGCCGTTCCCGGCGCGAAGTCGGCACGAATGCGCCTTACAAGACGTGGCGTTGGTTCGGTCACACCACGATCTTGCCATCCCATTGCACAACGCAACGTCCTCATCTGACCCGAGTCGGGTGAGCCGCAACGTCCGACCATTCCGCGTTGATGGCAGTCGTACGAGGTGTGTGGAAGAGACAGTCGGCCTCGATACGTTTCAGTGACGTCCGCTTGCTCCTATGTCAAAGCCGCGGTGGCGAGGCTGGTGGTGCCAGTGGTGTGGAGGCGGTGGAGGTCTTGCAGCAGGGCTTGGAAGACGACGTCGGATAGTCGGCGCTTGAGGGCGCGGATCGACTCGGCTTTGGTGTCTCCGTTGCGGCGGCGTCGTTCGAGTAGCTCGCGGGCGGGCGAGTGGTAGTGCGCTTGGGTGATGGCGATGCGGTGGAGGGCGGCGTTGAGTTGTCGGTTCCCGATTCGGCTGAGCCGGTGTCGTTCACGGTTGCCGGTCCAGACGGGTATCGGGGCGGTGCCGTTGTGGCGGGCGTAGGCGTTCTTTGATCGGAACCGGTCGACGCCTGCGGTCTCACCGAGGATCTTCGCCGCGGTGAGGCTGGCGCAGCCGACGATCGCCAGAAGGGTCGGGGCCAGGTTGGCTACACGATTGGTGATTTCTTTTTCGAGCGCAGTGATGTCGCTGGAAAGCTCGCCGCAGCGGCGGGTCAGGTCACGGGCGAGGCGCACCACGAGCTGGCTGGCCGGGTCGTCGATCTGGTTCAGGAACGAGGTGACGGCCTGCAGGTTCTTCGGCCGGTGCAGAGTCCGGCTGGGCAGTGGCAGCGCGGGGTTGAGTTCGTGCAGGTGCCAGCGTAGCCGGTTGATCACTCGAGTACGTTCGGCGACCAGGGCCTCGCGGTGGTCGACCAGCAGGCGCACCTCGCGGCAAGGCCCGTCTAACCGTGCCATCGGAAGGCCGGGTTCCCGCAGAGCCGCTCGTGCCACAGCAAGCGCGTCAATCGGGTCGGACTTGCCGTAGCTGCGCGCCGCGTCTCGAGCGTGTGCCATCAGCTTGGGCGACACTCGGACGATGCGGCGTCCAGCGGCGAGCAGGTCACGTTCGAGCCGGCGGGACAGGTGGCGGCAGTCCTCCACCGCCCACACCTGCTCGGCGTCATCGCCTGGGCGCAGCTGGTCGGCCCACGCCACCGCGTCCAAGTGGTCGCGGCTTGTGGTGCCGATGGTCCGTTGCCCAATCTTGCGGCCGTGCTCGTCGACCGCGACGACGGTGTGCGTGCGCTTGTGCGTGTCGATTCCCAGGACGATCATCGGTCCTGACTCCCTTCATCGCAGAGGTAGTCGCTAGGACCGGTCGGCGGGCACACCTCAGCCGGGGGCGACGCCACGCTCCTATCAAGCCACGCCGGCCGGTCCCTTTGGTCCGACGGAGCCGCACAAGCGGACACGGCCAACAGTCGGCACAGAGTGGTGGAGCGAGCTCCGCCGAACCGAAAGACAGATTGACACTGAGCAGAGTGGTGTACGGAGCAACACGGTGAGCGTGCCGTCGGTGTAGATGACGGCCACCGCGGGATCCTTCGAGTGAACCCTTCACAGCACTCTCGAAAGGACCGCACGATGAGCGCATGTCTCAAAGCGAGCGACGGGGCGAGGCAGATCAGAGCGTGAGCCACTGGCTCGACTAACCAACCACGATGAAACAAGATCAAACCGACGAAACGCCAGGCTCACTTGACATCGCCGCCGACCAGAGTAGCTTAAAAGGTTAATCGAGGGGCGAAGCGCGAGACGGGGGGCGAATGATGATGAGGCGTCTAAGTTTAATCATTCTTGCTCTAGCAGTGGGGTTGATGGCGCTGGCGATTCCGGCGACCGGGCAGGACTTTGAACGACATCCTCATATGCTGGTGCTCGGCGTCGAGTTCGATGAGTTCGGGGAGCCGGTCGCATTTCGGGAGTGCGTCGACTTGGCGGCTAATCAAGCACTCCCCCTCAATGCTCACCATGAACACATGCATTTTGGGACGGCCGGTGAAAAGCTATTCGCGAATGCGAGCAACGTCGTGGTTCCAGGGGCGCCATTCCCCGCTCCCTTCGGCGACCCCGTACCCTGGAGCAACTGTGAGGAGCTGATCGCCTTCTTCTTCGGCGAGTAGCGGCTTCGCTCATCCCGCACACCTCGGGCCAGCACGACAGTCTGGGCTCCGATCCGATTGCCTATTATGTTGATGGGTTGCGGGCCGGCCACGGTCGTGTGTGCTGTCGGGCAGCGGTCATGCGCTTCGGCAACATACTCTGGCAGCCGCTTCACCAAGGGGCGCTGCCATCCGAGTCGAGAGGGCACCGATCAAGTGCCCGTTAAGTGCTACCCCTTTCAAGGGCATTCCCGGGCTGACCAGGCGGTTCAACCCTCCACGGTGGCCAGACGGACCTCGGTTCCTCACGTCGCTATGGTTCAGGTCGAAACGCTGGCCGGGAGTTGCGGAACGCACTCATCTGCCGCTGTCGGCGCGTAGTGACCGACCTCGCCATCCAGCGCTTTCCCGCGAGCTTCGAGATCCTTCCTTCAATGATTGCCCGCCTGTCGTGGCTCGAGCCACTGGGCCAACCGCTGTTGTTCGTCGTCACACATGGACCAGGTTGTGGGCTCTGCCCATACGACGATCCCGTGGCCGCAGATGCGAGACCCCTCGTACATTCGTACCGTGTCGCCCGGCCTGACATCTCGCCATTCCGGCACGCGATCAGGGATGAGAGGCATCAACACCGCCCGAGCCGCCTCCCGTGGGTGGATGTCCTCTCGCGAGAACCCAACACCGGCGCTGCGGTCTGTTCGCCGTCGGCCCATCCAGCAAGTCCCAGTTTGGCCGGTACCGAAAGCGGTTCTCCGCGGCGCAGCCACCCAGGAGTGGGGTCTGTCGCCCACCATCAGCCGTTGACACCAGCTGCAGGTCGATCCCGATCGCCAGTGTGGAGACGAGTTCCATGACCGCAGGTTAGGCAGGCAGGGGCGTCGAACGCACGCTCATGGCTGCCCGTGCGGTCGTAGCCGATGAACGGACGCGTTTTGGGCGCGCGGAACGGTCACCGGCGGCTGGTTCCGGACGGTTGAGCTCAGGAGTGGCAAACCTGGCAAAATGAGTGCCATGCCGGGTCCGTTGCGCATCCACGGCTCCGTTGTGATCCCGGAGGCCGAGCTGAGCTGGCGCTTCTCGCGCTCATCGGGACCGGGCGGTCAGTCGGTCAACACCACCGACAGCAGAGTCGAGCTCAGCTATGACGTGGCGGCATCGGCCGCCCTTGGCCCTATCCTGAAGGCGCGTGCGCTGCAGCGGCTGGCCGGCCACCTCGCCAACGGAGTGCTCACAGTCACGGCCTCCGAGCACCGCTCCCAACTACGCAACAGAAAGACAGCCGAGATACGCCTTGCCCAGATGCTGGAGCAGGCCATCGCGCCCCCGCCACGAGAACGCCGCCCAACCAAGCCCAGCCGCGCCTCGGTCGAACGACGGATTGCGGTCAAGCGCAGGCGCGGTAAAACCAAGCGTCTCCGCAGGGCCGTCGAGGACTAGCTCGCAGGCTGGCCGGCTCGTGCGGCTTCGGGCTCCAGGTTCATACCCCGCTTGGGCTCCCACCGCATCCGCACAGTCAGGCGTGGCAGCGGAGGCCGCGAGGACAAACTCCCTCCCGTGAGAGAGCGGCGACACCACCGTCGCCGGCACGCTCGTCTCTCCCCCATGGCGACCTAGCGACATCCGCTTCTGCCGCGATCCGCGCTCGGTCGTGCCAACGCGCGGATGGTTCCGAGGGGGTCGTAGCTCCGTTCGAATATCGGCTAACTTCCATGCACCGGCGTCCGGGCAATGTCCGGTCACCCCGACGGATCCGCTTCGAAGCCGCACAGGTCAATGGAGGGTGGGTCGGTAGATGAGCTCTTGGATGTGACCGTCGAGTGTCCGGTGTTCGATCAGCTCGAGGTTGAAGTCGGCCGCGCCCTGGAAGATCGGGTCCACTCCGGTCTGACCGGTGATCACAGGGAAGAGCGTCACCTGCACGCGTTCGACCAGGCCCGCGCCCTTCAGCGCCCGGTTCATCGACAGGCTGCCGTGCGAGCGCAACGGCACCTCGGACTCCTCCTTGAGCCGGGCGACAACCTCGACGGCGTCACCGCTCACGAGGGTCGCGTCCGGCCATCGAAGGGTCCTGCCAGTGTCGTCGACACCACCGTTGTCGGCATGCTTCTCATCCGGGCGTTCACTGGGTCAAGCTCGGCCTCCTCGATCGCGCCCAGCAGCTGCACGAACTGCCGAAAAGGTATTGGTCCCTAGGACCATCCGCTGCTCCTCGCTGGTCACGGCGAGGAGGTGGTCGAGGAACTCGGGGCCTTGCTTTCCCCAGTGGCCGCTCCGGTTGCCGCCGTGGTACGAGCCAAAAGCCGTCGAGGCTGGAAAAGACGTCGAAGGTGTAGATGGCGGTCATGTCGTTCTCCTTGAGTGCGGTTTGATCGGTGTGGGTACAGACCTGGAACAACCGCGAAACTCATCGCCATCGGACGGGGCCACAGCGTTGTGCAGACGCTTCCACTGACGGGCCACCGCCCGACCATGCCCGGCGCGAAGGGCGTCGTGCTCATCGATGTGCCTGCCAGCCTCCGGCGATTGGGAGATCGGGCCGTGGCCGGACGGCGTAACGGTGCAGATCCGCGGCATGGACGCGGACGAGTTCTTCGCCGGCGAGGGCGACGTCGAGGCGGCTCGGTCGATACCGTCGCCGACGCGGACCTGTTCCTCTAGCCCGGCGACCGGTACCTGTTCCTGGATTCCTCGCTGCCGTCCTACGACGCGGAGGCGGCGAGGCTGCTGGAAAACCGGGTTGCTGGAGTTCCTGGGCCGGGTCTAGCGTGCGGGGATGCCCTCGCGGCTCATGGCAGTGACCTTCGACGCCCACGACCCGGCCGGACTGGCGGCGTTCTGGGGCAGTCTGCTCGGCCGGGAGGTCATCTGGGAGGTCAGCGGCGCCCTGCTGCCGGGTGACGACACGCAGGTGGGACTCCGGTTCGTCGCGGCTTCCACGGAGAAGTCCGGCCCCAACCGCCTGCACCTCCACCTGACCAGTACCAGCCCCGAGGACCAGCAGCGGGCGGTGGAGACGGCCTTGAGTCTCGGGGGCCGGCACCTCGACGTGGGCCAGCTCCCCGACGAGGATCACGTCGTGCTCGGCGACCCCGGCGGCAACGAGTTCTGCGTGATCGAACCGGGCAACAACTTCCTCGCCGGCTGCGGCCACCTCGGAGAGGTCTCCTGCGACGGCAGCCGAGACGTCGGCCTGTTTTGGCGCGATGCGCTCGGCTGGCCGCTCGTCTGGGACCAGGACGAGGAGACCGCAGTCCAGTCGCCCCTCGGCGGCACCAAGGTCTCGTGGGACGACTGGACCGCGGCACCCAAGCACGGGAGGAACCGGCAGCGCTTCGACCTCGTTGCCGCCGACCTGCCTGCGGAGGTAGCGCGACTGGTTGCGCTCGGGGCAACCCGGCTCGGCGACCGGGACGGCGGCGTCGAGCTCGCCGACCCCGACGGCAACGAGTTCTGCGTGGCGCCGGGCTGACCGTCAGCGCGGTGAGTCCACCAGCCGCGGGGTGCGCCGGCGTACGGCGTCCCAGATCTCCGGACCGCCAACCACCTTGAAGGTCGCCCGGATCTCGGCGATCTCGGTGGCTATCAGTCGAGGTATCGGTGGTGCCGGTGAGCCGGGTGCGTTCCGCATCGATCGACTCTGTCCGGCGAGGCTGCGCGGCCATGCGCCCTCTCATGGCCGCCGACAGGGCGGTCGTGCGGGTGTGCAGGGGAGCGAATCGTCATGGCCGTTCACCGCCGAGTCTTGGAGAGATCATCGATCGAGGATCGCTGGCAGAATCCAAGACCTTGGATGTGGACACCCTCAGCAGCTAGGCCGGCGGGCGAGCCATCCCCCACACCGGCCGTACAGTCGGCACGCCCGCGTCCAGGCCAACCGCCGTCATGCCGGGACGCACGACGCTGTCGAAGAACTGCCGCGCTTCCTGTTCGGAACGCCAAACATCGATCACGACGAACCCATCGTCGTCCGGCCAACTGATGTGGAACATCAGCCCGTCCGGTGGCCCACCTAGCTCGCCGAGGGCCTCATCGACCCTGGCGTCTGCCGCGTCGTGCTGATCGCGGCTACCAGCCACACGAAGTTCGATCACGACAGCCATCGAGGCCCCCCACACCAGTGCGGCGGCCCGTGTCGGCGACCGTACAAGTGATCATAAACCTGTCGCCGCGTCCCACTGCGCTGTGGCTACCGAACTCATCGGCGATCGCTCTCGGCGCACCTCCTGACGACAATGAGACTCGACCTCGCCACGCAGTCTCCCCAACGCACGCTCATGACCCGAGTCGGGTCACCTACAACGTCCGATCATCCGCAGGATTCATGAGGTCCGGGTGCGTCCGATCGCGAGGAGGTGTGGGCTGAGGTCACGCAGACCTGGCTGCGTTCCGAACTGGTCGGCCAGCACCCGTGCGGCGTCCAGGAGCGTTGGGTCGAGCGACCGGCTGACGTCGAGCGCGTGCCCAGCCGGCCCTTCGAGCCCGTGGACCTCGACCTGCTGTAGCCCGACCTCGGAGGCTTCGTCCGCGAGTTCCTCGGCGAGGTGGAAGTGTCCGCCGGGGAACCCTGAATCGGTGAGCCCGCCACGCCCATCCTCGAGCAGGTGCCGCCATGTGTCCGGGAGTGGGGAGCGCACGGTCGTCGTCCCGTCGGTCGCGAATCGGATCGCCGGCTCCATCACGGTGACCCATGCGGCGGTGACCAGCCGCGAAATGCCTGCAGCGAACACCCAGCCTCCCGGACGCACGACCCGAACGGCTTCCCTGAGAGCGCGTATGCGGTCCGCTTCGTCAAGCAGGTGGTAGAGAGGCCCCAGCAGCAAAGCCGCGTCGTAGGACTGGTCGGAATCGTCGAGCCGGCGGGCGTCGCCGGTGCGTGCGGTGAACGTACCCAAGGACGCCGCAGCGTCCACATGCTGTGGGACGGGGTCCACGAGCATGACCTCATCGCCACGCTCAGCCAACGCGGCGGCATGGACACCTGAGCCGCCGCCGATGTCGATGATCCGTGACCCGGCCGCCACACGCTCACACACCAGCTGCTGGGTGCGCTCGAACTCCAGCACCCCCTGCCCGGACCGGCCCACCAGCCGATCGGACTCATCGAACTCCGACCCGTAGTAGGACAGGATCCGCCGGTCGATCCGGTCCTGACCCGCCTCGCGCCCAACCGCCATGCCCATCAGCATCACGCCCGTCCCACTGCCACGACAATCGAATTAGACGCACCCCGGTCACAGCACGGCCGCACGTCCGCAGTCATGACCCGACTCACTCACATGCCGCGAACCGCGTGGTCCTGTCCGCTGTCGGCATTGTCGTGCGAGAGTAGCGGGAGCTGGTGCGGCATAGCGAGGACCTCACGACGTTGCGCGTCACTTCGCCCAAGTGATGCATCCCAGCATTGTGGTGGCAGTGACTGCGGCGAAGCGGTCGATGCCGCCATGGTGTCCCCTGCCGGCGCTGGTCAATTGTGCGGACGCAGGCCGCGGGTCACCTGGAGACCGAGAGGGATGAACAGGACGCTCCAAAGCGCCAGGGCTACCCATCGGAACATCAGTGCTCCGGTGGCGTTGGCGGGCGTGACCAACACGACGATGACGACGCCCGTCGCCAACACGAGCCAGCGCTCCCACCCCGACCAGCGGTTGGCCCGGAGGATTCCGATTCCGGCGGTGATGGCACCGGCTGCGAACAGCAGTGAGGACACCCCGAACAGGGTGCCCACGATGGCCGCTTCGTCAGAGTCCAGCGGCTGCTCGGCGATGAGACCGCTGAGGAGTTCGCAGAACGCGAGCGCGATAAGCCCGGCGGTCGCGCCTGCGAATCCCAGCTGCCAGGCCCGTCCCTCGCCGGCCACCCCTAGCCGCTTGGCCCCGAGGAAGCCCGCCGCCGAGAGCACGTGTGCAATCGCGAGGACGAAGCTGATGGCGAGCAGTTGGGACGGAGTCTGCGGGTAGCTCCATTGATCGTCGGGCACGCCGTCGGGCGGGAACGCGGTGAAAGCACTGACGCCGAGCATGAGCACACCAGAGGTGGCGCACGCGAGGCCGAGCCGGCGTACGTCGGCAGGTGCCTGCGCGCGGGTGGTTGCGGAAGTCATGACCAACCCCTTGCTAGAGGATTCACTAGTGATATCACTAGTGGATCTTCCAAGTACACTTGGGAGCCATGGCGGATGTCAAGGGGATGAGCCGCAAACAGAGGGCTGAGGCGACACGCCGCCGAATCGTTGAGGCGGCGCTGGAGGCGTTCGTGACGCGCGGATACGCCGCGACCACGATGACCGCCGTCGCGGCTGACGCTGGCGTGGCCGTCCAGACGGTCTACTTCGTCTTCGGCACCAAGGGCGACCTGCTGCAGGCCGTCTACGAGCACGTCGTCCTTGGGCCGGAGCGGACCCCGCCGCACCTGTCCGAGTGGTGGCGGGCCGTCGAGGCCGAGCCAGACATCAAGCGAGCTGTGAGGCTCCTGGTCGAGGGCACCGCGGAACTGCTCGAACGAGCAGCACCGCTGGTGCGTACAGTGCTCGGCGACGAGACCGCCCGCGACAGCTATGACTTCAACGAAGGGCTGCGCCGCGACGGCAACGAGGTGCTGATCCGCATCCTCACCGGCAAGCACCCCCTGCGCCCCGGCCTGACTATGGACCGGGCGCGCGACATCCTGCTCCTGCTCACCGGACCCCAGGTCTACGTGCAACTGACCCGCGATATGAAATGGAGTCGCGCCGAGGTCGAGGATTGGATGGCCACATCTGTGCTCCACCAGTTGTTCGCAGTGGGCTGAGGCGCCTAACTCTGGCCGCGAACCACACAGCACATGCGCCAGAAACTCGGCAACAATGAGCGACGCCGAACGTCCGCTCATGACCCACGTCGGGTTACATGCAACGTCCGATCATGGCCGCCGATCGGCCCTTCGGCACCCGGTCGGTCACGAGATCCACCGGGGCTGACCTGGTCGACTGTGGCTGCTGGCTGACGCATCCTGTGGACGTGGACGATATCTCGTCGGTGATCGCATGGGTTCGCGCCGCTCTGGAGCGAGACGCCGGCTTCCCACCGGATGTTGCGCTTCGGGCCGCCAACCTCTGTTGCCGCAAGACGGGCCACCTCTGCATTTACAAGGCGGCCGAATTGATATCTGTCGCCTGGGGGACGACCAGACTTTCAGCTGGGGCTGCCTGGTGGAAGGGCCCCGGTGCCTGGCTGGTGGAGAAGCTCCAGGTCGTGCCAGATCCGGCGTTCGACTGGGTCGACGAGGCGTACTGTGCGATCGGTGAATCACTGGCCGAACCCGCCCCCGATGCCTACGACCCGAACTGGCCGCCCCACAAGGTCTTCTGGGCAGTCGACATACCCCACGGCCGCGGAGTCGGTGACACGTTCGTTGTCGGCAACGGAATGGGAGACCGCTACCGGATGAAGGTCATCCAGCGGGAGGGCAGGATCGGGGTTGCCGTCGAAGAGTGGGTGGGGCATCCGCTGCGCGCCCGCGACGACGACGCGTACGCGGAGGCGAAAGTGCGGTGGCCCGAACTCACAGCCGCCTGCTGGAGGCTGCACCGGAGCTAGGGGCTGGAACCAATTCAAGTCCTCGGCCGGCTGTCGAGCAGCGGCTACACCCTGATCGAGCTTGGCTACAAGCAACCGGCAATCAGTCCCGCGCGCAATCGTACTGCAGCATCTGACCGGCAACCCGGAACGTCCTCATCTGACCCAGGTCGGGTCACACGCGAACGTCCGATCATCGCCTGTTGGCAGTCAGCAGGTGGTGCCCGCACATCGCGATCAGCTTGCTCGTGGTGCGTAGTCGATGGTTGTGAAGGGCCAGTCGTCGTCGAGCCAGCGAATGACGGCCTCGTAGAGAGCTCGATCAAGTTCCGCGTGATCGGCGCGTACCCACGAACTGACCTCTGCGTCGGTCCCCTCTTGGCCCGAGGGGTAGATGTAGACACAACCGATCACCTCGTCGGTCTGATCGAGGACGGTGTAGGTGAAGCCTGTCCGCGCGGCGAAGTCTTCGGCGTGTCTGGTCACGTCCCGCAGGTTCTGCTCAACGGTCACTCCCTCGCGTGGCCAGGGCCCGGTCGTAAACCCGGGCGTGGCGCGGATGTGCTCGATACTGGAGGTCCACGCGACGAAATCGGCCGCGTTGTGCTGCGGTCCGAGCGGCTCGAACCGAAACGTGTCCGTGCGTAGCACGCGTGGAACGGCAGACTGCTCGGGGACGAACGCCTGCTGTGGCATGTGGACAGATTAGCCCGGCCATCCAGCTCGCCCGAGCAGTCGAGCCTGGACATCCGGTCTTACCGCCGGGTGTGGTGCTGATCGAGCTGGCGTCAGGAGTACGGGACGATCGGCTGGCAAGCTCTTCCTATGGACGATATCCGGGTGGAGCCTGAGCTGGTGACCGAACCGCGCCTTCTCGGTGTGCTGTCGGAGCTGGTGAATCGGGAGCCACTGTTTCATCGGCGCGAACTGGTGAATAGTCGGCAGGACTTCGAACGCGAAACTGCCGATGACTTCTGGGAGACCGGCGCCTCGGGCCGGCGGTACAGCCGCGAGTACGTGTGGGCCACGCTCCAGGATCGGTACGAGAGCAGCGATCTGGACGAATTCGAGGTCGAAGGGTGGGAGACCCGCGATTTTCTCCTCCGGGAGATCGCGCCCGCGACCTACCTGCTGACCTATACGTTGCGGGGCCAGGGCGACCGGCTAACCCGGCGGCTGACGGTATGGCAGGGCAGCGTTCGGGACGGCTGGAAAGCCCTGTATCACCAGGGCACCGTTGCCAACTAGGTCCCTGCCCGGCGGCATCAGCGGTCTGTATCGGCCACTGCACCTCTGAGTCGCACGATCTCGGACGTCCTCAAATTGATGCGATGACCCTGACCGCTCGCCGGCCGCTGAGCGCGGGGTCCCACATACTCATCTGCCGCGGACAGCGAATTCGGATTCATGCCACACATGGTGCGTTCTCCGAACGTGAGGTCGCATGATTCGGCCTACCGAAGGGAGACATGGCGTTTGTCCTGGAGCGATCCGGCCACTTCCAGGAACCGAGTTAGGAATTTCGTTGTGACCGGGCACCGTTGGCAATCACGTGACTGAGACTGCGAGTACGCAGGTGACGTGGGTGGAGCACGAGATCGACATCGGTTCCTTGCGTCTGTGTGTCCGTCGGACCGAGCGAGAGCTTCCGGCGTTGGTGATGGCTCACGGCATCACGGACAGCGCGGACTGCTGGAGCCGACTCGCCGGCCGCCTCGCAGCCCGGATTCCTTGGGATGTCATCTGCTACAGCGCGCGCGGGCACGGTCGGTCGGCGCGATCAGCCGACTACGGCTTCGTACGCCACCTGGACGATCTAGTTGGCCTTTGCTCAGGGCTGTCCTTGGATCGTCCGATACTGGTCGGTCACTCGATGGGTGGTCCCCATGTCGTGGCGGCTGCCCCGGTGGTCGGCGCGCGGGCCGCCATTGTGTTAGACCCGCACTGGCCCGAGGACCCGGAAGACTCCACCACCTACGACGTCGGCCGGTGGCGAGCAGATGTTGCACGGGAGCAGAGCATGTCACTGGCAGCCCTCATCGAAGCAGGCAGAGCGACTCATCCCGGATGGCACGATGTTGATCTGCGTGCGTGGGCAGAGGCCAAGCAGCAGGTCGACCCTGATGTGACTTCGTGGGTGGAAAGCCATGCTCAGATCAACGCCTGGCGAGAACGGCTCTCTGAAGTCGACGCGCCGGTCCTGCTGGTCACAGCCGACCCCTCGATCGATCCGGATGTGACAGTCACCGATATCGTCGCGCACCAGGCCATGGCTGCACATCGAGATCTGACCAGAGTCCACATCCCCGGCACGGGACACAGCCTTCACCGAGATGACCACCATGCCGTCGCTACCGCCCTGGAGCAGTACCTGGGCCATCTGTGAGTTGGTTTCGCGAAGCTGGCCGACCAAGATCTGCCGGCGCACTGATCGACCACCCCGAGTCGATCGGGAGCGAACCTGCCCGAAGCGCAGGATCGAGGCGCCGAGATCCGCTGTTAGAAGCGCGGCCCGGACGGCCACCTGATCGAGGTCGACCGGCATCCGCGGCTAGCTATCCCGAGGTAATGGGCCAGCCAGCACCACTGCGGTTGCAGCGATGCCCTCAATTGACCCGATTCGGGTCACACGTAACGTCTGGTCGATCGTCCGTGGAGGATAGAGACTTCATCAGGTGATAAGGGCACCACAGATAGGGCGCTGAGCTCTTGCCAGGTTGAGGACTGCGATCGCGGAAGTGATGGCCGCCGTGGTGGGGCACGGAAGTATGAGGCGGGGGCCGCTCTGCCGTCCACCAGGGCGGTGGCGCATCACCGTGCGTGGACGTGATCCGGGAGACCACAAGGGCGGGGGAGGGGACACGCCATGGTGTGCGCACCATCTCGGGGCCAGCCGTACCCGATTGTGCGTCGGGCGCGGCGCGCGGTTCCGTATCGTTGAGGTATGGGGTCGCGCCTCGTAGCGGTCTGGCTGCTGCCGGCGTCGCTGGCGCTGGCGGCCTGCGCGGTAACCACACCGGCCGATCCGGTCGGCGGCTCGGTCGTGTCCGCGCCGACCGGTGTCGAACCGGCGGCGCCGGCCGATCCGCCGAACACGACTGCTGAGCCCACGCCATCACCGTCGCCGCAGACGCCCACGCGCCCGACGCCGGCGGCGCCGACGGTCACCGCCACCCTGACGCCGAGCCCGACTCCCACGGACCCGGTCCCGAGCGACGGCACGCCGCGCGACGCCACGCTCACCATCGCGGCCCTCGGCATCGAGAACCTCGACGTGATCGCCTACGAGGGCTGGACCGACGACGCTGCCGGCACCGACATCCAGGATGGGGGCGTGGCCGCCAGCCCGTACGGCGAGCGCGGCGGCGTCGGACCCGGTGGGATCGGCAACTACCAGGTGACCGCACAC
>DASUTB010000143.1:0-23101 GCA_036374835.1 Jiangellaceae bacterium | reverse complement strand
CGCAGCCGCCGCAGGTCTCGGTCATGCCGTAGGTGGTGACGATGTTCACGCCGGCTTCTCGCGCGTGCTCGACCAGTGCGGCCGGTGCGGCCGATCCGCCGAGCAGCACGGCGTCGTAGCCGGCCAATGCCGCGGTCGCGTCCGCGTCGTCCATCAGCGTCGTGAGCTGTGCCGGCACGAGCGAGGTGTACCGGCGAGCGGCGAGGTTGCCGCCGAGCCGGGCCGTTGCGGTGACGAACTCCTCCGGATCGAAGCCGCTTCGAAGATCGAGCGCACGGGGTGCCGTCCCGGCAACGACCGAGCGTGCCAGCACCATCAAGCCCGCGATGTGAGTCGCGGGCAGGGCCAGCAGCCAGCGGCCCGGTCCGCCGAGGCGGGTATGGGTCGCCTCGGCGGCCGCGCGCACCGCCGCCGCGGAAAGTAGGACGCCGCGCGGCTCGCCGGTGGTGCCGGATGTCGGCACGATGAGCGCGGCTTCCCCGTCCAATGGCTCGTCCGGGCGTAGCGCGGCGATGACCGACTCGCGAAGTGGCGGGGGTCCGTCCGGCAACGGGAGCAGCGCCGGGCCGCCGGCCAGCGCATCGGCCAGGACGGGAAGCACCTGGTCGGGGACGTCGCCGCCACGCGTTACGATCAAGGTATGGACCGGATGTGTCATCGCGCCGACCAATCTAGGTGACCGTGGGGTAACAGTCACTCCGGTGGTCTGTTCGACGTGGGCGCAAGCGAGGTACGTTGAAATATGGCGTGGTTGTGGCTACTGATCGCCGCAGCGTTGGGCGTCGCGGAGTTCTTCACGCTCACGCTGGCGTTCGGCCTGCTCGCAGCGGCCGCTGTCGTAGCGGCGGTGGTGGCCGGTGTCGGCGCTCCGCTGTTCCTTCAAGTGCTGGCATTCGCCGGAGCGTCGGCGCTCGGGCTGATCGTCGTGCGGCCGATCGCGCAACGGCACATGCTGAACCCGCCGGTCAGTACGGAGGGCGCGGAGCGTCTCGTTGGGAAGGGCGCCGTTGTCATCGAAGAGGTGACGGCTTCGGGCGGGCTGGTCAAGCTCGCCGGCGAGGAGTGGACGGCTCGCACCCTTGACGAGAGCCATGTGATACCGGCAGGGGCGATGGTCGACGTGATGGAAATCGATGGCGCAACGGCGGTGGTCTACCCACGCGAGTTGCTGCCGTGACGAGGAGTGAAATATATGGGCATTGATGTGCTGCTACCGATCATTATCGTTGCGGCGATCGTTCTGGGGGTACTGTCAGCGATTCGGATCGTCCCCCAGGCTCGCCGCTACAACATCGAGCGGTTCGGACGGTATCGCCGGACGTTGCAGCCCGGCCTGAACCTGATCCTCCCGGTGGCCGACCGGGTCAACAACAAGCTGGACATTCGCGAACAGGTCTACTCGTCCGACCCGAAGCCGGTGATCACCGAGGACAATCTGGTCGTCAACATCGACACGGTCCTCTACTACCAGATCACCGATCCGCGGGCGGCCGCCTACGAGGTGGCCAACTACCTCCAGGCGATCGACCAGCTGACCGTCACGACGCTGCGTAACGTGATCGGCAGTATGGATCTGGAGGAAACTCTGACCTCGCGCGAGGAGATCAACCACCGGCTGCGCACCGTGCTGGACGACGCGACGGGCAAGTGGGGCATCCGGGTGAACCGGGTCGAGATCAAGGCGATCGACCCGCCGCACACCATCAAAGAGGCGATGGAGAAGCAGATGCGCGCCGAAAGGGACAAGCGCGCGGCGATTCTGCACGCCGAAGGTGAGCGGCAGGCCAAGATCCTGACCGCCGAGGGAACCCGGCAGCAGGAGATCCTCGAGGCCCAGGGTGACCAGCAGGCCAAGATCCTGCGCGCCGACGGTGAGGCGAAAGCCGTCGAGCAGGTGTTCCAGGCCGTGCACAAGTACAACGCCGACCCCAAGGTGCTCGCGTACAAGTACTTGGAGACGCTGCCGAGTATCGCGTCCAGCGATAACAACACGTTCTGGGTCATCCCGGGCGAGCTGACCGAGGCGGTCCGCGCCATCACCGAGGGTTTCACCGACCGGTCGAAGATGGGCATGCCGGCCGAGGCGGCAGGTGGTGAATCGGGCGACGAAGCGCTCGGGGACGGCGGCGAGCGCAAGGAGCTCACCGCCGACTCGGGTGCGGAGTCGGTTACCGCGGCCGATCAAGCGGCTGAGCTCGCGCAAGCAGCCGTGGAGGATGCGAAGGCGGCCGCCGCCGAAGCGTCGAGCGCCCAAGAACGGTGATCATGTCGATGATCATGAAGCCTAGCCCGTCGGATTTGTGTGAGTCGGCTTCATGATCACTTGATTTGCAGCATTTCCCATCCCTGTGAGGAGACAACGATGGCTGCAAGACGGGTAATTCACGCACTCGCCGCTGGCGTGCTGGCGGCAGGTACGATCGCAATCGGCGTCGGTCCTGCGCAGGCCGACAAACCACCGGAGTATTTCGTCGACGAGTCCACGCTGCCGTTCGACGCCGTCCCGGGGATTCCCACGGACAGGTATTGGGGCGTGCACGCCGGGGCCGGCTACCGGATCGAAGTGCCGGAGAACTGGAACGGCGATCTCGTGATGTGGGCGCACGGGTTCCGCGGCGACGGGCTGGAGCTGACCGTCGACAACCATCCGCTGCGCCAGTTCCTGATCGCCAACGGCTACGCCTGGGCCGCGTCGAGCTATTCCAAGAACGACTACGACGTCGCGGTCGGCGTCGCGGACACGCACAAGCTGACGACTCTGTTCAGCGGCATCGTGGACAACCCGGACCGGGTCTATTTGACGGGTGCCTCGATGGGCGGGCACGTCACGGCCGTTGCGATCGAGCAGTATCCGAACAGCTACGACGGCGCGATGCCGATCTGCGGCGTGCTCGGCGACTACGAGTTGTTCGACTTCTTCCTGGACTACAACGTGGTCGCCGCCGCGCTGGCCGACGTGGACATGACCTTCCCGCCGGATCCGGTGGAGTGGCAGACCGAGTCCATTCCGCAGATCACCTCAACGCTTGCCGCGGCGTGGCCGTTCGGGCTGACCCCGGACGGCGAGAACCTGAAGTCGCTGACCGAACTACGCTCCGGCGGGGAGCGGCCACTCTTCGATGCGGCCTTCCCGGCGTGGGCGTCGTTCTTGCTGGGCTTCGGGTCGCTGGACGGTGTGGTGCCCCGGTCGCCCGGCGTCGCGGTGGACAACTCGGACGTGGTGTACCAGTTCGACACCGACCCCGAGCTGAGCATGGCCGAGGAGGAGCTCAACGAGGAGGTTCTGCGGGTGACCGCGGACGCGGCGGGCAATCGGAATCCGGGTCTGAACAACGTGCCCGTCGTCGGCGGCGATCCGACCATTCCGGTGCTGACCCTGCACAATCTCGGCGATCTGTTCGTGCCGTTCTCGATGGAGCAGGTCTACGCCGAGCGGGTCGCCGAGAACGGCGCGTCCGACCTGGTCGTGCAGCGTGCGATCCGCGGGGTCGGGCATTGCGACTTCACCGCCGAGGAGTTCGTGACCGGCTTCGTCGACCTGGTGGCGTGGGTCGAGCACGGCATCCGTCCGGCCGGTGACGACGTCCTGACGCCGGCTGTTGTCGCGGACCCGAACTACGGCTGCGCGTTCACGACCCAGACGCGCGACCTGGGCCCGTTCACCGCCCCCTGCCCACCAGAATGACCATGTTAGGCACCTATTTCCGTGCCTAACATGGCCTGTAGACCTGCCAAAGCTGGTAAACGCTCAGCAAAGTCCCAAAACGCTAGCAAAGCGTGGAGAAGCCCAGCAAAGTCCAACGCTAGGTTTCTCCAGGCTTTGCCAGCTCTATAGACGTGCTTTGGCTGGGAAATTCGGGCCAAACATGGTCATTCAGTAGTAGTGCGGGAACTTGGACCAGTCGGGGTCGCGCTTGTTCAGGAAGGCGTCCCGTCCCTCGACGGCCTCGTCGGTCATGTAGGCCAGCCGGGTCGCCTCGCCGGCGAAGACCTGCTGGCCGACCATGCCGTCGTCCACGGCGTTGAACGCGTACTTCAACATGCGGATCGCCGTCGGGCTCTTGCGGTTGATCTTCTCCGCCCACTCGAGGGCCACCGTTTCGAGCTCATCGTGCGGCACGACTGCGTTCACCATGCCCATGCGGTACGCGTCCGCGGCGGAATACTCGTCGCCAAGGAAGAAGATCTCGCGGGCGAACTTCTGCCCGATCTGGCGCGCCAGATACGCCGAGCCGTAGCCGCCGTCGAACGAGCCCACATCGGCGTCGGTCTGCTTGAAGCGGGCATGTTCGGCGCTGGCGATCGTCAGGTCGCACACCACGTGCAGGCTGTGACCACCGCCGGCCGCCCAGCCGGGGACGACGCAGATCACCGGCTTGGGCATGAATCGGATCAGCCGCTGCACTTCGAGAATGTGCAGCCGTCCGGCACGGGCCGGGTCGACGGTCTCGGCGGTGTCCCCGAAGGCGTACTGGTAGCCGGAGCGTCCGCGGATGCGCTGGTCGCCGCCGGAGCAGAACGCCCAGCCGCCGTCCTTCGGCGACGGCCCGTTCCCGGTCAGCAGCACGCAGCCGACGTCCGGGGTCATACGGGCGTGGTCGAGCGCGCGATAGAGCTCGTCGACGCTGTGCGGGCGGAAGGCGTTGCGCACCTCGGGACGGTCGAACGCCACCCGGACGGTGCCCGAGCTGACATGCCGGTGGTAGGTGATGTCGGTGAAGTCGAACCCGTCGACGGGCCGCCACAACGACGGGTCGAATGGCGTGGATGTCATGGGGTGCTCCTCGCGGCGGCGTTCTGGTGCTGCGACCACGAGGCTAGTGTCCGGCGCCGGGTCACGAGTACCCGACTGGGCGTAAGCCGCTCGGCGCGCGCTTTGGCCCGGATTGGGTTAGTCTCGGTCGCCGTCATTGATCTGTTGCCGATCCGGCACCGAATCCGGGGGATTCTCAGGTGATGCGAGTCGCGTTGCGCACGTTTCCGGCCGTCCTGCTGTGCGCCGTTCTCACGCTGTCCGCGTGCGGCGGTTCGGACGATGCCGACCCGTCGGCGGATGTCGGCTCCACGACTACCGGCAGCGGCCCCGCACTGCCCGAGCAAGCCACGGCCGACGAGTCCGAGTGGGTCGAGTTGACCGACGAGCCGAGCGGGATCAGGTTCAAGATGCCAGAACCGACCGAACCGCAAGCCGACTCCGCCACCATGCCCGACGGGACACCCGTGACGCTGCGGCAATACTCCCTGCTGACCGAGCGCGATGTCGAACTCGGCGTCAACGTGATCGACACACCCGGTACGGACTACGACTTCGACGCCGGAATCGACGGTGTGGCCGGCACGCTCGACGGAGAGGTGATCTCCACCGCCGAGACCGAGGTCGGCGGTGACCCGGCCGTCGACGTCGAGATCTCCTACGGCGAGGGTTACATTGTGTTCTTCCGACTGGTCACCGGAGAGGAGCACATCGTGCAGTCGCTTGCGTCCGGTCCGGAAAGCGAGCGCGCCGCCGTCAGGCGGACCCATCGACGGCTCAGCGAATCTGTTGCCGGTCACTGAGCCGCTGCGCCAGGACCGCGGCCGGCATCCCTCGTGGGTGTACGCGATCCCGCTACGAGCCGAGTTCCGCGCAATCACGGTGCGCGAGGGCGTCCTGATTCGCGGTGACTCCGGATGGGGCGAGTTCTCGCCGTTTCGTGACTACGGCGATGCAGACGCGGTGGCATGGTGGTTGGCGGCATGCGAGGCGGCCGACGTCGGCTGGCCCGAGCCGGTGCGCACGTCCGTCCCCGTGAACGCGACGGTGCCCGCCGTCCCGGCCGCCGACGTCGCCGCGGTGCTCACCCGGTTCCCGGGCTGCACCACGGCCAAGGTCAAGGTCGCGGCGGACGGTCAGGCACCCGGGGACGACGAGGAGCGGCTGCGGGCGGTGCAGGATGCGCTCGGCCCGGACGGCCGCATCCGTATCGATGTGAACGGCGCGTGGGACGCGGACACCGCCGCGATGCTGGTGCCGCGCTACGACCGGGCCGCCGGTGGGCTGGAGTACGTGGAGCAGCCGTGCCCGACGGTCGAGGAACTGGCGGTGTTGCGCCGGCGAGTGGACGTGCCGATCGCCGCCGACGAGTCGATCCGGCGCGCGGACGACCCGCTGCGGGTTGCCCGTCTGGAGGCTGCCGACATCGCCGTCCTCAAGGTCCAGCCGCTCGGCGGGGTACGCGCCTGCCTGGAGATCGCCGAGCGGATCGATTTGCCGGTCGTGGTGTCGTCCGCTCTGGAGACGTCCGTTGGGATAGCCGCCGGTGTGGCGCTGGCCGCCGCGCTGCCGGAGCTGCCGTACGCCTGCGGCCTGGCCACCGTCGGCTTGCTGGAGCGCGATGTCGTGGTTGAGCCGCTCGTGGCGCGGGAGGGTGCCTTGCCGGTGCGGCGGCCCGTTCCGGATGAGAACGCGCTGGACGCCGTGCGCGCGGACGACGCGACGTCCGCCTGGTGGGCCGAGCGCGTCGCCCGGGTAGGGTCACGACCGTGACCACCGAACCCGGCGGCGCGCACGCCCACAGCGACGATCCGCGCAACGCCGGCGTCCGGGTCTACGTCAACGGCTCGCTGGTGCCGCGCGACGAGGCCGTGGTGTCGGTGTTCGACTCCGGCTTCGTCTTCGGGGACGGCGTGTGGGAAGGACTGCGGGTCTACGAGGGCCATCCGGCGTTTCTGGACGATCATCTGGACCGGTTGTATGAGGGCGCGGCCGCGATCGCGCTCGACATCGGGCGAAGCCGCACGGAGCTGACCGAGGCGCTCTACGAGACGCTCGCCGCCAACGACATGGCCGACGGTGTGCACGTGCGGCTGATGGTGACGCGAGGCGTCAAGCCGACCCTCTATCAGGATCCACGGCTGGCTTCGGGGCAGGCGACCCTGGTGATCGTGCCCGAGTTCAAGGTGCCGTCCCAGGAGTCGGTGACGCTGTTCACCGGCCCCGTCCGGCGGGCGTCGCCGGACGTGCTCGACCCGAAGCTGAACGTGCACTCGAAGCTTCCCGACATCACCGCCGGTCTCGCCGCGTATGCAGCTGGTGCGGACGAGGCGCTGATGCTCGACCCGCACGGCTTCGTCGCCACCTGCAACTCGACACACTTCTTCATCGTGCGACGTGGCGAGGTGTGGACGTCCACCGGCGACTACTGCCTGGCCGGCATCACCCGGGCCAACGTACTGAAGGTGTGCGCCGAGGCCGGCATCGTGGTGCGGGAGAAGAACTTCAGCCTGACCGAGGTGTACAGCGCGCAGGAGGCCTTCGTCACCGGCACGTTCGGCGGCGTGATGCCGGTGCGCGAGATCGACGGCCGCGCGATCGGGGACGGCGAACGTCCCGTCATGACGCGGATCCGGGAGTTGTACGGGGAGTTGGTTCGGCGGGACGTCGCCGCCCGCGCGGAGACCCGCCGATGAGTGACGTTGTGCGCCTGGCCATGTGGTCCGGCCCGCGGAACATCTCGACCGCGATGATGCGCTCGTGGGAGAACCGTCCCGACGCGATCGTGGTGGACGAGCCGCTGTACGCGTACTACCTGGCCGCGACGGGTGCGGATCATCCTGCACGGGAGGAGGTGATCGCGACCGGCGAGACCGACTGGCGGGCCGTCGTGGCGACTCTGCTGGGCCCGGTGCCCGATGGGATACGCGTCTTCTACCAGAAGCACATGAGCCATCACCTATTGCCGGACACCGGCCGGGACTGGATCGCACAGCTGACGAACATCCTGCTGATCCGGGATCCGCGCGAGGTCGTCGCGTCGTACGGGAGGATTCGCGACACCGTCACACCGCACGACATCGGGCTACCCCAGCAGGTGGAGCTGTACGACCGGCTGGCCGCGGATGGCTCGCCGCCCGCGGTGCTCGACGCTGCTGATTTCCTGCGCGACCCGGAGGGCTATCTCCGCGCGTTGTGCGATATGACCGGGCTCGAGTTCACCGGCAGGATGCTGTCGTGGCCGGCCGGGCCGCGGGACAGCGACGGCGTGTGGGCACCGCACTGGTATGACGCGGTGTGGAAGTCGACCGGCTTCGCGCCGTACCAGGAGCGCCGTCCGGCCCTTTCCGGCTCCGCCGCCGAGGCCGCGGAGGCGGCATGGCCGATGTACGAGTACCTTCACGCCCGTCGCGACGTCCTGGCGTAGGAGATGATCAGATGAGGAACTGCCGGTCGGAGGTCGCTCTTGTTCACCTGATCGTTCGGCGCGCAGTGCGATGAGCGGCGACGAGGCGCGGGACGGCGTCAAGCTGACCAATCTCGACGAGCCCTTGTTCGACGGCGCGGATGCAACGAAGCGGGATCTTGTCGACTACCTCGACGCGGTGAGCGATCGGATCATTCCGGCCCTGCGGGACCGGCCACTATCCGTCATCCGCACGATCCGCGGTCAGGCGCCGTTCATGCAGAAGAACCTGCCGAAGTATGCGCCGTCGTGGATCGAGACCGTGTCGATGTGGGCGGAGGCGTCGAAGCGTCAGGTCTCGTATGCGATGTGCAATGACCGCCGCACTCTGCTCTGGTTTGCCAACCAGCGTGCCGTCGAGTACCACGTGACCCTCGTCGGCGCGGATCAACCGGAGCGCCCGACGTACATGGTGCTCGACATCGATCCACCGGAGGGAAGCGGCTTCGAAAGGGTCGTGGGCGCGGCGCTCCTGGTCCGGCAGGCGCTGGACGACTCGGGACTGTCGGGGGCGGTCAAGACCAGCGGCGCCAAGGGCGTCCACATCTTCGTGCCGTTGCAGGGAGCGGATGCCGCCGACGCCGCCGCGGCCACACGCGCGCTGGCCGCCCGCGCCGAGCGACTCGACCCTGCGCTCGCGACGACGGCGTACGTCCGGGAGGAACGGGAAGGCAAAGTGTTCCTCGACTCGACACGGGCCGGCGGAGCGACGGTGGTCGCCGCGTACAGCCCGCGGGTGCGTCCCGGTACGCCGGTTTCGTTCCCCGTGGCGTGGGACGAATTCGAAGGCATCGCTCCGGGCGACTTCACCGTGCGCACGGTACCGGGGTTGATCGGCGACGCCGACCCGTGGGCCGAGCGGATGCCGCCGCCGCAAGAGCTGCCGCGTGAACTCATCGACGAGGGTCACACGATCCCGGTGGCGCGTGTGCAGGCCATGCATGAGGGCAAGCGACGCGCGCGTGCCGCCCGCCGCGACTGAACCGCTCGCCAAGCTCGGCTAGTACCTGTTCTCGCCTAGGCGCGGCCGTCCGACGGCGACGTAGACCAGCGCGCCGATGGTTCCGGCAAACAGAACGACGAGGAGCCAGATCGTCTTGTCGCCGTGCCGGAACGTGCCGTTCGGCGTGATGATGACATCCACCAGCGCCCAGATCCAGATCACGAGCAGCGCAAGAAACAGAACGATCCGAAGCATCGCCGCACTCTAGCGCGCGAAGGGGCGACGACCGCAATGACCCCGGAGCGGCTATGCGGCGTCCGCCGAATGGCGGTCGAGGAACGCGTACACGTCGGTGTCGTCGACGCCGGGAAACGTCCCTGGAGGAAGTGCGGCGAGCAGATGCGAGTGGGCGCGAGCGCTCGGCCGGGCATAGTCGGCCCATTTGGCGGCGAGTTCGGCCGGGGGGCGACGGCAGCACGACGGGTCGGGGCAGCCCGAACTGGCGCGATTGGTCGTCTCGCGTCCCTGGAACCATTTCGAGTGGGCGTACGGCACGCCGATGTCGATCGCGAAGTCGCCGGACGGCGTCCGCTCGACCTGGGTGGTGCACCAGTAGGTGCCGCGTCCCATGTCGGTGTACTGGTAGTGGGTCGCGTACCGGTCGGCGGCCGAGAAGACCCGGCGGGACGCCCAGTAGCGGCACACGATCTGTCCTTCGATCGCGCCGGTCACGTCCGTCGGGAACGTGACGTCGTCGTTCTCGTACGCCTTGTAGATGACTCCGTCCTCGCCGACCCGCATGAAATGGACCGGCAGGCCGAGGTGGTGGGTGGCGAGGTTGGTGAACCGGTGCGCAGCCGTCTCGTAGGAAACCGCGAATGTGTCGCGCAGGTCTTCGATCGCCAGTGCCTTGGCCGCCTTGGCCCGCTGGAGAAACTCGACCGTCGTCTCCTCGGGCATGAGCAACGCCGCTGCGAAGTAGTTGGCCTCGACGCGCTGGCGTAGGAACTCGGGGTAGTTCGCCGGATCGGTGTGGTTGAGCGCGACGTGGCCGAGTGTCTGAAGGATGATCGTGCGCGGATCGTGCCCGCTATGGTCGCTGGCGGGCAGGTAGATCCGGTGGTTCCGGGTGTCGGTGATGGACCTCGTTGCCGTGGGAAGGTCACTGACCCGGTGCAACGTGAAGCCGAGATATGACGTGATCTCGCTGACACCGCGTTCGGTCAGCGGCCCGCCGGAGTGGTCGACGGCTTTGGAGACCTTGGCCGCGATGCTCTCGATCTCAGCGAAGTAGTTGTCGCGATCGCGCATGTGCTGGCGTAGTTCGGCGTTCGCACGGCGAGCTTCCTCGGGCGTGGCGGCCTGTTCGGTGGCACGCCGAGCCAGCTCTTCATGCAGCCCCACGAGCGACTCGAGCACCTCGGTGGGGAGCCTGGAACTGACATTGAGCTCCGGCAGCCCGAGTGTCATGTACAGCGGACTCTGCTGCGCGCGGGCGAGCTCGATCTCGAGCGCTGCGCGGTGAGACGGAGGCTCGGCCCTCATGAGGTCGGCGACGGTGACGCCCAGTGTCGCGGCGATCGACCGCAGGAGGGTGAGCCGTGGCTCGCGTTTGCCGTTCTCGATCTGTGAAAGCAGGGACGGTGCCCGTTCGACCGATTCGGCCAGTTCGCTCAGGGTCATGTTGCTGGTTTTGCGCGCGTGCCGGATCCTGCTGCCCAATGTGAGAAGGTCCAGCTCACCGTCCTGTTCCGACATCAGGCCTCCCAGTTGTGAACAACCGCTGAGTTTCACCAGGATAGCAAGGTGGGCAGCAGTTCCAGAAGGGTTTGTGAGGAACCATCTGGCGTCCAGCGCCTGCAAGTGCTCCGCGAGATTCTACATGTGTGAAATATGCTCGATATTTATACCACAGATTTGTGGATTCGAGCTCTTCCTGCCAACCAGAGTGTCTTATAGCAAGAGTTCACCAGCTGAGGCTGGTGTGTATGACGCGAAAGGACTCACTCATGACTACCCAGGCGCTGAACGAGCGCATCGCGGCTGAAGCGGCAGAGCTGGCCCGCGAATGGGAATCCGATCCCCGCTGGTCGCAGGTGGAACGCACCTACAGCGCCGAGGACGTCGTCCGGCTACGCGGGACGGTGCGAGAGGAGCACACTCTCGCCCGGCGGGGCGCCGAACGGCTCTGGCAGCTGCTCAACGATGAAGACTACGTGCACGCGCTCGGGGCGATCACCGGCAACCAGGCCGTTCAGATGGTGCGCGGAGGGCTCAAGGCGATCTACTTGTCGGGCTGGCAGGTGGCCGCCGATGGCAACACCGCGGGCCAGACGTATCCCGACCAGAGCCTCTACCCGGTCAACTCCGTGCCGACGGTCGTCCGGCGGATCAATAACGCACTCCTGCGCGCGGACGAGATCACGTTCTCGGAGGGGACCGACCCGGGCTTCGACTGGCTCGCCCCGATCGTGGCGGACGCCGAGGCGGGTTTCGGTGGGCCGTTGAACGCTTTCGAACTGGCCAAGGCGCTGATCGCCGCCGGCGCCGCCGGCGTCCACTACGAGGATCAGCTGGCGTCGGAGAAGAAGTGCGGCCACCTCGGTGGCAAGGTTCTGGTCCCGACCGCGCAGCACGTCCGGACGCTCAACGCCGCGCGTCTGGCCGCCGACGTGGCCGGTGTGCCGACGATCGTCGTCGCTCGCACCGATGCACTTTCGGCCAAGTTGATCACCAGTGACGTCGACCCGCGCGACCAGCAGTACCTGAAAGGCGGCCGGACCGCGGAAGGTTTCTACCGCGTCGACAGCGGCATCGAGCCGGTCGTCACCCGCGCGCTCGCGTACGCGCCGTACGCGGACCTGATCTGGGTCGAGACCGGCACGCCCGATCTCGAACTCGCCCGCAAGGTGGCCGACGCGGTGCATGCCGAGTACCCGGGCAAGCTGCTCGCGTACAACTGCTCACCGTCGTTCAACTGGTCGGCACATCTCGACGACGACCAGATCGCCATGTTCCAGAGGGAGCTCGGCGCGATGGGATACAAGTTCCAGTTCATCACGCTGGCCGGCTTCCACCAGCTGAACTACGGCATGTTCGACCTGGCCTCGCGCTACGCCGAGCACGGCATGACCGCCTATGTCGAACTTCAACGGGCCGAGTTCGAAGCCGAGGAGCGCGGGTACACCGGCATCAAGCACCAACGTGAGGTCGGGACCGGCTACTTCGACCTCGTGTCGACCGCGCTGAACCCGGACAGCGACACGCTGGCGCTCAAAGGCTCCACAGAAGAAGAACAGTTCTGAATGATCACGTTCGGCATGAGTGACGTAGCTACACCAGGGTCGCAAGCCTTGTGAAGCTACGTCACCCATGCCGAACGTGATCACTCAGAACTCAAGCAGCGACACAGAAAGAGGAACTACCGTGTTGACCATCATGGATCAGACCGTTGAGGTCAGCGGCCCTGTCCACGAGCGCCAGGAAGAGATCCTGACGCCGGAGGCGCTCGACTTCATTGCCGAACTGCACAGTCGCTTCGCCGGGCGCCGCGCCGAACTGCTCGTCGAGCGGCAGCGGCGTCGTGCCGCCATCGCCGCCGGCGCATCGCTCGACTTCCTGCCCGACACCTCGCCCATCCGCGAGGACGATTCATGGCGGGTCGCCGAGCCGGCAGCTGGACTGGTCGACCGGCGGGTCGAGATCACGGGGCCGACCGACCGGAAGATGACGATCAACGCGCTCAACTCCGGTGCGAAGGTGTGGTTGGCCGATCTCGAAGACGCGAATACCCCGCACTTCACCAACGTCATCGACGGCCAGGTGAACCTCTACGATGCGATCCGTCGCCGGATCGACTTCACCAGCGAGGAGGGCAAGCGATACACGCTCGGCGATGAGACGGCGACGATCGTCGTCCGTCCGCGGGGCTGGCATCTGACCGAGAAGCACCTGCGCATCCGTGACGAGCCCATGGTGGGATCGCTGGTCGACTTCGGGCTCTACTTCTTCCACAACGCGCAGGCGTTGATCGACGCCGGCGTCGGACCGTACTTCTACCTGGCCAAGCTGGAGAGCCACGAGGAGGCCCGGCTGTGGAACGACGTGTTCGTCTTCGCCCAGGAGACACTCGGCATTCCGCAGGGCACCATTCGCGCCACCGTGCTCATCGAGACGATCACCGCGGCCTTCGAGATGGACGAGATCCTCTACGAGCTGCGTGAGCACTCGGCAGGGCTCAACGCCGGCCGGTGGGACTACATCTTCAGCCTGATCAAGAACTTCCGCAGCCGCGGTGCGGACTTCGTGCTGCCCGACCGGTCCGCCGTCACGATGACGGTGCCGTTCATGCGCGCATACACGGAGTTGCTCGTCCGCACCTGCCATCGCCGGGGCGCGCATGCGATCGGCGGCATGGCCGCGTTCATTCCGTCCAAGGACGAGGAAGCCAACGAGATCGCGTTCGCCAAGGTTCGCGAGGACAAGGAGCGCGAGGCAGGCGACGGGTTCGACGGATCGTGGTGCGCGCATCCGGGGCTCGTGGATACGGTCCGTGAGGCGTTCGACAAGGTGCTCGGCGACAAGCCGAACCAGATCGATCGCACCCGCGACGACGTCGCCGTCACCGCCGAGCAGTTGCTGGACATCGCGTCGACGCCCGGCGCGGTGACGGCCGACGGCCTACGCACCAACGTCGCCGTCGCCTTGCGCTACCTCGAGGCATGGCTCGGGGGACGCGGCGCCGTGGCCATCTTCGGCCTGATGGAGGACGCGGCTACCGCAGAGATCTCCCGCTCGCAGATCTGGCAGTGGGTCAACAACGGTACCGAGCTCGAGGACGGCACGGTCGTCACGGCGGATCTTGTCCGTGGCATCGTGGCCGACGAGACGGCGAAGCTGCTGGAGGAGGCTCGGGGAGACGCCCGGCGCTCCGCACGGGTGGCCCGGGCGCGGGAGCTGTTCGAGCTCGTGGCGCTCCGCGAGGACTACCCGACCTTCCTCACCGTCCCGGCCTACGCCCACTACGTGTAGCGCTGCCGGTTGGGTCACCCGACCCGCTGTTCGTGCCACGGGTCGGGTGACGCTTCGCCGCCGCCGTCAGCCGTTGTGATGGAGCTGCGGGCAGTTCTCGAAGGCTGGGTGCTCCAGGTCATAGATCTGGACGTAGATGTTGACCGGCTCGTCGAAAAGTTCGGTGTCGCGGAAGTAGACCCAGATGAACTCGTCACCGAGCTTGGCATTGGGCCGCTCCGGGTCCACGAGGACGGACACGGCGAGCTCCCCGGGAGGCGGCGCCGGGAGCGGCCCGAACTCTCCGGTCTCGAGGTTGAGTCCGACAACGCCGGCCTGATCCTCTCCCTCGACGAACGTGTAGACCCCCGAGGCCTGCAATGCCCGAGCGAAGGAGTTCCCCGTCGTATTGAGCTGGCCCGGTGGGTCCACGGTCTTGTCGTGGTTCTCCTGAGCTGCGCAGTGCGATGCCACGATCTCGTGGATGATCGCCTGCGCCGGTGCGGGCATCATGAGCGCGATCACCGCAGCTAGCGCGCTCACAGCGAGGATTCGTCGCATGGTGGTACCTCCCGTTGTGTCTTGGGACGCCTGTGCCGGCCACCCCTCGGACCGGCTGTTGAAATCGCCCGCCCCGCATCATCGTCCGCCACCGACACAAACGCGTCGGTAGAACTGCGTAAGTCCCACGCCTTCCCGCTCGGGTTACGCAATCTGGCCGATGCCGCCCGGGCGTGGCCGGGACGACGATGACGCATGACACGAACCCGATCGGGAGGAGACGAGTCATGCAAACGATCACGGGTGAAGAGGTCATCGCTCGGCCCGTCGAGACGGTATGGGCCTACGTGGCCGATCCTCGCCGCGAGCGGGATTGGTTCGCGGCTGCGGTCGGGCGCGAGCTGCTCACCGACGAGCCGCTCGGCAAGGGCTCAAGGTTCCGGCGGGTGGACCGTTTTCTGGGCAAGACCGTGGACACGACCTTCGAGGTCACCGAGTACGACCCGCCGAACCGCATTGGCAACACAGTGATGTCCGGAGAGGTCTCGGGAACGGACGAGGTGCTCCTGGAGGCCGTCGAAGGCGGGACGCGGGTGGCGTTCAAGGCGGAGACAGTCGGCTTCGGGGGCCTGTTCGGCAAGCTTGCCGACCCGGTGGCCGCTCGGATGATCACTCGGGTGTTGAGGTCGAGCCTGGCCAACCTGAAGGAGCTGGTCGAGGCCGAGTCGTAGCGAGGCAAGGCATCGACGGTTGCCCCTAAGGCCCCTACCATCGTCGGTGGGGGCCTTGGTCGTGGGGGCAGCGGGCGTGGACGGTCTGGCAGATGGCAACGCGGTTCGTGGCGACGCAGTACCGGCGTCGCCGGCTATGGTCGGCCGCGACCGCGAGCTTGCCGCCGTCATGGCGGCCCTCGACCGAGCCAGCACCGGTACGGGAGCTGCGCTGCTCGTCACCGGAGAAGCCGGAATAGGCAAGACCCGGTTGGCCGCCGCGGCGGTCGAGATGGCCAACAGTCGGCACTTCGCGGTGCTGCATGGCCGGGCCCAGCCGCTGGATCGCACCCTGGCGTTCGCCCCGATGGTGGAGGCATTCGGCCGGTTCCTCCGATCACGGCCGCCCGCCGAGCGCGACGACCTGACGACCGGGCTCCCGCTGCTCGGTCAGCTGGTTCCAGGAGCAGGCGTCTCGGACACCCTTCCGGGGCCGGACGCGACGCTGCAGCGAACCCGGCTGTTCGAAGCGGCACTCCGGCTGCTCGGCCGGATTGCGTCCGCCGGCCCAGTGGTGCTGCTGGTCGACGACCTGCACTGGGCGGACAGCGGCACTCTGGAGCTGCTGGACTACCTTCTTCGCGACCTGAAGGGCATGCCGGTGCTGCTCATGACGACATACCGGCCGGAGGAGGCAGCCGTCTCGCGCGTTGGCGCGATCGTCGGCACGATCCACCGCACGGTCGACGCCCACGATGTGGCGCTGTCCCGCCTTGATGACGACGGGGTCGCGGCGGTGCTAACCACGGCGATCGGTTCGCGCCCATCACCCGATCTCGTCCAGCTGGTCGTTGACCGGTCGCTCGGGGTCCCGCTGTATGTCGAAGCGTACGGCCGCTGGCTTGTCGAGTCGGGAATGCTCATGACCGTCGACGGCGCGGTCGCTGTGGCACCGCAGGCCGAGCTGGGGGTACCACCAGCGATAAGGGGCGTGATCGCCGGTCGGCTAGACAGCCTGTCACCACACGAACGCGACGTCGTCGGGCTGCTCGCGGTTGGCGGCGAACAGGCGGACGTCGACCTGCTGACAGCCGTCGGCGGCCCGGCTGTCCGGGCCACCCTCGACTCGCTGGTCGCTCGTGGCTTGATCGCAGAGGCCGACGACGGACCCACGTTGATCTACCGCGCACATCATCCGCTGGTCCACGAAGTGGCGTACAGCACCATGCCGGCGTCCAGACGGCGCGACTTGCACGCCGGCTTTGTCGATGCACTCCGCGGCTCCGGCGATCCGGCGGCCCTCGCGCCGCATGTTGAGGCTGCTGGAGCGGTGATTCCGCCGGCGGAGGCCGCCCGGATGATGCTGGACGCCGGCCGCGCAGCGTTCGACCGCTTCGCGTACGAGGATGCGACCAGCTACGTGGGCCGCGCACTCGAGCTGGCCGAGCGGGCGTGTCCCGACCTGCTCGGCGAGATCCTGACCGCGTACGGCCACGCGCTGCGGTTCTCGGGTGAGGCGTCGGCAGCAGTCCGTGCTTGGCAACGGGCGCTGGAACACACGTCCCCGGACGATGCCACCGGCCGTGCCACGCTGCACCAGCTGGTGGCCGACGCGCACAGCGACCGCGGCGAGATCACTGCCGCGGTCCACGAGGTCGAGGCCGCGCTGGCGGCGCTGGGCGACCAGCCGCCGACGCTGCTCCACATGGAGCTGCTGTTCGTGCTGATGATGAACCACCAACGCCAGCTCGACGTTCCGGCCGCAGCCGCCGTTGAAGACCGTATCCGGCAGCTGGCCGGCAAGATCGCGACAGCGGAGGCGAAGCTGATGGCGTCCCTGGCCCGGATGGGCATCCTGCTGGAGTGGGCGCAGTACCAAGCGGCCATGGTGCTGGGCGAGTCGCTCTCGCACCAGCTTGTCGATCACCCGACCATCCACCTCCAGGGCGTGCAATTTCGGGCCTTGGAGGCGCTCGCAATGGGCGACCTGGGAAGACTGCGCCACGCCAACGCCGAGCTTGCTGTACTGGATCAACGCATCGGCATTCCCGGGTGGAACTACCGCCGCTACCTCTACGCATTTGGGGAGGCGCTCTACCGCGGGACATGGGACGAGGCTCAGGACATTCTGGACGAATTCGAGCTGGCCGTCACCGGCTCGGAGAACTCGCGAGCGGCCACGATCGGGCCGACCGTCGGCGCGCTGCTCGCCGCCTATCGCGATGATCCTCACGAGGCGGAGCGGCGGCTGCAGAGCTGTCGCAAACGGATCGAGCAGGGCCTGGTCGAGCCCGAGGCGGCACGCGGAGTCCTGGGGATCTTCGGAGCATTGGCGGCGCTGGAACGGGGTGACGCTGCGGCTGCCCTGAAGCACATCGAGCCGGTCGCGAGTTCCAATCCATACGTGCTGGCCGGGGTGATACCGCCCTGGGGGCTCGTCGCGCTGGCCGAGGCGAGGGCCCGCACGCGTGACGCCGAGGGCGCCCGGACAGCGGCCGCACAGCTCGCCCAGGTCGGACCGGATGGCACGTATCCGCAGGTGATGGCTCGACGGCTGGCCGGGCTCGCCGCGCACGCTGACGGTGACCGTAGTGCGGCTTACCGGCTCCTGCTCGAGGCCAGGGCGGGGTTCGAGCGGCTCCGGCTGCCGTTTGAGACGGCGCGGGCGGCGATCGAGGCGGCGGAGATCGGAGCTGCCGACGGCCCGGCCGACCTGGTGGCGTCGGCGCACCGGGTTATGGCGACGCTCGGGGCCGGCCGTTACGAGGCTCGTGCGGGCCGGCTGATGCGGGCCGCGGGAGCCGCCGTGCCGCGAGGCGGCCGTCCGGCGCAGGCCGGCCTAACCCCGCGCCAGCAGGAGGTCGCCGAGCTGGTCGCGACAGGCATTTCCAACGCGGAGATCGCCGAGCGGCTGTTCGTAAGCATCCGGACGGTGACCGCACACCTGGACCACATCTACACCCGGCTGAACATCAACTCCCGCGCAGCGCTCGCCGCTTATGTCACCGAGCGGCGACACCAGGACAACCCGCCGTGACCTGCTACTTACGTCGTTCTACCGATGCCGAAGGCGCAGGGTCGGGCGGATGATTCCCGGTGAGCCCCGGAGGTGAGCCATGATCGCTACCGGCCCGACGTACCTTTTCAGCCTGGACGATCCCGGCTGCGCAGACCGCCATCGAGCCGGCGGGAAGGCGGCGACGCTGGCTGAGCTGGCAAGGGCGGGATTCGCCGTCCCCTACGGTCTGGTGCTCACCGTCGATGCGTTCGCCGCCGCCGCTGGGGGAGTGATGCCAGAGGTCGTCGAGCGGGCGCTGATCAAGGCGGCGGACCACTTCGGCGCGGTGCCACTGGCCGTCCGCTCGTCGGCGCTGGACGAGGACCAGCCCGGCGCGTCCCGCGCGGGCCAGTACGAGACGGTGCTCGGGGTGGTCGGCGCTGATGCGCTCCAGGACGCCGTCCAACGCTGCTGGAGTTCGGCGGCCAGTGCGGGTGTGCGCGCCTACGCCGACCACCGAACGGCATCTGAGCCGGCGCGGATGGCAGTGCTCATTCAGCGACAGCTCGACCCGACGGCTGCCGGGGTTGCGTTCACCGCCGACCCGGTGACCGGAGACCGAGACGCCGTGACGATCGAGGCCGTGGCCGGGCTGGCCGCAACTGCGCTGGCCGGCGGGGCGGACCCGGAGCGCTGGCAGTGCCGTACCGGCGATTCACCGGTGCTGCGGTCCGCGTCGCAGCATGCGATTGACGCAGCGACCGCGGGACGGGTCGCCGAGCTGGCTCGCCGCGTCGCCGCGGACCGCGGTGCGCCGCAGGATATCGAGTGGGCGGTGGACGAAGCAGGGCTGTGGCTGTTGCAGGCGCGACCGATCACTGCATTGCCGGCGATCGAGCCGGTGCCGATCCCGGTCGAAGTGCCGGACGGATACTGGGAGCGCGAGCCGGTGCACGCTCCGCAGCCGCACACGCCGATGAACCGGTCGCTGCTCAACCCGAGGCGGACCGAAGCGATGCGCAAGGCGTTCGCCCGCTCCGGCGTACTGCTGGAGACCATCGACTTCCGCGACATCGGCGGCTGGGAGTACGTCCGGTTGGTCCCGCCGGGCGGCAAGGACGGGTCTACGCCACCCGGTTGGCTGCTGGGTCTGCTGTTGCGGGTACACCCGGCGCTACGAAGGAAGGCGGCCGCTGCTCGAGCCGAAGTAGCGCAAGACCTGCCGCTGGCGCTGACCGAGAAGTGGTTCAACGAGCTACGCCCCCGGCTTGCCGAGCGGCTGGCTCGGCTGCGCGACACCGATCTCGCGGCGTTGCCCTACGAAGCCCTCGCCCGGCACCTGACCGAGGTGCGTGCCTATGCGGACGAAGCGATCGACCTGCATTTCCTGCTACACGGCACCCAGGCTCAGCCGCTCTACGAGCTGATCACCGCGTGCCGCGACCTGCTCGGCTGGGCCGAAGAGCGGACGTGCGACCTGCTCTGCGGGCTGTCCGCCACCTCCACCGCGCCCGCGCGCCGGCTGGCCGAGCTGGCCGAGCAAGTGGCGTCCGACCGCCGGCTGCGGGCCATGCTCGACGAGGGCCCGGAAGCTCTCTCGCGGATGTCGGCGGCCGACCAGGATTTCGAGGAGCGGCTGGCCGCCTACCGTCGCGAGGACGGATTCCGGGCGATGCGGTACGAGGTGGCCGAGGCCGCCCTGGGCGAGCGGGATGATCTGCTGCTCCAGCTCATCCGCGACCACCTGACGCTCGACCTGGCCGTCGCCGACGCAGCGGTCGCGCAGCGACGTGACTCGGTCAGGGCCGAAGCCCGGCAGCTGCTGAAACAGCGTCCCAAAGCCGACCGGCGCCGGTTCGAGGCTGCGCTGCGACGCGCCGAGACGGTCTACCCGGTGCGGGAGGACAACGAGTTCTACACCGTCGGCGTGCCTCTTGCGCTGGTCAGGGCGGTCTGCCGCGAGTACGGCCGCCGGCTCGCCGAGCGCGACCAGCTCGCGGCCGGCGATGACGTGTTCTTCCTCGAGCTGGACGAGATGCGTCACGCACTCGCCGACAGCGCCGACCGGCGCGAGCTGGTCGTCCGTCGCAAGGGCGAGCGCGCGTGGGTCGAGGCTCATCCGGGGCCGCCGGTCTACGGCACGCCGCCCGGCCCTCCGCCGTCCCTTCGGTGGGCACCGAGTGCGATACGCGGAGTCAACGAGGCCGTGCTTTGGTACACCGGGCGCGACTTCGAGGCCGCGCGATCCGGCGGGCGAGCCCGGTCCGATGCGCAGCGGCTCGATGGCATCGCGGCCTCGCCGGGAACCTACACCGGCCCGGTCAAGATCGTCCGCGGCGAGACGGAGTTCGACCGGATCCACACCGGTGACGTGGTCGTCTGCCCGGTCACGTCACCGGTGTGGTCGGTCGTGTTCCCGTCGATGGGAGCCCTGATCACCGACGTCGGCGGCATCCTCTCCCATCCTGCGATCATCGCCCGGGAGTGCCACATCCCGGCCGTTGTGGCCACCGGCAACGCCACCGAACTGCTGCACGACGGGCAGCTGGTGACTGTGGACGGCTCCGCCGGCACGGTCGATCTCGCTCGCGCGGCCGAATGAGGTGCCGTATCGGGTCGGGTTACGCAGTCCTACCGATGCGTTCACACCGCCGGCCGCCGGAAGCTGTATGTGGCTATCGCGCCGGGTCCTGCACCGCCGTGCCGTGTTGGCGGGATCTGGTCTAGGGGCGATCCTCGGGCGTGCGTCCGGCCGAGTTGTGAGAAGGGACGAGAACGATGGCAAGTGCGAGGCCGATGAGCCGCAAGATCGGCGTGGTGATCGCCGGCCTGGCCGGTGTGTTGTGGGGAGTACTCTCAGTGACGCGGGTGCTACTGACCGGCGAAGCCGATCTGCCGACACGAGACGCCCCAGCCGACGAGATCATCAGTTACTACGAGGGCCTGAGCGTCGACGCGGCGTTCGTGATCGGCGTGGGCATGGTGACCATCGGATGGGCACTCTTGCTGGTCTTCATCGCCATGGTCGCCGACCTGATCGGACTGATCGATCGAGACCTCCGGTGGGTCGGGCTCCTCGTTCTGGCCGGCGCGACCGTCGGGGAGGGGGTCGTCGTGACGTATCTGGCGGTTCTCAGGGCAGGTGCCTACTGGGCGACCCACGGCGGTCTGGAGACCGATGCCTACCTGGTGCTTCACGGCGTCTCCGCGGGCGTTCTGTGGGTCGATTCGATCTTATCGGGGCTGTGGCTGATCCCCCTGGGTGTGGTCATCATCGTCACGCGGCTCTTTCCGACCTGGCTGGGGTGGGCGATCCTGGCCACCGTCGTCGGACAGGTCGCCGGCTTCTTCGTTCCGGTCCAGGCCATCGAGCTCGTGGCAGGTGGGCTTCCGTACCTCTGGATCCTCATCGCCGGCGCCCTGATGCTCGCGCGCCCCGAGCGCTACGTACCGGTGGTGGCGGATGCGCCCGTGGCCCAGCAGTGATCATGCGCTACGGGGCTGCCGGGAATCGTGCGCCGCGGCGAAAAGGCTCGGGCTGGTCCCGCCCGAAACGTACGCTGCAGCCCAACGTGGTCGAGCTCGTGACGAGTGGCTTACGTACCTCTAATTCACCCGCTCATCGCGGTCACTCCGTAGCCGCTACGGGACCTCGAACACTTCGGCTTGGCCCGGGATGAGGGCGTTCCTTGTGGCCCACAGGACCCCGTCCTTGCCGAAGGTGATCGCCGTCAGGATCGGGATATCCGAAGCCACCTCGCCACACGACAGGGTGTCGACGTCGCAGGAGTTGATCGTCCCCCCGGTCGGCGCCTGAAGAATCTCCACGGCCGCCCAGCTCGCCTCGTCGAGCTCGGCGACGTTGAGCGATCCGTCCGGCCCGAACGCGAGGTCGATGATCGACGTGAAGCCGCCGTCGAACACCAGAACACAGCGGAGCTGTGGATCGTGGCCACGGGCACGGTCGGCGCCGGCTGGGCAACCGCGGTGGCGGCGTTGTTCGTCATCATCGGTGCCAGGCGGGCCGACCAGTCGCTGCTGCTGACCGGATTCCGACCGACCGAGCTGGTATCCGGTCGGATCCTCACCGTGCTCGGGCTGGCCGCCGTCGTCACGCCACTGTTCGCCGTCGTGATCTGGTCGCAGCGCGACATCGGTCTCGGCACCTTGGTCACGGCCATTGCGCTGGCCCAACTGGTGGCGGTGGCCATCGGCGTCGTCGCCGCCGCGCTGGTGCCCCGCGAGATGGAGGGCGTGCTGGTAATCATCGGCATCGTCGGCATCCAGATGTCGGGTGATGCGCAGAACTGGATGCCGCTGTGGGGAACGAGCCAGCTGATCCAGCGGGCGAGCGGCGTGCCGGACGCGGCGGCGACCGGGTCCGCCGTCGCACACTCGGTGATCTTCGCGGTCGTGCTGCTCGCTCTCGGCGTCGCGCTGTGGGGCCGGCGGACCAGGCTGCACTCACCTATGAAGGTGCTACCAATGGCTGAGGTCGTACCAGGTGGCCGGACGAGCCCGGCTCGGCGGCCGGCATGAGCGGGCGGACCGTGGTCGGGGTCCTGCTGGTGCTGCCGCTCGGATTCCTGGTGGTGGAGATGCTGGGCTACCGGCGCAGCCCGTTCGGAAAATCATCGTTCTGGGCGGCGTCTCTCGACGAAAAACTCGACCACATCGCCCAGCACACTCGGGAGTGGTGGCTGGTGCACCTACCCTGGCT
>DASUTB010000142.1:0-2387 GCA_036374835.1 Jiangellaceae bacterium | reverse complement strand
CCCGCCCACCACCGGTGATGCAGCCCTACCCCGAGCCCGGCGACCACTACCCGGGCCACGACACCTGGCCCGCATGGTTCACCACCCTGGTCGAACAGATCAAGACCGACCGCGCCAACGGCGACAAGAGCGGATCGGACGGCGACCCAAGCGAGGACGGCTTGCGCCGCCCCGCCACGCCGACCCCCGAGATACCACCGTTCTAGGTGACACCGGCCACGCGCGGTCAGGGCGACTGGCTCAGCTGTGACAGGGTGAGCCCATGGCTGGTCGCGTCGAGTCACGTGAGCGGCTGCCCGTGGGGCAGGATGGGCCGGTGAACATTGAGCGATCATCTCTGTCGCGGCGCGCGTTGGAGGTGGCGCCGGACCTGCTCGGCTGCATGATCGCCCGGACGAGCGAGGAAGGGACCGTTGCGGTCCGGATCACCGAAGTCGAGGCATACGAAGGGGCGGATGATCCGGGCTCGCACGGCTACCGCGGCCGGACCGAGCGCAACGCCGTGATGTTCGGGCCGGCCGGCCATCTATACGTTTATTTCACCTATGGGATGCACTGGTGCGCGAACATCGTCTGCGGCCCGGGTGGCGTCTGCAGTGCGGTTTTGCTGCGTGCCGGCGAGGTGACCGAAGGTGTGGAACTTGGCCGCAAGCGTCGTCCCGCGGCGCGCAGCGACCGCGACCTGGCGCGCGGTCCGGCCCGGCTCGCCGGCGTGCTCGGGCTCGATCGCGCGGACAACGGCGCGGATCTGCTGAGTCCGGAGGGGGACGTCCGGCTGTACGCGGACGTGGGTCGCCGTCCCTCCGACACGATCCGGACCGGACCGCGCGTGGGGCTGGCCAACGGCGCGGCCAGACCATGGCGGTTCTGGCTCGACGGCAACCCGACCGTTTCGCAGTACCGGCCGCACAAGCGCCGGCGGTAGCCTGGGACGCGTCCGACCGAGCCGATTGGGCTTACGAGCCGACGAACCGAGCGAGAGGATCCTCCGGTGACCGACCTGTGGGAAGACCTGACCTGGCGCGGGCTGGTGGCGTTGTCCACCGACGAGGCCGCGCTGCGAGCCGCTCTGGTCGATGGTCCGGTTACCTATTACGTCGGTTTCGACCCGACGGCGGCGAGCCTGCACCACGGGCATCTCGTCCAGTTGCTGACCGCGCGCCGCCTGCAGCAGGCCGGGCACCGTCCGCTGGCCCTCGTCGGCGGCTCGACCGGTCTGATCGGCGACCCGAACCCGGACCGGGAGCGCGTCCTCAATGACCCAGAGGTCGTGGCCGGTTGGGTGGAGGGCATCAAACGGCAGATCGAGCCGTTCCTCCACCTCGAGGGCCCGAACGGCGCGACAATCGTGAACAACCTGGACTGGACGGCGCCGCTGTCGGCAATCGAGTTCCTGCGCGACATCGGGCAGCACTTCCGGGTGAACAAGATGATCGCCAAGGAGGCGGTGTCGGCGCGGCTCAACTCCGATATCGGCATCGGCTACGCCGAGTTCAGCTACCAGATCCTGCAGGCACTCGACTACCTCGAGCTGTACCGGCGGTACGGCTGCACGTTGCAGACCGGTGGGAGCGACCAGTGGGGCAACCTGACCGCAGGGGTCGATCTGATCCGGCGGGTCGAGGGAGTCTCAGTGCATGCACTCGCCACGCCACTGCTGACCAAAGCGGACGGGACGAAGTACGGCAAGACTGCCGGCGGGGCCGTGTGGCTCGACCCGGAGATGCTGTCCCCGTACGGCTTCTACCAGTTCTGGCTCAACTTGGACGACGCCGACGTGTCGAGTCACCTGCGGATCATGAGCTTCAGGTCTCCCGTGGAAATCGAGGAGCTGGAGAAGGCGACGGCAGACCGGCCGGCGGCTCGGGCGGCGCAACGAGCACTGGCCGAGGAGCTGACCACGTTGGTGCACGGACAGGACGAGACTCGACGTGTGATTGCCGCATCGCAGGCCCTCTTCGGTCGTGGCGAGCTGGCGAAGTTGGACGAGCGTACGTTGGCTTCGGCGCTGGCCGAGACGGAGCCGGCGCGGATCGAGGCGGGAGACGAGTTGCCGCCGTACGTTGATCTGTTCGCGACGGCCGGCGTCGTCGGCTCCAAATCCGCGGCCCGGCGAGCCCTCACGGAGGGCGGAGCCTATGTCAACAACGTCCGCCTGGACCCAGCGACGCCGCCGGAGGCCGCGCCCACGCGGGACGACCTGCTGCACGGAAGGTGGCTGGTGCTCCGCAGGGGAAAGCGGACCATCGGCGGGGTCGAGATCGTCAGCTGACAAGGCGGATCGTCGACACACTCCGCGCTGCCGGTTGATCACGTTCAGCAGGCGTGGCCCTGCCGTACCAGGCGTGTGCGGGTGGTACGGCGCCGGTTGATCACGTTCAGCAGGC
>DASUTB010000141.1:0-39336 GCA_036374835.1 Jiangellaceae bacterium | reverse complement strand
ACGACGGCCAAGCCGAAGGGCATCCTGCACACCACCGGCGGCTACCTGACGCAGGTCGCGTACACCCACAAGAACGTGTTCGACCTCAAGCCGGAATCGGACGTCTACTGGTGCGCCGCCGACATCGGATGGGTGACCGGGCACAGCTACATCGTGTACGGACCGTTGGCCAACCGCGCCACCTCCGTCATGTACGAAGGCACGCCGGACACCCCACACAAGGGCCGCCTGTGGGAGATCGTCGCCAAGTACGGCGTGACGATCCTCTACACCGCGCCGACCGCGATCCGCACGTTCATGAAATGGGGGGACGAGTTCCCCGCGGCCCACGACCTGTCGTCGCTGCGGCTGCTCGGCACCGTCGGAGAGCCGATCAACCCCGAAGCGTGGGTGTGGTACCGCGAGCACATCGGCGGCGGGACAACGCCGGTGGTCGACACGTGGTGGCAGACCGAGACCGGCGCCATCATGATCAGTCCACTCCCGGGCGTGACGAAGACCAAGCCGGGCTCGGCGATGACACCGTTACCTGGTGTCAGCGCCGACGTCGTGGACGACGCGGGCAACATCGTCGGCAACGGCCACGGCGGCTACCTCGTGCTCACCGAGCCGTGGCCGGCCATGCTGCGCACGATCTGGGGCGATCCGGAGCGGTTCAAAGACACCTACTGGGCACGGTTCGCCGACCAGGGCTACTACTTCGCCGGCGACGGCGCCAAGAAGGACAAAGACGGCGACATCTGGCTGCTCGGCCGCGTCGACGACGTGATGAACGTGTCCGGGCACCGTATCTCTACCACCGAGGTGGAGTCGGCGTTGGTGTCGCACGAGAAGGTCGCCGAGGCCGCCGTTGTCGGTGCGTCCGACCCGACAACCGGGCAGGGCATCGTGGCGTTCGTCATCCTGCGCGCCGGTGCCACCGATGATGGGTCGGACACCGCCACCGAACTGCGCAACCACGTCGCCAAGGAGATCGGGCCGATCGCCAAGCCCCGCCAGATCCTTGTCGTGCCGGAGCTGCCGAAGACCCGGTCCGGGAAGATCATGCGGCGGCTGCTGCGCGACGTCGCCGAGAACCGCGAGATGGGCGACGTGACCACCCTGGCGGACCCGACCGTGATGAACCTGATCAGCGAGGGCCTGTCCAAGCGCCCCGACGACGATTGATCACGTTCGGCATGTTTCTCGTCGCTTCATCAGGTCTGCATGCCTGGTGAAGCGACGTCCCGGCTGGTGAAGTGCGCATGACGATTAGCCGGCGCTACGGTGCCGGCGTCGTGTCCGGCTCTTCGTCCGACGGCTCCGCGTCGTCCGCCGGTGGTGAGGTTGCGTCGTCGGACGGTGTCGCATCGTCGTCCGGCAATGGCGTCTCCTCGTCGGACTGCGGCGCTTCCGCGTCATCGGCCGGCGCGGGGTTCGGTGCCGGCGCATCCGACCCCGGCTGCGTCGACCCACCGTCCTCCTGCGTGGATGTGGTGGGCTCGTCGGTAGGCGTGGCCGGGATCGCCGGCCCGTCGTCCGTGCCTTGGCCCGCGCCGCGGAACACGTCGACAACCGTCGGGTCGTCATCGCCGGCCAGGGAGCGTCCGGCGAACGTCTCGATGCCGGTAATCATCGCCAGCGCCAGCGCGAATGACGCCAGGAATCCTGCGGTGACCAGGGGCCAGCGGCGTGGCCGTGACGCGGCGGGTCGGTCGACGGCGATGAGCGGACCGGTGGCCGCGGTGCGCGGTTCGGTCGCCAGGGCCGACGCCTCGAGGGTGTCGGCGGCCGGTGCTTCGGCCGCCGGGAGTGCCTCGGTCACGGCGACCTCAAGGGTGTCCGCGCCATCAGCCGGCGGCGCAACGACCGGCGCGGCCGCGGTCGAGGCGGCCATCCGCTGGCGCAGGTTCGCCATCCGCGCCGCCTGCTTCGAACGTTCGAGCGATCGCAGGAGTATCTCGGTGCCGACCATGCCCATCAACGTGATAACACCAACACCGATGATCGTCCCGTAGACGCCCAGCCGGGCCGCCAGGAAGGCACCGCCGACAGCAGCCGCCGTCGACGCGCCGACCTGCGCCGGGCGCAAGCGCGAATGGTCCATTCCCCCTCCGTATCCTCGCCGTTCGGTCGCGGCACTCCTAGTACGACGACGGGCAGAGATCGTCCGTTCCGCGAATCGCAGACGGCGTGAGGTGATGCTCGCCACACCACTTGGACGGTCGGCTGGCAGGCTGGCTCCATGACTTCCGACACACTCCGCTCCGTGACGCTGCGGCGCACGTCCAAGGGCCGTTACATCGCCACCAACAACAGTGGGGTCGAACTCGTCTTCGGCGACGGGGATGACCTGTTCGGCCCGGTCGAGCTGCTGCTGTGCGCGATCGCCGGCTGCACGGCGACCGACGTCGATTTCCTCACGTCAAGGCGCGCCGAGCCCGATGCGTTCGCGGTGGACGTGTCGGCGGACAAGATGTCCGACGAGACGGGCAACCATCTGGAGAACATCGAGGTCGTCTTCCGGGTCGCGTTCCCGGCCGGAGCGGCGGGGGACGCGGCGCGGGACGTCCTGCCGCAGGCGATCGCACGTTCGCATGACCGGCTGTGCACGGTGAGCCGCACCGTCGAGATCGGCACGCCGGTGCGGGCCACGGCGGCCTGAGGCGATCTGGCGATGCGCGGCCATTTAGTGCGACGCCGTGGTTGTAGCAGGCGTGAAGCAGGGAGTTGCCCGCTTAACGTGATCATTCAGAGGGGTTAGCGGCGGCGGCGGGTTGCGTACCAGGCGATGCCCGCGGCCGCTCCCGCCCCGATCGCGGCGGCCGCGATCGCGGGCTTCGGGGACTCCCGCAGAGACGGGCGTCGGGACCGCAGCGCGACGGGCTTGGAGAAGACGAGCACCGGCCAGCCGCGTTCGGCGGCCACCTTGCGCAGCGTCTTGTCCGGGTTGACCGCGTACGGATGGCCGACGGCCTCGAGCATCGGCAGATCGGTGGCCGAATCGGAGTACGCGTAGGATCGATCCAGAGCGTATGAGTTCTTCTCGGCGATCTCCCTGACGGCGTCGGCCTTGCCCTCGCCATATGCATAGAACTCGATCTCTCCGGTATAGCTACCTTCTTCGCCGATCACCATTCGGGTAGCTATGACATGATCTGCCCCGAGCATCCTTCCGATCGGTTCCACGATCTCTGTCCCACTAGATGAGACGACAACAACATCTCGTCCGGCCAGATGATGCTCCTCGATCAACGTCACCGCCTCGTCGTAGACGATGGGATCGACGATGGAGTGCAGCGCCTCGGCGACGATGTCCCTGACGATCTGAACGTCCCAACCGGTGACGAGTGCGGAGAGGTACTCCCGCATCCGCTCCATCTGATCATGGTCTGCACCGCCCAGAAGATAGACAAATTGGGCATATGCGCTTCGCAAGACCGACCTTCTGTTGATAAGCCCCTTTTGGTAGAAGCTCCGCGAAAAGGCTAATGCACTGGATTTCGCAATGACGGTCTTGTCGAGATCGAAGAATGCGGCGGGCCGCTGCGGCGATCGGGGTGCGGTCGGCGGCACAAGCGGCTTGGGCGCGGTGTCCACGTGACCGAGGATAGGTTGCCGGGGCGCAATACTCGACTTTGGTGCGCAAATCCGGTCGAGTAAGTAGCTATTTGGGTCCCTTCTTAGGCACACTAGAAGTGCGGCACCCCCCCGCCGCTTGAGTTCGGCTAGCCCCCCTGGCCGAATTCCGCACGGCCTCCGCCGGCCTCGGCGGGGGCCGTGATCTTCTGACATCTTCCGCCAAACGGCTGAGTTATCCACAACTTGTCCGGCGGCACTGCCAGGTGACGTGCTCCTGCATTCATGGTGTTGTTCCAGCGCCGGAAGTGGCGCGATGACGACAGCCGCAGGGAGTCCAGATGCCGCATCGGGTGCCGGGCGATACGCCGCCGCGCCGGCCGCCTTCGCAGTCCGCCCCACCGAAGCCGTTGTTGATCACCGAGGATGAGCAGATTCTCGACGGTGTCCTCCGCCTCGCCGCTGCGGCCGGCGTTCCGCTCGAGCTGTCCAGCGACGCCGGCGCGGCGAGGTCGCGATGGACGAGCCCGCCGCTGGTGCTCGTGGGTGCCGACCACGCCGAAGATCTGGCGTCGTCCCGGATGCCCCGGCGTGATGGCGTGGTGCTCGTCGGCTGGGAGCCGGACGACCCGGGCACCTGGCGGCACGCGGTCGCCATCGGTGCCGAGAACGTCGCGTTGTTGCCGTCGGACGAGACGTGGCTGGTCGATGTGCTCGCCGATGTCGCTGAGGGGAGCACCCGCGGCGCCACCACGGTCGGCGTGGTCGGAGGGCGTGGGGGCGCCGGCGCATCGGTACTGGCGGCCGCATTGGCCATCACGGCGCAGACGCACGGCCATTCCACCTTGCTCCTGGACGCTGACCCGTTCGGCGGCGGCATCGACCTGCTGCTCGGCGCGGAGGACGTCGCCGGCCTGCGCTGGCCCGACCTGGCCAATACGCGCGGCCGCCTGGCCGGGGCGACACTGCGCGAGCACCTACCCGAGACGCACGGGCTCAGTGTGCTGTCGTGGGACCGTGGCAGCACACTCAGTTTGCCCGATGATGCGCTCGACGCGGTCTTGTCCGCCGCCGCCAGAGCCTGGGACGTCGTCATCGTGGATCTGCCGCGTCCGGCGGACTCGGCGGCCGAGGTCATCCTGCCGCGCTGTTCCACGACGCTGCTCGTCGTGCCGGCGGAGGTCCGTGCGGTCGCCGCGGCGGGCCGGGTCGCGGCCCGTTCGTGCGCCCTTGCCGACGATGTCCGGGTCGTTGTGCGCGTACCATCACCGTCCGGGTTGCGGCCGACCGAGGTCGCCATCTCGCTCGGGCTGCCTCTTGCGGCGACGCTCCAGTCCGAGGCCGGACTCGCCAGGATGCTCGAACGAGGTGAACCGCCGGCCCGTTCCGGCCGTGGATCGCTCGCGGCCGCGTGCGCGGCGATCCTGAACTCGCTCACCGGGCACTCCCAACGTCGGGAAGCGTCATGACAGCGGTGAACGGCGAACTGCTCGCGCAGGTACGAAGCTCGCTCGCCCGCGACGGGGCGGCGCCGACGCCGGCCCGGGTCGCGACGGCTCTGCGCGCACACGGCGCGGTGCTCGGTGACGCCACGGTTCTCGAGGTCACCGACAAGCTTCAGGCGGAGATCGCCGGCGCCGGTCCGTTGGACGCGCTCCTGCGCGAGCCCGGCGTTTCCGACGTGCTGGTCAACGGCCCGAGCGCGGTGTGGGTCGATCGCGGCAAAGGGCTCGAACGCACGTCCGTCCAGCTCGGCGATGAGGCTGCCGTCCGCCGGCTGGCGCAGCGCCTCGCGTCCTCGGCGGGCCGGCGCTTGGACGACGCGTCGCCCTGCGTGGACGCTCGGCTGGCGCGAGGTGTGCGGTTGCACGCCGTGCTACCGCCGGTATCGCCGGACGGCACGGTGATCTCATTACGCGTACCTGCCGCAGCCGGGCTGGAGTTGCCCGATCTCGTGGCCGGACGATCCGTCCCGCCTGAGCTTGCCCCGTTGCTGACCCGGCTGGTGCGTGCACGGCGCGCATTCCTCGTGACCGGTGGTACCGGTACCGGCAAGACGACCGTCCTGGCCGCGCTGCTCGGCCTCGCCGATGCGCAGGAACGGATGATCCTTGTCGAGGACTCCGGCGAACTGGCACCGCGGCGCCCGCACGTCGTCCGCCTCGAAGCGCGCCCGCCGAACATCGAAGGCGCCGGCCGGATCGGCCTCGACGACCTCGTGCGCCAGGCACTTCGGATGCGGCCCGATCGTCTGGTCGTCGGTGAGGTCCGAGGCTCGGAGGTGGTGGATCTGCTTGCTGCGCTGAATACCGGCCACGAGGGCGGCTGCGGCACGATGCACGCGAACAGCGCGGCAGACGTGCCTGCCCGGCTGGAGTCGCTCGGTATCGCCGCCGGCCTCGGACGTGCCGCAGTGCATACGCAGGCCGTCGCGGCGCTCGATGTCATCGTGCACTTGTGTCGGGACGCCGGTGGGCACCGCAAGCTCGCCGAGCTCAGCCTGCTGGACCGCACGCCCGATGGTCTGATGGCGGTGCGCGAGGCGTTCCGGGTTGGGGACGGCGGGCGAGTCGTGCGCGGTCCGGCGGCCGCCGATCTCGAGCGGCTGGTCGGGCTGTCGTGAGCACGGTGGCCGCCGTCGTCTGTGCGGCACTGGCCGGCGCGGTGCTTGCCGGTCGGCCACCGCTCTTGCGGACCCGCCTCGGACGGCCGGCCGCCGGCGTCGGCTCGCCGGCGTCGGCTCCGGCGTTACAGATGGGCGCCCGATCCGGCGTGCTGCAACGTCTCAGGGCCCGGGTGGCGGCGCGCCGGAGCAGCGACGAGCGCGAGAGCGACATCGCCGAGATCTGCCTGGCGCTGTCGGCGGAGCTGCGGTCGGGTGTGCCGATGGGCCGGGCGGTGACCGCGGTCGCCGCCGACTGGCCTGACCTGCTCGGCGACGTCGCCGGACAGGTGGCGATCGGGGGAGACGTCGCCGCGGCGCTGCGCCGGGCCGGAACGGCTCCTGGAGCGGGGGCGCTGACCGCCCTCGCGGCCGCATGGGACGTCGCCGAGCGCACAGGTGCTCCGCTGTCGCGAGTATTGCTCGCCGTCGCCGACTCGCTGCGCATGGCCGCCGGAGCCCGCCGGGAAGCCCAGAGCCAGCTCGCGACCGTACGGACGACCGCCCGGCTGATGGCGATCCTGCCGTTCGGCACGCTGCTGATGCTCTCCGGCGGAGACCAGGCGGCGGTGCGGTTTCTCGTCGCCACGCCGGTGGGCTGGATGTGCCTCGGCGTCGCCGGTGCGCTGGTCGGTCTCGGGTTGTGGTGGGTAAGCCGGGTGTCGCGAAGCGTCACGGGCACGGCATGGACGGTGTAGCGCTTACTGCGGCGATGTGCGCTGCGGCCGCGGCGGTCGTCGCGCTCGGACCCGGCGGTGCGTCCCGGCGCCTGAGCCGGCTCATCGCCCAGCATCCCCCTGATTCACTCGGGTGGGCCGGCGGCGGGCATGGTGCCGACCGGGCGGTTGGGACGCCGGAGCCGCGCCCGGACGGTGGTGCCGAGCCCGCAGGCCTCGACGGCCGCCGCAGGGGGGCTGCGTCGTTCGCGGTCGCCCTCGGCGCGATGGCATTGGTCGGTGGCGTTGCCGGGCTGGTGGCCGGGCCCGTTCTCGGGTGCGTGGCGTGGATCCGGCTCGGGCGGCTGGAGCCCGCCTCTGTCGTCCGCGCCCGCGAGCAGATGGTCACCATGGTTCCGCTCGCCGCCGATCTGATGGCCGCAGCGCTCTCGGCCGGCGCTCCGCCGGATCGTGCCGTGGCCGCCGTGGGCGATAGCCTGCCCGGGCCGCTCGGACGCCGTCTCAGCGCCGTTGCGGCGTCGCTACGCGTCGGCACCGAACCGGCAGCGGCGTGGGCCGAACTCGCCTCCGAACCTCCGCTGCGACCACTGGCCCGCGTGATGACCAACGCCGCGAGGCGGGGCACGTCGCCGGTCTCGTCGCTGGAGCGCATCGCGCGCGACAGCGAGGACGTGGCGCGGTGGACGGCTGAGGCGCGTGCCCGGTCGGTCGGCGCCCGGGCGGCGGTGCCACTCGGTCTGTGCTTCCTTCCAGCGTTCATCCTCGTCGCCGTCGTCCCGCTGATCGCGACTTCGCTGCGTCTCCTGAGCTGAATGCTGCATCACGACCCGGTGGCCGGTGTGCGGGGGCGGTGTCCGGTGGTCATGACGTTGAGGTGGCCACGGGGTGGGGGTTGCGGGGGCGGTGTCCGGTGGTCAAGACGTTGAGGTGGCCACGGGGTGGGGGTTGCGGGGGCGGAGCCCCCGCAGGTGCGGGTTCTGACACCTGCACGCAACCGGCTGAGTTATCCACAATCTGCTTTTCGCCCATCGCGGTGCCTTCGCCCGGCTCCGCAGGCTGATTGGCGGCGCCGCACCAGCGCGGCCCCCGATCCGGCCGGATTGCCGGGACCAGGAGGTACCCATGTCCAAGCTCATCACCACCCTGCGCCGTCGCGGCGAAGCCGGCATGACCACCGCGGAGTACGCGACCGGAACGGTGGCGGCCTGCGGCGTCGCCGGGGTGCTGTACAAGCTCGTCGAGAGCGAGGCGGTGCAGAACTGGTTCACCGGCCTGTTCGAGAAGGCCTTCGGCCTCTTCTAGCGATGGGCATGACGCTGCGGCGGCGGGTCGGTCCCCGCCGCCGCGCGGCCCGCGCATCGCCGGGCCGCGATGGACAGCGAGCCATGGTCACCGCCGAACTGGCGACCGCACTTCCTGCACTGGCCGTGGTCGTCATCGCCTGCGTGTGGGCGGTCTCGATCGCGCTGGCCCAGCTGCAGGTCGCCGACGCCGCTCGCGAGGCGGCTCGCGCGGCCGCCCGTGGCGACGCCGCTTCGGTCGTGACGGCCGTGGCCGAACAAACCGCTCCGGACGGCGCGGTCGTCGAAGTCCACCGTTCCGACGGCGTCGTCACCGTGCAGGTGGCCGTCCGCATCGCGCCTCCACTGCCCCTCGGCGGCCACCTGCCGTCCCTGGTGGTGTCCGGCGACGCCGTAGCACACGAGGAGGCACCATGACGCTACGAAACGGCGAGCGCGGATCGGGCTCGATCCTGATCCTCATCGCGATCTCGATAGTGCTGGCGACCATGGTCGGGGTCGGCGCGCTGGCTTCGGGGTACCAGGCGCGGCACGGCGCGGCGGCGGCCGCCGACCTTGCCGCCCTCGCGGCGGCCGAGCGGCTGCGCTCCGGCGGTGCCGATCCGTGCGCGACGGCTCGTTCGGTCAGCGCCGCGAACGGCGCGAACCTGGTCGACTGCTCGGTGCGCGACTGGACGGTGGACGTCGCCGTCCATCGCCATGTCGATGCCGACGGCTGGCTCGGGTCGGACTGGATAGGCGATCCGGTGCGGCATGCTCGGGCCGGTGTGGAACCGGCCGCGGCCGCGCCGTCCACGGAGACGGTATGGCAGCCGCCAGTGCGGTCGTACGCCCGTATCAGCGCGGTGTTCGGCCAGCGTGGCGCGCACTGGGCGTCGGGGCGGCATACCGGTGTCGACCTGGCCGCGCCGGTCGGAACACCGGTCGTGGCCAGCGCCGGCGGTACGGTGCGAGCTGCCGGGCCGTCCGGCCGGTACGGCAACCTCGTCGTGATCGACCACGGCGGCACGTCCACGTACTACGCGCATCTGTCCGAGATCACCGTGGCGGTCGACGACGTCGTCGCCGGCGGCGAGGTGATCGGTGCGGTCGGCGCCACGGGCAACGTCACCGGCGCCCACCTGCACTTCGAGCTGCGCATCGGCGGCGTCCCGCACGATCCGATGAATGTGCTCCAGCGTCGCTGAACCCTGATCAACGGAAGTCTGCTGTTGCCAGAGCTGCGGCAGACTTCCGTTGATCTCCGCAGAGCTAGACTTCGGGCGCCTCCCAGGGCTTCTTCTGTGACCGGGTCGCACCAAGACTCGCAACGATCACGAAGCCGATCGCCAGCCACTCCACGGCATCGAGGATTTCGCCGACGACGACCAGACCGACCAGTGCCGCCGCGGCCGGCTCAAGACTCATCAGCACACCGAACAGCTGAGCCGGCATGCGGCGAAGTGCTTCGAGCTCGAAGCTGTACGGGATCACTGACGAGAGCAGCCCGATGCCGACACCGAGAAGCAGGATCTCCGGCCGCAGCAGGTCCGAACCGCCCGTGCTGATGCCGACCGGCAGGATCAGTGCCGAGCCGACCACGCTGGCGATGGCCAGCCCGGACGATCCGGCGAACCTCGCTCCCGTTGCCGCGCTCAGCAGGATGTATCCGGCCCATGCGGCGGCTGCGACGAGTGCGAAGCCGATGCCGGCCACCGTGACGCGGCCGCTGCCGTCGTCCCGGGCAAGCAGCACGACACCGATGGCCGCGAGCGCGACCCACACGAAGTCGAGTCTGCGGCGGGAGAACGCGACGGCCACGCCGAGCGGTCCGAGGAACTCGATCGTCACCGCGATACCGAGCGGAATGCGGGAGAACGACTCGTAGATCGCGAAGTTCATCGTCACCAGCGTGACGCCGAATGCTGCCGCGGTCGCCAGATCGCGGCGCGAATGGCGAGAGAGGACGCCGCGCAGCAGGCCGCGCGAGATGATCACTAGGACGACCGCGGACGTGACCAGCCGCAGCATCACGACCGCGCTGGGCGCAATGATGTCGAACAGGTTCTTTGCAATGCCGGCGCCGAGCTGGACCGAGAAGATGCCGAGCAGGACCAAGCCAGGTGCCGGGACCCTGCTGAACAGGGTGCTCACGTGCGAGGCGGGTCCTCAGGGTCCGGTGGTGGCGAGGTGTCGCCGGAATCACCGGACGCCGCAGCGAGGTTGGCGCGCTCGGGATCGGAGCCGCTGGTCTTGCCGGGGTCGTTGTCAGCATCGTTCGTTGTAGCCGACTCGGCCGTTGCGTCGGGTGTCGCAGCCGACGGGGCGGTTGCCGGCTCCGTCTTGTCCGGATCGGGGATACCGGCGAGCCGGCGTAGCTCGCGCACCTCCTCGGTTCGCGCCTGGTGGAGCCGCCACGATCTGCGCAGTGCGAGCGCCGAGGCCAGCGCGATCAATCCGCACACCACACCGGCCACGAACACGCCGCCGACCGAGGTCGTGATCGTCACGTTCAGGAAGTCGATGACAAGCTCCTCGCTGCTACCGGCGAACGACGCGACGACGAGCAGCGCGATGATGAGCAGCAGGACGATCGCAAGCGCGAGCATGCTGCAAGTATGGCGCATTACCTACCGATGATCATGTTCAATCAACCTTGGATTTTGTAGGTCGATTGAACATGATCACGGGGGTGGGCCGACGAGCTCGCCGAGCAGGGCCACGGCGCCCGCCTTGTGCAGCGGCTCGTTTCCGTTGCCGCACTTCGGAGATTGCACGCATGACGGGCAACCGTCCGGGCACCCGCAGTCGACGATGGCGTCGCGGGTGGCCGTCAGCCACTCCGCCGCTTTGGCGTAACCGCGCTCGGCGAATCCGGCACCGCCGGCATGGCCGTCGTAGACGAACACCGTCAGCAGTCCCGTGTCGGCGTGGACGGCACTCGAAAGCCCGCCGATATCCCACCGGTCACACGTGGCCACGAGTGGCAGCAGGCCGATCGCGGCGTGTTCGGCGGCATGTGCCGCACCGGGCGTGTCCGTCGCGGCGACCGGGATGCGATCGTCCGACAGCGTCCACCACACCGCCTTGGTCCGCAGCTCACGCGGCGGCAGGTCGAGCTCCTCGTCGCCGAGGAACTCACCGGAGCCGATCCGCCGTTTCAGATACCCGACGACCTGGTTGGAGACGTCCACCGTGCCGAAATGAAGCGTGCCGGCACCGAGCGGCTCGTGCTGGTCGACCTCGACGATCCGTAGCTCGGTGACGTCGCGGGCGATCGTGGTGTAGTCGACGGTGTCCGGACGGACGAACGCGACGTCCTCGTCCAGGTCCAGCCGCTCCACGAGGTAGGTCTCGCCCTGGTGGACGTACACCGCACCGGCATGCACCGTCGTGTGCGCCTGTCCCGGGTCGACGGTGCCGAGCAGCCGTCCCGTCTCCTCCTCGACGAGGTGGATCACGGCACCGGCCGAACCGCGCAGGTCAGCGAGATCGGCGGCCCAGCCCCGGCCGACCCAATGCCAGCCGACGGCGCGCCGGCGCAACAACCGCTGCCGGTCGAGCGAGGCGACGACCTCCGGCGCCGCCGGACCGAACAGCGCCAGATCGGCATCGGTAAGCGGCACCTCTTGAGCGGCCGCGCACAGGTGCGGGCCGAGTACGTACGGGTTGTCCGGGTCAAGCACGGTCGCTTCGGCCGGTGTGCCGAAGATCGCCTCGGGGTGATGGACGAAATACTGATCCAGCGGGTCGTCCCGCGCGATCAGTACGGCCAGAGCATCCGCCCCGCTGCGGCCGGCGCGGCCCGCCTGTTGCCACAACGACGCCCGAGTCCCCGGCCACCCGGCGATGATCACGCTGTCCAGCCCGGACACGTCGACACCGAGCTCGAGCGCGGTCGTAGCGGCCAGTGCCCGAAGTTCGCCCGTGTGCAGCGCATGCTCTAGATCACGGCGTTCCTCGGGGAGGTAGCCGCCGCGATACGCCGCGACCCGGTCGCGTACGTCTGGGGCGACGGTGTCGAGTTTGTGGCGGGTCATCGCCGCAACCGTCTCGGCGGCACGCCGTGATCGCACGAACGTCACCGTGCGGGCTCCGCCGGCGACCAGATCGGTGGTGACGTCGGCCGCCTCGGCCAGGGTGCTGCGCCGTACCGGTGCGCCGTGCTCGCCGCCCTTGGATTCGACCGGCGGATCCCACAGGGCGAAGCGTTTCCGGCCGGCGGGCGAACCGTCCATCTCGACCGCGGTGATGTTCACTCCGGTGAGCCGCTGTGCCGACCGGTCGGGGTCCGAGGTCGTCGCCGACGCGAGGACCCACACCGGCTCCGAGCCGTGCTGGGCGCACACGCGGCGCAGCCGGCGCAACACCTGGGCGACGTGCGAGCCGAACACGCCGCGGTACATGTGGCACTCGTCGACGACGACGAAGCGCAGCGCGCGAAGGAACCGCGCCCACCTGTGATGCCGCGGCAGGATCGACCGGTGCAGCATGTCGGGGTTGGTGAGCAGGTAGTGGGCGTGGTCGCGGGCCGCGTCGCGTGCCTGGATCGGCGTGTCGCCATCGAGGATCGCCGTGAACACGTCCGGCACTCCCAGGGCGCCCAGCGCGCGGGCCTGGTCGGCGGCCAGCGCTTTGGTCGGCGCCAGATACAGCGAGGTACCCGATGCCCGAGCCGCGGTGAGCGCGGGTAGCAGGTACGCCACGGACTTGCCCGACGCCGTGCCGGTCGCGACCACGACAGACCTGCCCTGCCACGCCAGGTCGGCCGCCTCGGCCTGGTGCGACCAGAGTTCGCGCACGCCGACGGCGCCGAACTTCTCCCGCACGACCGGATCCACCCAGGCAGGCCACGGCGCCGTGCTGGCGCTCCGCTTGGCGATGACCTCGACGTGCGTCACACGGTCGGAGCGCCCGGCGAGCACGGAATCGAGCAGGCTGGACGCGAGGGCCACGTTCGGCAGTGTCGCATCCCGCCACGACAGATCGGCCGCCGGAATCCCAGGTCACCGTTACCACTGACCACGCCGAGCATGTTTCGGTGAGCTCCGTCGGGGAACAAGGCAATGGCAACCGCACCAAAACGGTCCCAGCGTGGTCGGCGGCCGGGCAGTATGTGGATACGGTGGCCGTGCTCCGCATGGTTGAATGCGACGACGCCCAGCGGGAGGTCTCGTGGCCCTATCGCTCGTGACATGCGCCGACCGCGGCTGGACGGTCGTCAGCCTGGCCGGCGAGATCGACGTCGCGACCGCGCCTCGGCTCCGTGAGCACCTGGCTGCGACACGTGCTTCGGCGGCGAAGATCATCGTGGATCTGACCGACGTCGGTTTCCTCGACTCCGCCGGTCTCGGCGTTCTCGTCGGCGCGATGAAGCGGTCCCGTGCTCGTGGCGGAACCGTCCGCCTGGTCTGTCCATGTCCGCAGATCCGCGAGGTTCTCTCGCTGACGGGCGTGGCGAAGGTGTTTCTCATCGAGGAGACGGTGGACGGCGCCGCGGCCGGGCGGCCCGTCCATCCCGAGGATCGCCCAAGCGGAGGATAGCCATGTCGGTTCGACGACGAGATCGCATCTGCGACCGCCGGGCACACCGGCCACGCCACATCCGCACGTTCGACCCGAGCCGCGTACACGTGATCAACGATGTATGCGTAAACTGCGTGGTCATCGGGCCGATCGTGTTCGCATCGCGAGCGTCTTGGCCCAAGGATCCAGCCAGACGATCCTGACCCCGTCATGCGACGCCGCGTGCGCGGGGAGCAGGCATTTGAGAGCCGGCCTTCGCCCGAGGGCCACGTCAAGGAGGACGAATGACCGGGCTCATGATTGCCCAGCAGGGAGGCTCGGTGGTCTCACTTTCCGGCAGCAACCTCTCCTACGTCGTTGTGGTGGCGCTCGTCGCGCTCGCGGCGTTGGTGATGGCGGCGCTGTTCCGCCGAGAGGTACTCGCGGCCGGTGAGGGCACCGAGAAAATGCAAGACATCGCGCGTGCCGTCCAGGAGGGCGCGGCCGCCTACCTGAACCGGCAGTTCCGCACACTGAGCATCTTCGTCGTGCTGGTGCTCGGCCTGTTGTTCCTGCTCCCGGGCGATATGGGCGTCCGGATCGGGCGGTCCGCCTTCTTCATCGTCGGTGCCGCGTTCTCGGCCGCGATCGGATACCTGGGCATGTGGCTGGCGGTACGGGCGAACGTCCGCGTCGCCGCCGGCGCCAGGGATGCCGGCCGGGATCCGGCGATGAAGGTCGCGTTCCGCACCGGAGGCGTCGTCGGCATGGCGACCGTCGGCCTTGGCCTGCTCGGCGCGTCGGTGATCGTGCTCATCTTCGAGGGCGACGCCCCGCACGTGCTGGAGGGCTTCGGCCTCGGCGCGGCGATGCTCGCCATGTTCATGCGTGTCGGCGGCGGCATCTTCACCAAGGCCGCCGACGTCGGCGCCGACCTCGTCGGCAAGGTCGAGCAGCACATCCCGGAGGACGACCCCCGCAACGCCGCGACCATCGCGGACAACGTGGGCGACAACGTCGGAGACTGTGCCGGCATGGCCGCCGACCTGTTCGAGTCGTACGCGGTTGTGCTCGTGGCCGCACTGATCCTCGGCCAGGCCGCGTTCGGCACCGAGGGCCTCGTCTTCCCGCTCGTCGTGCCGGCCATCGGGGCCTTGACGGCCGTCCTCGGTGTCTACCTGACCCGCCCACGCCCCGGTGAGAACGGGCTGAAGACGATCAACCGCGCGTTCTACGCCTCCGCCATCGTGTCGGCGATTCTGTGCGGTCTTGCCGCATTCACCTACCTGCCCGACTCGTTCGTCGGACTATCCGGAGGAATCGAGCACGACGGCGATCCGCGGCTGCTCGCCACCCTCGCTGTGATCATCGGCATCGTGCTGGCCGCGATCATCATGTGGCTGACCGGCTACTTCACCGGCACCGACAAGCGCCCGGTGCGCGACATCGGCGAGTCGTCCGTGACCGGCCCCGCCACGGTAATCCTGTCCGGTGTCTCGCTGGGCCTCGAGTCCGCCGTCTACACCGCGCTCGTCATCGGCGCTGCCATCTACGGTGCGTTCCTGCTGGGCGGTGGCTCGGTGATCCTGTCGCTGTTCCTGATCGCCCTGGCCGGCACCGGTCTGCTGACCACCGTCGGTGTCATCGTCGCGATGGACACGTTCGGCCCGGTCGCGGACAACGCGCAGGGCATCGCCGAGATGTCCGGTGACATCGAGGGCGAGGGTGCGCAGATCCTGACCGAGCTCGACGCGGTCGGCAACACGACCAAGGCCGTCACCAAGGGCATCGCGATCTCCACCGCGGCGATCGCGGCCACCGCGCTGTTCGGCTCCTACATGGACACGATCCGGCAGGCGTCGATCGACGTCGGTTTCAGCGGCGATGTCAACCAACTGGCAGCCGAGTCCGGCCTGACCCAGTTCGCGCTCGACATCGTCTCGCCGAACGTGCTCGTCGGCGCGATGATCGGCGCGATGGTCGTCTTCCTGTTCTCGGGTCTCGCGATCAGCGCCGTCGGCCGCTCCGCCGGTGCGGTCGTGATGGAGGTGCGCCGCCAGTTCAAGGAGATCCCAGGGATCATGGAAGGCACGACCCGTCCCGAGTACGGACGTGTCGTCGACATGGTTACCAAGGACGCGCAGCGCGAGTTGCTCACCCCGGGCTTGTTGGCCGTGATGGCGCCCATCGCGGTGGGCTTCGGTCTCGGTATCGGTCCGCTGGCCGGGTTCCTCGCCGGCGTGATCGCGTCCGGTGTGCTGATGGCCGTGTTCCTGGCGAACTCCGGCGGTGCCTGGGACAACGCCAAGAAGCTGGTCGAGGACGGCCACCACGGCGGGAAGGGCTCGCCGTCCCATGAGGCCACGATCATCGGCGACACCGTCGGTGACCCGTTCAAGGACACCGCCGGTCCGGCGCTCAACCCGCTGATCAAGGTCATGAACCTGGTGGCACTGCTGATCGCACCGGCGATCATGATGCTGGCGATCGGTCCGGACCAGAACGACGGGCTGCGCTACACGATCGCGGTGGCGGCCGCACTGATCGTCGTCATCGCGGTCTGGATCAGTAAGCGGCGTCGGATCAGGCTGGAGACCGACCAGCCCCAGCCCGCGGAGCACGTCTCCGCCTGAAGAATGATCATGTAAAGCTGGTAATTCCCTGCTTTGGCCGGTCCGTAGACCGGCCAAAGCAGGGAATTGCCGCGCATGATGCTTGCTGCCGACGCATTCAGCGCCAACGATCAATGATGTTGCTAGGTCACGGCGGCGCGGGTAACGAAGTCGGGCTCGACGTGCTCGCCGCCGGCAAGGACGGCGGCGGCGTGGTCGACGGCGTCCCACACGTCGACGAAGCGTACGTAGAGCGGGGCGAAACCGAAACGCGCGAGGTTCGGTTCGCGGAAGTCGCCGATCACTCTGCGGGCGATCAGGGCCTGTATCAGGCCGTAGGCGTGTTCATGTCGTAGGCATACCTGCGAACCGCGGCGCTCGTGCTCGCGCGGTGCCTCGACGGCAACGCCGTGGGGCGCGAGCCGCTCGTCGGCAAGCTCGATGAAGTAGTCGGTCAGCGCGAGCGACTTGGTGCGCAGGTCGGTCAGCGCCACACCGTCGAAAACGTCGAGTGCCGCGTCGAGTGCGACCAGCGAGAGGACCGGCGGCGTCCCGGCCTGAACGCGCGCGATCCCGTCGGCCGGACGGTAGTCGCGTTCGAGTGCGAAGGGCTCGGCGTGCCCCAGCCAGCCGGTAAGCGGCTGGTCGAGCGCGTCGTGCCAACGCCGGTGGGCGGATGCGAACGCGGGCGCGCCCGGCCCGCCGTTGAGGTACTTGTAGCCGCAGCCCACCGCGAAGTCCGCATCCCATGCCGTCAGATCAACGGGGACGGCGCCCGCCGAATGGCACAGGTCCCAGCACACCAGCGCGCCCGCCGCATGCGCAGCCGCGGTGAGCGCCGTGGCATCGTGCATCCGCCCGGTGCGGTAGTCGACATGCGTCAACGCCAGCACGGCGACGTGCTGGTCGAGCGACGCGGAAACATCGGACGGGTCGCACCAGCGCACGTCGAGGCCGAATGTTCGCGCGACGCTGGCCACGATGTACGAGTCGGTCGGGAAGTTGCCCGGCTCGGTGACGATCACGCGACGCCCGGGCCGTAGCCGGACCGCCGCGGACAGCAGCTTGAACAGCTGCACGCTCGTCGAGTCCCCGGCGACGACGCAGTCCTCCGGCGCGCCGATCAACCGGGCGATCTTGGCGCCGGCGCGCTTCGGCAGGCCGATCCAGTCGTTCTTGTTCCACGACGTGATGAGGTCGCGTCCCCATTCATCGGCGACGACGGACCCGACGCGTTCGCGCACACCGACCGGTAATGGACCGAGCGAGTTGCCGTCCAGGTAGATCACGTCATCGGGCAGCTCGAACCGACGCCGGTAATCGCCCAGCGGATCGGCGGCATCACGCCGGAGCGCATCGTCACGTGTCATTCACCGACCGTAGCGCGCGGCGTGTCGCTGTGCCGGGACGGCCATACCGCACGGCGAAGATGGAGCTATGTCCGTCGTACTGACCCGGCCGCTGCTGCGCCGCGAGGAACCAACCCTCGGCTCGCGGGTGCCGTGGCTGGCCGGTGTCGTGGCGGCCGGATGGGCGCTGATCGCGGGTGCCGGCCTTGCGGTGCTCCCGGCACTGGTGATGTGGATCGGTGGTGGTGCGGCCGAGCCGGTCACCGTCCCCGCGAAGACCGGCGCAACCATCTGGCTCGCCGCGCACCGGGTGCCGCTGGAGCTGGCCGACGGTGGCACATTGCAGCTCGCGCCGGGCGGGCTGTCCGTACTCATCGCGCTGCTGCTGTACCGGGCGGGACGCTGGACGGCGCACGTCACGGCCGCCGACGAGTCGGCGGTAGTGGCCCGCATCTTGGTGCCGTCGGTCGGCGGATACGCGGCGGCGGGTGCGGTGACGGCCCGGTTCGCGGAGGTGGAGCAGCTCAGCGCGGCACCGGCCTGGGCAGTGGCGTGGAGCGGCGGCGTCGCGCTCGTGGCGATGGGCGCCGGTGTGCTGCGTGAGGCGCCGGGCGTTGCCGGGCTGGCCGGCGCGCTGCCGCCGTGGGCTCGAACCGCCGCAGTCGGCGCGGCCGGCATCGTGCTGGCGCTGCTGGTCGTCGGCGCTTTGTTGACCGCGGCGAACATCGCGCTGCACAGCGGCGAGATCGGTGCTGGGTTCACCGCCCTCGAACCGGACCCGCCCGGGCTGGTCGTGCTGGCCGCACTCAACATGGCACTCGCGGTGAACACAGTTGTATGGGGGACTGCCTACGCACTCGGGCCGGGTTTCTCGCTCGGCGCCGGCACCGTGGTGAGTCCAGCCGCCATCGAGGTCGGGCCGGTACCCGTGCTTCCGCTGCTCGGCGCACTGCCGTCCGACCCCGGCGGCGTCTACGGCTGGCTCGTTCTCGCCGGGCCGGTTGGAGCGGGCCTGGTCGGCGGAGCGCTGGTATGGCGCCACACGTCGGGGGCACCGCGATTGCATCAGGTGGCGATCGGCCTTGGTTCGGCGGCCGGCGCGGCGGTCATGATGTCCGTGCTCGCGCTGCTCTCGGGCGGCTCGGCGGGTGCGGCGCAGCTGACCGAGATCGGGCCGGTGCCATGGCAGGTGGCGTTCGCCACGCTCGTGCTCACGGGTCCGCCGGCGGCCGCGGTGGCCGGCCTGATGGACGGCATGCCGCAGCGGGCGCTGCTCGGCGGCTCGGAAGGTGACGAAACGGGCGGGACGGCGACTCGACGCCGGTGAGTGCCGCGAGCTGATCGTCGGGGTGACGTCGTCGCAACCGGCTCGCCCGAGCCGGTATTCTCGCTGCACGTGCGGCAACCGGCTCGGCTCGTGGTGTTGATCTCCGGCACGGGCAGCAACCTCGAGGCCCTGCTCAAGGCGTGCGACGATCCTGCCTACGGCGCCGCCGTTGTGGCGGTCGGTGCGGACCGCGACGGCATCGCCGGGCTCGAACTGGCCGCGAGCGCCGGCGTGCCCACGTTCGTCCATCGGGTCAGGGACTACCCGACGAGGGACGACTGGGATCGGGCGCTCACGGACGAGGTCGCCGCTCAGGAGCCGGACTTGGTGATCTCGGCCGGTTTTCTCAAGCTGGTCGGCCCGGCTTTCCTCAACCGATTCGCAGGGCGCTACCTCAACACGCACAACTCGCTGTTGCCCGCGTTCCCCGGCATGCACGGTCCGCGCGACGCGCTCGAGTACGGCGTGAAGGTGACCGGGGCGACGCTGTTCTTCGTCGACGAGGGAGTGGACACCGGCCCGATCGTCGCGCAGGTCGCCGTCCCCGTCGAACCCGGCGATACCGAGCAGACGCTGACCGAACGGATCAAGCGAGCCGAGCGGCGCCAGCTCGTCGAGTACGTCGGCAGGCTTGTGCGGCACGGCTGGACGATTCGTAACCGGCAGGTCACCGTCGGCGGCTAGCCCCGCGTTCACCGCGTCGGAAAGCCTGCTAGCGTGACCGTGCGACTGGCGTATGAAGGTGGAGCACCACCAGGGAGCAGCAGTACCTGAGGTCGAACGCCTGGGCCGAGGGCCGAAAGGCCGTACACCCGACCAGGAGCGAGTCATGAGCGCAGACCGTTTACCCATCCGCCGCGCCATCATCAGTGTCTTCGACAAGAGCGGGTTGGACGAGCTCGCCCGCGGCCTGCGCGGCGCCGGCGTCGAGATCGTATCCACCGGCTCCACCGCGGAGCGGATCGCCGCCTCGGGGGTTCCGGTGACCGCCGTCGAGGAGATCACCGGGTTCCCCGAATGCCTGGACGGCCGGGTCAAGACGCTGCACCCGCGGGTCCATGCCGGCATCCTGGCGGACCGGCGCAAGCCCGATCACGTGAAACAGCTCGACGAGTTGGATGTCCGCCCGTTCGACCTGGTCGTCGTCAACCTGTATCCGTTCGCCCAGGCGGTCGCATCCGGTGCCGCGCCGGACGAGTGCATCGAGCAGATCGACATCGGCGGTCCCGCGATGGTGCGCGCCGCGGCGAAGAACCACGCGTCGGTGGCGGTGGTCGTCGATCCGTCCCGTTACGGCGACGTACTCGACACCGTCGCCGGCGGCGGCTTCACACTGGAACAGCGGCAGCGGCTGGCGGCCGACGCGTTCGTTCACACCGCCACGTATGACGTGCACGTCGCTTCCTGGATGGGTAACGTGCTGACGCCGACGGACGAGGGCACCGGGTTTCCGGAGTGGATCGGCGGCACGTGGAATCGTGCCGCATCGCTGCGCTACGGCGAGAACCCGCACCAGCGCGCCGCCCTGTACGCCGCCCATGGTTCGAGCGGTCTGGCCGCGGCGGAGCAGCTTCACGGCAAGGACATGTCGTACAACAACTACGTCGACGCCGATGCGGCATACCGCGCCGTGTACGACTTCGACGAGCCGGCCGTAGCGATCATCAAGCACACCAACCCCTGTGGCATCGCGGTCGGCGCGGACATCGCCGCGGCGCACCGGCTGGCCCACGCCACCGACCCGGTGTCGGCGTTCGGCGGAGTGATCGCGGCGAACCGTCCCGTCACAGCGGAGATGGCCGCCCAGGTGGATGGGGTGTTCACCGAGGTGGTCGTCGCACCGGACTTCGAGCCCGCGGCGCTCGATTTGCTGACCGAGAAGAAGAACCTCAGGCTGCTGCGGGTGGGTCCGCGCGTCGCGGCCGTCGAGACGCGGCCCATCTCCGGCGGCCTGCTGATGCAGACCTCGGACCGGCTGGACGCGGACGGTGACGACCCGGCGGCCTGGACGCTGGTCGCTGGGGAGCCAGCGGACGCGGACACGCTTGCCGAGCTCGGGTTCGCCTGGCGCGCTGCCCGGTCGGTCAAGTCCAACGCCATTTTGCTGGCGGCCGACCGCGCGGCTGTCGGGATCGGCATGGGCCAGGTCAACCGGGTCGACTCGGCGCGGCTCGCGGTGGCCCGGGCCGCGGAACGGGCGGCGGGTTCGGTAGCCGCCTCGGACGCGTACTTCCCGTTCCCCGACGGTCTCGAGGTGCTCATCGACGCCGGCGTGCGGGCCGTCGTCCAACCGGGTGGCTCGGTGAACGACGAGGCGGTCACCGTGGCCGCCCGATCCCGCGGCATCACGATGTACCACACCGGAGCGCGTCACTTCTTCCACTAGAGTCGGCGGTATTCTCGGGGCCATGAGTCCGTCAGGCAGGTCCGACGACGAGATGCGCCGGAAGTTCCGCGAGGCGCTCAAACGTAAGAAACAAGGGTCGCCGTCCGGCGAGGACAGGCCGGACGACGGTTCGGCGAAGTCGCACGGCAAGGACGCCCCGCCGCAGCGGGTGTTCCGACGCAAGAGCGGCTGATCGCGTACCGACTGTCCGATGATCATTGGCGCTTCCGGGGCCGCGCCCTCGGAAAGTGTCAATGATCATGGGGTGGTGCGATTGGCCGGGGCGGACTGTCGGCGGCCGAGCCTATAGTGTGCGCCATGGTGGGAGCGGTACCGTCCAGCAGCTTGGATCTTCGCCCGCTACGGCCACGGGTGGGGGCTGCGGCGTACGAGCGTGGCGCGGCGTTCGTCAGGAAGGACGCCGTCTCGTGGATCCATTGGGACGAGTCCAAGGGCACCCTGAGCGGGGTCGTCCGCGGTAAGACCGGCACCTACCAGACGGTCGCCGAGTTCGAACGGGTCGGCGACCGGTGGGTGTTCGCCGAAGGCGACTGCTCGTGCCCGGTGGAGTTCGACTGCAAGCACGTGGTCGCGCTGGTCCTCACCGCGGCGGATCGCGAGGCCGCCTCCGCAGCGCATCCCAAGCCGGTCCTGGCTTCCTGGGAGCGTGCGCTGGCCCCGATCGTCGGGGGCGACGACGTGGCGCAGCGTGATACCACGCCGCTGGCGTTGCAGCTGTCGCTGTCCACGCCCTCGGGGCGCAAGGGACACAGCCTGACGGCCAAGCCGGTGCGGCCGGGCAAGTCCGGTTGGATCAGCGGCGGGCTGACGTGGGGCCAGTTCGCCATGCCGTACTACCTGCACGAATTCGCGCCGGAGCAGGTCAACGCGCTCTCCGCGTTCTACGCGGTGTACCAGGCTCGCAGCGGCCGGCGCGGCTACTCCGGTGTTTACTACTCCGGAGCCAACCAGCCGGTCGATCTCGCCGAATTCGAGTCGCCACACCTCTGGACGCTGCTCGACGACCTGCGGTCGGCCGGAATCGCGATCGTGCATTCCCGCAAGCATCTCGGCGTGGTGCCGGCGCCGGCCGAGGCGGAGTTCTGCCTGGACGTGACGCGGCGCGCCGGCGGTGGACTGACCGTCCGTCCGCTGGTGCGGCTCACCGCGGACGAGGAGCCGGTCCGGCCACTGGTTTTCCTCGGCTCCGAGGCGCACGGGCTCGCGTTCGCCGCCGCCGGCGACAGGGAAGTCGTGGCCGGCCAGCAGCGCATCCGGCTGGCCCGGCTGACCACGACCGTTCCGCAACCGCTGCAGGACATGGCCTTGGCCGGCGGCGAGGTCACGGTTCCGGCCGGCGGTGCGGCGCGGTTCATCGACCGGTTCTATTTCGAGCTGCGCCGCCGGGCCACGATCATCAGCTCGGACGGCTCGTTCTCGGCTCCGGACGTCTCGGAACCGTCGCTGGTGCTCAATGCCACCTACCGGCCAGGTCACGAGCTGGAGCTGGCCTGGGAGTGGACCTACGGTGTGGGCGATGCCGAGCGCCGGGTCCCGGCGGGGCCGGGCAGCGAGTCGTGGCGTGACCCGGATGCCGAGGCCGCGGCCGTCGCAGAGCTCGATCGCCACCTCGGAGAGCTCGGACTGGACACGCGGCTGCCGGTCCATCCCGGATCGGCAGGTGCGCCGGGCGTGCTGGACGGCGTCGAGACGATGCGCTTCTCAACCGAGGTGCTGCCGCTGTTGTCCGAGATGGACGGGCTCGACGTCGACATCCATGGCATCCAGCCGGACTACCGCGAGGTCAACGACCAGGTCGCGATCGGACTGTCGACCGGTGCCGGCGACGAGCCCGACTGGTTCGACCTCGAGGTGTCGGTCTCGGTCGAGGGCACCGAGATTCCGCTGGCCAAGGTGATCACCGCGCTGACTCGGGAGCAGAGTCACCTGCTTCTCGACAGCGGCGCGTACATCTCACTCGACAAGCCCGAGCTGCAGGCGCTGCGGCGCCTCGTCGAAGAAGCGCGGGCGCTGCAGGACACGTCCACCGGGCTGCGGATCAGCCGCTACCAGGCCGGGCTGTGGGACGAACTGTCGTCGCTCGGCGTCGTTCACCGCCAGGCCGGGGCATGGCGCGCGCAGGTCGAGGGTCTGCTCAACCTGGATACGGTCGCGGCCGAGCCGGCGCCGGCCACGCTGCTCGCACAGCTGCGCCCGTACCAGATGGACGGATTCGGTTGGCTCGCCTTCCTGTGGCGGCACCGGCTCGGCGGCATCCTCGCCGACGACATGGGGCTGGGCAAGACGGTGCAGAGCCTCGCCCTGATCTGTCATGCCAAGGAGCACGACGCCGCCGTCGCGCCGTTCCTCATCGTGGCCCCGACCAGCGTCGTGCCCAACTGGGTGGCCGAGGCCAAGCGGTTCGCACCGGATCTCAAGGTGGCGGCGATCACCAACACGCGGCGCCGGCGCGGGCGGCCGCTCGCCGACATCCTCGACGACGTCGACATCGTTGTGACCTCGTACACGCTGTTCCGGCTGGACTACGACGCGGACTACTCGGCGGCGACGTGGTCGGCGCTCATCCTGGACGAGGCGCAGATGGTGAAGAACCATCAGTCCAAGACGTACCAGGCCGCCCGCAAGCTCGCCGCCCGGTTCAAGTTGGCGATCACCGGTACCCCGATGGAGAACAACCTGATGGAGCTCTGGTCGCTGCTGTCGATCACGGCTCCCGGGCTGTTCCCGAGCCCGACGCGGTTCGAGGAGTATTACGCCAAACCGATCGAGAAGAACCGGGACGGCGACCTGCTCGCTCAGTTGCGCCGGCGCATCCGGCCGCTGGTCAAGCGCCGCACCAAGGAGCAGGTGGCCGGCGACCTGCCGCCCAAGCAGGAGCAGGTGCTCGAGGTCGAGTTGCACCCGAAGCACCGTCGCGTCTACGACCGGCAACTCCAGCGCGAACGTCAGAAGGTGCTCGGGCTGGTCGACGACATGGACAAGAACCGGTTCACGATCCTGCGCTCGCTGACGTTGCTGCGCCAGCTGAGCCTGCACGCCGGCCTGGTCGACGAGGCGAACCGGCACGTCCCGTCCGCCAAGGTCGAGGCGCTCGTCGAACACATCACCGACGTTGTGGGCAGCGGCCACCGAGCGCTGATCTTCAGCCAGTTCACCGGCTTTCTCGGCACGATCCGCGACGCCGTCGAGGCCGCCGGCTACGGGTACTGCTATCTCGACGGCCAGACGCGCGACCGGGCGCGCGTCCTCGACGAGTTCAAGTCCGGCGACGTGCCGCTGTTCCTGATCAGCCTCAAAGCGGGTGGCTTCGGCCTGAACCTCACCGAGGCCGACTACTGCTTCCTGCTCGACCCGTGGTGGAACCCGGCGACCGAGACGCAGGCGATCGACCGTACCCACCGGATCGGCCAGACGAAGAACGTCATGGTCTACCGGCTGATCGCCAAGGACACCATCGAGCAGAAGGTGATGGAGCTCAAGGAGCGCAAGGCGGCGCTGTTCTCGAGTGTGATGGACGACGGCAACGTGTTCGGCTCGGGCCTGTCCGCCGACGATGTCCGCAACCTCTTCCAGGAATGATCGCATCCCGCGCTACGGCAGCCCGGTCGCGTCCCGACGTGCGGCTGGGCCACACTTGTGATCGTGGCAGCGACGATTCTCGATGGTAAAGCGGTAGCGGCGGCGATCCGGAAGGATCTGACCGAACGGGTGGCGAAGCTACGAGGGTCCGGTGTGGTCCCCGGGCTCGGCACGATCCTCGTCGGTGACGATCCCGGCTCCCAGACGTACGTCGCCGGCAAACATCGGGACTGCGCCGAGGTCGGCATCGCATCGATCCGCCGCGACCTGCCCGCGACGGCCCGCCAGTCCGATGTCGAGGCCGCGGTGGCCGAGCTGAACGCGGACCCCGACTGCACGGGCTACATCGTCCAACTTCCGCTGCCCGAGGGTTTGGACGAGCAGCCCGTGCTCGAGGCGATGGACCCGGCCAAAGACGCCGATGGGCTGCATCCGGTCAACCTCGGCCGGCTCGTACTGATGAGCGAGGGTCCGCTGCCGTGCACCCCCCGCGGCGTCGTCGAACTGCTGCGGCGGTACGACGTGCCCATCGCCGGGGCGCACGTGGTCGTCCTCGGACGTGGCGTGACGGTGGGCCGTCCGCTCGGGCTCTTGCTGACCCGGCGCTCGGAGAACGCCACCGTGACGCTGTGCCACACCCGGACCCGTGATCTGGCCGACCATGTCCGACGAGCCGACATCGTGGTCGCCGCCGCCGGCGTGCCGGGACTGGTGACCGCCGACATGGTCAAACCCGGTGCGGCTGTGGTGGACGTGGGTATCACCCGGGTCGGTACGTCGGAGTCCGGCAAGGCAAAGCTCGCCGGGGACGTCGACCCGAGTGTCGCCGACGTGGCCGGATTCGTGGCGCCGGTTCCCGGCGGTGTCGGGCCGATGACCCGTGCCATGCTGCTGGCCAATGTGGTGGAGGCGGCCGAGCGGGCGGCGTCCGCCACAGATCGCTAGGTGGCAAGCAGCACGGATGTTGGACAGGCGGTTCAAGGTATTACCGTTGCGTCAACCGATCGGTAGGGTGACAGCGGAGCCGACTGAAGGGGTGTGACCATGTCCGGCAAGCAGGGCGGCCTGGCCGATGCCGTCGCCACGTCCACCGCCATCTCCGACATCGACGGAGAAGAGGGTCGGTTGATCTATCGCGGATACGATATCCACGACATCGCCGGGCGCATCTCGTTCGAGGAGTGCGTGCATCTACTACAGCGCGGCACCTTGCCCACGCAGCCGGAGTTGGACGCGCTCCAGGACGAGTTGGCCGACGCTCGCACCATCGGCGAAACCGCGGATTCACTGGTCAGGTACGTCGGCCGCAGCGGAACGCCGATGGAGGGGTTGCGCACGCTGATCTCCGCGCTGGCGGTGGACGATCCGGACGGCAGCGAGACGTCGTCGGGAGCCAACCACCGCAAGGCGATCCGGCTCGTCGCGCAGATGCCGATGCTCGTCGCCCGCTATGAGGCCGAACGTCAAGGCCGCGATGTGCCCGCGCCCGAGGCGGATCTCGGCATCGCCGGCAACTTCCTGCTGCAGATCACCGGTGAGCGGCCGAGCGAGCGGGCAGCGGAGATCATGGACGAGTGCCTCGTGCTGCATGCCGACCACACGATGAACGCCTCGACGTTCACCGCACGGGTGATCGCGGCCACGCTCGCGGACATGCACTCGGCGATCACCGGGGCGATGGGCGCGCTGCGCGGTCCGTTGCACGGCGGCGCGAACGAAGCGGTGATGAACACCCTGCTGTCCATCGACGGCGGTGTCGACGCGGTGGAGGCGTTCACTCGGGCCGAACTCGACGCCGGGCGCAAGCTGATGGGCTTCGGGCACCGCGTCTACCAAGGCGAGGACCCGCGGGCGGCACACCTGCGCAAGCTCAGCGAGGAACTTGGAGAGCTCAAGGGCGAAACCCGATATTACGAGATGTCGCGGCGCATGGAGCAGGTCGTGCTCGACGCCAAGGGTCTGCATCCCAACGTGGACTTCTTCGCCGCGACCGTCTATCACACGCTGGGCATACCGGTCGATCTGTTCACCGCGGTCTTCGCGATCTCGCGGATGAGCGGCTGGACGGCGCACGTCATCGAACAACACGAGGACAACCGGCTGATCCGGCCGTCCAGCGACTACACCGGCCCGCGCGACCTTCAATGGGTGCCGATCTCCGAGCGGTAACCCATGGCTGTCGGCAAACCCAGCGCGTACGGGCGTCCGTCCCTGATCCGGCTCGTGCGCAGACACGGGGCGTATCTGCTCGTCTTGGCGATCGCGGCGGCGGGCCTGGTCGTCGTCGCGTCCGATCATTTCAAGCGTGGGACCACGCTGTTCGCCGGAGCGATCTGCGTCGCGGCGGTGCTGCGTGCCGTACTGCCGAACCGCGCCGCCGGGTGGCTGCGAGTGCGTGCGCGAGTGGTCGACGTTCTGATGCTGGCGGCACTCGGTATGACCACATTGATCGCCGCCCTCGTCGTCCCACCCCCGTCGTGACGTGCGGGCGAACCGGGCATAGCATTCGGGACGGTTAATCGTGCAACTCAACGAGGAGTCCATGTCATGGCGCAAGCTCCTACCGTCAATGTGACCGTCACCGGCGCCGCCGGCCAGATCGGGTACGCACTGCTGTTCCGCATCGCGTCCGGCCAGATGCTCGGGCCCGGCACGCCGGTCAATCTGCGCCTGCTCGAGATCCCGCCTGCGCTGGGCGCGGCCGAGGGGACGGCGATGGAGCTGGCCGACTGCGCATTCCCCCAGCTTCGCAGCGTCGATGTCACCGACGACGTGCAACGGGCCTTCGACGGCGTCAACGTGGCGCTGCTGGTCGGCGCGCGGCCGCGAACCAAGGGCATGGAGCGTGGCGATCTGCTGGAGGCAAACGGCGGCATCTTCGGACCGCAAGGCGCGGCGATCAACGCCGGGGCGGCGGACGACGTACGTGTGCTGGTCGTGGGCAACCCGGCGAACACGAACGCCCTGATCGCCGCCGCCCACGCGCCGGACGTGCCGCCGGACCGGTTCACCGCGATGACCAGGCTCGACCACAACCGCGCGCTCTCGCAGCTGTCCGCCAAGCTCGATGTCGGCGTCGACGAGATCCGCAAGCTGACGATCTGGGGCAACCACTCGGCGACGCAGTACCCCGATGTCTTCCATGCCGAGGCCGGCGGCCGCCCCGTGTCGGAGCAGGTGGACGAGGCGTGGCTGGCCGACGAGTTCATCCCGACGGTGGCCAAGCGCGGCGCGGCGATCATCGAGGCGCGTGGGGCGTCCTCCGCGGCGTCGGCGGCCAATGCGGCTATCGAACACGTCCGGGACTGGGTCGCGGGTACGCCGGAGGGCGACTGGATCTCGGCCGGCATCTTGTCCGACGGTTCGTACGGCGTTCCGGAGGGCATCGTCTCGTCGTTCCCTGTCGTGGCCAGGAACGGCACGTTCGAACTGGTGACCGGGCTGGAGATCAACGACTTCTCGCGACAGCGGATCGACGCTTCGGTCGCTGAGCTGCTGGAGGAGCGGGAAACCATCAAGTCCCTCGGCCTCATCTGAACCCACAGAATGACCATGTTTGGCACGCAATTCCCTGCCACACCACGTCTATGAACCGCGTAACGATGGGACAGTCCGCACATCGTGAATCGGGGTGCAAGGCAAGAGCGCGTGATCCGGGCCGGGTTTCGGGATGCTTCACCGTGTGAGGTATCTTGACGTCGAGAGAGTTTGCGCTGAGCGAGGAGCACTACAGTCATGCCGAAGATCAAGGTAGCGGGTCCGGTCGTCGAGCTCGACGGCGACGAGATGACGCGGATCATCTGGGCGTTTATCAAAGATCGGTTGATTCATCCGTACCTCGACGTGGACCTGCGCTACTACGATCTGTCGATTCAGCATCGCGACGCGACCGACGATCAGGTGACGGTCGATGCCGCGAACGCGATCAACGAGCACGGCGTCGGCGTCAAGTGCGCGACGATCACGCCGGACGAGGCAAGGGTCGAGGAGTTCGGCCTCAAGAAGATGTATCGCTCGCCGAACGGCACGATCCGCAACATCCTCGGCGGTGTCATATTCCGCGAACCGATCGTCATCTCGAACGTGCCGCGGCTCGTGCCGGGCTGGACCAAGCCGATCGTCATCGGCCGGCACGCCCACGGCGATCAGTACCGCGCGACGGACTACGTCGTCCCCGGCCCGGGCACCGTCACGATGACCTACACGCCCGCCGACGGCGGCGAGCCGGTCGAGATGCACATCGCCGACTTCTCGGGCGGTGGTGTCGCGATGGGCATGTACAACTACGACGCCTCGATCCGCGACTTCGCCCGAGCGTCGTTCCGCTACGGGCTCGAGCGCAAGTTCCCGGTGTACATGTCCACCAAGAACACCATCCTGAAGCGCTACGACGGCCGGTTCAAGGACCTGTTCGCCGAGGTCTACGAGAACGAGTTCAAGTCCGAGTTCGAGGCCGCCGGCCTGACCTATGAGCACCGCCTGATCGACGACATGGTGGCCGCCGCGCTCAAGTGGGAGGGCGGCTACGTGTGGGCATGCAAGAACTACGACGGCGACGTCCAGTCCGACACGGTGGCACAGGGCTTCGGCTCGCTCGGGCTGATGACCAGCGTGCTGATGACGCCGGACGGCAAGGTCGAGGCCGAAGCGGCGCATGGGACGGTGACCCGGCACTACCGCCAGCACCAGCAGGGCAAGGCCACGTCCACCAACCCGATCGCGTCGATCTTCGCGTGGACCCGTGGCCTGGCGTACCGCGGCAAGATGGACAACACCCCGGAGGTCACCGGCTTCGCCGAGACGCTCGAGCGGGTCTGTATCGAGACGGTCGAGAGCGGCAAGATGACCAAAGACCTTGCCCTGCTCGTCGGCGGCGACCAGGGCTACCTCACCACCGAGGAGTTCCTCGCCGCGCTGGACGAGAACCTCCAGAAAGCCATGGGCTAACGCCATCGCGAGTCTTTACGCGGAGTTTCCGGGCTTTGGCATGCCTGCAGGCGCGGTATGGCTGGGGTTTCGGAGCTTTACGTGATCATTCTTGGTTAGGCGGTTCGGTGGGCGCCGGCCGAAGGCGCGGCTACGAACGCGGTGGGTTCGTCGAAGCCGCAGCGGTCGAACGCCGACTTGACGGCCGACATCGCGGCGCCGGCATTGTTCCTTTCGACCAGGCCCATAACGGTACCGGCGAAGCCGCCGCCGGTGATCCGCGCGCCGTATGCGCCGGCGCCGAGTAGGGCGTGTACGGCGATATCGGTCTGCGGGACTGATGCCTCGAAGTCGTCGCGCAGCGATACGTGAGCCTCGGTCAGCAACGGGCCGATCTCCCGAGGGTCGGCCCCGGACCGCAATATGTCCGCCACTTCGGTGACCCGGGCGTTTTCGGTGATGACGTGCCGCGCACGCATCGCGAGGGTTTCGGAGAGGCCGTCGAGCATGTCGAGCGTCGCATCGCGCAGTGCGGTGATGCCGAGCGCCTTGGCGGCGTCCGCACAATCGTCCCGGCGCTCGGCCTCGGCGCTGTCCGCTTCCTCGACGCCGGCTCCGGTCTGCACGACGATCAGAGTCAGCCCGTGCCGGGACAGGTCGAGGGGTACCTGCTCGGTGCTGTACGTTCTCGTGTCGAGCAGGAGACCGTGGCCGGACCGGCAGTTCAGCACGGCCATCGCTGCGGCCGCGCCACTCGGCGTGCCCACGAAGTCGTTCTCGGCGCGCCGCGCGATGCCTGCCAGATCATCGGCACCGATGCCCAGACCGAACATGTCGTTGTACGCCAGCGCAACCGCGCATTCCAGGGCGGCCGACGACGCGAGGCCCGCCCCGGACGGCACGGTGCTGTCGATGACCAGGCCGAGCGATCCAACGTCATGGCCGGCGGCGCCCAACGCCCACGCGACACCGGCGACGTACCCGCCCCAGCCGCCGACGTCGCCGGGCTCCACTTCGGCGGTCCGGAACCGAACCGTGTTCTCCGAGTCGTACGTCGACTGCACGATGGTGGACCGTCCGGGCGAGTGCACGGCCGTTACGGACGTCTGCTGGGGCAGCGCGACGGCGAGGACGTGCCCCTCGCTGTGGTCGGTGTGCTCACCGATGAGATTCAATCGGCCCGGCGCGACCCACGTTCCGGTGCTCATGGAGACATCATCACCCATGCGTCTGTCACGATTTGTGCTAGGTCGTGGCGCGGGGTCCAGCCGAGTTCGGTTTGCGCCCGTTGTGCGGACGTGACCAGCTTCGGCGGATCGCCGGAGCGCCGATCGCGGTCTACCGATGGGATCGGGTGTCCGGTGACTGCGCGGCAGGTCTCGACGACTTCGCGGACCGAGTAGCCGGTGCCCGTCCCCAGGTTGTACACCCGGTGCGAGCCGGCGGTCGCGGCCCCGAGCGCCAGAAGGTGGGCGCGGCCGAGGTCCTCGATGTGCAGGTAGTCGCGGATCGCCGTCCCGTCCGGTGTCGGGTAGTCGGTGCCGTACACGTCGACCGACTCGCGCCGGCCCGCGGCGACCGCGAGTATGTTCGGTATCAGGTGGGTCTCCGGGTCGTGACGTTCGCCCAGCCCGGCATACGAACCACCGACGTTGAAATAGCGCAGGCTGACCGCGGCGAGTCCGTGTGCGGCCGCCTCGCCGGCAAGTGCGTGCTCCATCGCCAGCTTGGTCTGACCGTACGGATTCAGCGGTACCGTCGGCACATCTTCGGTGATCGGGGACACCGCAGGCGCACCGTAGGTGGCGGCCGACGACGAGAACACGATCGCGCGTACGCCCACTTCGCGCATCGCGGAAAGCAGGTCGAGCGTGCCGACGACGTTCGTCGCCCAGTATCGCTCCGGATGGGCGATCGACTCGGGGACCAGCGATTTTGCCGCGAAGTGCAAGACGGCGTCCGAGCCGGCCAGCGCCTTGTGCGCATCGGCGATGTCGGCCTGGACGAACCGTGCCTGGTCCGGCACCGCGTCCCGGTGTCCGGTGGAAAGATCGTCCAGGACGGTGACGTCATGGCCGGCCTCGAGCAGTTGCGTGGCGACGACCGAGCCGATGTAGCCGGCTCCACCGGTGACGAGCAGCTTCATAGGTGAGTCCTGGTGACGATTGGGACAGACGGACATCGTAGAACCCAGGGGGCCGACCGCAACACCCTACTCAGGCAGAGCCCGCAAAGGCGGTTCGGGTGTGAACGGCCATTGCTCGTCGTTTACCCCCGACGCCAGGCTTGCAGTCGTGGTTTGGCTGGGGAGCACCGGCTTAACGTGGTCATTCGGTGGGGCACGGCGGATCGATGACAGTGGCCACTACCTACACTCGACGCAGTGAACGAGACGGTGCTCAGTGTGGCGGTCGTCCTGCTGTTCATCTTGCTGAACGGCATGGCGGCCGCGTCGGAGATCGCCCTGGTCACGCTGCGGGACAGCCAGATCGGACAGCTCGAGTCGCGTGGCCGGCGCGGGTTCAAGGTGGCACGGCTCGCGCGCAACCCGAACCGGTTCCTCAGCGCGGTGCAGATCGTCATCACGGTGGCGGGCTTTTTCGCCGCGGCGCTCGGCGCGACGTTGCTGGCCGATGAGGTCGCCCCGGTGTTCGAGGGGCTCGGCCTGCCGTCCAGCGTGGCCGGCCCGCTCGCGCTGGTGCTGGTCACTCTGGTCATCTCGTTCGTTTCGCTCGTCGTGGCCGAGTTGGTGCCTAAACGCATCGCCATGCAGCGTTCGGTCGGGGTGTCGCTCGCCGTGGCACCCACCCTCGACCGGATCGCCACCGCCCTCCGCCCGGTGATCTGGCTGCTGTCGAGGGTCACCGATGTTGTGGTGCGGTTGCTCGGCGGCGACCCGTCCGTCCAGCGGGCCGAGGTCACCAGCGACGAGCTGCGCGAGCTCGTCTCGCGCCAGGTCCAGCTGCGGCCCGAGGAGCGGGCCATTCTCGGTGAGGTGTTCGCGGCAAGTGATCGCCTGGTCCGCGAAGTGATGCGCCCGCGCACGGATGTGGTCTTCCTCGACGCGTCGATGCCGGTCTACCGAGCGACCAAGCACGTCGGCTCGCTGCCGCACTCCAGGTACCCGGTGATCCGGGCGACCGCGGACGACGTCGTCGGCTTCGTGCACGTGCGGGACTTGTTCGCGCCGTCGGTCAACCACCGCAGTGTCCGGGTCGGCGAGATCGCCCGGCAGGTCATGCAGGTGCCGGGGACGAATCGGGTGCTGCCGACGCTGACTCAGATGCGCGACCAGGGCGCGCACATCGCGATCGTCGTGGACGAGTATGGCGGTACCGACGGGATCGTGACGCTCGAGGACCTCGTCGAAGAGCTCGTGGGAGAGATCCGGGACGAGTTCGACGTGTCGGTCGATGACAAGCGGCCGGTCCCACCGGGCGAATTCACGGTTGAAGGGCTGATGAATCTCGCGGAGTTCGCCGAGCACACTGGGATCGAACTCCCGGACGGCCCATACGAGACGGTCGCCGGCTTCGTCGTCGCCGCGCTCGGGCGGCTGCCGTCGGCAGGCGACGTGGTCAGCGCGGGCGAGTTCGAGATCGAGGTCGTAGGCGTGGAGGGACGGCGGGCGTCCCAACTGCGGGTCCGGCCGGTGGCCGAAGTAGATCAAGACGTGCCGCCCGCGTCAGAGCGCGGCCCGATTGATGGTAGCCTCCCTGCCGATCATGACCAGCGGCAAGACGTCCCGCCTGCGCTCGGCGAGGAACGGCGGTAAGGGATGACACAATGGGCGACATGACCGAAGCGGCGCCGCGCGTACTCTCCGGCATGCAACCCACCAGCGACTCGCTCCATCTGGGCAACTACCTCGGAGCGTTGCAGCAGTGGGTGGCATTGCAGGAGGATCACGACGCGTTCTACTGCGTGGTCGACATGCACGCGATCACCGCCGGGCATGACCCGAAGCTGTTGCGGCACCGTACTCGCGTGACCGCAGCGCAGTACCTCGCCGGCGGGGTCGATATCGAGCGCAGCACGCTGTTCGTGCAGAGCCATGTGGCCGAGCACGCCGAGCTGGCCTGGGTGCTCGGCTGCATCACCGGCTTCGGCGAGGCCAGCCGGATGACGCAGTTCAAGGACAAATCCGCGCGCGAGGGAACCGAAGGCACCAGCGTCGGCCTGTTCACCTATCCGATCCTGCAGGCGGCGGACATCCTGCTGTACCAGGCGAACCGGGTGCCGGTCGGTGAGGATCAGCGCCAGCACATCGAGTTGACCCGGAATCTGGCCGGGCGGTTCAACTCGCGGTTCGGTACGACCTTCGTGCTTCCCGAGCCGTACATCCTCGCGGGCACGGCCAAGATCTACGACCTGCAGGATCCGACGGCGAAAATGAGCAAGAGCGTCGGCGGGTCCGGCGTGCTCGACCTGCTGGACGACCCGAAGGTGATCGAGAAGCGGATCAAGAGCGCGGTGACCGACTCGGGCTCCGAGGTGCGTGCCGACCCGGAGAACAAGCCCGGTGTCACCAACCTGATGGCGATCCTGTCGGCGCTGACCGGCCGCGGGTTCGAGCAGATCGAGCACGATTTCGCCGGGCGGCGATACGGTGACCTGAAGAAAGAGGTGGCCGCGGCCGTGTTGGAGGAGATCGTGCCGTTTCAGAAACGTGTCCAGGCGTATCTTGACGATCCGGCCGAGCTGGACAGATCGCTGGCCAAAGGTGCGGCCAAAGCGCGGGAGGTGGCGTCGGGCACCCTCGCCCGCGCGTACGAAAACGTCGGGTTCCTGGCCGGTTCCCGCGAATGATGTCGGCGGACGGCGCGGCACCAGGTACCCCGGGCGAGGACAGCGGATCAGCGTCCGGCCGGGGGCTGAGTCCGGCGGACGGCGCGCCCAGAGCGTCAGCCGGGACAAGCGGGCACGCACCCGATTTGGAGACGATAGGCGTCGCGATTCCCATTCCGCCGCCGTTCGGTGTGGAACTCGAGTCGTGGCGGCGCTCGATCGGCGATCCGACGGTGGACGCGATCCCGTCCCACATCACGCTGATCCCGCCGACAGACGTCGACTCGGTCGAGCGGGAAGCGATCGAGAAGCACCTCAGCGCCACCGCGGCCGATCATCGGCCCTTCCGGGTTCACCTGCGCGGCACCGGGACCTTCCGTCCCGTTTCACCGGTTGTGTTCGTCGCCCTCGCCCGCGGGATCTCGGAGTGCGAGCAGCTGGCCGCAGCGATGCGCGCTGGTCCGATGCCGGTCGTGCTGCGGTTTCCGTACCATCCGCACGTCACGATTGCGCAGGCGCTGCCCGATCCGGTCTTGGATGAGGCGTACACCGCACTCGCCGACTTCCAGGCGGACTTCCTGGTCGACGAGTTCGGCCTCTACTGCCACGGGACCGACGGCGTTTGGCGAACCGAGCGCAGCTTCACGCTTGGGGACGGCACACTGGCGCCCTGATGCTGCAACGTGCCAAAGACACGATGGAGCGGCTCAAAAAGACGCTCCCGTTCCGCACCTTCTTGCGCTACGGCCGGCTACGCGGCAATCGGTTGGCCGGGGCGGTGAGCTTCTACGGCTTCATCTCGTTGTTCCCGATGCTGATCGTTGCCGCGGCGGTCGTCGCTCAGATCGCCGGGCCGGAGCGCATCGCCAATCTCCAGGAGATCGTCGATGAGAACCTGCCCGGGCTCGATCTCAACGTGACCGTATTCGTCGACAACGCGGGCACGATCGGTCTGATCGGCGGGGTGGCGCTGCTATGGTCCGGTCTGAGCTGGGTCGACGCCATGCGGGCGGCCGTCCGGTCGATGTGGGAGAAGGACGACCAGCCCGGCAACATCGTCGTGCGCAAGGCGCTGGACCTCGGTGCGCTGGTCGGGCTCGGTCTGGTGCTGGCGCTGTCGTGGGCGGCGACGGTCCTCGTCGGGTCGGCCGCTGATCAGATTCTCGATTGGATCGGCCTCGAAAGTGCGGTGCTGGGCCGGGTGGCTGCACTGATCTTGGCGGTCTTGAGCAGTTCGGCATTGTTCGCGTATCTGCTGTCCGGGCTGCCGCGCATCCGGGTTGCGTGGCGCGTCCTGATCCCGATCTCACTGGTCGGCGGTCTGGTCTTCGAGCTGCTCAAACAGGTCGTGACGCAGTTCGCCGTGCTAGCGGCTCCGGACAGCACGTACGCGGCGTTCGCCGTCCCGCTGGCGCTCGTCGGATGGATCTACGTCGTCACCCGAGTGCTCATGCTCCTGGCTGCCTTCGCCGCCGAGTGGGCGTACGACGCGCGGCGGCTCGGGCCGATCATTCAGGCCGCGTAGCGCCCCGTCGCCTGGCGACGGCGCCGCCGCAACCGCGTGAGCAGGATGACGAACGCCACTACTCCCGCACCGGCCAGTGCGGCGTCGGCCAGATGCACGCCGGCGTGCGGCCGCGGGGAAGGTACGGAGGCGGGCTCGTTCTGGGCAGCGTGGGACGGTTCAACCCCGGGCTCGGCCACCGGCGCCGCGATACCCTGGCGCTCGACCTCCTCCGGTGTCACGAGTGTTCCGACCGGCTCGGCCGTACCTACGGCGGCGAAACCCCAATCGAGCAGAGCCGCGGCGACCGGTTCGGCGCGGCCGTCGGCAGGATCCAGAACGGTGACGATGAGGCGGACACCGTCCCGCTCGGCCGCCGCGGCTATGGTGTGGCCGGCCTCGGAGGTGAACCCGGTCTTGAGTCCGAGGGCGCCTTCGTAGCTGCCGAGCAGCCGGTTCTGGTTCTGGATCTGGAACGTGGTCCCGTCCAGGCCGGGGAAATCGTATGCTGTCGTTCGCAAGATCTCGGCAAGGACCGGGTCGCCGAGTGCGGATCGTGCGATGAGTGCGAGGTCGTACGCGGTCGAGATCTGTCCCGGCTCGTCGAGGCCGTGCGGCGTGTGCGCCACGGTGTTCACCGCGCCGAGCCGTCGCGCCTCCGCGTTCATCGCGTCGATGGCGGCGTCCTGCCCGCCGGAGAGTTCGGCGATGGCGTGCGCCGCGTCGTTGCCGGACGCGAGCATCAGGCCGTGGGTGAGATCGTCGAACGAGTACGTCTCCTCCGGAGCGAGGCCGACCCGGCTGCCCTCGACGCCGGCGTCGGCGTCGGTCGCTTCGTACGAGAGCTCGGGGTCGAGTCCATCGATCAGCGTGATCGCGGTCAGAAGCTTGAGCGTGCTGGCCGGTGGGAGCTCGTTGTGGGCATTGCGAGCCGCGAGAACGTCGCCGGTCTCGGCGTCGGCGACGAGCCAGGCCTTCGCATCGATTCCCGGGAGCTCGGGCGCGTTCTCGGCGACCACCACACCTGAGCGCAGCAGGTCCGGCCCGCCGAACGTGATGTCGTCGATTGTGTCCGTGTGGCCAACGGGAGAGATGACGAACGCACTGCCGACGAGCGACGCCAGAATCGCACCCATAATGCAAATAGAGTACGTCTAGGTGGTTTTCCCACCGGTCACGGGCCGGTCTCGTCGAACGGGAGGACGAGCGTGCGCAGCAGCGTAGCCAGCTCCGTCCGTTCCCGGTCACTGAGGGCCGCGAGCAGCATCCGCTCGTGGTCCAGCAGCCGGGCGAACGCTGCGTCGACGGCGGCGCGGCCCGAAGTGGTGAGCAGGACGCGTACGCCGCGGCGGTCGCCGGACTCGCGGCGGGCGCGTTCGACCAGCCCGCGTGCGGCGAGCTTCTCCACCCGCGTGGTCATGGTGCCGCTGGTGACGAGCGTCTGGGCCATGAGCTGGCTCGGCGACAGTTCGTACGGCTCGCCCGCACGGCGAAGGGCGGCGAGCACGTCGAACTCCCACGGCTCGAGACCGGTCTGGGCGAACGCCTCGCGCCGCCGGCGGTCGAGGTGCCGCGCCAGGCGGCTGACTCGGGACAGCACCTCGAGGGGGGCGACGTCCAGGTCCGGGCGCTCGCGCCGCCACGACGCGACGATCCGGTCGACTTCGTCCTGCTCCACGCAACTACCCTACGCATCGAGCATCTTGACTTCAAAGTATCTTCCGGGTGACGCTGTGCCTGGTATCTTGACGTCAAGGTTTTCGGGAGACGCCGATGTGGGATCCGCAGCAGTACCTCACGTTCGCCGGCGAGAGGTCGCGTCCGTTCACCGAGCTGATGGCACGGGTGGGCGCCGAGCAACCGCGCTACGTCGTCGACTTGGGCTGCGGCCCGGGCAACCTGACCGCCATGCTGCGCGACCGATGGCCGTCCGCCGACGTCGTCGGTATCGACTCGTCTCCGGAGATGGTGGCCGCAGCCGGTGACGCCGTCCGTGGTGTGGACTTCATCGAGGCCGATCTACGTGAGTGGAGGCCGCGCGACCCGGTGGATGTGCTGGTCAGCAACGCCACGTTGCAGTGGGTTCCCGGCCACGCGGCCCTCGTGCCCGAGCTGGTCGGCCGGCTCGCGCCCGGCGGCTGGTTGGCATTCCAGGTGCCGGGTAACTTCGGGGAGCCGTCGCACGTCCTGCTGCGTGAGGTCGCCGACTCGCCGCGGTGGCGGGATCGGATCGGTGGGGACATTGGTGAGGACGCGGTGCCGCGTCCTTCCTCACTGGAACCCGCCGAATATCTGCAGCTGCTGATCGACGCGGGTTGCTCGGCCGATGTGTGGGAGACGACATACTTCCAGGTGCTTCACGGCGACGACGCGGTGCTGAACTGGGTGAGCGGCACCGCGTTGCGGCCGATCTTCGCGGTCCTCGACGAGGTTGAGCGGGACGAGTTCTGCGCGGAGTACGGAGCCCTGCTGCGCGAGGCGTATCCCAGCCGCGCGTACGGGACTGTCCTGCCGTACCGCCGCATCTTCGCCGTCGCCCACTCAGAATGACCACGTAAACGACGCCACGCATCCGTTAGCGCCTCGTCGACGGGTCGCTAACGGTTACTAACGCACAAGGCCTCGTCGGTTCGCGACCTACGCCTGGCCGTCACGCAACGTCGGCTTGGCCTCCATACCGGCGAGCCCGTTCCACGCCAGGTTGACCAGATGCTTGGCGACCTCGTTCTTCTTGGGACGGCGTACGTCCAGCCACCACTGGCCGGTGAGCGCGACCATGCCGACCAGCATCTGTGCGTACATCGGCGCGTGCTTAGGGTCGAGTCCGCGGGCCTTGAACTCGGCGGCGAGGATGTGCTCCACCTGGCTTGCCGCATCGGAGATGAGGCTCGCGAAGCCGCCGGTCGACTGGGGAACGGGGGAGTCGCGAACGAGGATCCGGAAACCGTCCGTCGAGCTCTCGATGTAATCCAGCAACGCGAACGCGGCGCGTTCGAGGATGACGCGCGGCTGCGCCGTCGACTCGAGCGCGGCAGTGATCGCGCCGAGCAGGGTCTCCATCTCGCGGTCGACGACAACCGCGAACAGGCCTTCCTTGCTCCGGAAGTGCTCGTACACCACGGGCTTGGAGACACCCGCCTGGCTCGCCACCTCCTCGATGGA
>DASUTB010000140.1:0-16851 GCA_036374835.1 Jiangellaceae bacterium | reverse complement strand
TGCATGGGTGGTGTGATGTCGCTGCGACTGCCGAACGTGATCGAACCACGATGGGGCGAATCGGGCGTTAGGGGAGCCATGACCTCGGCGGCGGATGCGAGCGGTCGGGCATCGCCGATGTCATCGAGCGCTGCGGCGACGCGGGCGGCCGCCGCGTCGTACCGAGCGAGGATCTCGTCGGGAGTGACGGCACCGGCCTCGATCAATGCGGTCGCGGTACCGAGCAGCGGATCGCGGCCATAGTCCGCCTCGATCTGGCGCTGGGTACGGTAGCTAATCTCCGCGTCGCTACCCGCGTGCCCGCCGAACCGAACCGTCCGGAGGTGCAGGAACGCCGGACGCCGCTCGCGCCGGACGAACTCAGCGGCGGCGAGCGCGGTGTCGTACGTTCCGACGATGTCGAATCCGTCGGCCTCGAAGTACGCCAGACCGGGACGCGACCCGTACGCGGACCTGATCCACCCGCCGGGAGTGGGCACCGAGATGCCGAGCCCGTTGTCCTCACAGACCAGCAGCAGCGGCACGGGAAGACCTTGGTACGCCGTGTGCACCGCACTGTTGATCGCCCCGGTGGCCGTTGAGTGGTTGGCCGACGCGTCGCCGAACGAGCACACGACGACGGAGTCAGCGGGCCAGGACGGTCGCACGCCCAGTCTGGCGGCGCGCCGCAGCGAAACCGCCAGCCCGACCGCACGGGGCAGGTGGGACGCGATGGTCGAGGTCTGCGGAATCACCGACAGCGTCTCGTTGCCGAACACTTTGTGCCGACCGCCGGCGATCGGCTCGTCGGCATCGCACATCAGCCCGCGCAGCACGTCGTGGACTGCCGTGCTACCGACAACCTGCGCCGCGCGGGCCAGGTAGAAGCCACCGGCACGGTAGTGAAGCAGCGCCGGGTCGGACGGTCGCAGGGCGGCTGCGACGGCGGCGTTGCTTTCGTGCCCGGACGAGCCGATCGTGTAGTAGCCGCGCCCGTCGGACTGCAGCCGGCGTGCCGCGAAGTCGAGGTGGCGGCTCGTCGCCTGCGCGTCGAACAGCGCGAGGGCCGCCCGGATCGTGAGAGCCGAGTCGGTACGCAACGGCGCGGCGAGTGACGGCGCAGCCGGCCGTGGCCCTCCGATCGGCTGCACCCCTGCGGCAGCCGCTCGGAAGGCCACGTCGACGGGTTGACGGTTCACCCGTGATCCGGCTTACTCGGGCAGCCGGACGTCGAGGTCGGGCTCGAGTTCGGTGACGTCCATCTGAGCCTTCTGTAGCTTTCCAGAATAATCCCAATTCATCGATTGCCAACGAGTGAACTGGTCCAGAACCCAAAGTCCGGACAACCTCGAGCCGTTTCCGGACTTGCCATTGCCGCCGAACGGCAGATGAGCCTCCGCTCCGGACGTGGAGTTGTTGATGCTGACCATGCCGGCCGAGATCCGCCGCCGGTAGGCGAACGCGTCCTTCGGGTCGTTCGTGTAGATCGACGCGGACAGGCCGTAGCCCGGGGCATTGGCCAGATCCAGCGCCTCGTCGAACGTGCGGTAGGACGTGACACCGATGATCGGGCCGAACGTCTCCTGGTCGAAGAGCGCATCTCCGGGACGGACGCCGTCCACGATCACCGGGTGGTAATACAGCCCGGTCGACGGGTCGCCGGCGAAACCGGCGCGCGGGCTGTCCGCCGTAATGCGCCCGGTCGTGCCGTACACGGTGTGGTGCGGCTCGATCCAGGTGAGGAACTCCTCGAGACGGTCGGCGAACTTCTGGTCCAGCATCGGGCCCATCAGCACCTCGCCGGTCGGATCGCCGATCACGGCGTTCTCGACGGCCTTGGTGAGCCGGGCGAGGAAGTCGTCATGGACGGACTCGTGCACGATCGCCGTGCCGAGCGAGGTGCAGCGCTGCCCGGCCGTTCCGAACCCGGAGAACAGGGCACCTTCCACGGCGAGGTCGAGATCGGCACTCGGCGCCACCACAAGTGGGTTCTTGCCCCCGAGCTCCAGGCACGCGGTCTGGACGTGCCGCCCGGTCAGCGCACCGATCTTCTCGCCGACGATCGACGAGCCGGTGAAGCCGACCTTGTCGATCAGACCCCGGTCGAGCGCGGACTCGAGCCCGGCGTACGTCTGCTCGCCGTCCGCGTACACCAGGTTCAGGACGCCGTCCGGCAGGCCGCCGCCGCGAACGAACAGCTCGTGCAGCGCAGCCGACACCGCCGCGGAGTACTCGGCCGGCTTCCAGACGATCGTGTTGCCCGCGAGCAGCGCCGGCACGATGTACCAGGACGGGACGGCGACCGGGAAGTTGCCGGCCGTGATGACGGCCACCGTGCCGACCGGGTTCCGGAACGTGAACAGCTGCTTGTCCGGCACCTCGCTCGGCACCGTCTGCCCATACAGCCGGCGTCCTTCACCGAGGAAGAAGTCGCACGTGTCGACGATCTCGCGCACCTCGCCGAGCGCCTCGGTGTACGGCTTGCCGATGTCGCGCACGACAAGTTTCGCCAAATCCTCAGAGTTCGCCTCGATGACCCGCCCGATGTGCGCGATCGCACGGCCGCGGACCGGTGCGGGCACGTCCGCCCACGCGGACTGGGCGTTGTTGGCCGACTCGGCGGCCGCCACGTACGTCGGCGCGTCGGCCAGCGACACCTCGGCCACGACCTCGTCGAGCTTCGCGGGGTTGGTGCTCGTGATCGTCTGGATGCCGGAGACGCGTTTGCCATCGATGATTGAGTTGAGCAAGGTCATCGTCGCTACTCCTCCGTGATGTCCTTCGTGATGTTGGTCAGGACGCGCTCGACCGCGGTGATGCCCATCGTCAACTCCTCGTCCGACACATTCAAGGCCGGCCGGAAACGGATGGCATTGGTCCCGCTCGGCAGCGCCAACACACCCTCATCGTCTCGCAACCGGGCGAGTGCGGTATCGCGTGCCCGCCGGTCCGGCAGATCGAACGCGACCATTAGGCCGCGGCCGCGAACATTGGCCAGCACCGAAGGCAGCTTGGCCTGCAGTTCGCTCAGCCCGGCGACAAGACGCGCACCCTTCGGGCCGGCCTGGGCGATCAAGCCGTCCCGCTCGACGATCTCCATGATGCGCCGGGAGCGGACCATGTCGACGAGGCCGCCGCCCCACGTCGAATTGATCCGTCCGGAGACGGCGAACACGTTCTCGGACACTTCGTCGACCCGGCCGCCGGCCATGATGCCGCCGACCTGGACCTTCTTGGCGAACGCTACGACGTCCGGCTCGAGCCCGAGCTGCTGGTACGCCCACGGGGTGCCGGTCGTTCCCGCACCGGTCTGCACCTCGTCGAGAATGAACAATGCGTCGTTGCGGTGCACGAGCTCCTGCATGGCCTGGAGGAACTCCGGACGCATGTGGTTGTCGCCACCTTCGCCCTGGATCGGCTCGGCGATGAATGCGGCGATGTCATGCGGGTAAGCCTCGAACGCCCCCGCGGCCTGGCGCAGCGCGTGCCGTTCGGCCTCGTGCAGTTCCTGCTCGTTCGCCGCCAGGTTGATGGCCGGCACGTCGATCCGCGGCCAGTCGAACTTCGGGAACCGCGCCGTCTTGCCCGGCTCGGTGTTGGTCAGCGACATCGTGTATCCGCTGCGGCCGTGGAACGCGCGGGTCAGATGCAGTACGCGCGTACCGAGCGAGCCGTCCCGCCCGTTCGCCTCGTTGTGCCGGCTCTTCCAGTCGAACGCGACCTTGAGCGCGTTCTCGACCGCGAGCGCGCCGCCCTCGATGAAGAACAGGTGCGGCAGCCGCGGGTCGCCGAGCACCCGAACGAACGTGTCCACGAACTCCGCGTAGTGCGTCGAGTAGACGTCGGAGTTGGCCGGTTTGTTTGCCGCCACGTCGGCCAACGTGGCCATGAACTCGGGGTCGCCGACGATGTCCGGGTGGTTCAGGCCCAGCGGCGCGGAAGCGAAGAAGGTGTAGAAGTCGAGGTACCGACGGCCGTCCCGCGCGTCGACGAGCCACGTTCCCCGGCTGGCAATGGGGTCTAGGACGAGCTTGAAACCATCGGTGAGGACGTTCCGCCCGAGCACCTCATGCACATCGCCCGGCTTGACCGGATCGTATGCGAGCTCGCTGTGCTGCATCACCATCGATACCTCCCTGACTCATGTCGACATTGGTCCGCAAAACATACGGTCTATCTCTAGGATGCACAAAAATCTTACGAGGGAAGCGGGCGTTGAGCGGAGAGTCTGCGCAGTGACCCGTTTTGGTCAGCTCAACCCACATCGGTCGGCGGCGGACCGGGCGTGGCCGGGCGGTGGCGAGCGAGCAACGGGCGGTGGGGGTGGGGCCGCCGCCGACCGATTTATTTGATCACCGGCCCTCGGCACTACCGGAGCGTCGGACCGGGGTGACAAACTTGGTCGTATGCGACGATCGATGCTGCTGCGCAACGGCCACATCTACAGCCCGGTCGATCCCTCCGCGACAGCCATGCTGACCGTCGGCGACCGGATCGCGTGGGTTGGCCGCGATGATGCGGCCGACACCCACGCCGCTGTCGCGGACGAGGTGCTCGACCTGGACCGAGCCCTGGTCACGCCCGCGTTCGTGGACGCTCACGTCCACGTGCTCGGCACCGCGCTGGCCGATTACGGCGTCGACTGCGCCGGTGCGACGTCCCTCGCCGAATTCCTGGACCGGATCAGCCGGTACGTCACCGAGCACCCGGGCGAGCCGGTCGGTGGGCAGGGCTGGGACGAGCACAACTGGCCGGAGCGGCGGCTGCCGACCGCGGCCGAACTCGACCAGGCGACCGCGGGTGCGCCGGCACTGCTGTCGCGGGTCGACGGGCACAGCTCGCTGGTCTCCAGGGCGTTGGTCGACCGCGAACCGGCGATCAAGGACGCGGACGGCTATGAAGGGACGCTGGTGCGCCGCCACGCCCAGACACTCGCCCGCGAGGCCATGCAAAGCGCCATCACCCCGGCGCAGCGGCGCGACCTGCACCGGTCGGCGCTGCGACGGGCCGCCTCCCTCGGGATCTGTGCGATGCACGAGATGGCCGCGCCACACATCAACAGCATCGAGGACGTCACCGCGCTGCTCGATCTCGCCGCGACCGAACCGGCGCCCGACGTGGTGGCGTACTGGGGTCAGACGGGGGAGGGCCTCACGACGGCGGTCCGGCTCGGCGCACACGGCGCGGCCGGGGACCTGACCGTGGACGGCTCGATCGGGTCGCACAGCGCCCGGCTGATGGAGCCGTACGCGGACGAGCCGATGACGCGCGGGGTGCGGTACCTCGATCTGGAGACCGCGGCCCAGCACGTCGTCACCTGCACGCGCGCCGGCCTGCAGGCGGGCTTCCACTGCATCGGCGACGACGCCGTGCGGCTCGCGATCAGGGCGATCGGAAAAGCCGCGGAGGCCTGCGGTCTGGACGAGATCGTCGCCGCCCGGCACCGGCTCGAACACGTCGAGATGATCAGCGAGGAGCTCGTCTACGAAATGGCCCGCCTCGGCGTGGTGGCCAGTATGCAACCCGCCTTCGACGCACTCTGGGGCGGTGAGTCCGGCCTCTACGCGACACGGCTCGGACGCCGTCGCGCGCTCGCCGCGAACCCGTTCGCGACGTTCGAGCGCGCCGGCGTGACGCTGGCGTTCGGCTCGGACTCGCCGGTCACTCCGCTGGGCGGCTGGGACGCCGTTCGGGGTGCGGCGTTCCACCACAACCCGGAGCACCGCATGACACTTCATGACGCTTTCGCTGCGGCCACCCGAGGCGGCTGGCGTGCGGCCAAGGTCGACGACGCCGGTACGCTGACCCCCGATGCACTCGCCAGCTATGCGGTGTGGCAGGTGCCGGGCGATCTCGTCATCCCCGCACCGGGTGGGAGCGCATCCGCGTCGGCAGCCCGCGCACTCCCTGATCTCACCCCTGGTGCGCCCCTTCCGGTCTGCCGGCGCACTGTCGCACGTGGCATCGAGATTTTCTCGAACTCATCGTGACCGGCCGGTGCTCACAAGGGCCTTGCTGACCTGCGGTATCTTGACAAAACCGCAGGTCAGAGCTTGGGTTGACACCTCTGGAGCAACGTAGCAGAGTCTTTGCCAGGTCCACCAAGGACACCGCCCGCAGTGCTCGGAGCGCGGGTGGCACGGGGTGTGACGCGGTCGGGCCCGGCTCTGTCCAGTAGATAACGGTCCGCACGCAGCCGCCAGTTGTGTGCGGAGTCGGCTCGAAGGGCAGTGCCGGGCGCCAACCGTCCCCCGGCTCACCCGGCTGCGGGATTTCGGCGTTTCGGCCGCGATGGCCACCTCAGCGTGAACTCAGGATCGCATGTGTAGGGTTATTCTGTGGACCGTTTTGCGCGCCCTGCCGCCGCGATCGGCGCCGGTGTGGCGCTGATCCTGGCGTTCCAGCCCTACGACGCCTGGTTCCTGGCGGTCCCGATTGTGGCGGTTTTCAGCTATATCGTGCGGGGCCAATCGGTCCGGCAGTCGGCACTGCTCGGGCTTCTGTTCGGGCTCGGGTTCTTCGTCCCCTTCTTGCCGTGGGTAGGGCTGGAGGTCGGACCCATTCCGTGGCTGGTACTCGCCGCCGCCCAGGCGCTGTTCTTCGTCCCGCTCGGCATCGCCGTCATGCTGGTCCAGCGCCTACCGGCCTGGCCCGTGTTGGTCGGGGCGGTATGGGTCGCCGATGAGGCGATTCGGTCACGCATCCCGTACGGCGGATTTCCGTGGGGCAAGCTTGCCTTTTCGCAGGTCGACGGCCCGATGCTCGGCCTGGCCGCCTTGGGCGGTTCGGTGCTCGTGTCGTTCGGCGTTGCGACCGCGGGCGCACTGCTGGCGTGGGCGGCCGTCGAACGTCCGGCACCGCACCGGATAGCCGCGGTGGCCGGTGCCGCCGGGATCGTCGGCGTCGGCGTCCTCGTCCCCGCCACGGAGATGAACGGGCGCACCGCCACGGTCGCGCTCATCCAGGGCAGCGCCCCGGGCCAGGGGCTCGACTTCAACGCCGAGCGCCGGGTCATCCTGGAGAACCACGTCGAAGGCACCCACGAACTCGCGGCGCAAGTCGCGAACGGCTCGGTTCGGCAACCGGATGTGGTCATCTGGCCGGAGAACTCGTCGGACATCAACCCGTTCAACGATCCCGACGTTCACGCCGACATCTCCGACGCGGTCGACGCGATCGGCGTCCCAACGCTCATCGGCACGATCGTGCCCACCGCCGACCAGAAGAATATCGAGAACACCTCGATCGTCTGGCATCCGGACACCGGACCGGGCGAGACGTACGTGAAGCGGCATCCGATGCCGTTCGGCGAGTACATCCCGTTCCGCAGCATCGCGGAGCTGATCTCCCCGGAAGCGGTCAGCAGGCAGCCGCGCGACTTCGTGCCCGGCGACCGCATCAACCTGCTGGAAATGAACGGTGCGCGGGTCGGGCCGGTCATCTGCTTCGAGGTGGCGTTCGACAACCTGCCTCGTGACGCGGTGCGCGCCGGCGCCGAGTTCCTCGCGGTGCAGACCAACAACGCCGGGTTCGGCTACACGCCGATGACCGAGCAGCAGCTCGCCATGGCCCAGCTTCGGGCCGTCGAGCACGGGCGGTGGACCGTCGTGGCCGCGCTCGCCGGCGTGAGCGCTGTGGTGACCCCGGACGGAGCGGTCACTGACCGCATCGAGCTGTTCGAACAGGACCAGATCGTCACCGAGATCGCGCTGTCGGACGACCTGACGCTGGCCACCCGGCTCGGCGAGTGGCCGGAGTGGTTGCTGACCATTGCCGCGCTGGCCGCCGCCGCTTTGGGCTGGCGCGCGCGACCGGTCCGCGAAGACGTTGAGCCGGCCACCCCTGTCGCCGAATCACAGATGGTGCTCGACACTCGATGACTGGACGGACGCTGGTCATCATCCCGACGTACAACGAGGCGCAGAATCTCGCGCCGATCATCGATCGGGTACGCAACGCTCACCCGGAGGTCGACGTCCTCGTCGTGGACGACTCGTCGCCCGACGGCACTGGCGAGATCGCCGATCGCCTCGCCACTGTGGACGACGCCGTGCACGTCCTGCACCGCCCTGGCAAAGAGGGCCTCGGAGCGGCCTACGTCGCCGGCTTCGGCTGGGCGCTGGACAAGGGCTACGAGGCAGTCGTCGAGATGGACGCCGACGGTTCGCACCGGCCCGAAGAGCTGCACCGGCTGCTCGACGCCCTCGAATCGGTGGACGTGGCGCTCGGCTCCCGCTACGTTGCCGGTGGCCGGATCGAGAACTGGCCCTGGCGCCGGCGGCTGCTCTCGGCCGGAGGCAACCACTACACCCGCGCCGTCATGGGGTTGCCGGTGCGCGACGCGACCGGCGGATTCCGCGCCTTCCGTGCCGGAGCGCTGAACGAGCTCAACTTCGCGACGGTCCATTCGCACGGATACTGTTTCCAGGTCGACATCGTGCGGCGCGCGCTGTCGAGCGGGCTGCGGGTGGTCGAGGTGCCGATCACCTTCGTCGAGCGTGTCGACGGAGCGTCGAAGATGACCGGCGGGATCGTCGCCGAGGCGCTGTGGCGGGTCACCGGCTGGGGGCTCGCGCGCCGCGCCGACCAGTTGCGAGCGTGGCTCAAAGGAGGAGACCGATGACCGTGCCGTATCCCATCCGCCTGACGTTTGTGGTGGGGGTCGTTGCCGAGATCGCCGTTATCGCACTGCTGGTCAGCCTGATCGGCGGCTGGTGGACTTTCGGCTTGATCGTTGCGACGGCTTTCCTCGGTAGCTGGATCATCCGCAAAGAGGGTTTGCGCGCCTGGACGGCGATCCGCGACGCGGTCGAGGCACGGCAGAACCGACCGCCGGAACTCGGTTCGTCGCAGGCGGCGATGGCCGGTGGATTCCTGCTGGTCATTCCCGGCTTCATCACCGATGCCATCGGCGTGCTGCTCGTCCTACCGATGACGCGGAACTGGGCACGGCGTTCGTTCGGCCGGGCGCTGCGTGCTGGCCGGCCACGGCAGCGGCCCACGGGACCGACTTTCAGGGGTGACGTGGTCGAGGGCGAGGTCGTCGATCCCGAGCATCGCGATACCGGGCACAACGCCATCGAGGGCGAGATCATCGACCCGGACGACCCCCGTCGCCAGTAAGCAGGGGTGGCAAACGATCAGGTGATGAACTCGGATCACCCAGGCCGGATTCGTCACCTGATCTTCACGCGACGGCATGCGGCAAGAAAGTGCCGGACCGCGCCGTTGGGGGGTAGGCGACGCGGCCCGGCTTTACCGAGGGGAGGGCCGGGGGGCTGGCCCATCACCGACGGTGGTCAGGCGGACTTCTTCGTAGCGCGAGGCGCGGACGCGAGATGCGCGGCACCCGGCAGCTTTCCGGCGCGGAGCAACTCGAGCCGCTCGTCGAGCAGGCCCTGCAGCTCGTCGATCGAACGGCGCTCGAGCAGCATGTCCCAGTGGGTACGCGGTGGCTTGCCGAGCTCCTGCTCCGGACGCTCGGTGGCAAGACGGAGCGCCTCGGCACCGCACCGGGGGCAATCCCACAACGCCGGAATCTCGGCTTCAACGGCGAACGTCATGTCGAAGCGGTGACCCCGTGCGCACTCGTAGCCGACGGTCTGACGCTCGGCGAACTCGACTCCACGCTCGTCTTCGTAGCTGGTGGAGACGAGGCGCGAGCCTCGCAGTGTGGAGCGCTCGGACATGTAGCAGGCCCTTCCGGAACTCGTGGTTCCTGGGTCGTAGTGGCTGAGTATCTCGCAGTCTTCACCCCCGCGGGACACTATTTACAACGCGCAGAACGGTCGCTGTGTTCCGTCCGGCGTGTCAGAATAGTGGGTTGCCCGTGAAGCCCGTCACCTGCCCACCGTTTGCCGACGCCCAGGGCCCGCGTTGGTTCGATGATCGGTCACAATGGGGATCGTGACCGTCCGCGAAATCCGCCTGTTCGGCGATCCCATCCTGCGAACCGTTGCTGACGAGATAACCTCGTTCGACGACTCGATCCGGGCGCTTGCCCAGGATCTACTCGACACGGTCGACGACCCCGGTCGCGCGGGCGTCGCCGCGCCGCAGATCGGCGTACCGCTGCGTGCGTTCTCGTACGATACCGACGACCGGCGCGGTGTTCTGATCAATCCGATCATCGTCACGCGGGAAGGTACCCAGGATGGCGACGAGGGATGCCTCTCTGTTCCCGGCCTGTGGTATCCGACCACTCGGTCGGCCTACGTCGTCGCCAAGGGGCTCGACGTAAATGGTGAACCCGTCGAGGTGGCCGGCGAGGGGCCGCTCGCCCGGTGCCTCGAGCACGAGGTGGATCATCTGGACGGCATCGTCTACCTCAAACGGCTCGACCGCGAGACCAGGAAGCGTGCGATGCGTGACGTACGAGAGAGCGCCTGGTTCAACGCACGTGCCCCACAAGCAGCGCGCTAGGTAGCTCGCCAGGCATCTCGGGCGGTCAGCACATCACGCAGGACGTCCGCCCGGTCGGTGATGATGCCGTCGACGCCCATATCCAGCAGGTGATGCATCAACGGTTCGCTGTTGATCGTCCACACGTGAACCTGCTTACCCGCGGCGTGCACGCCCGACACCAGCTCCTCGGACACCATCGTCACCCGGCCGAACTTGACCGGAACCTGGAGGCAGTCGACTTTGCGCAGCCTCGTGCGGGCCGCTCGGGCCGCGCCGAGCACCGACGCCGCGGCCCGGAAGCTGGTCATGGTCTGCGTCCCGGGCGACGATGCCACCGGTTTGGACAACCGTCGCAAGACACCGAGCCGACGGCGATCCGAGAACGACGCCAGGCAGATGCGGTGGTGCGCACCGCTGCGGTCGATGGTCCGGGCGAGCGGGACGATCGTGGCCGCGTCCTTGACATCGACGTTCACTTTCGCGTGCGGCCACGCGCCGAGCACATCTTCGAGAAGAGGTATCGGTTCCACGCCCCGGATGCGCGCCGCCGCGACGTCCTTGTAGAGCATTTCCGCGATCTTCCCCGACCGGTCGGTGACACGATCAAGCGTGGCGTCGTGGAACGCGAGCACGACGCCGTCCTTGGTGGCGCGGGCGTCGGTCTCCAAGTACTGGACACCCAGCTTGATCGCTGCCTCGAACGCGCTCATGCTGTTCTCCAGCCCATCGAGGGAGAAGCCGCGATGCGCGATGGCCAGCGGGGGAGACGTGTCGAAGAACCCGTGCGCGTTGTCGTGGGCTGGCACGACCATCACAGTACCGGGGCGCGGGCCCGGCACGACGACGGACCACGCGCATCCGGCCGCTACGCGGAGGACCGGTCCAGACCGTCGAGAATCAGGTCGAGGACGAACCGGAAGTCGTCCGGACGCTCGCCCGGGATCGCTTCCATGTCCTGGTGGTACCGGATGTGCTCGTTCATCAAGGGATAGTCCTGCTCAGGCAACTCGTGCTCGATCCGGGCGTAGCTTGCGCGTGCACCGGCGTCGTTCACCGAATAAGCGAGCTGCTGCTGGGTGAATCCGGTCACGTGCAGCGTCACCGCATGAAATCCCAGGTCGCGTTCGTGCCCGGTCAGCCCTGCCTCCTTGAGTAGTTCCAGAATCGACTCCATATATCGCCAGCGCGCCGGGCCGGGAAAGACGTGGGTCCACAACTCACCGGCCCAGCGATGTCGGAGCAACATCTCGTGTGCCGAGATCGCGATGCACCGGAGCCTGGCCTTCCATCCGGTCGCATCCTCCGGCGGGAGCTCAATCTCCCTCGAAACCAGGTCGAGCATGCCTTCGAGCAAGTCATCCTTGCTCGCCACGTGGTTGTACAACGACATGACCTCGAAGCCCATCCGGCCCGCCAGCTTGCGCATGCTCAGGGCGGTGAGTCCGTTCTCGTCGGCGAGTTCCACGCCGGTCTCGAGTATTCGATCGCGGGTGAGAGGAGCGCGCTTGCCGGTTGACATACGTACAGTGTACGTCTAGCGTGGCCAGTACGAAACGTACGCTGTACGTCACAATGAGACTTGGTGGTTAGTCATGAAGGCGGTCGTCCGCGACACCTACGGAAGTCCCGATGTCATTGAGTTCCGTGACATGCCCAAGCCCGAGCCCGGGGACGACGACGTCCTGATCCGGGTTCACACCGCGTCGGTCAACCCGTACGACTGGCACTATCTGACCGGCACGCCGTACATGCTGCGTCTGATGGCAGGCGTCCGCCGCCCCAGGGTTCCTGTTCTCGGCGCGGACGTGGCCGGTGTCGTCGAGGCGGTCGGTTCACAAGTCGGCGGCTTCGCGCCCGGGGACCGGGTGTTCGGCATCGCTCGCGGCAGCTTCGCCGAATGGACGCTGACCAGGCCGCAGTCGATCGCCGCGATCCCGGACGGCGTTGGATTCGACGTCGCGGCTGCGCTGCCGATAGCGGGTCTCACCGCGTTGCAGGCAGTCCGCGATCACGCCGCCGTCGAGTCCGGCCAATCGGTACTCGTCATCGGCGCCGGCGGCGGCGTGGGCATGTACGCGGTGCAGCTCGCCGTCGCTCGCGGTGCGGCGGTGACGGGAGTTTGCAGTACGCGCAACGTCGAGGTCGTGAAGTCACTCGGCGCAGAACGCGTCATCGATTACACGGGCGAGGATTTCGCGGCCGTCGGGCAGAAGTGGGACGTCATCGTGGATGCCGTCGGGGACCGGTCGTTCACCGATGTGCACCGCTCACTCACGCCGGAGGGCGTCTATGTGATGCTCAGCGGACCGAAGAGTGGAAAGCTGATCGGCCCGCTGCGGCGGACGCTTGCGCGGCGCGCCCGCTTCCTGTTCTCCTCGCAGCGCTTCGCCAACTTCATAGCCGCGACGTCCCCGGACGACCTGGCCGAGCTCGGCGCGCTGGCCGAGTCCGGACGAGTTCGTTCCGTGATCGACACACGGCACCCGCTCGCGGACACGGCCTCGGCGATACGCAAGATCGGAACCGGGCACGCCCGCGCCAAGACCGTTGTCGATGTGATCGAAGGCTGAGGCCGGCTCTGCATCAAGCGCTCGGACGAGCCGTACGATGTGTTCGGTCATGTCGAACACTTCCGCGGCTCTGTCGCTCGTCGCCAACAGGTTGCGGGCGACCGGTTCCCTGTTCGCCGAGGACGAGGCTCGCCTGCTGGTCTCCGCAGCCCGCACCCGCGCAGAGCTGGAGAGCATGCTCGACGAGCGCGCCGCCGGTGTACCGATCGAGCACGTCGTCGGGTGGGCGGAGTTCTGCGGACTGCGCATCGCGGTCGAGCCAGGGGTCTTCGTACCTCGACCACGTACCCGGTTCCTGGTCCGGCAGGCCGCCTCGCTGGTTCGGCCCGGTGCCGTCGTGGTGGACCTGTGCACCGGCGCCGGTGCGGTGGCCGCGGCGATCGAGGCGGCCGCCGACGTCGGCGAGCTCTACGCCACCGACGTCGATGCTGTCGCGGTACGCTGCGCGGGGCGGAATATCGGTGTCGATCGGGTGTTCCAGGGTGATCTCTTCGAGCCGCTTCCCGAGTCGATTCAGGGGATGATCGACATCGCCGTCGCCAACGTACCGTACGTCCCGTCCGGAGAGCTCGAACGGCTGCCGCGGGAAGCGCGCCTCCACGAGCCCCGACATGCCCTGGACGGAGGTGCGGACGGACTCGACGTCGTGCGTCGGGCAGCAGCCGAAGCGCGCGGATGGTTGGCGTCCGGATCCCACCTGCTCGTGGAAACCAGCGAACGTCAGGCGCCGACGGCGGCGGAGATCTTCGCCGGCAGCGGTCTTCGACCATCGATTGCGAGATCGGACGATCTCGACGCTACTGTCGTGGTCGGCGCGGTGCCCTAGCGCTGGCGGGCGACGCGTCCCTCGTCCCATACCGCCTCATCCGACTCGTAGACCCGACCATCGGCGCCGAACACGAGAAACCGGTCGAAACCGCGAGTGAACCAGCGGTCGTGCGTGACGGCGATGACGGTGCCCTCGAACCTGCCGAGCCCGGTCTCAAGTGCTTCGGCGGAGATCAGGTCCAGGTTGTCGGTCGGCTCGTCAAGCAACAGCAGCGTCGCTCCGGAGAGTTCGAGCAGGAGGATCTGGAATCGCGCCTGCTGGCCGCCGGAGAGCGAGTCGAAGGTCTGCTCGGCCGCGTGGGCGAGCTCGTACCGGTCGAGCGCCCGGCTCGCCTCTTCGCGGGGCATTCCGCGCCGGCGGCCGTCGCCGCGGTGCAGTATCGCCAGCAGTGTCTTGCCCGTCCATTCCGGATGCTCGTGTGTCTGTGCGAACCAGCCGGGCCGCACCCGCGCGCCGAGCCGTGCGGTACCGGTGTGCGTGACCGGTTCGATCACCATGTCCTCGACCGGACGCTGTTCGGGCTCGGGATCGGTGCCGCCGGCGGCAAGCAGCCGCAGGAAATGCGACTTGCCTGAGCCGTTGGAGCCGAGCACGGCCACCCGGTCGCCGTACCAGATCTCGGTGTCGAACGGCCGCATGAGACCGGTCAGTTCCAGCTCGGTGCACACGACGGCGCGTTTGCCGGTGCGGGCGCCGGACAGGCGCATCCGGACGTCCTGCTCACGCGGGATCGCCTCGGGTGGGCCGGCCTCCTCGAACTTACGCAGCCGGGTCTGCGCCGCGTGGTACCGCGAGGCCATGTCGGAGTTGTAGGCCGCCTTCTGCTTGTACATCAGTACCAGGGCCTTGAGCTTAGCGTGGTCCTCGTCCCAGCGGCGACGCAGTTCCTCGAGCCGCTCGAACCGGCCGCGGCGGGCCTCGTGGTACGACTCGAAACCCGCTGGATGCACCCAGAGCGTATTGCCGGCGGCCCCGAGCTCAACGGTGGCGACGCGCGTCGCGGTCCGGGACAACAGCTCGCGGTCGTGGCTGACGTACAGCACCGTCTTCGGCGTTTCGGTGAGCTGGTCTTCGAACCACCGCTTGGTGGGCACGTCGAGGAAGTTGTCCGGCTCATCAAGCAGCAGCACCTCGTCCGGCCCGCGCAGCAGCGCTTCGAGAACGAGCCGCTTCTGCTCGCCGCCGGACAGGGTCCGGATGTCCCGCCAGCGGCAGCGGTCGTACGAGACGCTCAATGCGGCCCGGGTGCACATGTCCCACAAGACCTCGAAGTCGTAGCCACCGGCGTCGGAGTACTCAGTGAGGGCCGCGGCGTAGGCGAGCTGGGTCGTTTCGTCGTCCCGCTCCATCATGGCCAACTCGGCGGCGTCCAGCGCGGCCGTCGCGGTGCGGACACGCGGAGGAGCGACGGACAGCAGCAGATCTCGGATGTTGCCGGTGCCGGCCGAATGGTCCGACGTCCCGCCGGTCCAGGCGCGGGCGACGAACTGGCGCATCACGCCGAGCCCGCCCGACTGCGCGACCGAACCGCGGTCGGGCGCCAGGTCACCGGCGACGATGCGCAACAGCGTGGTCTTGCCCGAACCGTTCGCGCCGACTAGCGCAACCTTTGCGCCGTCTCCGACCCGGAAGCTGATGTTGTCCAGCAATACCCGCCCGTCGGCGAGCGTGTACGTCACGCCGTTCACATCGATATGTCCCACGCGATTCAGTGTGACCGGGCCGGTCCCTCGGATGCGAGTGAGTTTCTGGTGAGGCAGATGGAGTACTGTGCCTTACTTGTGACCGATGTCGTTTTCTGGTTCGTCGCCGGAGGGGCCGTCCTGATCGGCGCCGCGGTGCAAAGCAGCGTCGGGATCGGCCTCGGCCTGGTGGCGGCGCCGGTCGTCGCACTGCTCGAGCCGTCGCTGATGCCCGGAACGGTGCTGATCACCACCGCGATCCTGCCGTTCATGACACTCGCCTCGGAGTGGCGGCATGTCGATCTGCGCGGCATCGGGTGGGCGCTGGCCGGCCGCATGGTCGGCGTCGCCGGCGGGGTCTGGATCGTCACCGTGCTGTCCGCGCGCACGCTCGCCATGGCCGTGGGCGTGATGGTGCTCGTGGCGGTCGCCGTCACGCTCTCCAAGGTGCATGTGCGCGCGACGCCGGCGACGCTCGGCACGGCCGGCCTGCTCTCCGGCGTAGCCGGGACGTCCACCTCCATCGGAGGACCGCCCATGGCGATCGTGTACCAGCACGAGCCCGGTCCGCGCGTCCGCTCGTCGCTGAGCGTGTACTTCATCGTCGGGGTCACGGTGTCGTTGATCGCGTTACGCGGCGGCGGCCATCTCGGGCAGAACGTGATCGTCACCGGGTTGGGCCTCGCGCCGTTCGTGCTGATCGGCTTCTGGCTCGCCCGTCCACTCCGCCGGCATGTGGACGGACAGATTCTGCGGTACGGGTTGCTCGCCGTCGCCGCACTCGGCGCGCTGGTACTCCTCGTTCAGTCGATCACCTGACGCCGGGGCCGCTGGAACTGTCGGTGACGGCCGGTACTGTCGGGACATGGCCACATGGGAAGACGTCCGCCGGATCGCGCTCGCTCTGCCGGAAACCGGCGAGCGTCCGTCCCATGACGGGGTCGCGGCGTGGCGGGTCAAGGACAAGCTGTTCGTCTGGGAGCGGCCGCTGCGGCGCTCCGATTTCGAGGCGCTCGGCGATGCCGCACCGGACGGCGAGATCCTCGGCGCCCGGGTCGCCGACATCGGTGTCAAAGAAGCGCTCATCTCCGACAGTCCCGACGTCTACTTCACGACACCGCACTTCAACGGCTATCCGGCCGTCTTGGTCCGCCTCGACGTCATCGGTGTGGACGAACTGGAGGAGCTGATCGTCGACGCGTGGCTGGCGCGCGCTCCGAAGCGGGTCGCCGCAGCCTACGTGCGCGGTGCCAGCTAACGCCTCACGCCGGAAGGACGCGCACCTCGGCGCTCGGCAGATTCGTCCACCACCGGTGATACCGGCGATAGACAGTGGGCTCACGATCGGACAGCACGGACGAGAGCGCCTTGGCCTCGGTTGCGAGCC
>DASUTB010000139.1:0-38885 GCA_036374835.1 Jiangellaceae bacterium | reverse complement strand
GTTCACCAGAAAGCCGACGTCCGCCGCGCGTCCGCCGGCCCACAGCGCCACGTTGGCGACGGTCGCCACGGCGGCGCCGATCGCGGCCACCCGACGCTCCGAAAAGCTGCGCGAGGTGCTGTCCACGGTCGAAGATCTGTTCGCAGAAGCGGGATACATGGTTCCTCCAAGAGTCGTCTCACTACTACGACGACACAACCTGTCGGAGTGTCAGGTGACGACCGCCGGTCCCAGCTTCAGCACTCGCTCGCGGCCCCGCCCGCACCCGCCTTCACCCCCGGCCGCCACACCCGCGGTGCGATGGCGAAACTCGTGGCGGCGCCGCGGCAGCAGATCGGTGCTAATCGAGTAGCGTCACGTCATGCGGCTCAAGTTCGGTCGTCCCGAGATCAGCAGGTACTGGGGCCACTTCGACGTGCCCCGGGCTCGCGACGCGTTGAGCGTCACGTTTCTCGGCGTCTCGAGTCTGCTTCTCGAGGACGGCGAGTCGGCGGTACTCACCGACGGGTTCTTCTCGCGGCCCTCGTTGCTGCGAGTCGCCGCAGGGAAGATCTCACCCAATCTCGCGCGGATCGAGGCAGTGCTCACTCGGGCCGGTGTCGAGCGGCTCGACGCAGTGCTGCCGGTGCACACGCACTACGACCATGCGATGGACTCGGCTGTGGTCGCCGAGCGCACCGGCGCCGTCCTCGCCGGTGGCGAATCGGCGGCCAACATCGGTCGTGGACATGGGCTCGGGCCCGAACAGGTCCGGGTGGTGACGTCCGGCGATGCCGTGACGTTCGGGAACTTCGGCCTCACTTGGATCGAGTCGGCGCACTGCCCTCCGGATCGGTTCCCTGGACATATCGACCATCCCGTTACTCCCCCGGTGAAAGCGAACGCCTACAAATGCGGCGAGGCGTGGTCGATCCTCGCCGAGCACACCACCGGAAAGACCGCATTGGTCCAGGGCAGCGCCGGGTTCGTTGAAGGCTCGTTGACCGGACGACGTGCCGACGTTGCATATCTTGGCGTTGGACAACTCGGCGTGCTGAGCGAGGACTACATCCGCAAGTACTGGGCTGAGACGGTCGAGACCGTAGGTGCCCGAAGGGTCGTCCTCATTCACTGGGACGATTTCTTCGGCCCTCTTGACCGTCCGCTGCGGGCACTGCCCTTCTTCGGTGACGATCTCGACGCCACCATGCGAGCGTTCACCGAGCTGGCGGAGCGGCAAGACGTAGCCCTGCATTTCCCAGCTCTCTTCCAGCGCGAAGATCCGTGGTACTCACCCGACTGATCCAGCCACCGAGCTGACGGCATCGCCGACACCTTGTGCCGATCGTGGGCGAGGACGAGGATCTACGGTATGACGCTTTCCACACCACGCCGCATCGTGACCGGCCATGACGAGGCCGGCAGGTCCGTCGTACTCTCCGACGCGCCGACCCCGACCACCGAATCGCTGGAGACCGGAGCCGCGTTCTACGAGATCTGGGCCACGAACGACACACCGGCGCCCATCACGGCGGCGGAGTCCGCCGAACCCACTGCACGGCCGCTGCAGGTTCCGCCCGACCCGCGGGGCACGATCGTCCACGTCATCGACATGCCGCCCGGTGCGGTCGCACCGATGCACCGCACTCGGTCAATCGACTACGGTGTCGTTCTCGACGGTGAGGTCGATCTCGAACTCGACGACGGGTCCGTCGTCACCATGTCGCGAGGTGACGTCGTGGTCCAACGAGGTACGGCGCACGCCTGGCACAACCGCTCGTCCGGCACGGTCCGGATCTTCTTCGTCCTCGTCGACGGCGAGTTCACCACCGAGCTGCAATCAACGCTCGGCTCCGACGCACTCTCCCAGCTCTACGAATAGCGCGGACTTGACCGTCACGGCCCCGGTTCGGCTCCTGCGGCGCTTGGCCCCACGAATCGCATCGCCGCTCGTATTACTCGGCGTGCTGGTCATCGTGACGAGCACGGTGCTCCGGCTGGGGATCGGCCTGGCAGGCGGAGCGTTCATCGCAGTCGGTGTGGCGCTGTACTTCGTCCGCAGCCACCAGGAAGATCGCAGCCCTACCACGATCAAACCACCGGTTCGGGGGCGCTGGATCGCGATGAACAGCCCGGCCGATCGAGTGCCCAGTCATGGCACACGTGAGCTCGGCCAAGCCTTCGCCATCGATCTGGTGTACGTACCGGACGAGTCTGTGACCTGGAAAGGTGTTCACCGCTGGCCGCCGGCACGTCGTCCCCAGAAGTTTCCCGGCTTCGGCCAACCCATCCTGGCGCCCGCCGACGGTGTTGTCGTCACCGCGTCCGGCTGGCAACGCGACCATTGGAGTCGCAACTCACCGCTCGGCCTGGTCTATCTCGTGCCGGAGATGCTGCTGCGGGGAGTGCTGTCCCTGCTCGGCGGGAACTTCGTATTCGGCAATCGCGTCATCTTGGATCTCGGCGACGGCGTCTACGCCGCCTTCGCCCATCTCAAGCGAGGCTCGGTCAGAGTACGCCGGGGGCAGCACGTCAAGTCCGGGGACGTGCTTGCCCGTTGCGGCAATTCCGGCAACACGTCCGAGCCGCATCTGCACTTCCAACTCATGGACCATCCACGACCTGAGCTTTCCGCCGGGTTGCCGTTCACCTTCGACGCCTACGAGGTAGGCGGACGACCGGGGTCGGGCGTCCCCGCCGGGAACCGTCCGTTCACCGTGCCGACCGGGTCGCCGGACACGGCCGGGGAGCTGCGGTGATCCGATGCACGCTGTTGGGCGTCGGTGCGATGAACTCGCCCCGCTACGCGCCTGCCGGGCTGCTCGTAACCCGTCGCAGTCGGCGGATCGCACTAGATGGCGGGCCCGGCGCCGAGCCGCCCGCCGATCTGGACGCGTGGCTGCTCACCGATGCCTCGGCCGAGCTCGCCAAGCCGATTCGGGACCTGGCGGCACAGCGTGGACTCGAGCCGATCGTCGGCGACTATCACGCCGGCAGCCTCTGGGCACGCCCTCATGAGGTTGCGCACACCTCACATCCGACATATGGCTACCTACTCGAAGAAGACGGCCGCCGCGTCGTGTGGGCCCCGGAGTTCTGGACCTTTCCCGGTTGGGCGGACGGTGCAGATCTGATGTTCGCCGACGCCGCGGGCTGGAACCGTCCGATCCGATTCCGCGGAGGTGTCGGCGGCCACGCGTGCGTCCTTGAAACGGCCGATCAAGCCCGCCGCCGAGGTGTGCGCCGACTGGTCTTCGCACACATCGGGCGGCCCAGCATTCGTGCACAGGACCAGGGTCTGCAGCCGCCGTATGGGTCGTGGGGCGAGCAGGGCCGCACGTATCTCGTCCGCTAGCCGGCCCACTCGACCAACGGCTCTCGGCGCGCTGGATCACGCAGCTGCCGGAGAGCTTCCTTCTCGAGTTGGCGGACCCGTTCCTTGGTGAGCCCGACCCGTTCGGCGACCTCGGCAAGGGTGTGCTGACGCCCGTCCTGCAAGCCGTACCGCAGCGTGATGATCAATGCTTCCCGGGGCGGTAGCGTCCCTACGATCGCCCGCAACTCCTCGGCCAGAGCGTGGAACTCGACGATGTCGGAGGCCTGCATCACCTCGGTATCCTCGATCATGTCGCCGAACAGGGTCTCGCCCTCGCTACCGACCGGAGTGTCCAAGCTGACGACCGACTGGCTGATCTCGCGCAGCTGATTCACCTTGTCCACCGTATTGCCGGTGGCCTCGGCCAGCTCCTCGACCGTCGGGTCCCGACCCAAGCTGAGTTGAAGCTTGCGATCGGCCCGGCCCAGCTTGTTGATCTGATCGAGAACGTGCACCGGCAGCCGGATGCCGCGGGCCTTGTTCGCCCGGCCCCGCTCGATGGCCTGCCGGATCCACCACATCGCGTAGGTCGAGAACTTGAAACCCCTGCGGTAGTCGAACTTCTCCACCGCCCGGATCAAGCCGAGGTTGCCGTCCTGCACGATGTCCAGGAATGAGATCCCGGCATTGCGGTAGAACTTGCGGGCTGCCGATACGACAAGTCGGAGGTTGGCGCGGATCATGCGGTCCTTGGCCCGCGCACCATCATCGGCAATCGCCTGCAGTTCCGCACGCCGCATGTCCGCCGGCAGGTCCCGCTCCCCCGCGTCAACGGCTCGCAACAACTCGGCCGCATACACACCGGCTTCGATCCGCTTCGCCAGCTCCACCTCATCAGCCGCGGTCAGCAAAGGAGTCTGCCCGATCTGCTTCAGGTACTGCCCGACCAGGTCGTAATCGTCATCAGGCAATCTCGGCTCGCTGCGCCGCACACTGGCCAAACCGCTGGTCATCGCTACTCACCCGAATACCAGCAAACCAGGTGGCGGGCGGAGCCGGCAGAGTCCAAGGTCCTTGCGCCCGGGGCGAGTAGTCATGCGCGCGCACGCGGGTGGACTCCACGAGCTCACGCTTCGGCATCACTCCGCGTCGGATCGGGCGGGGTGGCGTAGCCTGGCGGCCACGCTGAGTGCGTTCTCGCTGCCGCCGAGGTCGACCACTCCGCCGGTGTCGAGCACCCTGGCCACCATCTCGTCGATCACGTCGACGACAGGATGCGCAACAGTCTGGCAAGTCGGGCATCGAAACGGCTCCGTCGCCAGACCGCCGCAGCGGTCGCAGACCGATCCAGGCACTGGTTCGTCGCCGCGGACCACCAACAGGTCGACGAGTGACTTGCCGATCATCTCCGCACTCAGCTCGACACCGCTGACTGCGAGCCCTGCCGCCTCCCACGCGGCGAGATCGTCGGCCATGCGTCGCCGGCGGGCGGTCTCCCACTCGGCCATCACTTCCGCGGCTCGAACATGCACGACATGCGGCGTCATCGTGTGCGGATCGACCACGAACGTCCCTGCAACCCGGTCCCTCAGCGGTACCGGCATGCTGGCGAGAAACTCCTCGACCCCGTCCTTGTGCCCGCCGACCACCAGCGAGTGACCGTTGCCCGGCGCATGCCTCTCGATGGCCGCCGCCGTCGCCTCGTAATGGCGGTGGGCAAGCTCGGCCTGGTGGTGACGGTCCCGGTACTCCTCGAGCCCGTACCATCCCGCGTGCGTGCGACCTCGGGCACTCTCGCCTTCCAGGCTGCGCACTCGATGGATGGCGTCGCCACTGATCTCGAACAGCAACGCCTGCCGACGGTCGATCACGACCGCCGCGTACGGACGGCATGCCTGCCGCACCCGCAGCAACGGGCGCAGGTAGGCCCGGCGGCCGAAGACCGCGCGATCTGGAACCGCGCACGGCAGTCGCATCTCCTCCAGCACAACTCCGTCGCCGGACGCGACGAGCGCAACGCTGCGCCCGAACCACTCCCTGGCCTGTGCGGCACCGCGCTCGCGCACCGCAACCCGAGCAGCCCGTACCCGCCGGCCACCTCCCGGGTCGACACCGGCAAGTCGGGCCGTGGCCAGTAACCGGTCGAGCCGAGCCGGGAGCTCACGCAGCGCCGCCGGGTCGGGCGGGATCGTGATGAACACCGAGAGCAGGCATCCCGTCGGGTCCCAGAGTCTGCGCAGCCGATCCACCGACGTCGGGTTCGTCCCCTTCACGTCGACCGTCGCGGTCGTGCGCATCCGAGTCGTCATGGCAGCACCTCCTCGGAGACTGCGACATCCACGCTTCCGCCCGGGTCGTCCGGGGCCAAGGGGCAAAGGTCCCGTCGCCGACGGACCTCGGGGACTTTCGGCCCTAATCGCCACCGCCGGGCGGGTCGAATCTGAAATTGAAACAGCCGAGCCTGCGCTCGGTGACAGCTCCACTGCGGAGGAGGCAGTTATGACCACGGCCCGAGAAATCATGCACGCAGGCGTTGAGTGCATAGGCGAACACGACACGCTGCGGCACGCGGCGGTCCGGATGCGAGAGCTGGACGTCGGCGCGCTGCCGATCTGCGGCGACGACGACCGGCTGCACGGCATGATCACCGACCGGGACATCGTCGTCAAGTGCGTCGCCACCGACGCAGACCCGGCGACGATGACAGCCGGCGAGCTCGCCCAGGGCCGATCCTACTGGGTCGACGCCGACGCCGAACTCGACGACGTGCTCGCCCAGATGGAGGAGCACCGGATTCGCAGAGTCCCGGTCATCGAGGAGCACCGCCTGGTCGGCATCATCAGTGAGGCGGACCTTGGCCGACACCTCTCCGAGGTGTCCGCAGACAAGGTCGGCCACTTCGTCGAGGCGGTCAGCACCTGACAATGCGGACGACATCGGCGCACCCGGCCGGCAAGAATCTCGTCCGCGCTGTGCGCGCTGCAGGTGTGCACGATGAGCGCGTGCTCGACGCTGTGCGAGCGACACCGCGGGCCGGGTTCGTACCCGCCGATCACGTTGCGGTCGCCTACGACGACAAGCCGATCCCGATCGGGCACGAGCAGGTGACCACGCAACCCTCGCTGTCCGCGCGAATGATCGAGGGTCTCGAGCTGACCGGCGACGAGCATGTGCTCGAGATCGGCACCGGCCTCGGCTTCCAGACAGCTCTGCTCGCGCAGCTGGCCGATGATGTCGTGAGCATCGAACGGTGGCCGGACATGGCTCGGCAGGCCCGGCAGAACCTCGCCCGGCACGGCCTTCGCAACGTGACTCTGCTGGTCGGCGATGGTAGTCGCGGCGCCCCGGAACACGCACCGTACGATGCCATCATCGTGTCGGCCGCGTTCCCCGAAGTGCCCGCGCCGCTCGTCGATCAGCTGCGGGTCGGCGGACGGCTCGTACAGCCCATCGGACCCGGTGGCCACGAGGAGGTCGTCGTGTTCAAGCGCACCCCCGACGGGCTGAAGCGCCAGGCTGTTCTCACCCTCGCCCGGTTCGTCCGGCTGCACGGGCGGTACGGCTTCCCCGACTGACTAGGCCGGCGGGCCGGCGAGGTCGTCGCCGGGCGGGTCGTCTTGGGTGGGTAGCGGCACAGATTCGCGCTGCAACAGCCGGGTCACCTCGGCGTCACTGACCTGGGTGAAGTCGCCGTACCACTGACCCACTGCGTAGAACATGGACGGTGTCTGGAGGCACACCATCTCGTCGGCTTCATTCCGGAACGACCGGACCGCTTCGGCCGGCGCCACCGGAACGGCAACCACCACACGGCGCGCACCCGTTGCCCGGGTGACTTGGCACGCCGCCCGCATGGTCGACCCGGTGGCGATCCCGTCGTCGATCAGGATGGCCGTTCGGCCGGCCAGCGGGACGCGCGTCCGACCCGATCGGAACCGCCGCGCCCGGGCCTCGACCTCGGCCCGCTCGAGGCGTTCCACCTTGTCGATGTCCTCGGGTGTGACGCCGGCCATGCGCACAACCTCTTCGTTGATCACTCGGATGCCGTCTTCACCGACCGCGCCCATCCCGAGCTCCGGCTGGTACGGGACGCCAAGCTTGCGAACGACGATGACATCGAGTGGGGCCCCGAGGGCGTCGGCCACCTCCGCGGCGACCGGCACGCCACCACGCGGGAGGCCGAGCACCACCGGCTCCTCGCCCCGCAGGTACTCCAACCTCCTCGCGAGCCGCTGCCCCGCCTCGATCCGGTCGGCGAACATCGTCATCAGACTCCCTCGGCGACGGAGTTCTGCATCAAGCTTCACGCGAAACGCCGCCGGTCGACAGGGACCTCCGTCCCTACATGGAGACCTCCGTCCCGGCTGCGGCACCGAACCGGACGACGAGTCCTGTGGGACCTTCGGCCTGTGGTGTCCGGGACTGTGGGCCCTGAGAATCCCGACCGCCCCAGACCATCCTGAAAGTGGCACCCGCCGGCGAAGAGGTGGAACGCCGAAGAGGCAGAGGAGCAGGGAAGTCGCAATCTACGGATCGCAAGACCCACCATCGCCAAGATGGAACATCTGCCCGAACGGCACTTCCACCACCACGCACCGACGGGTGCCAGTTCATCGGCAAGTATTTGCGGCACGGGAGATGGGTTGCCATGACACGACGGACCGCTACCTTTCCCGAAGTCGAGGTCGTAACCAGCGACGACATCCCGAACAGCGCATCGGTCGAAGCCAAACGCAAGGTCGCGGCGCTTGCCCGGTACACCGGCGAGCCGGTTCTCCATGCTCGGGTTCGGCTCATCCGGTCGAACGATCCTGCGGTCGAACGGCCGGTTCTCGCCCAGGGCAACCTGGATCTCAACGGCCGGATCGTGCGTGCCCAGGTCGCTGCGGGCAATGCCCACGAGGCGGTCGACCTGCTGGAGAAGCGGCTGCGTCGCCGGCTCGAGCGGATGGCACGCCACTGGGAGGCTCGCCGGGGCGCAATGCCGGAACCGGCGCAGCACGAGTGGCGGCATATCAGCGAACCGGCACAGCGGCCCGGCTACTATCCGAGACCGCAAGCCGACCGGCGAGTCATCCGGCACAAGACGTTCGCACCGACGTACGTGACGCCCGATGAAGCCGCCTTCGACATGGACCTGCTCGACTACGACTTCTATCTGTTCACCGATGCGGACACCGGCATCGACGCCGTCCTCTACCGCGCCGGGCCGACCGGATATCGGCTGGCTCAGGTCGACCCTGAGCCCGCTGCCGGCCGGACGGCGGCGGTGCCGCTGACTGCTAGCGAGCGGCCCGCTCCCCGACTCACCGTTGCCGAGGCGAAAGAGCGGCTGGACGCGACCGGGCTGCCGTTCTTGTTCTTCGCCGAGCCGGCAAGCGGGCGAGGACGGGTGCTCTATCGTCGCTACGATGGGCACTACGGACTCATCCGGCCCGCAGTGTGACGGTCCGGTGTTCTATGTCCGGCCTCTATACCGATCTGTACGAGCTGCGGATGGCCGCAAGCTACCTGAAGCGGCGCATGATCGGGCCGGCGACGTTCAGCCTGTTCGCTCGAAAACTTCCTGCGCGACGTGGCTTCCTGGTGGCCGCAGGACTGGATGACGCACTCACCTTCCTTGAAGAGTTCCGGTTCGACGACGCCGAGATCGACTACCTCCGCGATGCCGTCGGGCTCGACGAGGCATCGCTGACGACCCTGCGCGGGACACGGTTCACCGGTGACGTCTGGGCCGTTCCGGAGGGACGCGTCGTGTTCGCCGGCGAGCCGCTGCTCGAGGTCACCGCGCCGATCGCCGAGGCCCAGCTGGTCGAGACCGCGCTGCTGAACCTGCTCACCTTCCAGACGACGATCGCAAGCAAGGCCGCCCGATGCCGGATCGCGGCAGGTCAAGCCGAGCTGATCGATTTCGCTTTGCGCCGCACGCACGGCCTGGAAGCTGGCATCGGCGTCGCCAGGGCATCGGCCGTCGCCGGCTTCGCCGCCACAAGCAACGTCGAGGCAGCCCGGCGGTACGGGCTCCGCCCGGCCGGGACGATGGCCCACTCCTTCATCGAGGCGTTCGCAGATGAGCGGTCGGCGTTCCGGGCGTTCGCCGTCGACTTTCCGGCGAATGCGATCTTCCTGGTCGACACCTACGACACTCTCGGCGGCGTCCGGGCGGCGATCGATGTCGCCGACGAGCTGGGCCTGACCGGCCCGGTCGGTATCCGGCTGGATTCCGGTGACCTCGGCCCACTCGCCCGGTCGGCGCGCCGTGTGCTCGACGACGCCGGCCTGGCCCGCGCCAAGATCGTGGCCAGCGGCGGCCTCGACGAAGACGACATCGCGAGACTGGCCGGCCAAGCCGCGCCGATCGACATTTACGGTGTCGGCACCCGGATGGGAGTATCGGCCGATGCACCATCGCTGGACAGCGCGTACAAACTCGTCGCCTTCGGAGAGCGTCCGGTCATGAAGCTGTCTGAAGGGAAGGTCACCGACCCGGGTGCCAAGCAGGTCTTTCGCGACGAATCGGGCACCTACCGCGATGTCCTCGCGCTGCGCGACGAGCCTGCCCCTCCCGGCCACGAGCCACTACTGGAACCGGTCATGCGCGCGGGTCGCCGGGTTATCGAGATGACCCGTGCCGGTGCGGTGGCGCAGGCTGCCAAGCGGTTCGAGCACGACCTGGCCTGGCTCCCCGACGCCGCACGCCGGCTCGCCGACCCGGTTCCGATTCGGGTACGACACAGCGATCGACTCAGCTCGTTGCGCGAGCATGTCGCCGATCAGCTCGCCGGACGTGGCAGGTGATGGCAATGAAAGTAGTCGAGGAAACACCGTACCGGTTCAAGATCGAACGTGAGGGTGCCATGCGGGTCCCCGGCATCGTGTTCATCTCGCGGGCGCTGTTGCCCGACCCGCAGCAGGACAAGTCGCTGCAACAGGTGGCCAACGTGGCGACCCTGCCCGGAATCGTAGAAGCGTCGTACGCGATGCCCGACATGCACTGGGGCTACGGGTTCCCGATCGGTGGTGTCGCGGCCACCGATGTCAATGCCGGCGGCGTCGTCTCGCCCGGCGGAGTCGGGTTCGACATCTCCTGCGGGGTGCGGCTGCTGGCAGCCCGCGACCTCGGCAGGCACCAGGTCCTCGGTCAGCTGCACAAGATCATGGACCGGTTGGACCACGTGATTCCCCGCGGCGCCGGCCGAGGTGGGGTATGGAAGTTGCGCTCCCGGTCCGAACTGGAGCATGTGCTCGCCGGTGGCGCCCGCTACGCCGTCGAACACGGCCGCGGTGTGCAACGTGATCTCGACCGGTGTGAGGATTTCGGGGCCGTGGCCGGTGCCGACCCCGATCAGGTGAGCGTTCGCGCAATCGAGCGCGGGCTCGGGCAGGTCGGCAGCCTCGGTTCGGGCAATCACTTCCTCGAAGTCCAAGCCGTCGACGAGTTGTACGACCCGGACGCGGCCGCGGCGATGGGGCTCGCCGGGGGCCAGGTATGTGTGATGATCCACTGCGGTTCGCGCGGTCTTGGCCACCAGATCTGCACCGATCACGTCCGGACCATGGACAAGGCCATGACCAGCTACGGAATCTCGGTACCCGACCGGCAACTGGCGTGCGTCCCGGTCAGCTCACCGGAGGGGACGGCTTACCTCGGCGCGATGACGGCCGCCGCCAACTACGGGCGGGCCAACCGGCACCTGCTCGCCGACGAGACCCGGCGGGTGTTCGAGTCGATCGCCGGCAAGACGCTCGATCTGCTCTACGACATCTCGCACAATCTCGCCAAGATCGAAACGCATGAAGTGGACGGCTCGCCGCATACGCTCTGCGTGCACCGCAAGGGCGCCACCCGCGCCCTGCCACCCGGCCACCGCGATCTGCCCGCCGACCTGGCCCGCACCGGACAGCCGGTGCTCATCCCCGGCACCATGGGCACTGCGTCGTACGTGCTCGCCGGGGTGCCCGGTGGGGCGGCCTTCCATTCCACCGCGCACGGCGCCGGCCGGGTCCGCAGCCGTCACCAAGCCGCCCGCGGGATCCACGGTCGTGACCTGCACAACCAGCTCGAACATCGAGGAATCCTGGTCCGGGGCACATCGTGGCGCGGGCTCGCCGAGGAATCGCCCGATGCCTACAAAGACGTCGACGTCGTCGCCGAGATCAGCGAGCGAGCCGGGCTGGCGCGGCGGATCGCCCGGCTCGTGCCCCTGGCTGTGGTCAAAGGCTGATCATCCATCTCAGACGTCCACAATCACCGAGCATGACCAGACACCGGCGGCCGGGCCGATCCGCAGGCCGTGCAGCGACACACCCTTCGGCACCGCACCCACATGCCGCACTGCTGCCGCGTCCGCCATCGCGAAGTTGACCGCAACACCGTCGTCCCGGGTCTCCACCTCGACGTCGACCGGAACCTCATCCTCGGTGTCCAGGTAGAAGATCGCTTCGTCGAGCACGTTCACCAGCAGATCCTCATCGCTGCTTTCGGCGAACCAGCACTCGCGCATGCGGTCCGGATGCACCTGCGCCGTGTCGGCGAACGACTCCGCCACGCCCATAACCGCCTCGGCGATGCACGACTCCCGATTGGGTCCCCAGGCCTCGACGCCGATGTCCGCCGTGTGCGGCACCGTTCGATGACCTTGGGCCAGCATCAGAACTTGGCCGAGAGCAGTAGTTCGTGTGCCTGCCGAGCGGCCTTGGCCACCCGGTGCTCGTCCGGCTCGACGTCCGGACGATCTTCGAAGCCGTGCACCAACGCTCGCACCGCTTCGCTCAGCACGGCGACCTGCTCCTCCAGCCGGCTGATCCGTTCCTCATACATCTCGGTCCCTGTGCCCTCTGTCCGCGACGGCGACATGACTTCCTCCATCGCAAGTTTCGCGCCCCTGTGCATGTACGCTGACGCGCACATCTCACCACCGCTACCAGCTTCTGCCTTGCCTCGGAAGGCGGCAAGGGCCGTTGGTCACACATGTGCGGTGGCCGGAATCGGCATGCGCCATGCCGCGCACCTGAGCGGATTCCTTGCTCATTCGTGTAAATTCGCATCCGGCGGGATCATCACGATCCTGCGCCGTCACATCACGACGGCAGTACGGCCGAGGAGGCGAAATGGCGAAGCGGGGCCGCCCGCCCAAGACGGGTCAGCGGCTGGCGCCCTCCGAGATCGTCCTTGCCGGCGTGGTGGCGCGGCGGTACTACCTCGAGGAGCGCTCGAAGGTCCAGATCGCCGAGGAGTTGGGCCTGTCGCGGTTCCAGGTCACGCGCATTTTGAGCCGGGCAAGGGCGGAGGGCTGGATCAAGATCCAGATCGACCTGCCCGGGCACATCGACGACGCGCTGTCGTTGGCGGTCCAGCGCGACCTGGGCGTGCGCCGGGCGATCGTGGTGGACGCTCCGGAGGCCTCCGATGCCGCCGTCCGAGAGGAACTCGGCGCCGTGATCGCCGGCGTGCTCGGTGAACTGGTGCAACCCGGTCAAGTACTCGGCTTGACGTGGAGCCGGACGATCGAAGCCATGGTCCGCCAGCTGCGCGAGCTGCCGCCCTGCACCGTCACCCAGCTGGCCGGCTCGGTCACGGTGCCGGGCGCCACGTCCGGCACGGTAGAGATCGTCCGCTCGGTCGCGGCGCTGTCCGGTGGCGAGGCGCTGCCGATCTACGCCCCCCTCGTGGTCGAGGACGCCGCCACCGCCGCGGCCCTACGCCGCCAGCCCGAGATCGCCCGGGCGCTCGACCGAGCGAACAGCCTGGACGTGGCCGTGGTGTCGGTGGGCTCGTGGGCGCCGGACGGCTCGACCGTGTGGCACGCCGTGTCCGGACCGGAACGTGATGCGGCGTCGGCTCGCGGCGCCGTGGCGGAGTGCAGCGGTCGCCTGATCGACGATGCCGGCCGCGACGTCGCCGGTGGGTTCGACGACCGTGTGGTCGCACTGACGATGGACCAGCTCAGGGGAACGCCCGAGGTGATCGCGACGATCTACGGCGCGCATCGGGCCGCCGCGGCCCGCGCCGCGGTGCATGCCGATCTCGTCGGCACCCTCATCGTCGACACGGCTCTGGCTCGCGCCCTGCTGGCCTGACAGGTACCGCTCCAGCGCGTTTTGCACCTGCGGACCAACGCCCGGCTCGGCAGGACGGAGCCCGATCGGACCACATTGTCCGCTCATCTGTGCACGCGATTGTCTCATTCTTGCAACAAACTCTTGACGTGTGGCGTTCACCACTCTTGAATAGGAGTGCTCATATGTGCTCGAAAAACGCTCATTCGAGCATTTATTCGATGAGGAGGCTCTGATGCAAAAGAGTGTGCGACCTCGCCGCCGACATGCGGCCGTGGCCGCCGGGATCGGGCTGGCGGTCATCGCGTCCGCCTGTTCCGGTGCCGGTGGCGGTAGCAGTGACGGCGAGACCACGACGGTCACCATCGCCACCGTCGCGAACCCGCAAATGGAAGACATCGAGCAGCTTTCCACGCGCTTCGAGGAAGATCATCCGGACATCGAGCTCGACTTCGTCATCCTTCCCGAGAATGAACTCCGCGACCGTGTGACGCAGGACATCGCCACCGACGGAGGGCAGTACGACGTCGTCACCATCGGCACCTACGAGACGCCGATCTGGGCCGAGAACGGCTGGCTCGCGAGCTTGGACGACTACGCGGGCGACGACGACTACGACGTCGACGACCTGCTGCCGGCCGTGCGCGGTGCGCTCTCGTACGACGACTCCTTGTTCGCCGTGCCGTTCTATGGCGAGTCGTCGTTCCTGATGTACCGCGCGGATCTGTTCGAGGAGGCCGGGCTGACCATGCCAGAACAGCCCACGTGGGAACAGGTCGCCGAGTTCGCCGCAGAGCTCCACGACCCCGCGAACGACATGGCGGGGATCTGCCTGCGTGGCCTGCCCGGCTGGGGTGAGGTGCTCGCGCCGCTCAACACGATGATCCTCACTTACGGTGGGCTCTGGTACGACGAAGAGTGGAACGCCCACCTGAACTCCCCCGAGACGACCGAGGCGGTCGAGTTCTACGTCGACCTGGTACGCGAGTACGGCCAGCCCGGCGCGCCGAGTTCGGGATTCTCCGAGTGCCTGACGGCCACCAGCCAGGGCAACGCCGCGATGTGGTTCGACGCCACGGTAGCCGCGGCGATCCTCGAGGACCCGGAGAGCAGCACCGTGGCAGGCGACATGGCCTACGCACCGGCACCGATCGCCGAGACCGAGGGCTCGGGCTGGCTGTGGGCATGGGCGCTGGCCATCCCCGAGACGTCGCCGCGCAAGGACGCCGCATGGGAGTTCGTCTCCTGGGCGACGTCGAAGGAATACCACCAGCTCGTCGGCGAGGAGCTCGGCTGGGCGCGGGTCCCCCCAGGCAGCCGGATGTCGACGTACGAGATCCCCGAGTACCAGGAGGCGGCCGCCGCCTTCGCGCAGCCCACGCTCGACGCGATCCAGAACGTGAACGTCGAGCAGCCCGGGCTGCATCCGCAGCCATGGGTCGGCGTGCAGTACGTCGCGATCCCTGAGTTCCAGGACCTCGGGACGAGGGTCTCGCAGGAGATCTCCGCGGCCATCGCCGGGCAGCAGTCCGTGGCCGAAGCGCTGGAAAAGGCCCAGCGGTTCGCTGACGAGACTGCCGTCGACGGCGGGTACCGGCAGTAGGCGGCACGAGGCGTCTCGTGCCGGGCTGTACGAGCATTGCCCGGCACGAGACGTTCCCGCCGCCCCCGGCACACACAAGGAGGCCCGATGGCAGTAGAAGCACCGCCCGCACCGCCGGCGAGACAGGTCCGGCCGCACCGGACCGGGCTCACCGCCGGTGATCGATGGAGGCGCCGGACGCCGTTGATGCCGGCGCTCGTGCTCGTCGTCGCTCTGACCCAGATCCCGCTGCTGCTGACCCTGTACTACAGCACCCGCAGCCGGAACCTGTTGCGCCCCGAGTCCGGCGAGTTCGTGGGCCTGGCGAACTACGGCAAGGTTCTCGGCGATCCGCTGTTCCGCAACGCGGTCTTCAACACTGTGGTGTTGACGGCCAGCGTGGTGCTGCTGTCGATGGCGCTCGGCATCGTACTGGCCACGCTGGTCGACAAACGGTTCCTCGGGCGGGGAATCGTCCGCACGTTGCTGATCACACCGTTTCTGGTCATGCCGACAGCGGCCGCGCTGCTGTGGAAGACGTCGATCTACGACCCCGTCTACGGACTGCTCAACTGGGTCCTGTCACCGTTCGGCGTCGACAACGTCGAGTGGGTGAGCCAGTATCCGATGATCTCGATCATCATGGTGCTGATCTGGCAGTGGACGCCGTTCATGATGCTGATCGTCCTCGCCGGACTGCAGAGCCAGTCGCCGGAGATTCTTGAGGCGGCGAAGATGGACGGCGCCTCCGAGTTGGCCACGTTCGGCTACATCACCCTGCCGCACCTGCGCCAGTTCATCGAGCTCGGCATCCTGCTCGGGACGATCTTCATCGTCCACATGATCGATCCCATCTTCATGATCACTCAGGGCGGACCGGGCCAGGCGACGACGAACCTGCCGTACTTCATCTACCAGCAGGCCTTCCGCGCCTTCGACGTCGGTGAGGCCGCCGCCGCAGGTGTGATCGTCGTCATCGGGACGATCGTGATCGCGACGTTCGCGCTGCGAGTGATCTCCAACCTGTTCCGGGAAGGGGCGAGCCGATGACGAGGGTCATTACCGCAGAGCCGAGTCCCACGACGACCCGCGGGCGCCCGCGCGGCCCCCGGAACATCGGCGTCGCGTTCGCCGCCTGGGCCGCCGCGGTGCTGTTCTTCTTCCCCGTGTTCTGGATGTTCCTGACCGGGTTCAAGCTGGAGTCGCAGGCGTCGACCGATCCGCCCACCTTCTTCTTCGCACCGACCCTGGATCAGTACCAGGCGATCCTCTCGCGCGACTTCACGCCCTACCTGCTGAACTCGCTGAGCGCGTCCCTCGTGTCCACCCTGCTCGTGGTGGTGCTCGGGACACCGGCGGCGTACGCCCTGTCGATAGCCTCGATCCCGCGGTGGCGCGACTCCTTGTTCTTCTTCATCTCGACCCGGATGATGCCACCGGTCGCGATCATCCTTCCGCTGTACATCATCACCAACAATCTCGGTCTGCTCGACAACGTCACCATGCTCGCCGTGGTCTACACGGCGATGAACCTCCCCATCGGGGTATGGGTGATCCGCTCGTTCCTGCTCGAGCTGCCCTATGAAGTACTGGAAGCGGCGAGAGTGGACGGCGCGTCTCCGCTGCGGGAGATGCGCAGCGTCATCGTGCCGATGATCGCTCCCGGCCTGGCGGCCACGGCGCTGATCTGCTTCATCTTCGCCTGGAACGAGTTCTTCTTCGCGGTCAGCCTGACCGCGACGCAGGCCGCCACCGTTCCGGTGTTCCTCGTTGGCTTCATCACCAGTGAGGGCCTGTTCTGGGCCCGATTGTCAGCGGCGTCCACGATGGCCGCCGTCCCGGTGATCCTCGCCGGGTGGATAGCACAGAAATGGTTGGTACGCGGATTGTCGTTTGGAGCCGTGAAATAGATGAGAGCTGTACTGATCGAACGTCCGGGGAAGGTGGCCGTCACCTCCGTCGCAGACCCGACCCCTGGCGACCGACAGGTCGTCGTCGAGGTCGCCGCGGTCGGAATATGCGGGACGGACCTGCACATCTTCGACGGCGACTTCGAGCCAACGCCCTACCCGATCATCCCTGGGCACGAGTTCGCCGGCACGGTCGTCGCCGTCGGACCCGGCGTCACCGAGATCGCCGAAGGCGACCGGGTGGCCGTGGACCCCTCACTGTTCTGCGGCGAGTGCCACTACTGCAAGATCGGGCGGGGCAATCTGTGCGAGCGCTGGGGCGCGATCGGAGTGACGAGCTCCGGCGGGTGTGCGGAATACGCCGTTGCTCCCGTCGCCAACTGCTACCGCCTTCCCGACCACGTCCCGCTCGAACATGCCGCGTTGATCGAGCCGCTCTCGTGCGCGGTACACGGCTACGACCTGCTGCCGAGCCGGCTCGGTGAGCACTACCTCATCTACGGTGCCGGAACGATGGGCCTGCTCATGGCCCAGCTCGCCGGCCGCGCCGGCGCGGCCAGCGTCTCCGTCGTCGACCTCGACGAGGCTCGCTTGAACACGGCGGCCAAGCTCGGCGCCGACGCGATCGGCACCAGCGCCGACGTGTTCGACCGCCCCGACGGCTGGGAAGTGGTGGTGGACTGCACCGGTGCGGTCGCTGTGATCGAAGACGCGATCGGGCGCGTCCGTCGCGGCGGCACGTTCCAGGTGTTCGGAGTCGCCGCTGCCGAGGCGACGGCCCGGTTCTCGCCGTTCCGGGTGTACAAGGACGAGATCACGATCGTCGGCAGCATGGCCGTCCTGCACAGTTTCGACCGCGCTGTCGAGCTGATGGCGCAGGGTGCCGTCGACGCGGCGACCATGATCAGCCATTCGTACTCGCTGGACGACTACTCCACGGCGTTGACCGCGTTCCGGGACCGTGTCGGCCGCAAACTGCAGGTCCGCCCGGCAACGCCCTGACCGCCGAGCCGGACCTGCCCTCGCCGTCCGAAGACCGTCTGGAGATCGTCCGAGGTGGACTCGTTGGCCGGCACCACCAGCAGATTCTGCATGTTCACCGCCCTGCATCGCGCTCGAGCCGGACATCGACCCACACCGGCCAGTGGTCCGACGGTAACCGGCCCGCTGGGCGGTCACGGGAGACGCCGGCGCCGGAAACCGTCCAGTGCCGGCTGACGAAGATGTGGTCGATCGCCCTGCCTCCGACGCCGGTGAACTCGTGCGCCGTGCCGCCGTCCACCCGGGCGCGCCGGAACCCTGCGTCGCTCAACGGGGCGAGCGCACGGTCGCTCGGCACCGCGTTGAAATCACCCATGACCACGGTCGGCCGGTCCGGGGTCAACCACTGGACGAGCTGGCGGACGCTCGCTTCGCGGTTGATCGCGACATGCTCGTCCAGATGCGTGTTGACGACCTCGAACTCGACTCCGTCGGCACCCCGCAGCCGAAGCAGCGTCGCGATGCGCGGCGCCGATGCCTCGGGCAGCCGGGTCCCTTTCGTCGTCGGCGACGGCCCGTACCACCGGGTCCACGACGAGAGCACATCAAGGTCCGGTGATGTCACCACGATCGGACACTGCTCATCCGACGATCCGCCTTCCCGACCTTCGCCGAACCACCGTAGCCCCGGAATCCGGCGGTCGAGATAGTGCCGCTGGAACTCGAGCACCTCCTGAAGCCCGAGCGCATCCGCCTTCAGCGCCGCGATCGCGTCCGCGGTCGATTCGCGCCGGAACCGCCACGAGTCGCCTGCGTCATCACCCAGGCCGTGGCGGATGTTAAAGGTCGCGAATCGCATCGCGCCACATACTGCCAAACAGGTGGCGAGCCGCGCCCCTCCATGTCGCGGTGAACGAGTCAGCCGCGCGAGAGTTCCTTGTCGATGGGTGTGGGGAAACGTGGTTTGACACGCACGTCGCTGAGCCAGGCCTCGAGCTTTCCCGCGGCATCGCCGACGGCCGCCGTCCCGTCCGCACCGATATCGTCGAAGAGCCGGAACGCAATCGTGCCGTCGGTGCGCTGAGTCCATCCCCCGACCACACGGCCGTCCCACCAGACGGTCGGGCCGATGTTGCCACTGCGGTCGTACAGCGCGTCGCGGGCCGGCCCGTCGAGATACCAGTCCCGGCCGGGCATGGCCCAGCCCATCACGAGCGGGTCGAGGCTGGGCAGGAACGCCGCCCACGGATCCGGCGGGAAGACCGGATCGAGATCGTCAGGCAGGAGGTATCCCGTCTGGCCGCCGTCCAGCTCCACCTCCACCGCGCCCACCGCGTCCAGCGCCTGGCGGGTGCGCCGGACCGTCCATCCGGCCCACCACTTGAGGTCGTCGACCGTGCCGGGGCCGAACGCCCGCAGCCATGCTCGCGCCAACTGCGCCACCGCGTCGCCCTCCGGAAGGTCGAGCACCACATCGGGCAGCCACTGCTCGGTGATGACCCACCGGTTGGCACTCCCCCATCCCTTCACCGGTCGGGTGCGCACCACTTTCGCCTCGGCGGCGAGCTGGTGCAGAACCCGCGGCGCCATCGTCGTCTTCGATTCGTACGGCTTGCCCGGTGCCAGCACGATCTGCTCGCGAAGCTGCGAGACGTCCTCGGCGATCTGCTGGGTCGTGGCCTCGCCCCGGGCCGACAGTGACCGCAGCACGTCGTTTCCGGCCCGCTCCAGCCATTCGTCGGCGTCGGTGATTCCGGCTTCAGCCACCATCTTGAGTGTCTGCCGCCGCTCCTTGGCGGCGATCGCCCCGGTACAAGCAGTGTGGACGACGGGCCACAGCTCAACCGGCACCACGAACATGGTGCGGCGCATACCGAGGACCCGGACCAGCGCCCGGTCGTCGTACATCGCCGCGTCGAGCAGCGACGACGGGGCGAAAGCGGTCCGCGCGGCGGCGGCCAGGTAAACCGTCGCCGGATCGGTCGCGTGGTAGGCCGCGATGTCACGTAATACCGCGACCGGATCGCCGTCCTGTGCGTGCGGCACCAGATGATGGCGGACGGCCAGCCGTGCCCGGCGCTCCTCGACTCCGACCCTCCGAACCGCCATGGACACATCCTCTCGCACACCACTGACAAGGAACCGAGATCAGATTGCGATGCGATGAGCTGGGAAGGCGGCTTTCCGGGGGTGCAACCCCTCCATGACACCCCCGGAAAGGCCGCCTAAGGCCTGCCCCCGTGTACAGGCCGTAGGGTGGGTGGCTCGATGAGCCGCCCACAATGAAGAGCAGCGCGTAGGCTTCCTGATACATCCATGCGAGAACGAATTCCTGCGCCAAGGTTGAGGCTCACAGGTAACGGTTCACGTCCCGTCGACGGGTCGCTAACGGCATCTCGGTGCCGTTGACGTGGTCATTCCGCTACAGCGTTATCCACTCGGTGACCACGTCACCGGTACTGGTGCGCAGGTGCAGCCGGAACATCCTGCTCGGCAGCGGGCGGATCGCGAACCAGCCGCTCTCATCGACCGCAGCTTCGTGCTCGGTCCCGGAAAGGCTCTGAACCTCGACCTGCCCGGCCCGCGGCGGCACGATCTGGCCAAGGATGGCGTCGCCCGTCACCTCGAGCTCGATTGAGAGGCCGTCGGCGCGAAAGCTCAGCGCACGCACCGCCGCATGCTCGGTCCTCGTACCCGCCGGCGCCGCATCGCCTCGAACCTCGTCGGCCAACGCGGCGAGCTCGGCATCGATGGTGCGCCACGCGAAAGCCGCCTTGCCCGCAGCGATGAAATCGGCCGGCACCTGCTCCGCGGCGTTGAATGCTTCCCGTAGCTCGGCGAGCAGTTGATCGTCGTTGGTCATTTCACTCACCTACAGCTCCGCGCTCGCGTTCACCAGGGCGGCCAACACCGGACTGGTACGCAACTTTGCAAGGCACCGTTGCCGGGTCGGCCCGATCGTGCCGACCGGCATGTCGAGGATCGCACCGATCTCGTCATACGGCGTCACCGGCTCTGCGAACAACAATGCCAGAAGCTGCCGGCACCGCTCCGGCAGCTCGGCGAACGCGGTGCGCAGCGCGATCAGCCGCTCCTGCTTGAGCAGCCAGGCGTCGGCCGCCGGGTCCGGATCGCCGGCCAGCCCGTCGTTGTCGTCGACCGGCAGCTCGCGATTCTTCGCCCGAAGCACCCGCAGGCATTCATGCCTGGTGGTGGTGGCCAGCCAGCCCGCGAGAGCGGCCGGCTGGCGAATCGTGTCCAGCCGCTCGACGAGGCGCAGCCAGACACTCGCGCCCACATCGTCCGCATCGGCCCACACCAAGCCATATCGCTGGCATGTCGCCCACACCAGCGGGGCATAGCGCTCCACAATCTCGTCCCACGCCGCTTGATCGCCGTCCCTGGCCCTGGCGACCAGCTCGACTACCGACAGATCGTCCCGCACGAGTCCAATCATGACGCCTCTAGATCCGCGGGAGAACCTCGACCCTCTTGCCATAGAGCGGGACCTCGCCGGCGCCCTCCAGCAAACGGCGCTTGGCCTCGGAGGGAGCGACCCCGTCGTCAATCGCAATCTTGGTGATCGCCGCGGCGACCTGCGGTGCGGCGAACGAGGTTCCGCTCCACAATGCCCACGCGTTCTGCGGGAACTGCTCGAGATCGGCGTCGATGATCGGCGACTCCGTTCCGGGCACGAACGTCGAGCGCACGCCTTCGCCGATCGTGCACACGTCGACCCACGACCCCCGGCTCGACCAGGCGGCCGGCTGCAAACCCTGCGTGAGTGCGGCTACCGCGGTGACATTCGGAAACGCGGCCGGGTAGCAGGGCCGGTTGTGCCCGTAGTTGCCGGCCGCCGCGACCACGAGGACCTCGTGGTCGGATTGACGCGCCTCCTCGTCGATGATCTCGAGCGCCGCGCCGAGCGCCACCGGATGCTCGTCATCAGCGGTTTCTGTTCCGAGGGACAGGTTCACGATCACATGCTGACCGTTCGCGAGGCCGGCCCGAACTGCGGCGACCATCTCGGTGGCGACCGCGAGCTCGTCGGCGAACCCGTCGCTGTCGAGCGTCTTGGTGACCTGGATGTCGGCCTCCGGCACTATCTGCTGCACGATGCCGGCGCAGAACGATCCATGGCCCGCGGCGAAATCGAGGAAGCCGTCCTGCGGCGAATCGTCGAGAACTTCTCGGTTACTTCCGGTGTCCAGGTCGGCCAGCCAGCCGTCCTCGCGATCATGACCGAAGACGCCGGTGTCGATCACGGCGATACGAACCGGAGATTGCGCGGATTCGACTTCCGGAAACGCCGGCACCCGGCCTTCGGTCATCTCCGGGCTGGCGACGCTCTTCATATAGCCACCCATGGGCGTTACGTAGTTCGCCGAGATCGGCACCCCCTGACGCCGGAGGCTCGCCGCGAGCCGGCACAATGCGGCAGGATCGCGGCCCCCGGTATAGGCGATCACCCTCCCGGACAGCTCGGTACGGGCGTCGAGCCCGTGCACCTCGGTAAGAAGGCGCCGAACAGCCGGGTCGTCCTCCTTGCGAACCAGCAGTTGTGCATCCGATGTCGCCGCGAGGGTGCCGGCACCGTCTTTGTTTCGGATCGGCTCGAACTGGATACGGTCACTGCGGCCCGCACGACGACGCAGGATGTCGGCGAGCACTCGCTCGTCGAATTCCGGATCGTCCCGTGTCGTTGTGATAGCCCCGACCTGCCGCGCAACCGCACGAAGATCTTTCAATCGCATCGAATCGGACCTTTGGTCAGGTTGGCCGAACGTGCGCTGGTGATCCGGCATTGTGTATCTCCCCTTGGTCGGCGAAACTACTCGGACATGATGGTGGGGCCCTTACCATGACAGATCTTGACGAAGACCTGTTGATACGTGCGAAGTCGGCGTATCAGGAGGCGATCACAGATCCTACGACGCTCCGCGTGCAAGCTCCGGAACTCGTACGCGAAGCGCGACAACGCGGCAACACCGAAGCGCTGTGCCTCATGCTTCGAGCCTGGGGATGGGCGGAGCGTTATGCCATGGAACACCGGCGCGCCCTCCGGCTGCTCAACACGGCGACTCGGATCGCACGCGAGAGTGGATTCGACCACCTGCTCGGCGAGGTGCTGGTCACCCGCGGTGCGATCCAGCATGAAAGCGGCCGACTATCGGCCGCACGCCGCGACTTCGACGCCGCAGAACCGCTGCTTCCGCACGACGCGATCGCGGAACTGACCATCCAGCGCGCCACGCTTGCAGCCAATCTCGGTGATCTTGCTTCGGCAGCACACCTCTATGCTCAACTGTTGAGGGACGCGACCCTCGAACTGCAGGTTCGTACGAAGGCGGCGGCCAACTTCGGCATCCTCCAGGCGCATCGGGGCCGGTTCACCGAAGCGCTCGCGCTGTTCGATGAAGCAGAGCGGGCTGCGGAGCAAGTCAGTCCGGTCTATGCCGCGATCGTGGCCGAGAACCGGGCGTGGGTCACCGCGCTTTCCGGCCGGTTGGCCGAAGGTGTAACCCAGCTCGAGGCCGCCAAGGCGATGTTCGACAAGCTGGACTTGCCAGCCGGTGAGCTGCTTATGGAGTACTCGGACGCGCTTACGCAACTCCGGCTGCTCCCCGAAGCGCTCGAACATGCCCGCCAAGCCATCGGCGTGCTGGAGGGGCCAGGGGCTGAGCTGATGGCGGCAGAAGCCAGGCTGAATCTGGCCTGGCTCGCACTTCAGTCGAACCGGCTGGATGAGGCCGTCGCCGAGGCGGAACAGGCGAGAACGAGCTTTCGCCGGCAGCGCCGTGGCTGGGGAGCCGCCCGCGCGACGTCGGTAGAGCTGGAGGCAAGTCTTCGTCGCGGCACGATCGAATCACGTGACGTCCCGCGCGCACGCAAGGCCGCGCAGGCGCTCGAGCGGGCGAGCATGCGGACATATGCGGTCACCGCATACCTCGTTGCCGGCCGGGTGGCCGCGAAGTTCGGCCGGCAGAACCTGGCAAAGAAGTCCTGGACACGATCGTATGAGTTCAGTCGGAGCCTGCCGCTGCTCAACCGCCTGGTGGGCACGCATGCCGCTGCCCTCGCGGCCTGGGATCAGGGACAAACGGGCCGCGTCCGGTCGCTGACTCGCTCCGGGCTGGACGATCTGGCGAAGCATAGAGCAGCGCTGCCGTCCATCGAGCTGCGCGCACTCGCGTCCGGCCATGGCGAGGAAATCGGCCGGCTCGGGCTCGCCTCGCGCATCGGCAGCCAGCCGGCCGCACGAGTCCTGGAATGGATGGAACGCTCGCGAGCCGCGGCGCTGTCGGTCGTCGAGCCGGAGCCCTCGGCGGACATCGAAGACGACATCGGCGAACTACGCGCGGCCTATGCCGAGTTGGTCGCCGCCCGCCAGGAGAACGGGACCGAGCCGGCCGGCTTACGTGCCCGGCAACGGCGGATCGAGCAGCGGATCCGCCGAGCGACCTGGAGCACGGAGACCTCCGGGCAGCCTGGTAACGCGCTATCGGCTCCCGAGCTTCGGCGCGCGCTGGACGGTCGAATCCTCGTCGAGCTCGACGTGCTCGACGGCGAACTCGTCGCGGCAATCCTGGAACCGCGGCGGACGCGCATCGTGAACCTGGGACCGCTCGATCGCGTGCTCGACCAAGCCGAGCGCCTGCTCTTCTACCTGCGGTACCTCGCCCGGCCCCGCGCGGAGGGGCAGACCGCCGCCACCATGCTCGCGAACGCGGACGAGGTCATCGGCCGGCTCACCGCAACACTCGTCGAGCCGCTGAATGTCGCCGACGACGCCGAGCTGGTCATCATCCCCGTCCGCGGTCTGCACTCGCTGCCGTGGACCGCGCTGCATTCCGGACCGGTCGCGCTCGCCCCGTCGGGCTCGATGTGGGCACAGAGCAGGGCGGCGTCCCAAGTGCGACCGTCCGGCCAGGTCGTACTCGCCGCCGGACCCGAGCTGGCCGGCGCGCACGACGAGATCGAAGAGTTGGCCGCGTTGTACGACGACGCGGTCGTCATCGCGCCACCCGAGAGCACGATGGCCGCCGTCACCGCGGCGATGGACGGCGCGTCGCTCGCACACCTGGCCTGCCACTGCTACATCCGCGCGGACAACCCGACGTTCTCCCGGCTGCTGCTCAGCGACGGCTTTCTCACCGTCCACGAGCTGCACCAGCGCGCCTACGTGCCGCACCGGGTGGTGCTCGCGGCGTGCGAGTCCGGCAGGGACGCGTCGTACGACGGCAACGAGATGCTCGGGTTCGTCAGCACGCTGATGGCCAAGGGTGCGGCGGGCGTCTTGGCCAGCTCTGTCGTCGTCCCCGACAAGGATCTCGTACCGCTGCTGCGGGAGTTCCATCGCGCCGTTGCCGAGGGCAGCTCCTTCGCCCACGCGCTCCACACAGCGCGAGCGGGCATCGACCGCTCTGATCCCAAGCAGTTCGTCGCCTGGTGCGCGTTCAACTCGTTCGGCGCGGCATAGCGCACCAGGGCACAGTCAGGCCATCAGGAGGCGGACGGCCAGGGCTGCCATCACTGCCGCGATCACCCCGTCGAGGATCCGCCATGACCGTGGGTCGGCGAAGAACCGGCCGAGCGAGCTGGCACCATAACCCAGCGCGAAGAACCAGGTGAAGCTCGCGGTGACGGCGCCGGCCACGAACAGCCACGGACCGTCCTGCTGGTGCGCGAGCGAACCGAGCAGCACGACAGTGTCGAGGTACACGTGCGGGTTGAGGAACGTGAACGCCAGGCAGGTCAGGAGCGCCGTGCGTACCGATCCGGCCGCCTGCGCGCTGGGTGTGAGCGTGCCGGGACGCACCGCCCGTCGCGCCGCAAGGAGGGCGTAGCCCAGCAGGAACGCCGCGCCTCCGTACCGGATCAGTTCGGTGACGGCGCCGTACTTTTCGACGAGCACGCCGAGCCCTGCTGCCCCGGCGCTGATCAGGGCGGCATCGGCGAGCGAGCACACGAGCACGACGGGCAGGACGTGTTCGCGCCGGATGCCCTGCCGGAGGACGAACGCATTCTGCGCGCCGATCGCGATGATGAGGGTCAGGCCGGTGGCGAAGCCGATGAGAGAGGCGGACACATATTGAAAGTAGGTCTGCTCTTCTCTGTAGTCCAGCTAATGTTGCTTCATTTGCATTAGCATTACTTCATGAGCAGCTTGGACCATGCGCAACTGGCGGCCTTCTCCGCCGTCGTCAACGAGGGCAGCTTCGAGGCCGCGGCCCACCGGCTGCACGTCACTCCTTCGGCGGTGAGCCAGCGTGTCAAGGCGCTCGAGTCGCAGCTCGGCCAGGTCGTCGTCCGCCGCAGCCGCCCAGTCGAGCCCACCGATGCCGGCAGAGTGCTGCTGCGGCTCGCGAACCAGACCCGGCTGCTCGAGCGGGAGGCCCTTGCCGACCTCGCTGCCGATGAGTCGGCCGAGCCGCTGCGCCTTGCCCTGGCGGTCAACGCGGATTCGCTGTCCACCTGGTTCCTGGACGCACTCGCCGCCATACCCGCCGAGTACGCCGTGACATTCGACATCCGCGCCGAAGACCAGGACCACTCCATCGCACTGCTGCGGGAAGGGACGGTCATGGCCGCCGTCACGACCGAGCCGACCGCCGTGCAGGGCTGCCGCACCGAACCGCTCGGCGCCATGCGCTACCTGGCCGTCGCCGCGCCGGAGTTCGCGGCGCACTACTTCCCGGACGGGCCGGACCCGAAGTCGCTCGCCCTGGCACCGACACTGATGTACAACCGCAAGGACGGCCTCCAGCACCGGTTCCTGGCCCTGCTCACCGGCAAGCGGCTCGACCCGACGATCACCTACCTGCCGTCGAGCCGCGGATTCCTGGATGCCGCCCGCCTCGGCCTCGGCTGGGGCATGGTCCCGGAGCATCTCGTCGGCAAGGCTCTCGATCACAACGAGATCGTCGAGCTGGCGCCGGGTCGTTTTCTCGATGTGCCACTCCACTGGCAGCGCTGGCGACTCCACTCACCTGTACTCGACGCTCTGACGAGGGCTGTGACGGACGCGGCGTCTGCCACGCTTCACCGCTCCGGCTGAGCAAAACGACGCTATGTGTCTTGAGTCAACTTTGGCAGGGTCGTCTTTCGTCGCAAGCGGATCGCTATCCGGGCGTCCCGTCGCGCTCTCTTCCTTGGGCGAGGCGCTGGTGTTGCCATGCGTGCACGTCGCTCACCCATTCCCAGCCAGGCTTGGCCGATGAGCCGATCCGCGGGTCGTCGGGAACACCGCCGTCAAGCAGGGCCTGCACGTACGCGCGATCTAGTTCGATCCGTGCGTGCACCTGATCATGTCCGCCGACGGACCCGTGGCCGGGGATGAGGACATCGACGTCGTCCGCCACGCCCTCGAACAACCGCAACGCGGCGAGGTAGTCCTCGATCGGGTCAGTGGCGTCCAGGTCGGGCATCGGGACTAAGACATCGGAAAGCATGTCGCCGGCGACGAGAACCCTGCGATCCTCGATCAACAGCGCCGCGTGGCCTGGTGCATGCGCTTGATGCTCGATAATCCGGACTTGAGGACCATCCCAAGGAATCCGTGCAGTCCCGGCGGGCAGACCGGTAATGAGGCCGAACAGGTCCAGTGGTATCTCCTCGGCGAATTCCGGCGGTAACCCCTCGGCGAGGCGGGCCTTCCAACTCGCGTCCGACAGCAGATCGCGGAGATAAGCCGCGCAACGGGCTGTACCGTAACGGGGCGCTTCGCCGAGCTTGGCGTGCCAGAGCGCGTGATCCCAGTCAGGATGCGTCGAGAAGCCTGCCACAACGGGCTGGCCCAATTCGTGAAGGTCGCTCGCGATTTGGGCCATTTCGTCGCCCCGAATTCCGGGGTCGATGAGCAACACCCCGGTCCGGCCTTGCACGACGACGGCGTTGCTCTGTATGACCTCGCTCTCGTGGACCAGCACACCCTCCGCGACCTGCCTCAGCACGGCGCCCCCTCCGCTTGTAGTTTGCAACCGCTTGTGGCGACAGTAGTACCTCGCGGTGGTAGATTGCAAGCAGTATGGGCAAAGACTATGAGCCGCGGTCGGGGTGCCCGATCAACGCCGCCATCGAGGTGTTCGGCGATCGCTGGAGCCTGATCGTCCTCCGCGACATCGTCTTCGGAGACCGCCGCTATTTCCGAGAGCTGCAGGCCGGCTCAATCGAGGGGATCGCCTCAAATATTCTCGCCGACCGACTCAAGCGACTCGTCGAGTCGGGACTGCTCACCCGTGAGGACACGCGGCCCGGCCAGCGGGCGCGCTACAGCCTGACCGAACCCGCGATCCAACTCGTGCCCGTGTTCGCGCAGCTCGGCAGCTGGGGGCTTCGCCACCGGCCCACGAGCCGCGCGCTGCGCGTTCGCGCCGAGCTGCTCGAACAAGGCGGCCCCGCGCTGTGGCAGGAGTTCATGGACGAGCTTCGCCGCGAACACCTAGGCTTTGATACCCCAGCGCGATCACCTAGTGTTCGCGAGCGCCTGAACGCGGCCTACCTCGCTGTCACCAACTCCTCGTAGCTGCCAGGCAGTCGACCAGGGCAAGGGCGCCGACCGACGCCGCCGGGCCGTCTCACATCTGAACGTCCACCGGCACAGCGGCGCTCAGAGCTGGCGCCGGCCAGCTCGATGACCGGGTGTCTCGTCAGACCCGGCCGGTGCCGCGTCGCGATGACCGGGCCTCCAGTGGGACGCTGCGATGCTCGAGATCGAACTCTCTGTCACGCATCAGCCCGGAAACTCCGCCAGAAGGCCGAGGCACACTACATGACTTGACTCGAACGTATGTTCTGCATATCTGCTTGAGTGAAGTTCACCAGCCGGGATCTCCGGGTTTGACCAGCTCATAGAGGGGATGAGGGTCGGTGGCGACGGCTTGCTGAAGGAGCCGATAGAACAAGAGCCCACGGCGCGTGGCGGTGCGGCGGTTGAAGCGGAAGGTGTACTCATCGAGGTAGTAGGACAGGTGCTCGTCGCTGACGCGGTGGTGCAGGGTTCCGAGCAGCCATCGTTTGAGCAGCGACGCGATCAGGTGCACGCCGGGTAGCACGGTCTTGGGGTCCTCGGCTTGATAGCCCAGGACGTAGTCGTGGGTGTAGCCCATGTCGGCGAGTTGACGATAGGTGCGGGTGCCGTCGGTGTGGATCGTCGAGCCCTTCTCGATCACACTGGCGGCGAAGCTGACCAGCTGCGCGCTGGCCGGCGCACCGGCCACTTGCGCACGCATCCGACCCAGCCGTTTGCCGGCTGGCTGCGCCCCCCGGCGGGAATACGGTCGCATAATGACCGCGACGTCCATTGGACAAGGGGCGCTCCTCGCCGGCGGCGCACTCGTCGTGGCAGGTAGGGAGCCGTCAGCCTGGCCGGCCGCACAAGCGGGAGCTCCCGTCGACAGTTCGCTTCGAAGACATCGAACCGACCAGCCCGTCGAGCGCGGGTGCTATCAAGGATCGCGCGGATAACTGCATGACCTGCCTGGCGTGCTCCTGTGTGTAGCGATGCGAGCGGCGACGGCGTCGAGCAGTAGGTACGCGAACGCGAACGACGCTCCCAGGAAAAGCGTTACCCCAAGGAACGACCCGAGTGCGGCGCGCACGTCGGAAATCTCCACGAGGCCGAGAATGGCGAAATTGTGGCCGACGAGGACGACCAGCAGCACTTGGGTGGTGCACACGGACGGAAGCGACCCGAATGTACGACCCGATGTCGCCCACACGACGGTGGTGCCGGCCGCCGACGCCACCGCCATCAGTGGCAGCGCTGAGGGAACTAGGTCGCCGAGCTGATCGGCTGATGCGATGAGCTCGCCCATGGAGGCGGTCGGTTCGAGCAGGAGGAGCGAGGTAGGACCTAGCGCGACGAGCAGTGCCACGTGGAGGCCGTTGTAGGCCAGCCAGCCCATCGCAGATGGTCTGTCTCGCGCACTCGTGTAGCTCCATACCAGGCAGCTGCCACACAGCGCGCCCGCGAGCATCATCGCGGCAGTTCTGTCCCAGATGTTGACGATCAGCACGCCGTGCAGTGCGGTGAACGCCAGCGCGGACACCGCTCCGGCGAACGCGCCAACGGTCTTCGACCAGCAACGACGGGTCCCGTTGTCCCATCGCCGTGGGTTGGGGCGGAGGCACCGTTCACCGGTCCGCATCTGGCGTCGTGTTGCGGGACATCGCGCCGGGTCCGTGCCTGGACGCGCGTTCACGAACTTAGAGGCTGTTCACGATCGCGTCGGTTACGAGGTCGGGTTCGTCGAGCCAGGGCAGGTGTCCGGCGTCGGGGATGACGGTGACGCCCGCGCCGATGCCGGCGGCGAGTTGTTGGATGCTCTGCGCGGTGCCGAAGGCGTCGCGACTGCCAACGATGTAGCTCGCCGGAACGTTGAGATCACCAAGCCAGTCGCTGGAGCGCAGATCGGCCCGGAGGGATCCACCGGCCGCCATTCGGCTGGCGAAGTCGCGCCATGCGCGCGCGTTGCGCCGCGTGGTCGCAGTGGCGATTTCCAGGAGGGGTTCGGGATACCGGTCGGGGCGGGCCATGATGAGTTGCCGCACGATCCGCCGGGTGTCGCGTGGACCGGCGCGGGCCGACAGCCGCGCGATGAGCTGGCGCGTGAGAGGGTGGGCCATCATCCGCACCGGTGCCGGGAGGGCGTGGTCCTCCTGTCCTGCGGGCACGCCGACGAAGACGACGCGCTCCACCCGATCGGGATGGGCGGTGGCGAACGCGAGGGAGAACAGACCTCCCATCGAGTTGCCCACCAGGGGAGCTTGATCGATGTCGAGACCGTCGAACATGTCGGCGACGACACCCGCGGCGTGGCTGCGGAAGTCGCCGTCCAGACCGCGGTAGTCGAACGCATCCGACGCGCCGTTGCTGGGACGCTCGGGCACGTAGCACCGCAACCGGGCAGAGAGCGTCGACAGGATCGGGACCCATTGCAGGCAGGAGTCGAGGCCGCCATGCATGAGGACGACTGGCGGCCCGTTGCCTGCCACGATCGCTTCGCAGCGGACGCCCGCCACCATCACTTCGCGCCAGGTCGCATCGGGAACGATGTCGGCAACGTAGCGGCGCCGCAGTTCGTTGAGCATCATGGCCAGCCCCTTCACCATATCGAGCTATAGTCAATATAGGCAGGTATACGCTATAGAGTCAAGGGATGACGTCGCCGCGGCCATACAACTCCCCGTTGCGCGCCGAGCGGGCCGAGCAGACCCGCTCGACGATCCTGCGGGCCGCCCGTCGGCTGTTCGAGACGCAGGGTTTTACGGCGACCACGATCAAGGACATCGCCGATGAGGCCGCCGTAAGCGTGCCGACCGTGTACGCCGCGTTCGGCTCGAAGGCTGCACTGGTCACCGGGCTGCTCGACCAGCTCGAAGCCGACGCCGCGGACGACCAACACCGGCATGCGCCACCCGGCGACGCCGATGCGGCACTGCACACGTGGCTTGATGCCCACACCCGCATATTCGAACGCGGCCAGCCGTTGCTCCGGGTCATGTTGCGAGCACTCAGCGAACCTGCCGTCGCCGAACTGGCCGCCGAGGGCGACCGGCACCGACGCCATGCCCTCCACGACGTGATCGCACGTTTCGCCGAGGCCAATAGACTACGGCCCGGTCTCAACAGCGTCACAGCGGTCGATGAAGCCTGGGCGCTGTCATCCGTGGGCGTCTACCTCGACCTCACCGACCACTGCGGATGGACGACCACCCAGTATCGAGACTGGCTTCACAGCAGCTTCAGCCGGCTGCTCCTCAAGGAGTGATGGACCTCCCCATCATCCATCTGTCGTCACAACCTGGCGAAGTGCGGCGCACGAGGAATCCGCCGATGGCAGCGCCAAAACCACGGTAACCGGCCCTACGCCACGATTCGGGGAGCGCGCCTCCGTAGCCTCGCGGAGGATTGATCTTGCCACGCGATCCCGCCGCAGTGCAGCAACTGGTGCAGGCGGTAGTTGCGCAGGTTGCGCAAGCCATGGCCGATGCGCTGGACTTTCTTCAACGATCCGCACATGGCAGCGCCCAGGGGTGTCCGGACGCTGTGCCCTGGCGACTGGCTCACGCATCACGGTGGCCACGGTCCTGTGGTCACGTTCCGGACACTGGGCACGAGGGCGGCTCGTCATGACCACCGACCGGACAGACGCCCACGTTGACCGGGCGGCCGACCACCCACCGACCGGGCTGGGCGAGTCCGGGGGAGCGGCCATCCACCCGTGGTTTCTGCGCTCGGGGCCGTGGGCGCTGTCGTCGGTGGTCGCGCTGCTGTTCGGTCTGTCGTTTGCTACCTCGTACGCCGCGCTGTATGACTACGCGCTGGAGTTGCAGTTCCCGCGTGAGTTCGCGATTGCATTCCCGCTCGTCCTCGACGCGGTTATCGTCGTCCTCGCCGTCACGCTGCTCCTCGAGCGCGCGCTCGTCCGCCCGCCCCATGTCTGTCATGGAATTACCGTTTGCCTTCCCCATGCTCGACCGCGACCAAGACCGGGACCTTGTCGCCGGCACCACCGCCACTGCCGACGGTGACCCCGCCGACCAGCACTTCGTCGACCTCAACAGCACCGGACAGCAGATCCCGGTCGGGGCGGACCATCGCCCGACGCAGCTTATGCAGCCACGCCCACGCCGTCTCATACGAGCCGAACCCGAGCACCCGCTGCAGACCCTGGGCGGACATGCCGTTCTTCTGCGAGGTGACGAACCAGATCGCCGCGAACCACGTCGCCAGCGGCGTATGCGTCCGATGAAAGATCGTGCCCGCGGTCACCGACGTCGCGCGATGACACGCCGTACACATCCACAAGCCTCTGCCGGTACGCCAGCACGAGTCCCCGCCGCACTTCGGGCACACGAACCCATCGCCCCAACGAAGCTGCTCCAAGTACGCCACGCACGCACGATTGTCCGGGAACCACTCCAACAGCTCCTGATACGTGCCCGGATAGTCCACCCCAGCCGCAGGATGTTGATCATCCATACGCCACAGGCTACTCACTCAAGTAGATATGCAGAACGTATGTTCGAGATAGGGTGGGTTTACAGGGTAAAGTCCCGGCAGCTCGCTGGTTATCTGGAGGCGGTGTCGTGGCACGAGCGGTTCTGGCCACCATGGAGCAGCACGCCTCCGTGGCGGGATGACTACGTAGATTGTCCGGATCGCTCCCCGCCTGGACGCGGCGCATCCCTGAAGATGGGTCAGTGACCGACTACCGAGCCGCTTTCGACGCGGACGTGACATTCCTCAACGGCGGTGGCCTCCAAGCCAACGGCTTCCGACTCGACATCCCGGATGCAGGGATCACTGAAGACGCCGTGGCGAACCTGTTCGTCAAACACCTCGGCCTACTCATGGTCGACCGGGTACGCATCAGTAGCCTCGAGATCATCACCGAGCCGCACAAGGGTTCCCGCGGTGGGCCGGCCGATCGATCGGCCGATGCCGCATCATCCACCTGCCTCGTGGAGCTCAACCACGTGATCTCGGCCGGCATGACCACCTATCCCGGGCTGCCCGGACCGGAGATCACGCCACACCTGACCCGCGAGCAGTCCCGGGAGCACTACGCGGCAGGTACCGAGTTCGCGATCGACCGGATCAGCCTGGTCGGCAACACGGGCACGTACGTGGACAGCCCCTTTCACCGGTATGCCGACGGTGCGGACCTCGCCGACGTCCCCCTGGAGAGCGTTGCCGACCTGCCCATCGTCGTCGTCCGGGTGACCGGCAGCGAACAGCGTGGCATCGGGCCCGAAGCGTTGGCGGCCTTGGACGTCAAGGGAGCTGCGGTTCTCGCCCACACCGGCTGGGACCGGCACTGGGGAACACCCGAGTACGGCAGCGGCGCGCCGTTCCTCACCGAGGAGGGCGCTCGGCTGCTGGCCGACGCCGGCGCTCGCCTGGTCGGCATCGACAGCGTCAACATCGACGACACCGACGGCGATACCCGGCCGGCCCACTCGGTGCTGCTCGCCGCCGGAGTCCCGGTGCTCGAACACCTGACGGGACTCGACCGGTTGCCGATCACCGGGGCGCGCCTCCACGCAGCGCCCCTGCGCATCCGGTCTTTCGGGACGTTCCCCGTACGTGCGTACGCCGTGGTTCCCGACGAGTCACGCTGAGCCGGCGCGGCGTGCGCGGCGACGCACGTCCGACCGGGCGTCCACCAGCCAGGCCATGCCCGCCACGCCCTCGACGACCGAATTCGTCAGCGTGCCGACACCCTCGATCCGAATCCGCACCACGTCATGCGGTTGCAGCGTGAACGGCGCCGGTGGAACAAGGCAGGTTCCGGTGGACAGCACCGCACCATCCGGGAAGACGTCGGCGCGAAGCAGGTACCCGACGAGGTCGTCGATCCGGCGGTGCAGCTGCCACGTGCCGGCCGCCCCTTGCCACGCGGCAACGCCGTCCCGTTCGATCGTCATCTCGATCGACAGGTTGTACGGGTCTGGAACCTCCCACACGGGACGGATCGCCGGACCGACCGCACAGCCGCCGAGGTATGCCTTGGCCTGTGGCAGGTACAGCGGGTTCTCGCCCTCGATCGTCCGGGACGACACGTCGTTGCAGCACGTGAAGCCGACGACCTCGCCATGGGCGTTGACGACGACGGCAAGCTCCGGTTCGGGCACGTTCACCTCGGAGTCGGACCGGATGGCCACCGGCTCGCCGTCACCTGCCACCCGCCAGGCGGCGGACTTGAAGAAGATCTCGGGCCGGTCGGCGTCGTAGACCAGCTCGTAGATCGACGCGGCCCGCTCGCTCTCCTCCATGCGGGCACCTTGTGAGGTCTTGTACGTCACGCCGCACGCCCACACTTCGGTCGACGAGTCGATCGGCGGGACAAGCGTGACGTCGGCCCGCCGCCGCTGCGGGCCACTCGCACCGCGCAGCCGCTCGCGCAACTCGCCAACCGGAAGGTGCAGCAGTTCCGACACCGCGCCGACACCGTCAAGCTCGGTGACGATGTCATCGCTGAGCACGCCGACACGGGCGTCCCGCGAGTCGGACACCGCGAACCTAGCGACATGCATCTCGATCTCCTTCTTCCGTCCTCGCTACGATCACCTTTGTGGCCGAGGTGATAGTTCGTGACGGTACCTGGACGTTCGACGGCGAGATTGTCCGGATCGTGCCCGGCCATGACAAGCGCGTGCACAAGCTCCGCCAAGCACTCGGTGAGCTGACCGTTCCGGTGACGGCGATCACCGGCGCCGCATTCGAGCCCGGCCGCAAGGCCGGCCGGCTCCGGCTACGGCTCCGGGACGGCGCAGACCCGTTCCTCCAAGTGGCCGGTGGCAAACTCGGCGATGACGCCGACCCCTACCGCCTGGTGGTGGATCGCACCAGCATCGGTGCGGCGGAGTACCTGGTCGACGAGATCCGCCACTCGCTGCTGATCGAGCAGGTCCCGACCGGAGCGACCGATCACTACCACCTGCGCGGGCCCGCCGTCCCGCTGACCGCGACCGCGGGCGACGGCACGGTGTCGTTCGACGGCAGCACGATCCGGATCGAGTGGACCGATTGGGCCGAGAATGTCAAGAAGTCGGCCGGTCCACAGGAGTTCCCACTGTCCAGTGTCGTCGGCGTGGAGTGGGTGCCGATCGTCGGATTAACCAACGGTTTCCTGCGGTTCCGCGTCACCGGCGCCACGGCGCTGGAGCCCAAGCACGACCCGCTATGCACGACGTGGGGCATGCTCCGTGAGGGCGGGACGACGTCCCTGCTCGCGGCCGCCATCGTCGCGCGGCTCCCCCACCCGAACACCACATCGGAGCAATCGGCCGCACTACCGCCGACATCTCCGCCGGACGGCGCCGGCACCGATCATGACACCGTGTTGCGCCGACTCCGCGAACTCGGCGAGTTGCATCGCGATGGCGTACTGACCGACGACGAGTTCACAAGCGCCAAGCAAGCCCTGCTCCGGCAGCTCTAACCAAGAATGATCACGTAAACGACGCGTCGCATCGCCTAACGGCCCTTCAACGAGACGCTATGCGTACCCAATGCGTCGCGGCCGAGCCCATCGACTATAGGCCGCGGGCGACCATGTGCAGCGTCCGATCGACAACCGCCTTCCGGCCCGCTTCGTCGACATCCGCCAGCGGACCGTCGAGGATCAGCCGGACCAGACCGTGCACCGCTGACCATGCCGCGATCTCGGCCAGCGGCCTTCGCTCGGGCGGCAGATACCCGCTCGCCACCAGGTCGTCGAGGGCCTCGTTCAATATGCCGAACGCGTCGTCGGCCTGCCGGTCCGACTCGGTCGGCGCGGCTTCGATCGATGTGAACGCCGTACGGAAGAGACCGGGCTCGTCGAGCCCATGGCGCACATAGGCACGGCCGATCGCGTAGAGGCGCCGCAGTGCGACCTCGGCCGGCTCGCCGTCCGGATCCACTTTCGCGAGCTCGGCGCGCATCGCGTCGGACAACGAGGCCATGGCGCACTCTTGCACCGCACATTGCAGGTCCATCGCGTTCGCGAAGTGCCGGTACGCGGCGGTCGGGGTCACTCCCACCTGCCGGGCGGCGGCCCGAATGCCGACCGCGTCCGGACCTCCTTGCTCGGCGAGCTCGGCGCCGGCCCGAATTAGAGCATTGCGCAGATCGCCGTGGTGATACTTCGTCCGTTGCGACACCGTTGTCGGCCCTCCGTCTTTCTCAATGGATTCAATGTTGACATGCGCCAACATTTATGCCAAGTTAACAGATGTAAAGTTTACGTCCGCACACATTGATGGAGTTCCTCATGCTCGGCGCACTCGCACGATTCGTCGTCGGTCACGCTCGCCTCGTCCTCCTCGGTTCGGTCATCGCCTTGGTCGGGCTGGCCGTACTGGGCGCCGGCGCGTTCGGCAAACTTCAGTCCGGGGGCTTCAACGACCCGGGCGCCGACTCCACGCTCGCCGCCGAACTGATCGAGGAGCACTTCGACGACGATGCGGACCTGGTGTTCGTCGTCTCGGCCCGGGGTCGGTCCGTTGACGACGCCTCGGCCGCGGCCGCAGGCTCCGCGCTCACCGCCGAGATGGACGCAGACCCCGCACTGTCACGGGTGGTGTCGTACTGGCACACCGGCGCGCCGTCCATGGTGTCGACCGACGGCACACAGGCCTTGATCGTCGCCGACCTCGTCGGTGACGCGGCGGCCGTGAGTGATCGGTACGCCGGCGCGCACGAGGGGCTGGACGTGACAGTTGGCGGGCCGGAGATCATCGGCGAGGATATCCCCGAACAGGTCGGCCGCGACCTCGCCGTCGCGGAGAGCATTGCCGTTCCGATCATCCTCGTCTTGCTCGTCCTCGCGTTCGGCAGCCTGGTCGCCGCGCTACTGCCGCTTGCCATCGGCATGCTCGCGATCCTCGGCACGTTCGGTGTGCTGGCGGTGATCGCGGAGATAACCGATGTGTCGGTCTTCGCGATCAACCTCACCACCGGGCTCGGCCTCGCGTTGGGCATCGACTACGCGCTATTGATGGTCAGCCGATACCGGGAGGAACTCAGCGGTGGGGCGCCGGTGGCGGACGCCGTCGTCCGAACCGTGGAGACCGCCGGCCGGACGATCGTGTTCAGCGGGCTCGCGGTCTCCGCAGCCCTGGCCGCGTTGTTGCTGTTCCCGCTGTACTTCCTGCGTTCGTTCGCGTATGCCGGGATAGGTGTGGTGGTGATCGCGGTCCTCGGCGCCGTTATCGTCCTGCCGGCTCTGCTCACGATGCTAGGCAGCCGGGTAAACGCGGGTGCACTGCCGTGGGCCAGGTCGATCACGCGCGGCGGCGAGTCGCCGGTGTGGGGAAGGCTCGCCAGCCAGGTGATGCGCCGGCCGATGCTGGCCGCCGTGCCGGTGATCGCCGTGCTTCTGGTCGCGGCGGCCCCGTTGCTACAGGTCACGTTCGGCACGCCGGACGACCGTGCGCTTCCGACGAGCGCGGCCAGCCGCCAGGTCGGCGACGCCCTACGGGACGATTTCGCGTCCGACGACACGACGGCGATCGACGTGGTGACGACCTCGGCCGTCGCTCCGGACGAGTTGGCGACATACGCTGCTGATCTTTCCGCCATCCCGGGCGTCGACCGGGTCGAATCCAGTGCGGGGATGTTCGTCGATGGTGCGGCTACGTCGGAGGTTGCCGCCGCATCGGACGCTCCGGCCGACGGTGGGGCGCCGGAGCGACTGGCGGTGGTGATGGCCGGCGATCCACGCTCCTCGGCGGCGCAGGATCTGGTCGGTGACGTACGGGCAGTGCCGCCCCCGGCCGCAGTGGACGTACTCGTCAGTGGGGAGACGGCGTTCCTCGTCGACAGCCTGGACGCGATCGCCGACCGACTGCCGCTGGCTGCCGGGCTGATCGTGCTGACGACGTTCATCGTGCTGTTCCTGTTCACCGGCAGTGTCGTGCAGCCGGTGCGGGCGCTGCTGAGCAATGTCCTCACGCTCGGGGCGACGCTCGGCTTGATGGTGGTGATCTTCCAGGACGGCTTCGGCTCGGAATTGCTCGGCTTCACGCCACAGCCTTTGGACATGGCGATGCTTGTGCTGCTGTTCTGCATCGTGTTCGGCCTGTCGACCGACTACGAGGTGTTCGTCATGAGCCGGATCAAGGAACGGCACGACGCCGGTGTCGGCGTCGTCCCGGCGACCGTGCACGGCCTGAGCCACACCGGTCGAATCGTGAGCGTCGCCGCAGCGCTGATCGCCGTCTCGTTCTTCGCCTTCGTCAGCAGCGAGGTGAGCTTCATCCAGCTGTTCGGACTCGGGACCGGACTGGCCATCCTGCTCGACGCGACCGTCGTGCGCGGCATCCTGGTGCCGGCGTCGATGCGACTGCTCGGCGTCGGTTCGTGGTACGCGCCGCCCCTCCTCCGCCGCCTGCACGCGCGGGTCGGCCTCGCCGAGACATGACCCTCTCCCCGTGATCACCGGCACTTTCCGCGCCATTCGTGTGAAAAGTGCCGGTGATCACGGGCACGATGGCAACCATGAGTCAGGACGACGGTGGCGCGCTGACGTTCCGCGTCGGCCGCGAAGAGCTGATCATCAGGCGG
>DASUTB010000138.1:0-12478 GCA_036374835.1 Jiangellaceae bacterium | reverse complement strand
CTTCACCAGGCACGCGTGCCTGGTGAAGCTACGTGACTCCTACCGAACGTGATCACTCAGAAAGCAGCGGAGCTACTCGCGTTCGTGGGCGGCGGCTTCGCGGTCACACGCCTGGGCGGTCAAGGCGCGGTCCAGATCGGCCAGGCCCTCGACGACGAGGCGGCGTGCCGCGTCCGGGATGTCGGCGGTCTGGAGCCAGCTGCGGATCGTGTCGGCGGTCTCGGAGTCGGCCAGCACGCGGGGAAAGAGTCCGGTGATGATCGTCTGGGCGGTGTCGTTCGTCCGCTCCGCCCAGACCCGCGGCACGGCGTCGAGGTAGCGCCCGACAAAGGGACGCACGAGCTCGCGTTGCTCCGGATGGGCGAAACCCGAGACGGTCGCGGCCAGCAGGGCGTTCGGAAGCTTGTCCTGGTCGACGACGGTGGTCCATGCGTCCTCCTTCGCCTCGATGAAGGGGCGGGACGCTCGTGCCCGCGCGGCGTGGCGCCGACCCGTCGCGGTGTCGTCGCGCTCGAGCTCGTCGTCGATCGTGCCGTCGCCGGCAGCGCCGATCGTGACGAGCCGCTGGATCAGGTTCCACCGCATGTCGGTGTCCACCGCCAAGCCGGGAAGGACGTCGCCGCCGTCCGTCGTCGCAAGCAGGGCGCGGATCTGCTCGACATGCGCTTCGCTGGCCGCGCCGGCCACCCACGCTCTGGTGAGAGCGAGTTGCGCGTCACTTCCCGGCTCGGCCGAACGGGCCATGCGGTGCAGGGCGCTGGACCATCGGGACGAGAGCAAGAGCCGGTCGGCCGGGTCGGAGTAAAGGTCGACCGCGGCGCGGGCGGCTCGCAGTACGGTCTGCACGACCGTCATGTCGGTCTCATGCTCGACACCGCGCAGCACCAGCTCGATGTAGTCGCGCGCGGGCATCTCCGCGTCGCGCAGCATGTCGGTGGCCGCGGTCCAGCCCAGCGCCCTGGGGAGGCCGTCGCGGAACTCGCCGATCGACTCGATCAGCGTGTGCAGTGACGAGTCGTCGAGCCGGATCTTGGCGAACGTGAGGTCGTCGTCGTTCACCAGCACCAGATCGGCACGATCCTTGCCGACCAGATCGTGCGCCTCGGTACGTTCGCCGGTGACGTCCAGTTCGACCCGCTCGCGTCGCACCAGACCCTCGGGCGTCTGATCGTAGAGGCCGATCGCGACGCGGTGCGGCCGAAGCGTCGGGTGCTCGTCACCGGCGGTCTGCGCTATGTGCGCCGCGGTGTACGTCCCGTCCTCGCCGACCGTGAGGTGCGGAGTGAGTGTGTTGACGCCGGCCGTCTGCAGCCACAACCGGCCCCACTCGTCGAGGTCACGGCCACTGGTCGCTTCGAGGTGCGCAAACAGGTTTGCAAGGTCGGTGTTGCCCCACGCGTGCTCGGCGAAGTAGGCGCGGATGCCGTCGAGGAACTCGTCGCGGCCAACCCACGCCACGAGTTGCTTGAGCGCACTCGCACCCTTGGCATACGTGATGCCGTCGAAGTTGACCTCGACGTCCTCGAGGTCGTGGATGTCCGCCGAGATCGGGTGGGTGGACGGCAGCTGGTCCTGGCGCAGCGCCCACAGCTTGAACTGGACCGCGAACGACGTCCACGCCTGCGTCCAGCGGGTCGCCTCGGCCTGCGACACGATGCTCGCCCACGTCGCGAACGACTCGTTGAGCCACAGGTCGTCCCACCAGCGCATCGTGACGAGGTCGCCGAACCACATGTGCGCCATCTCGTGCAGGATCGTCTCGGCACGCCGCTCGTAGGCGGCATCGGTCACCCGACTACGGAAGACGTAGTCCTCGTGATGGGTGACGCAGCCGGCGTTCTCCATGGCGCCGGCGTTGAACTCGGGGACGAAGAGCTGGTCGTACTTCTTGAACGGGTACGCCATGCCGAAGGCGTCCTCGAAGAAGCCGAAGCCCTGCTTGGTGACGTCGAACAACTCGCTCACATCGAGGTGCTCGGCCAGCGAGCGGCGGCAATACAGCCCGAGCGGGATCTTGCCGTCGCGGCCCTCGTACTCGTCGTGAACCGCGTGGTACGGACCGGCGACGATGGCGGTGATATACGTCGAGATACGCGGCGTCGGGGCGAACCGCCAGCGCTTCCCGGACGCGGCCTTCCTAGGTTTGGGGGTGGGGGAGTTCGAGACGACCGTCCAGTGCTCCGGTGTGACCACCCGCAGCGCGAATGTCGCCTTCAGATCCGGCTGCTCGAAGCAGGCGAACACACGGCGGGCGTCGGCGACCTGGAACTGGCTGTACAGGTAGACCTCGCCGTCCACCGGATCGACGAACCGGTGCAGCCCCTCACCTGTGTTCATGTATGCCGCGTCGGCGACGACCGTGACTTCGTTCTCCTCGGCAAGGCCGTCGAGAGTGATGCGTGCGCCGTCGTACACCTCGGCGGGGTCGCGTTCGTCGCCGTTGACGGTGACCGAGCGCACTTCCGGCGCGATCAGATCGAGCCAGGTCGCCGCGCCATCGGCCGCCCGGAAGCGGACCGTGCTGGTCGAGGTGAACGTTGTGTCGCCCGCGGTAAGATCGAGCTCGATCTCGTAGCCGTCGACGTCGACGGCGGCGGCTCGGTCGCGGGCCTCGTCACGAGTGAGGTTTGTGCCGGGCATGTTGCAGATCATCGCAGAGACGGACGTGCGTGGGAATCCGGGCCACGGCAGCGGCGTTGCCACGGTAGCGGACATATCAGTATTTGCGCTGCGCGACGTTGGGAGTACCCGTGACGTTGACCGCCGAAACACAGCCGACAAGCGAGCCGACACAGCATGTTGATTTCTGGTTCGATCCGGTCTGCCCGTGGGCGTGGTTGACGTCCCGCTGGATTCTCGAGGTGGAGAAGGTCCGGCCGATATCGGTGACGTGGCACGTCATGTCACTGTCCATCCTCAACTCCGGACGTGACCTGTCCGAGCGGTACCAGAACATGATGGACCGGTCCTGGCTGCCGGTGCGGGTTGTCACCGCCGCGAAACAGCTGCACGGCGAGCAGTACGTCAAGGCGCTGTACGATGCCATCGGAACGCGCGTCCACCCGGGTGGCGAGAAGGACTATCGGGCCGCCGTGGCCGGGGCGTTGGCGGACGTCGGATTGCCGGCGTCCCTATTGGAGTACGGCGACACCGAGGAGTACGACGAGCCGCTGCGGGCGAGCCACCATGCCGGCATCGACCAGGTCGGTGATGACGTCGGTACGCCGATCATCGCGGTGGCCGGGCACGCCTTCTTCGGTCCGGTGTTCACCCCGGCACCCAAAGGCGAACCGGCAGGTCAGCTGTGGGACGCCGTCGCGACCCTCGGCGGCTACGAAGGGTTCTACGAAATCAAGCGCACCCGGACCCAGAAGCCGATCTTCGACTAGTGCCGGCCGGCGTTGGGGGGTTCGCCGGGGCGCGCCCTCGGGTGACTGGTTAGATGACGCCATGCGCGTACACATGGGTGCCGACCACGCCGCGTTCGAGGCGAAGAACGCACTGGCCGAGTCGTTGCGCGAGTCCGGGCACGAGGTTGTCGACCACGGACCGTTCGTCTACGACGCCGACGACGACTACCCGTCGTTCTGCCTGCGCGCCGCCGAAGCGGTCGTGCGTGACCCGGACAGTCTCGGCGTCGTGCTCGGGGGTTCGGGCAACGGCGAGCAGATCGCCGCGAACAAGGTGCGCGGGATCCGGGCGGCGCTGGCGTGGAACAAGGAGACCGCGCAGCTTGCCCGCGAGCACAACAACGCCAATGTGCTGTCGGTCGGGGCACGGCAGCACGGGCCGGACGAGGTGAAGTCGTTCGTCGACACGTTCCTGCGCACGCCGTATTCGGACGAGGAGCGGCACACCCGCCGGATCGACATGATCTCGCAGTACGAAACGACAGGTGCGCTGCCGCCACTGCCGGGCGCGCTACCGGCGTGATGCCCGCCTACTCGGTCGACGCATTGCGCTCGCGCCGCGCCGGTTGATCGTCCGAGCGGTCGTCGTCCTCCGCTTCGACCGCGAGGTCGGCGTCACCCGGCCGGGAGACGTCCCGCGCACGCATCGCTCCTGACACGCCGACCTGCGATTGCCGGTCGACGTGATCGAGCCGGCGTGCCGCCTGTGTCCGCTTGGCCATTTCCCAAGCGTAGCCACCGCTAACGCGAGAGGGCGTCGATCGCCGCGATCTCATCCGGGCTCAGCGTGAACCCGAACAGATCGAGGTTGGCGATGATCCTCGACGGCGTTGCCGACTTGGGTATCACGACGATTCCGTGCTCCACGTGCCAGCGCAGCACAACCTGTGCCGGGCTGACACCGTGCCGCTCGGCGATCCGGCCAAGGACCGGGTTGTCGAGGTTGGTGCGCTTGAGCGGGCTGTAGCCTTCGACCACGACGCTGCGTTTGGTCATGTCGTCGAGGAAGCCGGCATCGTGGTCCGACGGACTCCACGGAATCTGGTTGACCGACGGTGTGACCCCTGTCGTTGCCCTGAGTTCGTCGATCTGGGCCACGTCGTAGTTGCTGACGCCGATCGCCCGGGTCTTGCCGGCCGAGCGGGCCGCGATGAACTCGCTCCATGTGTCCGGCCGTGCTGCGCCGCCCGGCGGCCAATGCACGAGCCAGAGGTCGACGTAGTCCATTCCCAGTTCGCGCAGGCTCGCAGTCAGCGCAGCGTCCGCCCGATCGGCGTCGTCCGGCCACATCTTCGTCGTGATGAACACGTCCTGGCGAGGTATGCCGCTGTCGTGGATCGCGCGCCCGACCTCCGCCTCGTTGCGGTAGAAGGCCGCGGTGTCGATGTGCCGGTATCCGGCGTCCAAGGCGTACCGGACCGCGTCGTACGCCCCGGTTCTGTGCAACCGCCAAGTGCCGAAGCCGACCATCGGCAGGTCGATGCCGCCGTCGAGGATTGTCACGGGTGTCGGGTGAAAGCTCGTCATGTGGCGCCATTGTTCAGCACAGACTTTGCTTCGGCCAGCGTTCGGTCCCGGTCACTGGAGTTCAGGGCTGCGCGCACGCGGGAACGGACCCACGAGACCGAGCAGCAGAATGATCCCGGCCGCGGCGGCACCGGTGACGAGCGTCGCACCGGTTCCCATGACGCCGATCAGCACACCTGCGACAAGTGGCCCGACGGTCTGGCCCAGGCGGACGAACGCCACCCAGACCGCGATGATCGCCGCACGATGGTCGGCCGGTGTGTACTCCACGGCCAGATCCTGCAGCAGCGGGATGAGCACTCCCTCGGATGCGCCGTAGATCAAGGCTGCGACGACGATGAGCACCAGCGTCCCGGCCCAGCCCATGGTGGCGAAGGTGATGCCCAGCCCGATCGACGACACGACGACGAGGTAGCGCGTACTGAACACCGACGTGATGCGGCCCAGGTTGAACGCGGCGAGCGTCGAGGTGAGTGCCGGTAGGGCGATGACGACGCCGCGCGCGCTGGCTTCGAGGCCGAACTCCTCCGCGAGATGGACCGGAACGACGGTGAGAAACAGACCGAAGATGATCATAAAGACCACGAACCCCGCGCTGAGGGTTGCGATGAGGACGGGCTGGCGGAGCACGAGGGCCGCGGACTTGACCTGGTCCGAGACGCGCGGCGTGTTGGTCGGCCGGCGCGTGTCGAGGATCGTCCAGGCCGCCGCGGCCGTCAGCAGGGCCACGGTGAAGATGCCGAACGTCACGCGCCAGCTCGCCACGTCGGTGACGACGCCGGAGATGAGCGGCAGGCCGGCGAGCCCTATCGTGAGCACGGCGGTGTTGCGGCCGATGAGCCGGGTGCGTTCGGGGCCGGACCAGTTGTCGCCGATGAGTACGACAGCCAGGTTGATCAGTCCGGCCGCACCCACGCCCTGGAGGACCCGGGCGATCAGCAGGATCTCGAACGACGGTGCGAGCGCCGCCAGCCCGCCGAACACGCCGAAAATGGTCAGGCACGTCGTAAGGATGACTCGGCGGCCGAGCCGGTCCGCGAGGATCCCGATGACCGGGGCGACGATGATGCCCGCCACCGAGCCGGTCGCCACCAGCCAGCCGGCCCCGGACGGGGGCGCGTCGAACTCGTCGAGGATGTTCGGAATCGCCGGTGTGACGAGGGTGTTCGAGAGGATTCCGGTGAGCGTGACCGTGAAGATGAAAACGAGCGGCGGTCTGCGGGTCACGTTGCCAGCGTAGGGGCAGGCCCTGCGGGCCCGCCCCCAGCTTCCGGAGTACGAGAAGTGTTTACGAGTAGTACTGCATGAACCGGAAATTGTTGCCGAACGGGTCCCGCGCTCCGCAGTCGATGCCGTAGGACTGCTCGGTCGGTTCCTGGGTGAACTCGACACCGCGGGCCTTGAGCGTCTCGTACGTCTTCTGGCAGTCGTCGGTGACGAAGCCGACCGTGAATCCGGTCGCGCCCTTGGAGACCAGCTCGCGGATCTGCTGGCCGGCCTCCTCGTCGACCGACGGCGGCGCCGGGAGTTCGAGCAGGATCTCGCGGTCGGCGTCGCCCGGTACCTTGACCGTGAGCCAGCGCATGAAGCCGAGGTCGATGTCGCTGGCGACCTCGAGCCCGAGCTTGCCGACGTAGAAGTCGAGTGCCTCGTCCTGGTCGAGGACCCAGATGTGGGAGATGCGGGTGCGTGTGAACATGCCTAGGACGCTACTCGGCGGGCATCGAGCGGCGCTTCTCCAAAACTGCTCGGTCTCGTCCAGGCCATGGTGAAACAGGTCGGCGCGGGGTTGGCCGGGGTGTGCCGGCGATAGGTGGACGGCGATTCGCCGACGATGTCGCGGAACGTCCTGCTGAACGTGCCGAGGCTGGTGAAGCCGACCTCCACGCAGACGTCCGTCACGCTTCGGTCCGACTCGCGCAGTAGGAACATCGCCCGTTCGACCCGTCGTCGCTGAAGATATCGGTGCGGCGTCTCGTGGAAGACCGACTTGAACGTGCGGATGAAATGCGCCTCGGACATGTGCACCATCGCGGCCAGCGCAGGGATGTCGAGCGGCTCGCGGTAGCCGCGGTCGATCGCGTCGCGGGCGCGCAGCATCAGCCGGTTCGTCCGCTCAACAGCACTGCGTGTAGTTCGATCACGTTCGGCAGGCATAGCAACATCACACCATGCTTGCGCGCCTGTTGTGATGTCGCTGCGCATGGTGAACGTGATCGAACGACAGGGGAGGCTGACAGGTTCGTGCGGTGTTGTCAGTGCTGCATGAGAAAGTGAAGTGGTGACGATCCTGGTACGGGACGCGCGGCCGTCCGAGTACGCCGCCGCCGGCGAGCTGGTGGCCGAGGCGTACGACGAGCACATCATTCATCGTGCGTATCTCGACCAGGTTCGGGACGTCGCCGCGCGGGCCGCAATGCCCGGCAACGAGGTGCTCGTCGCCGTCGCGAACGGTGAGCTGGTGGGGACCGCGACGTTCGTGCGCCCCGGAAGCGAGATGCTCGACGCGTTCCCGCCCGGCGTGGCGCCCGAACACGCCAATCACGGTGGCATGCGGATGATGGCCGTCGGCAACCCCGCGCGGAACCGTGGTGTCGGACGGGCGCTGGTCGCCGAGTGCATCGCCCGGTCGCGGCTCGCCGGCTACGACGAGCTGGCCTTCGTCACCACCGACACCATGACAGCGGCGCAGTCGCTGTATCAGAGCATGGGCTTCACCCGGGTGCCGGAGCGCGACAAGCTGGTACCGGGCGATGTGCTATGCCCGGCGTACGTACGGCCGCTGCGTCCGTGGCCGCAGATCCGGCAGGCGCGTCCGGACGAGTTCAGCTCCGCTGGTGAGCTGACCGCCTCTGCCTACATCGCCGACGGGTTCGTCGGCGCCGACGACCCATACGTCGATGAGCTGCGCGACGCGGCGTCCCGTGCCGCCGACGCGGAACTGCTCGTTGCGGTCGACCGAGTCTCGGGCGCGGTCGTTGGAACCGTCACGACCTGCCCGGACGGCTCGCCGTACCGCGAGATAGCGCGCGACGACGAGGGCGAGTTCCGGATGCTGGCCGTCGCGAAGGCCGCGCGCGGGAACGGCGTCGGTGAGGCGTTGGTACGCACCGTGCTGGCGCGGTCGCACGCGGAGGGCCAGCGCGCCGTGGCGATGTCGAGCACAGCGAAGATGACCACCGCGCACCGGCTGTACGGGCGGCTCGGCTTCACCCGCGACCCGGCGCGCGATTGGGAACCCGTGCCGGGCATAGCCTTGCGGGCGTTCGTCCGCGAAGTGTGATCGCTGCGGTCGCCCAGAGGAATGTGCCGCCGGGCTCACGCGCCGTCCTTCTGGTTGCGCACCTGCCTGGCGGCGTCCGTCCCGGCTGCCGCCGCACGCTCCAGGAAGTCCACGATGAGCGCGAGTTGCTCTGGACTGTAGCCGGAGCAGATCTGATTCAACGCCTTGGTCATCGGCGCGTAGAGACGGACGAGTTCACCCCCACGCTCGGTGATCGCCTGCACGATCACACGTCGCCGGTCGTCGGGGTCGGGTCGGCGTTGCAGCCAGCCTCCTCTCTCCAGCCGGTCGAGGATGCCGGTGAGGGTTGCCGGATGGAGTCCGGTGGCGGCAACGACCTGACGCGGAGAGGTCAGGCCTTCGCGGGCGATCACGTCGAGCACCTCGAGATCCCCTGGTAGGAGGTCTACGTGGGAACCGACGGCGTCGTTGAGGCGGTGGAGTTGGTTGGCAAGGCTGCGCAAGCCCAGCTGGACGCGCTGCATCGCCTGGCCACGTGTCGACGGTTTCCCGATTAGTTCGTCTGTCATATAATTCGGCTACCAAATTATTTGCTCTACATAGAAACTCTAACAGGAGGATCGATGAGCGAGTTCCGTTTGCCGCCCGGTTTCGGCATTGCCAACAGACTCGTCGGGCGTTTGATCCGGTGGGGTGTGCCGATGGGGAGCAGGCGAACGCCGATGGCGCTGCTGACCGTCCGGGGACGCAAGAGCGGGCTGGACCGCACCACACCCGTTGCCGTGGAAGTACGGGACGACGGCTGGATTCTCGTCGCCGTCTACGGCGTCTGCGATTGGTCGCGCAATCTCGAGGCCGCAGGGGTCGCCACCATCACGCTCCGTGGGCGTCGAACCCCGGTGACGGCCAAGCGTCTCGAGCCCACCGAGGCGGCGCCGGTTCTGCGCGACGCCATGGCACGGGCGCCTCGGATGGTACGGCGGATGACTGCGCCGTACTTCACCGCAGATACCGCCGCCCCGCTGGAGGAGTGGGCTGCCGAAGCGGTTCGGCATCCGGTCTTTCTGCTGACGCCGGTCCACGGCTCCGGGTCGACGGGCTCGGGTACGAGCGCCACTACGACGCAATCATGAGCTCGGCAGAGCGGCTGACCTGTCGTGCTCGCGGTTTGCCGGCTTTGCTGGGCCTGGAGCCGACGTCAAGCCGGGGTTTCGGAGCGTAACGTGATCATTATGGGAGGCGGAGGGCGGCGTAGGCGTCGGCCGGGACCGCGGGGGAGGTCGGCACCACCGGGGCGACCGCGCGGTACGGCTCGCCCGGCGCGGGACGGCCGTCCGGTTCGCCCTTGTTCGGCCACAACGCCATTGCCCGCTCGGCCTGGGCGGTGATCGTCAAAGAAGGGTTGACGCCGAGATTCGCCGAGACGGCCGATCCGTCCACGACGTGCAGGCCGGGATGCCCGTACACGCGGTGGTACGGATCGACGACTCCGTCGGCCGGCGACGCGCCGATCGGGCAACCGCCGAGGAAGTGTGCGGTCATCGGCACGTCGAACACCTCGCCGATCGAGCTGCCGGGTACGCCGCCCATCTCATCGGCCAGCAGGTTCGCCACCTCGTGCGCCTCCGGGATCCAGGTGGGATTCGGCTCCCCGTGACCTTGCTCGGACGTCAGTCTGGCGCGCCGGGTGAGACGGCCGCGCCGCCGGAACACGCGCAACGAGTTGTCGTGCGACTGCATCACCAGCGCGATGATCGTGCGTTCGGACCACTTCGGCAGCGTCGCCATGGTCCGCGCGTACTGGACGGGGTGCCGCACGATCGTGCCGGTGTGCCGGAGCCACCGGGGCAGCCGGCCCGCGCCGCGCACCCGGAACGGGACCGAGAGCAGCCCCATCGCATTCGAGCCCTTCCCGTACCGGACCGGCTCGATATGGGTGTGCCCGTTCGGGTAGAACGACGACGTGATCGCCACGCCCTTGGTGAAGTCGGTTTTCGACCGGTAGGTCGTGGCACCGGCCAGCGCTTCTGAGTTGGTGCGCGTCGAAGAGCCCAGGCGAGCGGAGAGGTTGGGCAGCCGGCCGGTCGCGGCCATCGCGTGCAGCAGTTGCTGCGTCCCCCAGGCGCCGGCCGCCAGCACCACATGTTCGGCGCGGAACGTGCGGCGCCGTCGCCCCCGGCTCGTCGGCTTCGTCTCAACCTCGTATCCGCCGCCGTTCGCCTCGCGCAGCGCGGTCACGGTGGTCATCGCGTGGATCTGCGCGCCCGCGACTTGGGCGAGGTGCAGGTAGTTCTCGGTGAGCATGTTCTTGGCGCCCACCCGGCAGCCGGTCATGCACGATCCGCATTGGATACAAGCTGCACGCTCTGGACCCGCACCGCCGAAGTACGGGTCAGGGACGACGTCCCCCGGCGATGTCGCCGGCACCCCGCCGTCCGCGTCCGCGCCGTCCCCGAAGAACACGCCCACCGGCGTGAGCCGGAACGTGTGGCCAACACCCATTCGCTCGGCCGCAGCACGCATGTGCGCGTCGGATGGTGTGAACGTCGGGTTCTGCCGCACGCCGAGCATCCGCTTGGCTTGGTCGTAGTATGGCGCGAGCTCGCGTTTCCAGTCGGTGATACCGCCCCACTGCGGGTCGGTGAAGAAGTCGTCGAGCGGCTCGTACAGCGTGTTCGCATAGTTGAGCGAGCCGCCGCCGACGCCAGCGCCGGCCAGGATGATCACATTGCGCAGCATGTGGATGCGTTGTATCCCGTAGCAGCCCAGCCGCGGCGCCCAGAGGAACGAGCGGACATCCCAGGACGTCTTGGGTAGCGTCTCGCGGGTGAACCATCGGCCGGCCTCGAGCACGCCGACGCGGTACCCCTTCTCGGACAGGCGCAATGCGGCGACCGAGCCGCCGAAGCCGGATCCGACGACCACCACGTCGTAGTCGTACATCGCTGCCTCCGTGCCTATCGCAGACTCGCCCCCGAGATCGCCCTCGCGATCACCAGCCGCTGGATCTCCGACGTCCCTTCGAAGATCGTGTAGAGCTTGGCGTCACGGTACATCCGCTCCACCGGGTGCTCGCGACTGTACCCGGCGCCGCCGAGGATCTGGACCGCCTTCTCCGTTGCGGTGACGGCGACCTCCGACGACTTGAGTTTGGCCATCGAACCCTGGCCCTCGGTCATGGCTTGCTCGTTCCGTCCCATCCACGCAGCCCGCCACACCAGCATCCGGGCGGCGTCGATCTCGGTCCGCAGGTCGGCGAGCGCGAACGCCACGGCCTGGTTCTCGATGATCGGGCGGCCGAACTGGACGCGGCGGGTGGCATAGTCGAGCGCGTACTCGTAGGCCGCCCGCGCGATGCCGAGCGCCTGTGCGCCGACGGCGGGACGGCTCACCTCGAACGTTGCCATCGATGCCTGCGATCGGGCGGACTTGCCGTCGCGTGCCCGGGCCAGGCGAGCGTCCAGCTTCTCCTTGCCGCCGAGCACGCACCGAGCCGGCACCCGGACGTCGTCGAAGAACACGTCCGCAGTGTGCGAGGCGCGGAGTCCGAGCTTTTTGATCTTCCGGTTGCTTTCGACGCCGGGCGTCCCGGGTGGGACGACGAACGCCGCCTGGCCGCGCGCCTTGAGCTCCGGATCCACCGATGCGGTCACGACGTGCACGTTCGCGATGCCGCCATTGGTGATCCACGCCTTCTGGCCGTTGATGACCCACTCGTCGGTCGCTTCGTCATATCGGGCACGGGTCCGCATCGCCGAGACGTCCGAACCCGCGTCGGGCTCAGACGTGCAGAAGGCCGCGACCTTCGGGTTTGCGACGTCGCCGAAACACTCGGGAACCCACTCGCCGAGCTGTTCCGGCGTGCCGGCGGCGAAGATGCCGGCCACGGCGAGACTAGTTCCCATGATCGACAGGGCGATGCCCGCGTCGCCCCAGAACAGCTCCTCGTTGAGGATGGGCAGCGACAGGCCGGTGGGGTCGGCCCACGACTCGGCGAGCACCTCGAAGCCGTAGAGCCCGATCTTGGCGGCCTCCTGAATGATCGGCCACGGCGTCTCCTCCGCCTCGTCCCACTCCGCTCCGGCAGGGCGCAGCACGTCGGCCGCGAAGCCGTGGACCCAGTCCTGGAATTCGCGCTGCTCTTCGCTGAGCTCGGGGGAGAACACCACGTCGCTGACCAACCTCGCTGACCTTACTACCGAGTAACCTTCACCCTACGTGGCATGCGCCAGTTCCGACAAGAGCCCGTCCGTGCGGTGTCGTTCGATCACGTTCACCACCCGTAGCTACATCACAC
>DASUTB010000137.1:0-14230 GCA_036374835.1 Jiangellaceae bacterium | reverse complement strand
CGCCCGAGCGGGCGGCCAGGTGAGCCGATGACTCGTCTGCTGATCACGTTGTTGTTCGTGGGGCACGGCCTCGTGCACGGCATCATGTTCGCGCTGCCATACAGCTCCAAGGCAATCGAGGACCTACCGTTCAATCCGAGCCGCTCGTGGCTGTTCGGCGAGACGAAGACCCTGGCGTTCGCATCAGCGCTCGTCATCACGCTGGCATTCACGGTCGCAGCTGCCGGCTACCTGTGGCGTGCCGGCTGGTGGCCGGAACTCACGATCGTGGCCGCGGTCCTCTCACTGGCATTGCTCTCGACGCATTTCAGCACGTGGTGGATCGCCGGATTTGCGATCAACATCGCATTTGCGATATTCGCCTGGCAAAACCTGTGAAAGCAGCAGGTACGAGGGGTGTGGGCGTCACCCGCCGACCGTGCGCCGGTTCCTACTACCGGTAGATCTCGATCTCGACTGCTCCGGTGTTGCCGCCTGTGGTGTCGACGGCGTCGAAGCGCAACATCTGTCCAGAGAATGTGACGTCGACGACCGTCAGCCCTGATCCGGCCCGGAACGGCCCGAGGGCCTCGCCGTCGTCGACGGTGACGGTGAACGTGTTGATGATCGACGTGCCGTCACCCATCTCCCGGCTGCGGAAGCCGATGCCAACGACGTCAACGCGCTCACCCAGGTCGATCGTGATCCATGCATCATCCCCGTCTCCGGCCGTCGACCATTCGGTCGCCGGATCGCCGTCGACCGCGTTGATCGCGGCGAACGCATCGGAGAACTCCGAACTCACCGCGATGACGTCCGCACCGCTCGCGACGTTCTCGCCGGGAGGTTCCGGCGGCCCGGTGTCGGGCGTTCGGAACGTCGACAGTTCGCTCCGGTAAAGCCGCCCGTCGGACCCGGACCCTTGGACCCGGAAGTGGTACTCGGTGTCGGGCTCGAGGCCGGTCAGAACCGCCTCGTGGTCGCTGTGCGCTCCACCGCCCATGTCGGAGTCGGTGGCGATGCCGTCGCCGAGCTCCGGTGTTGTTCCGTAGACGACGGCGCACACCATGTCGATCGTCGTCGTCACGTGGACCGACGCCGACACTCCGTCCGGGCCGGGGCGCACGGTGATGTCACCGTCGATGACGTCCTCGACGGGGTGGACGACCGCCTCGACCGAGTCGCTCGCACAGCCGGCGAGGACAACTGCGAGCACGGCGGCGTATGTCGACAACCGGGCCAGCACCACACGAATCAGCCTACGACGAAGACCGCCGGGTCCGGTGTGTCCGCGGCTACAAACCGCGGAGAGGTACGGCGTAGCCGACCCGGGCGCGGGCGGCGGAGTGGCGTTGTGTGTGCCAGCCCACGGAGGGCGGTACCGAACGGAGGGCACGCTGGCTGCGGTCAATGCCCCAAATAGATGTGGAGTCCTGATGAACCGAGTGGCCATACTCGTGCTTGCCGACACCGAGACTCACGGCGATCTGGGCCGGGTGGTCAACGCCATGGTCGCCGCGAAGGAGTTCAGCGAGGCCGGCGACGACGTACAACTCGTCTTCGACGGCGCGGGGACGCAGTGGCTGGGTGTGCTGTCGGATCCGGAGCACAAGGCGCACCCGCTGTTCGAGCGGGTCCGGGACGTGGTCTCCGGTGCCTGCGGCTACTGCTCCCGCGCGTTCGACGCCGAACATGGTGTGCACCACGCGCATGTCAAGCTCCTTGAGGAGTATGACGACCACCCGAGCATCCGCGGGCTGGTGGACGCCGGCTACCAGGTCATCACCTTCTAAGCACCAGGAAGTGTCAGGCTGTTGCCAGCCCACTTCACGGTTCGGGCCTGATCCTGGAGACTGCTGTTGTGATGCGCGAACGGGTGTCGACGCCGGGTAGACGGCTCAGGAGCTGTGCGGTGCGCCGGTCAGGAGCGGCGTGAGCGACGCAGCCGGTGGCCGCAGCGACGCGCTGGTCCTGTTCGGCGCCACCGGGGACCTCGCGAAGAAGATGCTGTATCCGGCGCTGTACCGGCTCGCGAGGGCGGGAAGCCTGCCGGACACCGTCGTGGGTGTCGCGTTGTCCGACTGGCGCACCGACGAGCTCGTCGAGCACGTCAGGATGTCGGTCGCCGAGCAGGCCGACGAGTTCGACGCGGACGCGTTCGACCGGCTGGCCGCCGCACTCCGCTACGTGCGGGGAGACTACCGCGACGAGGCCACTTTCCGGTCGCTCGTGGAGACGTTGGACGGCTGCCGCCGCCCGCTGGTGTATCTGGCCATCCCGCCGAGCCTGTTCGACACGGTGGTGGCGGGCCTGGCCGCAACCGGTTTGAACCGGGACGGACGGGTCGTGCTCGAGAAGCCCTTCGGCCGCGACCTGGCGTCCGCCCGGGAGCTGAACCGCTGCGTGCTTGAACGGTTTCCGGAGGACGCGGTCTTCCGCATGGACCATTTCCTCGGCAAGGAGGAGGTACTCGACCTGCTGGTGTTCCGCTTCGCGAACCTGCTGCTCGAGCCGTCCTGGAACCGCAACTATGTCGACAGCGTTCAGATCACCATGGCCGAGGACTTCGGCGTCGAGGGTCGCGGGGGCTTCTACGAGGAGGTGGGGGCACTGCGCGACGTCGTCCAGAACCATCTTCTCCAAGTCTTGGCGCTGGTAGCCATGGAGGCGCCGGTGGACGCCGGCGCCAAAGCGCTGCGCGACGAGAAGGTCAAGGTCCTGTCGGCGATGCCCCCGCTCGACCCGAGGAGGATCGTTCGCGGGCAGTACGCCGGCTACCGCGACGAGGACGGCGTGGCCCGCGGCTCCGACGTCGAGACGTTCGTAGCGCTGCGGGCCGAGATCGACTCGTGGCGCTGGGCGGGCGTGCCGTTCTACATCCGCGCCGGCAAGAAGCTGGCCACCACAGCCACCGAGGTCCTCGTCGAGTTCAAGAGGCCACCGCGCCTGTTCTTCACCCGCTCCGACACCGAGCCGCCCCACCCCAACCACCTGCTGTTCCGCCTCAAGCCGGGAGAGCGGGTAGCGGTGTCGGTGCAGATCAAGCGGCCCGGTGAGGAGTTGCACAGCCGGCCGGTCGACCTCGTCTACAACTACGACGAGCATCAAGAAGGGCCTCGCGAGCAGGCCTACACTCGCCTGCTCGGCGACGCCTTGGAGGGCGATCAGCGGCTGTTCGCCCGTGCCGATGGCGTCGAGGAGGCGTGGCGGATCGTCGATCCCGCCCTCCAGGATCACGCACCCGTGGCCAGCTACCAGCCCGGGTCGTGGGGCCCGGGCGAGGCGGACGCACTCATCGCCGGCGACGGCGGCTGGCACTGCCCCGACGTCGCCGCCGATTGAGCCTGTGGCTCGGGAGACTCACCGTGAAGCCTCGGCCGGCACGTGGATCCGTGCCGACGTGGGACGGGCCGGAACCGGCTCAGCCGCCGTCCCTTGGCTCCGGTGCGGCGGGCTCCTCGACCTGCTGGGTCTGATGGATCGCCCAGGCAGCGTTGATCAGCCCGATGTGACTGAACGCCTGGGGGAAGTTTCCGAGCAGTTCGCCGTTGCGCGGATCCACCTCCTCGGCCAGCAGCCCGACGTCGTTCAGGTAGGCCGTGGCCCGGTCGAAAACGGCACGGGCCCGCGACACCAGCCCCGCACGCGCGAGCGCTTCGGCGAGCCAGAAGGTGCACAGCAGGAAGGTGCCCTCCTCGCCCGGAAGTCCGTCGTCGGCTCGGTAGCGGTAGACCAGGCCGTGGGTGTCGGTGAGCTCGCGCTCCGTCGCCTCGATGGTGGCGAGCATCCTCGGGTCGTCGGCCGGCAGGAAGCCGACGCTGGAGATCAACAAACTGGACGCGTCCAGGCCGTCACCGCCGAGTACCTGGGTGAACGCTCCGATCTCGGCGTTCCAACCGTCCGCGAGTATCGCGGCGCGAATCTGATCGCGGGTTCGCCGCCACTCCGGCGTCTTGCCGTCCGCGCCAAGCAGTGGCGCCATCTCGACGGCACGGTCCAGCGCCACCCAGCACATCAGCTTGGAGTACAGGTAGTGGCGCGGCTCACCGCGGATCTCCCAGATACCCTGATCGGGTTGCTGCCAGCTCGCGGCGGCGGCGTCGGCGAGGCCGATCAGGAACCGACGGTCCAGCTCGTCGAATTCGCCGAGGACGTCACGTAGCCGGTGTACGGCGGCGAGAAGTTCCCCGTACACGTCCGTCTGGCGTTGCTGCCAGGCGCCGTTGCCGATTCGCACCGGCCGGCTACCGCGCCAGCCGTCCATCCGTTCGAGTGTCCGCTCGGCAAGATCCCGTTCACCGCAGACGCCGAACATGATCTGCAGCTGCCCGGACTGGTGGAACGTGCTCGCAACCGTGGTCAGATAGGTGAGAAAGCCGTGCGCCTCGTCTGGGCAGGCCGCCACCCAAAGCGCGTCCAGGGTGAGACTCGCGTCGCGAACCCAGGCGAAGCGGTAGTCCCAGTTGCGTTCACCTCCCACCGATTCGGGCAGCGAGGTGGTCGGCGCGGCGACGATGGCGCCGGTAGGCTGGTAAGTCAGACCTTGAAGCACTCGGCCACTGTGCCGGACGAGCTCACTGTACTGGCCGTCGTAGTGCTGGTGCTCTGCCTCCCAGGACCGCCATGCCTTGACCGTGTCGTCGAGCCGTTCGGCGATCCGCCGCTGGCTCCACGGGGAGGGCAGCTGCAACCAGCTCGAGGTGTGTTCCACAGCGAAGCCGACCGTCTGATCTTCGGTTAGCACGACCCGACCCCGGGCCCCTGCTCCTTCAATGTCCAAGGCGACGGGGGTGGACAGCACCAGGGTGGCCGGTCCTCCGCGGGCCACCAGCCCACCCTCGGCCGGCTGTAGGACCGGGCTGGTCAAGCCGTACTCGAACCGCGGGGTGAAGTCGACCTCGAGCTCTACGACGCCCCGCGTACAGACAACCAGGCGCAGCAACACCCGCGGTGAGCCCGAGCCTAGATCATGCCCCCGCACACCCTCGCCCATGGCGAGCGCATCGGTCAGCTCCACGGCTCCCGATCCGGTTTCGAACGTGGTCGTCAAGACCAGTGAGCCGTCGGCGTATTGACGGCGCACCTTAGCCTCCTCGACTGGCCGGATGCCGAAGTGCCCGGCGCGATCGTCGAGCAGCCGGGCGAACAGCGACGGGCTGTCGAACCGGGGCGCGCACCACCACTCCACCGACCCGTCCCGATCGACCAGCGCCGCGCTGTGGCAATCCGACAGCAGCGCATGGTCTCCGATCGGTGTGCCGCTCATGGGCTCAGCCGGGCGGGAGCACGAACGGACCGTAGCCGCCACCGGCAGACTCGCTCCAGCGGGAACAGGGTCTCGATGACGTCGGAACCGATGACTGCGAGACGCTTCGCCATGGGATGATCGTCCGCCGTTCGTCCGGTGATTACAACAGGTCGCGATGCCCGGCGTGGCCCATGTCCGCCAGCCGCATCCTGCTTCAGGGACGACAGAAACGACATGCGCTGCAACCTAACGGGTGTGTGCGGCGGGCGACTGTGACCAGGGCCACGCAGCGACCTGTCCGAATCACTGTAGCGAGCCCGCGTCGGCCGGGGCGCGTCTTGACGGGAGGATTATACTGCGTATAATACTGCGTATGTTCATTGGAATTGGATCATGAGCGTCCGACATGCCCTCCTCGCCCTGCTGAGCGAGGGGCCGAAGTACGGGCTGCGGCTCCAACGCGAATTCGAGGAGCGCACCGGCGAGGTGTGGCCACTGAACGTCGGCCAGGTCTACACCACACTGCAGCGTCTGGAGCGAGATGGTCTCGTCGAGTCGGACGGAACCGACAGCGTCCAGAAGGATTTCACGATCACCAGCGACGGTCGCACCGAACTCGTCGACTGGCTCCGCACGCCACCATCGTCGAAGATCCCGCCGCGCGACGAACTGGTCATCAAGGTCCTCGTCGCGGCGAAAGTGCCCGGCATTCAGGTACACGACGTCATCCAGTCCCATCGGCGTCACCTGGTCGAGACCATGCAGACCTTCACCCGGCTCAAGGCGGAGTCCAGACCCGAGGAAGTGGAGTTGGCGATGGTCGTTGACGCCGAACTGTTCCGCCTCGAGGGCGTCGTCCGCTGGCTCGACGCCGCCGACGCGCGGTTGGGCGGCCTCGAGGCGGTAACCGATTCCGTTGAGGTCCCGCAACCCGCACGCGCTGACGCGGATGTTCGGAGATGAGAAGCGTGCTCGAGATGCACCAGGTGTCCAAGACCCACGGATCGGGCGCGATGGAAGTCCACGCCCTCAAGGAGGTGAACTTCGCGGTCAACGGTGGCGAGATGGTTGCGATCATGGGACCGAGTGGCTCGGGGAAGAGCACCCTGCTGACGATCGCCGGATGTCTTGAGAACGCCACCGCGGGCGAGGTCCTGATCGACGGAGCCGCGGTCTCTGGAATGTCGCGGGACGAGCAGGCCAGGATGCGCCGGCGCTCGATCGGCTATGTCTTCCAGGACTTCAACCTTCTGGCCGGCCTCACCGCAGCCGAGAACGTGTCCTTGCCGCTCGAGCTCGACGGCGTCGCCACAAGCTCGGCGCGCGCGGCCGGTCTGGATGCGCTTCGGACACTGGGGTTGGACGACCGGGCCGGTGCCTTCCCCGATGACCTGTCCGGTGGCGAGCGACAACGGGTAGCGATCGCGCGTGCCGTCGTGGGACACCGTCGCCTCCTGCTCGCCGACGAGCCGTCCGGTGCCCTCGACTCCGCCAACGGCGAAACCGTGATGCGGCTCCTGCGCGACATCTGCCGGCGGGGAATGGCCGTGGTGGTGGTCACGCACGATTCCCAGATCGCGGCGTGGGCCGACCGAGTGCTGTTCCTCCGCGACGGACGCATGGTCGACCAGGGCACCGCGCCGCGGGGTCCAGAGTCGCTCCTGAACGAGGGTCTGGATCTGTGATGGCGACGCTACAGGCCGCCCGGCCGAAGGGCACCGCAGGCAACGGTGGGGCTCCTGCACGTCGCGCCGTCGTCAGGTGGGCGCTGCGCCTCCTGCGGCGCGAGTGGCGATCCCAGTTTCTGGTGCTGGCGTTGCTCACCCTGGCCGTGGCGGCTGCGACCGGCGGCGCGACCGCCGCTTTCAACCTGGCTCCGGCCGAAGGCGAGGCCGAGCGTGGCTCGGCGTCCCAGACGCTCCACTTCGAAGATTCCGATCCCGCGGCCATGAGCCTGGACATCGCCGCTGGCGAGGAGTGGTTCGGCACGATCGACGTGATCGGCCGCCGGTTCGTTCCCATCCCAGGCATGTTCGAGCCGGTCGAGCTCCGGTCCCAGGATCCAGACGGAGCGTTCGGCGCACCGATGCTCGCTCTCGTGGACGGGCGATACCCGGCGGCGGACGGCGAGATCGCCGTCACAGATGCCCTGGCCGAGACCCTCGAGGTGCAGGTCGGAGCGACTGTCGATCTCGACGACACCACGTGGACGGTGGTGGGCCTGGTCGAGAACCCGAGCGATCTCAGCGACGCGTTCGCCCTGGTCGATCCGAGCCAGGCCGTGGGTTCTGAATCCGTGACGATCCTGGTCGGCGGGAGCACCGATCGAGCTCAGTCGTTCCGTGCGCCGAGTGGCGCGTCGCCCACTGTCAGCGGAGGGCCCGGCGATGAAGGTGTGCTCGCGGCAGTCGGCGTACTCGTGGCGGCGTCGGTGCTGCTGGCACTGGTCTCCCTGGTCGCGGCGGCGGGTTTCGTCGTCGTCGCCCAGCGCCGGCTTCGCCAGCTCGGGATGTTGGCTGCGAGCGGAGCTACCGAGCGGCACCTGCGCCTCGTGACTGTGGCGAACGGCGCCGCCATCGGTCTCATCGCGGCGGTCACCGGTGCAGCGCTCGGCCTGGTGGCATGGTTGGCGGCGGTTCCGGGCCTGGAGACGGCTGTCGGGCACCGGATCGCGTCATCCAACGTGCCGTGGTGGGTCATCGGCACCGCAACGGTGCTGGCTGTGGTTGCCGCGACCACCGCGGCATGGTGGCCGGCCCGGTCGGCCGCCCGCGTTCCCATCGTTGCCGCTTTGTCCGGCCGGCCGCCGCGACCCCGGCCGGCGGGCCGCTCCGCGGCCTGGGGTATTCCTTTCATCGTCGCCGGCATCGCCATCCTCATGATCGTCGGCAACCTCGTGGACTCGTTCATCGACATCGCGCTGATCATGGTCGGAACTATGTCGTTCGTCCTCGGGATCCTGCTCCTCGCGCCGGCGACGATCCGGGCTGCGACCCGCCTTGCGAGAAGGGCGTCGGTGCCCGTCCGGCTGGCGCTACGGGATCTTGCCCGCTACCGCGCACGGTCAGGTGCGGCCCTGGCCGCCATCAGTCTCGCCCTCGGGATCGCCGCGGCAGTCGTCCTCGCCTCCAGCGCCGCCCTCTACACCTCGAATGCGGAGGGCAACCTCTCCGAAACCCAGCTCCTGGTCAGGATCGGTGAGATTCCGTCGACCGGCGACGTCTCCCCGATCCCGGATCGAAGCCAGGCCGAACTCGATCAGATCGAGCGCGCGGTGGATGAAATCGCCGCCACGGTGGAGGAGGCCACCGTCACGCCGATCGACGTTGCCCTCGCCCCGGACTTCGAGGGCATCGACGGACTGCCAGCGATGGTCCTGACCGAAGAGGTCTCACCGGGCCTCCGGCGAATCCTGAGCCTCCTCTACGTGGCCACGCCGGAACTGCTCGACCACTACGATGTCGACCTCGACGCTGTCGATCCATCGACCGAGATCCTGACCGTCGAGACGGGCACGCTGTGGTTGGAGCCCACCGAGCCGGAAATCGTCGAGGATCCCACACGGCTGAGTGCCGGATACACGTCCCTCCCCGGCTCGTTCATCACGCCCGCCGGGCTGCGTGATCGGGGCTGGGACACGGCCCGCGCCGCGTGGTTGATCGAGACTACGGCTCCCATCTCCGAGGATCAGTTCGACGAGGCCGTGTTGTTGGCGGGAAACGCCGGACTCACCGTCGAGGCGCGCGACTCCCAGGGAGACCTCTATGCTCTCCGCGCCGGCGCCACCGCCGTTGGCATGGTCGTCGCGCTGGGAATCCTCGCCATGACCGTGGGCTTGATCCGGGCGGAGACGTCGGGCGACGTCCGTATCCTCACCGCTACCGGGGCAACGAGCCGGATACGACGCAGCCTGCTCGCTGCCACGGCCGGTGGACTCGCCCTCCTCGGCGCTCTGGTCGGCACTGCGGGCGCCTTCCTGGCGATCATCGCCCTCCATGCCCGCGACCTCGGCGCCTTGTTCCCGTTGCCGGGCTTGCACCTCGCCCTCATCGGTCTCGGCCTCCCGCTGGCCGCCGCACTCGCAGGGTGGCTGTTGGCGGCACGGGAACCGCCGGCGATCGCCCGCCGACCGATCGAGTAGCCGCGATTTCGTTGAGCCTCCCGGACGAGCCCGGCCCGCACGCGGGCGGGCGGATGGCGGACCGCACGCCCTTGTCCATTGTGCCCGCGACAATTCATGCACAAGCGATCAAAGGGCCGGTCACCTGCTCGGGTGACCGGCCTCTGACCTGCTGTTTCGTCGGGGTGGCGGTGTCGTGGTTCAGGACATCGGCGACACGCTGTCTCAAGACATCCGCGGCGGGAGGGGCTTGGCCTGATTCTCAGGCATATTGCGGGGTCTCGGGCGCGGTGTAGCGGTCGGGGTCGGCTTGGAACTGTTCCTGGCACGCGGTGCTGCAGAAGAAGTAGGCGCTGCCGTGGTAGGTGACTGAGGCGGCGGCGGTGGATTGTTCGATGGTCATGCCGCAGACCGGGTCGGTGGTGATCGCAGTGGGCTGCTGCTGCTGGGGTTCGCACTGGCGCGTGGTGCCTGGCGTGCCCGCGAGGCGACGGTGGACGTGATCGCCGTGGTGGAGGGTCAGCTTGCGGTCGGCGAGTTCTACGGCGATGGGCGCGGCCTGGCCGGGAGCGGAGGCGACGGTGAGCTCGTTGTGGCCGATGCGAATGTCAAGGTGGTGTCCGCGGTAGGCGAGGTTGAGGCGGAGATGGTCCAGCTCGTTGGGAAGCGCGGGGTTGAGGACGAGCGTTGCGGCGCGTGTTTCCAAGCCGGTGTAGCAGCGCTGCAGGATGTCGATGGTGCCGGCCATGGCGCCGAGGTGCACGCCTTCCGCGGTGGTGCCGCCTTGGGTGTCGGCCATGTCGGCGGCGAGCGCGCGGCTGAACCGCTGCCAGGAGGCATGCCGGTCTCGCCGTGCGTCCACCCAGGAGTGCACGACCCGGGAGAGCGTCGAGCCGTGAGTGGTGCGGGCCAGGTAGTAGTCGATGGTGTGCTGCAACATCTCGTCGGGTAGCTGGTAGCCGAGCCGCTCGAAGATTCGGCGGAGTTCGTGGAGCGAGAACAGGTAGACGAGCATGAGGGCGTCGGCTTGCTTGGCGACCTGATAACGGCGCACCGTGTCGCCTTCGGCTTCCAGGATGAGATCGAGGCGTCCGATGTTGCCGTAGCGGTCGCGGTAGGCGTCGAGGTTGATCGGCTCGAGCTGCTCGTAGCCTGCGAACTGGCTGATGATCCCGTCATGGAAGGGCACATGCAGGCGGCGGGCGACGTCGTCGAAGTGGGTGAGTTCGGCGTCGTCGATGCCGAGGCGGGTGAGTATGTCGCCGCGCCGGTCGTGGGTGAGCCGCTCGGCCAGCTCCACGGCGCAGCTGAGTACCCAGGCGGTCAGGACGTTGGTGTAGGCGTTGTCATCGATACCCGCGGCGTCGGTCCAGGGGTAGCCGTCGTGGAACTCGTCGGGCCCCATCACCCCGCGGATGCGGAAGCGGCCTAGCTGCTCATCGAAGCCGGCCAGGTGGGCGAAGTGACGAGCGACCTCGAACAGGACCTCAGCGCCGTCTTCGAAGAAGAAGGCATCGTCGGCGGTGGTCTGCCAGTGCTGCCAATAGTTGTAGGCGACGGCGAGACCCACGTGACGCTGGTTGGCTGACCGGTCGGGCATCCAGCGCCGCGATCGGGGGTTGAACAGCATCGTGGGGGTCTCGTCGCGCCCGTCGCTGCCGGATTGCCAGGGAAAGCGGGCGCCCGCCTCGCCGGCGGCCCGAGCCAGGCGCCTCGCTCCGGGCAGGCGGCGCTGGCGGTAGCGCAGCAGGGCCCGGCCGACGCGGGGAATGCGGAGGTTCAGCACCGGGAAGACGAACAGCTCGTCCCAGAATATGTGGCCCTCGTAGCCCTCCCCGTGCAGGCCGCGCGCCCCGAGCCCGACGTCCAGTTCGGCGACATGCGGGGCGGCGACCTGCAGGAGGTGGAACAGGTGCAGGTTCACCACCCCCGCGGGTCTTCCGGCTGCGTCGATCTCTATGCCGGCCTGCGCCCACAGCCGCGCCCACGCCGCCCGGTGCGCGGCGAGCAACTCGGCGAAACCTGGCGCGTCGGCGACGGCCTGGCGTGCCGCGGTGACCGGTTCGGAGATGGCCCGGTCGTGGGACGTGTGGATGGCGACGATCTTCTCCACCCGGCACCGCGCTCCCTTGGCGAGCTCGACGCTGTACTCGTGTGCGACGCTGCGCGCGCCAGGCGCACGTTGCGGGGGTTGCGACGCGCCGTCGACGCGGGTGCGGGCTGCCTCGGCGATCAGAACATCGGACTGGATGGTGCGCGCGGCCAGCCAGGCGACGCCGTCCGGGTCCTCACCGGTGCCGGCGAGGCGCAGATGGCAATGTGCCAACTGTCGCGCCTCGACGGTCTGATCAGCGCAGCACGTGCCGTCGATGCCGGACCGGACGCACAGCCGCCCGGACCAGTTCTCGGCGATCAGGTCGACCGAGATCGCCGCCAGGTGCGGGTCGGCCATCGACACCAGCCGCCGCTCGGTGACCGAGGTGCGCCGCCCGTCCAGGTCGGTCACCTGATAGCGGCGGCGCAGCACTCCACTGTGCAGATCCAGGCGAAGCTCCTCGGCGGTGACCGTCACGCCGGACTCGCCGAGGAACGGGCCGCCGTCGGCGGAGAACGACAGCGGCAGCCAGTTCGGCGCGTTTACCAGGCTCTCCCGCTCGACCCACCGGTCGGCGACGTCGCTGACTAGCCGGTTGTAGACACCGGCCAGGTAGGTGCCGGGGTAGCGCACGCCGTCGGCCGTGGCCCACGTCGCGGCGCCCCGGGTACCGACATACCCGTTGGCCAATGTGCACAGCGTCTCGCGCATCCCCTCGCCGGCCTCGCTGGTCGGGTGGTAGGTCAGATGCCAACCGTCCGACAGCGGGCCCGAACCCTCCACGGGGACGGTCGCCAGATCGAGGACGACAAAATCGGCACCGGCCTCGATGAGCTCCGGCTCGTCGGCGTCCCGGCCGACGCCTACGACAACGCCGAAGTTGCCCCGACGCCCGGCGGCCACGCCGGCGGCGGAGTCGTCGACGACCGCTGCCCGGTCCGGGTCCACCCCGAGCCGCCGGGCGGCTTCGAGATAGACAGCCGGGTCCGGCGGACCGGCCAGCGCCATCACCGCAGCCACCCCGCCGTCCACGACGACGTCGACCAGACCGTCTAGCCCGGCGCAGGGTCGGCGTCCCGACACCACAGCCACGGCGACACCAGCTGCACGCAGCCGTGCCAGCAGCGCCACGGCGGCCTCCCGCGGGCGGACAGCATCAAACACGGTGTCGAGGTCGAACAGCACCGCATCGAGTTGGTGCAAAACCAGCGACGCTTGCTCACGCCTACGCACGGGCGACCGGGCGCCGGTCTCGGTAGCAGTCACCGGATGATCACCTCCGCGCGTCCGCAGCCGCATCGCATGTCAGTCAGCCTGGGACGGCTTGCCTCGTTAGCCCTACAACCGGACGACCTGGCGAACAGTGGCCGCGACCTCGTCCAGCCTGAGCTCGCCCTCGGCGGCGGAGGCTCTGGCCGCAGGCAAGACACAATGACGCAGGTGGTCATTGAGCACCCCCACAGAGACCTCCTGCAAGGCCCTGATTGCCGCGGCGACCTGAGTCACCACCTCCGGGCACCACCGATCATCCTCGATCATCTTCTGCAGGCCACGGATCTGGCCTTCGATCCTGCGCAACCGGAGCAGGTAGTCGTCCTTCCCCGACGCATACCCACGGGCAGGGCGAGTCGCCGCGTCGTTCGGGAGCGGCGTGCATTCACTGTTGCGTGCCGCCGTGGTGAGGGTCGTCATCGCCTTCTCCTAGCTGCTCACACGCCTCGTTGAGCCCGATCAGCCAATGCAGCCGGCGCTTTACCAACCGAGGAGCCTCCGGAGCTGTACTTTCACGGCCAGTCTGATGCCGGTATACCCCTGGGAGGTAGGGGCATGTGGTCCTTGTGCTGTGGGACGAATGGCCCTACCCCTAGGGGGTGTATCCCTGACCCGCAGCCCGTCGGCCATGGAACCGGTGAGCCTGCGGTTCTGGGGAATCATGGCCATCGCCACCCTCGCCAGCGCGGTACTCGCCTACCGGGTGAATGTCTGCCTCGTTGCCCGACGCCTCAAGCGCGACGTGGGAACAGACCGAGCGCTGGGTAGTCGATGTGGCCGACGACCTAGGTGGCTCTCCACTGCTGGGGCTCGGTCTCGGGCGTCGGTCGAAGGACTCGCTTGTCGTACTTGAGGGTTTCCATCAGTTCGTCGACGATCTCGTGGGTGCGACCGGCGGCGATGGCGTCCGCGACATGGGTTTCGAGGTGGTGACGGAACACTTCGCGGCTGGTGCCCTCGAGCATCCCCTGAACCGCGGATAGCTGCTTCATGATGTCAGGGCACCATGCGTCGGCCTCGACCATGCGGATAATCCCGTCAAGGTGGCCGCGCGCGGTCTTGAGACGGTTGGTGACAGCCCGGTTGTATGCATCGATGGTGGTCTCGCGGTCCGTGTCGTGACCGGCGGGCACCTGGTCTGTCGTGGACATGGGACCCTCTCTCGTCGTTTCCTCCATTCTAGCGCGACCCCACCTAGGGTGGGGGGAGTTACCACCCTGTGCACGGCCGTCATCAGCCCACTCACCGCGGCACATGGTCAGGCTCCAGAGACGAGGACGGCCCGCGTGAACTTGCCGGAGCGTCCGCGCATTGTCCGCCGTCTCCAGCGGGGAGGGCGGCGATGCGGCACGCCTGGAATGACTGCAACATGCGGTGTGTCCGCAACCCCGGCAGTTGGAATGTTGCGTTTCCTGGTCCTGCCGATGTATCCGGCCCGGGCCGATGGTCCCGGCTGCGAAGGGGTCGTTCTGCTCATCGTTAAGGGACTGGCGTCCACCCCACCTGGGGTGGGATG
>DASUTB010000136.1:0-74901 GCA_036374835.1 Jiangellaceae bacterium | reverse complement strand
GACACGTAACACACTCGTTCAACTTCCGGGATCAACTCTTCGAGCACTTCACGTGGGGTGTCCGAGCTGAGCGACACCGAGATGTGCCCGAATCTGAGCCCGTCGTAGCTGCCGACGGCGGTGACGTCGAGTCCGGGCAGCTCGACGCCACGCTTGCGGGCGACGAACGCCGTCGCCAGGGCGATGCAGGACGAGACCGAGGCCAGCAAGAGGTCGGTCGGTTGCGGGCCCGTGTCGGTGCCACCATGCGCCTCGGGCTCGTCGGCGATGATCTCGAAGCCACCGGCGTGGGATACGGCCCGCATCCCTCCGGTCCAGCGTGTGCGCACGGTACGGTCGGTCATCGCAGGTTCCTCATTGTCCGGACTCACCGGATGCGAGCGCCCGTAGAGCAGCGCGAAAGCATTCAACAGGAGCTGTCGCCACGCCGGCACCTATCTGGCCGACACCGGAACTGGCGTGGAGGATCCCGGTCGTGACCTTCGGCGTCGCGTCCAGCTCGACAACCCGCCGCACGTCGACCCCGACCGGCGTCCCGCGGTAGTTCCGGGTCGGCAGCTTGAACCGGGTGCTCTCGGCGGTGCATACCGAAGTCATCTGCTCACTCATCGCGATCGCGTCGGACATGCCGCCGGGCAGGAAGCCAGCAACCGCCGGCGAGCCCGCGGCCGCCGCACCGCCGAGCCCCACGAGCTCGAGGATCGCACTGTCCCCGATATCGGGGGCACTTGTCTCGGGACCGTAGTCCGGGTAGTACATCGCCTCCTCTACGGGGGGTGCATCGCTGACGAATACCTCGCTCGAGCCTGCCAGCCGGATGCCGTACGTGGTTCCGTTGCGGCACATCATCGTGACGATGCTCGTTCCCTCGACCTGTTCGGCCCACATCGTCGCGGACTTCGCCGCCGCCATGGCTAGGTTCAGGAAGAACAGATGGTTGGTGGATAGGTACTCGGCCAGAGCGGCACGCCCACCGTCGGGCAGCGAAGCGATCTGGGGGAGTAGGTTGCGGATCAACAAGTTGGTCGTGCCCTGCGTACGCATGTGCACGTCGTCACCGATCTGCACGCCCTGAGCGGCCAGGGCGAAGAGGTCGATCGGTCCGGATGAGTCCAGAACCCGGCGTAGCATCGGCCCAGCGACGTCGCGCAGGAACTCGAGCCTGGCAATCGCCGCGGGAGTCTCCCGGCCGAACCAAGCCGTCTCTCCCGGCCCTTGGTTGATCGGGGCGTAGGCACGCGTTCCGCCCTCTCGGTTTTCGACTGCGAATACAGGTGCCGACGGGCCGATGGCGCTTGCCATCGGCAACACCGTGTCGTGGCGGTACGCCGGCTCTAGCCGCACTGTCCCGTCGGCCAGGATTCGGTCCGCGTCCTCAATCGACTCCGCCCACCCCTCGGAAACGGTGGCGGCCCGCATCGAGCGGCGGAGCGGGTCACAAACGTCGGCCCATTCGATCGCGGGCCCGCAGTGCAGCAGCGTCCGCCCGGATAGATCGGGGATGAGAGTCTCGGCCGGCGCGACGTCCATCAGAAACGGGACGCTTTGGTCCAGCCGCCGCACGGCCTCAGCATTGGCTTTGTCGATGTCATCGGCCCGCGGCCCGTACAGCTGTTCCAAGAGATCGACAAGGTCAAGCTGCCCGTCTGCAGGTATCCGCCATTCCACCTTCTCCACGGAAGCGCCCTGCTCGCGGACCGCATCGGCCAGCAGGGGGAGGCCGATGTTGACGACGGATACCTCGCGGGGCAGCGAAACTGATCGCGTTTGTTCAGTCATCGGATCCTCCGCCTGCGACGAGTCGGGCTTGCTCAAGCAACCGTTGCTCTGCGCGGTCGAGAGTCTGCCGGCGCTGCGCCACCTCGGCGTCCAGCTCATCGGCCTGCTGCTGGCACTGCCTGATCATCGACGCGACCGCCGCCGGAGCCGCGCCACCGGTGGCCCTCCGGGTCTCGATGATCGCTCGAGGGTCGAGCGACGCCGAGAGGTCCGTTGCCGCCAGTCCCCAGGACACTCCGGTCTCGGCCGTTGCGGCTTGGTCGAGCATGGCACCGGTGATTAGTCTGCCGGCGACCCCTTGCCTACTGGCTTCGCGGATGGTCCTTCCAACGACCTCGTATGCACTGCGGTAGTCGACGCCGCAGGTCTGGACGATGAACTCGGTGAGGTCGGTGGCTTGCGTATAGCCGGTATCGAGCCCACGGGCCATCTGCTCGACGTTGACCTCCAGCGTGCGCATGACTCCAGCCATGAGCCGTGTGACCCGGATCGCGAGGTCCAGAGCACGGGGTACCTCGCCGTACGCGAAGATCAGGTTGTCGCTGCGAGCCGACGGGCTCTTGGCGACCGCGAGGAAGCCGGTCAGGCGCCCGATAAGGACCCCCGATGCCCCACGCACGATCGAGAGGGAGTAGGGGTTGCGCTTCTGCGGCATCAGGATGCTGGACCTACTGTACGCGTCCGCGAGGTCGACGAAGTCGAACTCGACGCTGGACCAGATCTCAAGGTCCTCGGCGAGCTTGCTCTGGGTGGACAGCAGGCTGGACGCGCTGGTCAGGACGTGGATGAGGCCGTCGATCTGCCACATCGCGTCGCGTGTGTGTTCGATGACCTCGCCGAACCCGAGAGCGGTGGCGACGTGCGTGCGGTCGTCGAGCAGGCGCGTTCCGTTGACGCAACCGGCACCACCGGGGCTGCGGTTGATGTCGTCGAACTCGTCCAGCAGTCGACGAGCGTCGCGCACGGCCGGGTACACGAACGACAGTACGTAGTGCCCGAAGGTCGACGGCTGAGCCTGTTGCAGGTAGGTCTGATCCGGAATGAGCGTGTCGACGTGTCGGCCCGCGAGTGCAGTCGTGTCGCGGGCGAACTTCACCACCTGGTCGACGAGCTCGAGGAGCTGGTCCCGGACGTGGATGCGCAGCGCGATCCGGGCCGCTTCCCGCCGCGGCCGGCCGGCGTGCAGCCACCCGGCGGTCTTGCCGAGCCGTTCGACGAAGAAGCGCTCGCGGGAGTTGTAAGGCTCGCCGAACTCAGGGTTGTACGGGAAGTCCTCGATGGGCATCTCGTGTACCTCGAGCAGCAACCGCAACAGGTCGCGGGCTGCTGGTTCCGGGATGATCCCCCGTCGCAACAGGTCTAACGTGTGTGCGACGTCGGCGAGGTTCAGCCCGTCGTGGAGAAACGGCGCGTCGGCACTCTCGAGGGCGAACCCGCTGTCGATCAGCTCTTGGGCCGGCCCTCCGAGCGGCGGGCCGCTACGTCGTAACGGCGGCGTCATGAAGCGCTCCCCATCAAGCCTGCGAGAGCAGCGGCGACACCGCCGGTATGCCAGAACACGGCCGGAGTGGACACCCCGGCAGCCAGCAGCGTCCGGAACAAGGTCATGGCTTTGGCTCCGTAGTAGTCATCGAGCAGTAGCCCTTCCCGTTCGAGTGCCAGGCGTGCGCTGATCCGGTCCTCGGCAGAAGCGACACCGAAGCCGGCGCCGCGGCAGTCACGGACATCGACGTCGTCAGCAGACGGTTCGTCGAGGCCGATCGAGGCTGCACAGGCGCGGGCGGTGCGGAGGATGTGGTCGGCCAGTCCCGAAGCCGGCCGGCTCACACTCGCGCCGACGAGCTGCCACCGAAGACCGAACCCGGCCAGCCCCGCGACCAGCCCGGCCTGGGTGCCTCCGGAGCCGGTGGCCACCACCACAGTCCGCGGCTCGATGCCGGCCAGCTCGCACTGCTCGGCCAGCTCGCGCGCCGCATAGGCGTAGCCGAGTGCGCCCACTGCTGTCGATCCGCCGCGCGGTACGGCGTACGGCCGTCGCCCTCGTGCCCGCAACATGGCGGCATGCTCGGCGACCGCGTCGTCGAGCAGGTCGCGCGTGTCGACCACGCCGAAGTGCAACCGTGCGCCCGCGGCTCTCGCGAGCTCGACGTTCGGTGACGGAGCCGAGGGCGGCTTGCCGGGGAGGACGAGGTCGCAGTCCATGCCGGCGACGCGCGCGGCCATCGCCGCAGCCGCGCAGAAGTTCGACGACGGGCTGCCGGCTGCGACGAGCATGTCTGCCCCTTCGGCCACCGCCGCGCCGATCAGGAACTCGAGCGCCCGTGCCTTGTTGCCGGCGATCCCGAATCCGGCGAGGTCGTCCCGCTTGAGAAGGAGCGGTCCCGCATCGAAGGTGCGCTCCAGGCGCGATGCTCGCACCAGCGGAGTGGGAAGCGTCGCGAGCTCGGCGCGAGGCGGACTCATGTCCATGTGTCCGCCTCCTGCGACCGGGCGTGTCGAGCGCGGGCGACGACCTCGTCGACCATCCGGCCGGCATCGCCCACTTCCCAGGTCGTCCACGCCGCGCGGTCTCGCTCGGTCGCGACGCCGTCGGCGACCAGGGCGTCGAGCACTCCGTGGACGTCGCGGGTACCCGGCGCGAGAATGTCGTGCATAAGCCGCTGTGCAGCGTGCTTGCCCACTCGTTGGCTCAGCCCGGCGAGGATCTGCTCGGACGCCAGCCGGTCGCCGTGCGTGTTCAGGTTGGTTCGCATTCTCTCGGTGTCGACGACCAAGCCGGACAGCAACCGCAGCGCCAGGCGGAGAGCGACGCCGGTCAGCATGCAGACCTCAGGCAGCGCGACCCACTCGGCCTTCCAGCCGCGCCCGTCGCGTTCGTGCCCGACGACCATGCCCTCAGTGAGCACCTGGACCTGGGCACGGACCAGTCGCGCCAGCGTGTCCAGATGCTCGCTGCCCTCGGGATTTCGCTTGTGCGGCATCGTGATGCTACCGACGGCGTCGGCCGTTGCCGGCTCGCGCAGCTCGCCGATCTCCGGCCGCTGCAGCTCATAGACCTCATTGCCGATCCGGGCCAAGGTGCCGCAGATCATGGCCTGCAGTACGCCGAACTCGGCGATCCGGTCCCTCGAGGTGAGCCATGAGATCGCCGGGTCCGCCAACCCCAGCTCGGTGCAGAACTCTGCGCGTAGCCTCGTGCCACCGGGTGCGAAGAATCCCAGCGTGCCCACGGCACCGCCGAGCTGGCCGACCAGCCATCGCGGACGACCCTCCGTCATGCGTTGAAGGTGGCGGCGGACCTCGTCCGCCCAGGAAGCGACCTTGAAGCCGAACGTGATCGGGGAGCCCGGTTGACCGTGGGTTCGGCCGGCCATGATTGCGTCGCGATGTTCGGCGGCCATCGCGACCAACCGGTCCTCGATGGCGCGCAGATCTCGCCAGATCACTGCCCCGACGTCGCGCATGACGAGCGAGAACCAGGTGTCGGTGATGTCCTGGACCGTGGCGCCGACGTAGACGTACTCGCGCGCCTCATCCGGAAGAATCCGCTGGAGCCCGTTGATCAGCCCGAGCATCGAGTGGGACGTCCGCCGGGTCTCGGCGGCCACGAGATTGAGGTCGAGCCGCTCCGCGCGGGCATGGGTGGAGATCTGCTCCGCGGCCTCGGCAGGGATGATGCCGAGCCGGGCTTGCGCAACGGCCAACGCGACGAGAATGTCCAGCCAGCTCTGCAGGCGCGCGCGTTCGTCGAAGACCTTAGCCAGCTCCTCGGTGCCCCACAGGTGAGCGTACTGCTCGGAGTCGCTCAGGCGGGTCTCCACGTCGGCTCCCATTCCGTGACGATAGCGGTGAGTGCCTCCGAGATCTGTGCCAGCGAAGCCCCCCACGGCACGACTGCTTGGCCATCGGCCGCCTCGATGTGCGTCTCCAGCAGACAACACTTGGTAAGGACCGCGCCGGTCCCGCCGACCCGCTTTCGTGGACAGATGTCGACCTGGGCGGCGCGCTCCCCGTAGAACCAGTCGTGGATCTGCTGTGACCTCTCGCACCCGATCAACGTCCACGGTCGGTGGTCAGGACGTTCGTCCAGGTAGTCGGTGGTCGCACCGTCGATCGACATTCCCCCACCCCGGCAGGGCAGCAGGTAGCTCGCCGACGGCACGGACCTCGCCAGCTGCTCAAGCTCGATGACGTCGGGAACCAGCTCGATGGGAGGCAGGTGCTCGGCCAGGTCCAGCACACGCCGCGCCTGGTCGAGCAGCTTCGCAGGGTATGGCGGCACCACTTCCCGAACCGTGACCCGGAGTGGGGCGGGGTCGATGATGAAGTTCACATGGCCGTACCTACCCTGCACCACCACTCCCCGTTTGCCCGGCGCGTGGGTGATCGCGGCTTGTGCGAGCGCGGTCGGTACGGCGGTATCAACGACCGGTTCATCAACAAAGACGCAGTCAGCTGCCTCGACAAGGAGCTGTAACGCGTTGATGGGCGAGAACAGCGGATCCTCGGATGATTTCTGCACTGCCACAATGGCCGTCCGGTCACCATTGCGGACGACGACGAACCGGGTTCGGCGATAGGCCTCCAAACCGATGAAGTGCCGCCGGAGTGCGCCCTCATCGAGATCACAGTCGACCGAGGCAACGGCTACCCCGCGGTATTCGCCGGGCACCATGTTGTTGCCTCGCACGGGTTCACTGCCTCGAACGGCTGCACTGCCTCGCGTGGCTTCGCTCGGCTCGGTCACACGGGCTCCCACTGCCGCGTGAGTTTCCAAGTGTCAGCGCGAAGTCCCAGACGCAGCGTCTCAAGGCCCAGTACGTCCTCGCCAGGTATGTTGGCAAGGTTGACGTTGCTGCCGAACTCGCGGATCAGCCAAGCCTGCTGGTCCTTGCGGGGGGCCTCGAAGAGGAGCCTGTCGACTCCGCCGCCGCGGACCGCGGCGGCCACGATCTCCTCACGGACAGTGCCGTCGTCTCGATAGATGCCAACGGTGCCGCTTTCCCGGCTCTCGGTGACGACCCATCGGGCACCCGCATCGAGGTCGCCGGCGATCTCGATGGTCCATTGCTGCGCCGTGAGAATCTCCGCGGGGTCCTTGCTGCCGACCTCGGAGAGCACGACGAACATCTCAGCGGCCCTGCGGAGCAGGTCATGCTTGTCGCTCAGGCTCATCGGTGCGACGCCACGGGAGATCTCGACGCTGTCGAATCCGACCCCGGCAGCCCAGTCCAGACACTCCAGTGCCTTGCCCTGAGCCCAGGAGATCTCGAGCAGCGTGCCGCCCAGACAGGCACGTACATCGTGCGCCTTCAGCAGTGCCAGCTTTTCGGAGAGCCCGGCGTCCAGGTACGCCGTGCCCCAGCCGAACTTCCACACGTCTATATAATCCGCCGCGGCGGCGAGCGTGGATCGCGTCGATTCCACCGTCCGCCCGTTGTCGAGCACATGAGTCAGACCTACGATCCTGGGCTTGATGCTGCGCTCCGGCAAGCTGAGGAACGTAGGCGCGATCACGTTGCTTATACTACATGTACCGTTCACTTTCCGACAGGCGCGCGGTACGTAGACCTTCCCAACCGACCGTCAGGGGCAGTCATGGTCACCGACATCATCCGCGAGGACGATCTCGTCGAGCTGGCGGGTTTTCTACGATCTCATCCGGCTCTTCGGGCGAAGAACGAGATCGGGCTCGTCACCGAGGTTCTCGGTGCGGGTAGCTGGGTCCACGGCCCTGGAGACGACGGCGCCGTGATCTCACCGCGGCCCGGCAGGCTGCCGATCGAGCGCGAGTCCGGCGAAGTCATCGCGTGCGGCGAGGCTCTGCTTCCGGCATTCGTCGCGTCCAACCCCTACGGCGCCGGAGTGGCTGCCGTCCTGACCAACGTCAATGACCTTGCCGCCATGGGAGCCGCACCCCTGGCGATCGTCGACACGATCGTCGGCACCCCCGAACTCGCCCGGGAGGCGTTGCGCGGCATGAAGGATGCGTGCGCGTGGTATGACGTCGAACTGGCCGGCGGGCACCTGACCGTGCACGATGGGGCACCGGCGTTGTCCGCGTTCGGCGTGGGCCGCGCGCAGGCGGTGTTGTCCACGACCAACGTCGCCGCCGGTCAGTCACTGGTCGTGGCCGCCTGCACAACGGGGACTATGAGCCCGGACTTCCCATTCTTCCGGTCCTTCGAGGAACGTGGCGACGAACTGGCAGACGACATCCGCGTCCTCGACTCGCTCGCCGCCTCGGGTGCGTGTGTCGCGGCCAAGGACGTCAGCATGGCCGGGCTGGTCGGCTCGTTGGCGATGCTGCTCGAGTGGAGCCGGCTCGGTGTGACGGTGGATCTCGAGAAACTCCCCCGCCCGGCAGGCATATCGATGCGGGACTGGTTGACCTGCTTCCCGGCCTACGCGTTCTTGCTGTGTTCGCCGGCAGGACGCGAGAGCGAGTGTCTCGCCGAGTTCCACGGACGCGGACTCGAGGCCGCCGTGGTGGGCCGGATCGACAGCTCCGGACAGCTGGCATTGCGCACAGCTGAGCACGAGGCCACCGTGATGGACCTCACCGCCGCAGAGGTCACAGGTCTCGCGCGTTGATCCCCGCCGCAAGCCTGCGAACGGTCACCCTTCCCTCGCTCCGGCTGGGCAGGACGATGCTCATGGGTTGGTGGATCACGCCTGCGTAGATCTCCGTATCTCCCACCGTCGACCAGCCCAGTCGCAGGAAGAACTTCACGTTTGCCGGCTGGATATGCGCACTCATGCTCCGCCCACCAAGGCTGGCAGCCGTCGCGACCGCACAACGGACCAACGGGGCTCCTACCCCGAGACTTCGGTACGGCTCGAGCACCCCGAGCCGGTCGCCCTGCCAGATGCCGGCAGCCGGGTCGAGCAGATACAGCCGGACGGTCCCTGCGACCACTCCGTCGCTGTAGCCGAGCAGAGCGATCGTGGAGCCATCCCAATCGTGAACGTCCATGTCCGTCGGGCTGAACAGATCCTGTTCCTCGACAAAAACCCGGTGGCGGATGGCGAGATGGTCGGCGCGCTCACCAGCCGATCGCACCTGCCGGCACACGACCTCGGACCGCTCGGCGCGGCGGACCTCATACGTCGCGGTGGCGGGTCCTGTGATCCCGAGCTCAGACGGCATGGGGAAGCCGGTCCGGGCGAGGACCGATCTGCAGCACGGGTTCGAGACTCTGTAGGCCCGAACACGCCTGGCACCGCGCGCAGCCCGCCTTGGGGACGCTGGAGTCCATTCCCCGCTCGCTCATATAGGCGGCCACCTTCCGGTAGATGCGCTCGGTGTACTCGCGATCCGGCGGCGTGACGTCCTCCAACAGGCTGCCCGCAACGGGTTTGATCGGGACGACGAACGGGAACACTCCCATGTCGATCGCCCGGCGGCATCCGGCCACGGTGAGTTCCGGATCTTCGCCCATCCCCAGGATGACGTAGGTGGAGACCTGGCCCTCGCCGAAACGGGCGACAGCGCGTTCCCAGGCACGGAAGTACCCTTCGATGCCGGTTCGAGCCTTCGCCGGAGCGACATCCGCCAGCACGTCGGGGTCGAACGACTCGACATGGATGCCCACCGAGTCGATGCCCAGATCGGCGACCTCGTCGATGACGTCGAGGTTCATCGGTGGCTCGAACTGCACTTCCACAGGTAGGCCCGAGGCCTCGCGGACTGCCTGCCCGCATCGCGCGACGTAACGAGCGCCACGATCGACGCCCCTGGAACTTCCGGTGGTAAGCGTCGCGTCGACCGCCCCGTCGAGCTCCTTGGCGGCGGTCGCCACCTCCGCGAGCTGCTCCGGGCTCTTCTTGACGATCGTGCGACCGGAGTCCAGTGACAGTTCGATGCCACAGAACTTGCACTGGTCCTCGTTGCCCCAGTAGGAGCACGTCTGCACCACAGTGCTCGCGAACGAGTCCAGGTGGAGCAGTCCGATCTTCCAGTACGGGATCCCGTCCGCGGTACTGAGATCGTAGAAGCGCGGGCGTCGTTGGGTCGACGCATCGGCCAGCCTTCGGCCGCCCTCGAAGATGGCGTAGCCGTCGTCCTCGGCCTTGAGCACATAGGGCGAGTCGGCTGCAGCGGCGTTGTCAGTCGGGACCGTGAGGGGGAAGCCACCGACCCACAGCATGCCGGAGTCCGTCGGACCGGCACCTCCAGTGCGCCGCTCGATCGGGGCATCGACCTTAAGCCCACGGGCCTGCAGATCGACGACCAGCGAGGCCAGTCCTTCGGCGGCCGCAGCCGGGTCTGCACTCTGAGCCGTGGGCGATTCGACTGAGGCGGATGGCCAACGACTCATATTCATCGCGCACGCTCCCGGAGTATTTACTTCACGACGCAATCCGTAACCTTTAGTAGATGTCGGCCAGAGCCGTGATGTCAAGCACCCGGGATCCGCAGTGCCCCGACAGCGCCCAGCTCCCGACAGCGCAGCGCTGACGCCGCATCGACCAGTGCATCGACGGGCATGCCCGCGAGACTCGAACCTGCGTCGGCGACCAGCTGCGGCAACATCGCGATCAGCTCATCGCGGCGCTCCACCACGGTCGCGACGTCGGAACAGCTCCGGCGCAGCTCGTCGGCGACGAGGCCGACGAGCGAGGTCGCGAGTTCGTAGCCGTCCGGATCCGTGAGAGCCATCGGGTATAGGCGCGCTTCGGCGGCGGTGAACCTCCCCATCACAGCGGCGGGGATCTCGGCAACAGGTCGAACCGCCTCCTCGTCACCTGCGGGTGCACCGGCTTGTGCCTGTCGAGGACGTTCACTATCGTTCATAATCACCTAGTATGCTGTATGCACCCGATTTTCGCACCCGCGCTTTGTACCACCATGTTCGACCATGGAAATGAGGCAACGTGGCAAGAACCGCGGTAATCGCGCTTGGCGGAAACGCACTCGCCACCGAGGGCGAGCGCGGCACATACGACGAGCAGCGAGCGAACGCTACGGCCATGGCGGTGCCTATCTGTGCGCTGCTTGACGACGGGTGGCGCGTGGTCGTCGTACACGGCAACGGTCCCCAGGTCGGCAACCTCGCCATCCAGCAGGAGATGGGGCGTGGTGAGGTTCCCGCGATGCCGTTGTTCAGCCTCGGAGCCATGACTGAAGGACAGCTGGGCTCCCTGATCGCGATCGCCTTGTACGGCGTGTGTGGACGGCGCCATCGCATCGCGGTCCTGCTGAGCCACGTGATTGTGGATCTGGACGACCCCGCTTTCGATCGCCCGACGAAGCCGATCGGGCCGTTCTTCCCCGAGGATGCGGCAACAAAACTGGCTGAGGACCGGGGGTGGGACATCACCGAGGACTCCGGTCGAGGGTTCCGCCGTGTTGTCGCTTCACCCGAACCGAAGGGGTTCGTCGAGATCGGGGCGATCGCAAGCCTTCTCGACGCCGGCCATGTCGTGATCACCGGCGGGGGTGGTGGGATCCCTGTGGGCCGCAGGGGGGACGTCTGGGACGGCGTCGACGCCGTCATAGACAAGGACTACGCCGCCGCAGAGCTCGCCCGTCAGCTACAAGCCGAAGCGCTGGTCCTGATCACCGGAGTGGACGCAGTCGCGCTGGACTACGGCAAGCGAACCCAGCGCCCGCTGACGTGGCTGGACTCGGCCGAGGCCGAACGACTGCTGTCTGCCGGGCAGTTCCCGGCCGGCAGCATGGGACCGAAAGTGCGCGCCGGCGTCCGCTTCGTCCGGCACGGCGGACGCATTGCGGTGATCACGACGCCGCAGCTCGTCGTCGACACGCTCAGCAGCACCGACCCTACCGACGAGACCGTCGGAACGCGGATCGTCCATGTCGACAGCCGGCAGGGGGCACATGCATGACGACGTCCATCAAGCTCTTCCCCGACACATACGTCGACTCGGTCGTGCAGCTTCGCGGGATGCGGGCGATGCGGGAGATCGACGGCATTGAGTGGGCGAGCGCGGCCATGGCCACCCCGGCGAACGTCGAGACCGTTCGCAACGAGGGCATCGAACCGGGTCAGTTGGCCGACGCCGGCTCGAACGACTTCTTTCTCGTCGTCAAGGCCACGTCGGCTGATGTCGCCGAACAGGCCCTGGCCGCCGGTGAGTCCGCGGTCATGTCCTCCGGCCCGCTGCCCGAGGGCAGTGACCAACCGAGCAGGTCGCGCTCGCTCCGTGACGCGATGCTCGCCCAGCCCGAGTCAAACGTCGCTGTGATCTCCGTGTCGGGTGACTACGCCGCACTGGCGGCCCATCAGGCACTGTCGGCGGGTCTGCACGTTCTGTTGTTCAGCGACAACGTACCGCTCGAGAAGGAGGTGGCACTCAAGGACTACGCGCTCTCCCGGGGCCGGCTGATGATGGGTCCGGGCGCTGGAACCGCGATGCTCGGCGGTGTCGGCCTGGGGTTCGCCAACGCGGTCATGCCCGGACGCGTCGGGATCGTCGCCGCCGCAGGCACGGGTGCCCAGGAGGCCATGGCACTGCTCGACCGTTGGGGTGTGGGCGTCAGCCAGGTCATCGGCGTCGGCGGTCGCGACATGTCCACCGAGGTCGGTGGACGAATGGCGCGCTCCGGAATCTCGGCCCTACGAGAGGACCCTGAGACCGATGTGATCCTGCTCGTCTCCAAGCCTCCTGCGCCGGACGTAGCCGTATCAGTGCTGGCGACGGCCGGCGAGAAGCCCCTGGTCGCGGCATTGATCGGGTTGGGCTCCGGATTCGCCGCGCCCCCCGGGGTGGTGCTTGCCGACACCCTGGAGTCCGGCGCGAAGGCAACGCTCGGCGCCCTGGGGATGTCCGCGCCGGACACGACCGCGACGCTCGGACCGTCGGTATACGATGCGCGGGCACGGATGACGCGCGGTCGCCGGCTGATCAGGGGGCTGTTCTCCGGCGGAACGCTTTGCTACGAGTCCCTGGTCATCCTGGGCAGGACGATCGGTGAGATTCGTTCCAACACGCCGATCAACGAGGAGTGGGGCCTTCCGGCGCCGGACGGTTCTCACATCTGCCTGGACCTCGGCGAAGAGGAGTACACCCGCGGACGTCCCCACCCGATGATCGACTCCGAGGCTAGACTCGAGCTGCTGCACGAGCACGCAGCAGACCCGAACGTTGGAGTGATCATCCTCGACGTCGTCCTCGGCCATGGCGCCAGCCACGACCCCACACAGGTCATCGCGCCGGCGTGTGAGGCCGCAATGGCCGATGGTGGCCCACAGGTGGTCGCTTACGTCCTCGGCACCGAGCAGGACCCCCAGGGCTTCACGGCTGCGCGTGATCGGCTCGTGCAAGCCGGTTGCATCGTGACAGAAACCGCGGCACGAGCGTCGCTCGTCGCAGCGGCGATCGCCACCGGCGACCCGAGTCTGCCGGCGAGCAGGCTGTGAACGGCGCCGGTACCCGAGCGGGCGAGCCCAGAGTCGCGCTGGTCACCTATTCGACCAAACCTCGCGGCGGAGTCGTCCATACCGTGTCACTCGCGGGCGCGATGGCGGACCGGGAGATGCGAGTGCGCATCGTCGCGCTCGGCGACCCTGAGCAGGACTTCTTCCGGCCAGTGCGCGCGCCGTACTCGTTGGTCTCGCCCTCTCCGCGGGCCGACACCTTGGAGGAGCGGGTGTTCACGGCGATCGACGACCTCGAAGCCGGGCTGTCGAAGATCGCCGACGAAGTGGACATCTTCCACACCCAAGACTGCATCTCCGCACGCGCCGCGGCGCGAGTCCGCGATGCGGGCGCCCGCGTGCAAGTCGTGCGGACGGTGCACCATGTCGACGACTTCACCACAACGGCCCTGATCGATTGTCAGCGCAAAGCCATCGAGGAACCGGACCGGTTGGTCGTCGTGAGCGAGGACTGGCGCAACCGGTTGCGGGCCGAGTACGAAGTCGATGCGGTCGTCATTCACAACGGTGTCGACGCCGATCGTTTTCCTCCGATCGACCGCGAAAGGCGCGTCGCCCTGCGACGGCAGGCGGGCGTCGATGGACGTTTCGTGTTCTTGTCGGTCGGCGGCATCGAACCGCGCAAGGGCAGCACGTTCCTCGTTCAGGCGATGAGGATCCTCGCGCAACGGCTCGATCCCGGACCTGCCCTGGTGGTCGTCGGCGGACACTCGTTCCAGGACTACACCCGATACCGTGACGAAGTTCTGGACACGCTGCCTACGCTCGGCCTTCAGCTGGGACGCGATGTCATCTTGGCGGGCTCGATCAGCGACGCCGAACTGCACGAGTGGTATCGCAGCGCGGACGCACTCGCTTTCCCGTCGGTCAAGGAGGGCTGGGGTCTGGCCGTCCTCGAGGCCATGGCGGCCGAGCTACCGGTCGTGTCCAGCGATATCGCCGTGCTCCGCGAGTACCTCACATCCGATCAGACAGCTGTGATGACGCAGGCAGGCGATCCGGAGTCGTTGGCGGCGGGCATGTACAGGATGGTGACCGACAGGACGTTGCGTGAGACTCTGATCCGCGGAGGTCGGGAACTGGTCACGAATTTCAGCTGGCAACGCGCCGCCGAAGAGCACGCCGTCTTGTACGCCGATCTGTCGAGCTGAGCCATGTTGCGGCGAAACGCCGGGCCGCCGCCGCTCGAGCAGCGGCGGCCCCACGCAACCCGGGTGCCCCGTCGGTGAGGGACTCAGACCGTCCAGGTCTGCATGATGAGGGCGTTCTCGCGTCGAGCCGTCAGCACCGAGTCGAGCACGTCGAGCGGGTTGATCGGCTTCACGCCCTCCATCATGTCGATCTCCCGCATGCCGTAGAGCGCAGCCGCGGAGAACCTGCATGCGTAGACATGGCCGCCCTCGTCCATGAACGTCTGGAGTTGCTTGTTGTACCCCAGTGCGCCCGGGAAGGCTTCGTCGCCGACCTTGGGGTACCCGCGCGCGGCCGAAGCCATCAGGGAGCCCGGCCCATAGAGCACGAGGTGGGTGTCGAAGCCCTTCCGGTTGATCCGTGTTGCGGTCAACATGTTGACGAGCCCCACCGAGCCCTCGAAGGGCACCGTGTGCATCAGGATGTACGCCTTCTCCCCAGGCTCGGCCTGGATGTCCTCGAACACCTTGTCTTCGTAGTCGACGATCGCATCGCCCTTCTGGACGCGTTCACCCACGATCTGTGCCATTGCCGGACTCCTTCTGTTGGGTTGATGTGCTCGGGAAGTGCGATGGCACGGCTGAACCGTGCGATGAGCGCGGCGGTGCCGCCCACTGCCGACGGTGACTTCCCGGCATCGTCAGCATGATCTTGTGGCGCAGCCGCCATGGCAGCGCCCGATAGACGGGTACGAAGACTCGTAGCCAAACGAAGTCGCGGAGTCCATGCGGCGGTCGAGGGGCGCGGGCTTCGTGCCGACGGGCGACCCGTTCCTGCGCCGCGATCAGCAGATAGTGCTCGGAATTGCTCCGCAGCCAACGGGAGATGGACATCGTCAGCTCTTTTGCTGGGCGTCGATACCACTTTGGGCGGCAACGACGATCGGTTCGTTGAGTGCGCCGATCGCCGGCGAATAGACGTTCTCCATGCGGGCCAGGTCGTGCAGCGACAGGCCGAACTTGATCGCCACCGCGAGGAAGTCGGCGCGTTCCTTGATCCCTTCGCCGCCTACCATCTGTGCCCCGAGCAGTCGCAAGCTGCCCGGCTCGGCGAGCAACTTGACCTTGACAGGCTTGACACCGGGGTAGTACCGAGCTCGCGAGATGCCCTGCGCGCTACCCACGACGTACGGGATACCGAGCGCGGCCGCGGTGGTCTCACCGAGGGACGCACCGCCGATGATCCACTTGCCCGCCGCGGTGCCCCAGGGCACATAGACGGCGCTGTAGGCGCGCGATCCGCCGGCCGCGTTGATACCCGCCGTCTTGCCCTGGGCATAGGCGTGGCTTCCGGTCAGTCCCTGGAGCGGGACGCCGGTAAGACCGTTCGGGATCTCTGCGCAATCCCCGGCCGCGAACACCCCGGAGTGAGACGTCGCCATCCGCTCGTCGACGATGAAGCCACCGGTAGAGCCCGTCTTGATGCCGGCGGCAACGCCGAGAGCGGTGTTGGGTTCCTTGTGGGTACACACGACGGCGAGGTCGGCCTTGATCTCACCGTCGGACGTCTGCACCGCCCGCACCCGGCCGTCACCGACGAAAGCTGTCAGTGTGGTGTTGAAGTGCGTTGTGACACCGAGCTCGGTCCAGGACTCCTCGACCGGCTCCATGATGTCCGGATCGGCGATCGCGGACATCGGCCACGGGCTCGGGTCCACCAGGTGGGTATCGATGCCCCGATGGGCGAGGGCGGTCACCATCTCCACGCCCAAGGGCGAGGCCTCGATCACCACCGCCGACTTGACGGTGTCGAGGACCTTGTCCCATTCGACCGCCTCGCGGATGTCCTTGACATAGTAAAGGCCACCGAGATCTCCGCCGGGAACCCCCGGGTCGGCGTAGTTGAAACCGGTCGCAAGCACGAGAGTGTCCCAGAAGACTTCACCTTCGCCCGCGGCCTCGACCATCTTGCGATTCAGGTCGATCTTGGTGACGTTGGCGTTATAGTGGACGTCGATCCCGGCATCGACGTACGCCTGCTTGGAAGCGAGGAACAGCCGTTCGAAGCTGTCGATCTCCTTACCGTGCACATACGGAATCCCACACGGACTGTAGGCGACATCGTCGAATCCGGTGTAGACCGTCACGTCACAATCGGGGTCAACGGCCTTGGCGCCGCCGGCCGCGCCCATCCCTGCCGCTCCGCCACCGACGACTACGATCCTCTGCGTCACTACGGCCTCCGCCTGATAGTGGACGACGAGCATGCCACCATGCCGCCCACCATGATTGACTTTCGTTTACTATATTTCATGCCATCCGAGTGTCAAGGGATACCCGACATGACCGAAACCAAGCGCACGTCTACAGCCTCGGCCAGGATCGGCGAGCACGTCGACGGGATCGTGGGCTCCCTCGGCCCCAAGGTGAAGAAGCGCCGGCAGGAGCAGCGATTGTCGCTGCAGCAGCTGGCGGACAAGGCGGAGGTATCTGCGGCGGCCATCCACAAGATCGAGCGAAACGACATGGTGCCGACGATCACGACCTTGTTGAAGATCGCCAATGCCCTGGGTCACCCCGTGACCTACTTCATAGAACAGGACGAGGGTCAACCCGAGCCGGTCGCGTTCACGCCGGCCTCGGACCGCCCTACGTTGTTCACTCCACATGAAGGCTTGACGCTTGCCGGCGTGTCCGGCCCCTACACCCCGTTCCGTAGTGCGGCCGCGCTCGCCACGGTCGAGCCCGGCGCGGACAGCGGCGACAAGCCGCTCATCCACGCCGGCGAGGAACTGGTCTTCACGCTCGAGGGCAACCTGACCTTCGACATCGCGGGCACCCGGCACGAGGTCGGGCCCGGCGACGCGCTCCATTTCATGGGCGACCAACCCCACCACTGGGCGAACGAAGGCGAGTCGGAGGTGCGCGCGCTCTGGATCGCCTTGCGGGACTCGTAAGAGCTCTACGCGCATAAGCAACCGGCGAGGCCTACGATCGGCTTGGCCTCTACTATCCGATATGGATGTGCAGTATAGTCCGCACCATGGCTTCCAAACTCGTCAACGACGCCCACCGCCACATCGGTCTGCTTCCGGCCTTCCCGTTCTACGGTGGCCCACCGGTCCACCCCGACAGTTCCGCTCGCGGCACGGTCAGGGAGCTTCTGGCCGACCTCGATGCCGAGGGCACCGAGCGAGCCATGGTGATGCCGAACTACGGCGTCCCTGATGCGTCCGTGTCGTTCTCGTTCAACGAGCTCGCACTGGAGGCGGCCGCGGCGGACGACAGGATCAGTTGTGGCTTGTGGGTCTCACCTCGACCCCAGGACGCCGAGCTCAACGCACAGGCCTTGGCGCACGCCGGCGAGACGGGCGTGAAGGTTCTCAAGACGAGCTTCCTCCTCGGCGGCTCTGTCGATGACCCGGAGTGCGCGCCGCAGATCGAGCAGATCTTCGACACGGCGCGCTCGTTCGGTCACGTCGTCCACGTGCACACCTCGTCGGGCGGCGCGTCCGACATCGATCAGGTCGGCTCCCTCGTCGAGCGCTACGGCGACGACGTGAAGATCCATCTGGTACACCTCGGCGGAGGGGTCAGCGCACACATCAAGCTCATCGGCAGCCGCTTCTTCGACTGGATCGAGTCGGGCAAACAGGTCTACACGGACACGAGCTGGGCCGTCGGATTCGCACCGCGCTGGTTGGTGAAAGAGATCGAGCGGCGTGGGATCGGCCAGGATCGGCTCCTGTTCGCCAGCGATGAACCGTGGGGCGACTACGTTGGCGAACTCGCTCGTCTTAGCGCAGCAGCCGGTGATGGCGAGCTCGCGGACGCTATCCTGCGCGACAACTTCACGAATCTCTACGGCTGACCCCGCTGCGGCGCGTTGCACAAACCGCCAGGTCAACGCCTGATGATCACTGACGCGGCGTGATCTTGGCCCAAGTCAGGAAGGACGGGGCGACGGCAGCACGCTCTGGCCGAGTACTGCCAACGCCTCGACCGGCGGAGGATGCTTTCGTCCTCGAGACCGACAAGCCCGAGAACGTTCGTCTCTACAAGCGCTTCGGCTACCACGTGACCGCGGAGGCCGAAGTCCTCGGCGTCACCAGCTGGTTCATGACGCGCGAGTCGACGCCGCTCACCCGCAAGTAGCACCTCGCTTCGCCCACCGTGTGCGGGCAGCTGCGGCCAGCAGCGGTCGACATGCACGCGAAGATCCGTGAGCGTCCCTATTCGAGTCCATTCTTGGCTAGCAACGCTTAGTGCTGCCAGGAGCGGCGGCTGCACCCTTGTGATGATCGCCGGCGGTGGGGTCGCCAGCCTGGCACCGACCGCCGACGCTACGAACCTACGGCTCCGCGCGCCGGACAATCGCCCACACCTCCGGCCAGAGCGGAGGCATACGTCGGTGCGGCCGACACTGGTCCGCACACCGGTGGGTCGCCGACGATGTGGCGTTTCCAAACAGCATGGCGATCACCCCGGACGGCGGGACGCTGCTCTGGTAGCCGATGCGGCGCGCCATAACGCCGGCCTACTCGCTGGGCCTCACATCTGTATCCCTTCGGCTGCATTTTTCGTCCTGCATGAAGGACGCATCACGGAAGGAGGTGATTGAGATGCTCCACCGCAACGAAGGTGCGCTTGATCGGGCAGTGCGGCTGACGATCGGCATCGTTCTGCTGCCTGGCGGTCTGCTCCTGCTGGATGGACTGCAAGGCGGTGTTCTGGGCCTGGTGCTCGCGGCGATCGGCCTGTTTGGTCTGGTCAGCGGTACCACCGGCTTCTGTCCCCTGTATCTGCCTTTCGGCTTCTCCACCGTAGAGGGGAAGCCGTCCAAAGTCCGATTTCGACGATGAGCTTGGTGAGGAGGTATCCCAATGCTCGACGATGAACGTGAGGAGTCTGCGTCCGTTAAACCGGATTCTTCGCGCGAGGCCATGATAGCGACGTGTCATTGTGGCCGTGCAAGTGAAGCAAATGGCGGCCGCACGATGCGGTGTGCCAATCGAGTTCCCGAGAATCTGGGAAAGTCCCAGAGGCGGGGTCTAGTGAAGGAGGGGTATTAGTGATGATGTGGAGCGGTTATGGCTGGGGGTCGCCGGGCTTTTTGGTGGCTGCCGTCTTTATGGTGGCCTGCGTCGTTCTCATGGGGCGGATGATGGGTCATGGTCGCATGTCCAATCACCGGGATCACATGAATGGACCTAGGCAGCAAACTTCAGTCCCTTATGGGACGGACGTTGTTGAACAGGACCTAGAGCTGCGGCTAGTCAATGGTGAGATCGATTTCGACGAGTACAACCGGCTTCGTGAGGCGCTCGCGGACATCAGCTCTGCCGGCAGAGAGAAAGAGGTGAACGATCACCATTGACAGCGGGGCGATCGCATCTGACTCCAGATCATAGGTCGCTGCGCCGCCGTCGAATTCAGAGTCGGCCAATGCCGTGATAGCCCGCCGATGGCGGGCTATCACGTTATATGTACGGCCGCCGAGATCTCCAAGATGACATGGCTAGGCAGATCGGGTGGCGCGCCGCTTGTCGGCTTGCTCGGGGGACACCGGATCACACACGGTAACTCCCCGGTCGTCGGGCTCGAACTCGCAACCCACCTCGAGTGCCTGGCGTAGTCTAAGCCGCCCGCGATGAATTCTGATCTTGGTAGTCGCCAACGTCAGCCCGAGCATCTCCGCGATTTCGGGGTTCGACAAGCCGTGGGCGTCATGGAGGAGGATCACCGAGCGAAAGTCGTCCGGAAGGTCGTCGACGAAGTGTTGCACGCACTCACTCATTTCCGACTGCTCGACGCGACGGTCTACGCGCGCCGTGGGGTCGGGTATCTGCCCAATCAGGTCGGCTCCATCGCGGTCTTGCCCGTCGGCATACGCGAGCCGCCGCCTACCCTCGGTGCGCACCCAATCAACGAAGACGTTGGTTGCCAGCCTGTACAGCCACGGCACGAGCGCCGAACGATCTCGCAGTGATCCGATTCTTCGCAGTGTCCGGAGAAATGTCTCCTGCGTCAGATCCTCCGCCACCACGGGATCCTTGGCCATGCTCAGCAGATAGCGGTAGATCCGGGGGCGATGCTCCAGAACCACTTGACCTAGATCAAGGTCAACCTGCGCGTCGAAAGCATTCATGGGAGCCTCCCTTCGGCCCCTTGCGACCTGCCCACGACTCAGGTGGGCTTAAGACCAAGCTACGCCGGCCCCAGGTGAGCCACGCCTGCTGAAAGCCCCTTCGAGGCTGGGACTTTCGGCCCTAGAAATCTGGGCACGTCATGAATCAGCAGCAAGCATCGTCCCTGAGCGCCGTCGCCCGGGGCGTCTTCCGCCGAACGAAGAAACACGGCGGCCACGGATCATGGCGACCGCGAGGACAGCGGCGATGAGAGCCAATGCGGCGTTGACGGTGAGGCCACTTCCGACGCCTGCCGCGAAGGCTTCCGGATCGGCAGTGTCACGGGCAAGGTCAGCCGGCAGCCGAGCCGCCACAATGGCGCCCATCATCACGATGCCGAGGGACATGCCCACCATTCCGGAGGCGTTCAGCGTCGCACTGGCAATACCTGAACGCTCGGTCGACACGTGTTCCATCGCCGCCATTGTGATCGGCGTCGTGGCGAGCCCGATCCCGATTCCAGTGGCGAGCAGTCCGGGCAGGAGCTGTGCCGGTCCCCATCCGGCGCTGACCCCACCCAGCAGGACGAGTCCGGTTACCACCAGCGCCAGTCCAGTGCCGCTGAGCAGTCGCGCGCCGATGCGGGATGTAAGCCATCCGGCCAGCGGCGCGATTGCTGCGATCAGCACGGTGAACGGAAGCAGCACGATCCCGACCCGAATCGCCGGGATTCCGGCGCCAAGCTGCAGATAGAGCGACAGGAAGAACAGCATGCTGCACATCACAGCCACGTTGAGGAGCCCGATCAGGTTGGCCACAAGGAAGTTGGGCAGCCGGAGAAGCGAGCGGTCCAGCAGTGGTGCCGGGGCTCGTCGCTCGACCACGACGAAGATCACGAAGGCCACAGCGGCGATCCCCAGGACGCTCCAGACCCTCGGCGACGCCCACCCGTAATTGCCCACCTGGGCTACCCCGAAGACGCCGGCCGACAAGGCGAGTGCGGACGTGACCACACCGGCGATATCGATGCGCGATCCACGGGACGAAGCTAGAGGCGCCGGCAGCGAGACACGCGCTGTGATCAACAGGGCGATTCCGAGTGGGACGTTAAGGAAGAAGATCGACCGCCAGCCGGCGGTCTCGGTGAGAATCGCGCCAATCAGGGGGCCACTGGCCGTCGCGCTGGCCACGACGCCGGACCACACGCCAATAGCAAGGCCGCGCCCCGAGCCGGCGAAGGACTTGACCAGGATGGCAAGTGCCGCCGGGCCGATGAGTGCCGCTCCTGCTCCTTGTGTCGCACGCATTCCGATCAGCAGAGAGCCGCTGGATGACAAGGCGGCGGCCAGGGAGGCGACGGTGAAAAGCGTCACTCCGGCGAGAAACACCGGCCGGGTTCCGAGACGATCCGCGAGCCATCCCCCTCCGAGCGTCAGCACCGCGAAGGTCAGCGAGTAGATGTTGACCACCCACTCGAGCCCGTCAAGGCCGAGACCAAGATCACGTTGCAGCGAGGGCAGCGCGATGACCATCGCGTGGTCCTCGAGCGCGACGAGAAAGGGCGCGACTGCAACGACCGCGACCATCCACGTCTGGCCTAACGCCGGGGCAGTGGTCGGCCTCATCTTGGCCCGCTTCAGCGGTCCACTCGTCTTGATTTCCAACACCGCCGCGTCGGTCGCCACCGCTATCGCCTCCTACTTGGGCTGGTACTTCGGTAGGACGAGTTGGCGAACGCGAGCGATACACCTCACATCGACGCACCGCAAAGGCGACCGCACCTAGCGCCGTGCTGTATCCCTTCTCCCCGCCACTTCGTCCTCAGGACAGGTGCATCGCCGACAGGAGGCGTAGCAAGGGACACGGAGGTAAAATCATGATGTTGATGATGGTCTGGTGGGTCTTTGTTTGGGGTGCCATCGTCTTTGGAATTGTGTGGCTCGCTCGCGGTTCCCTTGACATGTGGCGACGAGACCGAAGGAAAACACCGGTCGAAACCCTGGAGCGCCGGTTCGCCGAAGGCGAGATCTCGCTGGACGACTTACTACGACCGGCGCGCGGTGATCACCAGCGGTGATTACTCTGCCGGTGAGTGGCAGCCCAGAGTAAGCCCTCGACGTGCTTGACGTTGCCGCTCAAAACCAAGCACTCAGGGGCGGAAGCTGAAGCACTCGAAATCACGTGTCGCTTTGAGTCTCCGCCCTCGGAAGGAGGACAACGATGAATACGGGCGCAAGCAGCCCTCGAGCGGCGTGGATTTCGGCACCTCCACCCGACGAACTGCCAGCAGAGGTCGCCGCGGAGATCTCTCCAGTATCCGAGCGGATCGGATTCGTCCCCAACGTCGCACGTGTGCTCGCTATTACACCTGGCCACTTCCTCGGCTGGTGGAGGTACTTCGACGAGTTGATGCGCGGGCCTTCGGGCCTTACCAAGACACAGCGCGAGATGATCGCCGTCGTCGTCTCCGCGGAGTCGGATTGCCCCTACTGCGAGGCTGCGCACGAAGCAGCATTGAGGTTGCGAACTAAGGACGCAGTGCTCGTCGAAAGGCTTGCAGCGAACTACCGCCATTTGGATCTAGCGCCGAGGGATCGGGTGATGCTCAACTTCGCGGTCAAGCTTACGAAGACGCCAGAACAATGCGAAGAGAGCGATCTTGCTCTGCTGCGGGATGTCGGATATACCGATGAGGACATTCTGCACATCATCGAAGTGACGGCCATCTTCAATTACAACGTCCGCTTGGCCACCGCTTCCGGGCTGGTTCCAAACGCGGAGTATTACGATCTCGGTCGGCCGCGACCGGCCGGGGAGTGAAGCCAAGGCCCTGTACACATCAGCCAACAGCCCCGGCGGCCAGCAAGTCACCACGCTACCGAGTCGCCGTTCGTTGACCTGCGCGAGCAGCCGTGTCCGGACCATCGCGCCATGATGCGTGTCACGGTAGCGATGATTACCGAGATTCGATCAATGCCAGCAGGCATCGCGTCTGCTCAAACGGCGTGCCCCGGTCGGACTCGAACCGGCACTTCGCGGATTCTAAGGGAGCCGAGAGATGTTGACCATGCCCTCTACCTGCGACTTTGCTTGCAAGAGATGTCTCACCACTAACCAGAACTCCCGTGATCAGCATCATTTCATGTCACGGCCACGAAACCACGTGTCAACACGACGCTGCTGACGTGTCGCCGGGCGGGGAGAACATTGCGACGACCTCAGCAGCCGTCCGTACCCTGCACATGCGAGGGAACACGTGTTCGACGAAGAAGGTCCGCTGTGGCTCGTAGCCGGTCAGCGCATCGCGGACGATCACCACCTGATAGTCCATGTCCCTGGCGGCATACGCGGTGCTGGCGATGCCGACATGGGTCGACCCGCCCACGAGCAATACGGTGTCGACACGTCGGCTGCGCAGGCTCAGGTCGAGATGGGTTTGATAGAAGGCGTTCCAACGGTGCTTCGGGACGTCGTAGTCGCGCGGTCCTGGCGCGATCTCGGACAGCACTCGGTAGGAGTCTCGGGGGTGCGGCGGCCCGAATTGCTGCGGACCGCTCCATGGCCGCATGGCCTCGTCGGTGTCGGTCACCGTGCGGTTCGCGTCGGCACCGTCCGCGCGGTGGTCGGCCCTTGCGTAATAGATCGGGATATCGCGCACGCGACACTCGGCAATCAGGTGACGCACCGGCTCGATGGCTCCCGCGTGCTCGATGCGCTCGCGATAGCACTCCAGCATGTCGAAGACGACCAGGCCGGTCCTTCGCGGGTTTAGCTGGGCTTCGGCACTCAAAGGACGAGTCTCCTAGATCCGCGTAACGGTATGAGCAATAGTCCGTAACAGGGAGAGCAACTCCTTGACACAACGGAGTAATCATCATACCTTCGGCCCACCAAGGCAAGAAAGCCACAGCAGGGTGGACTGACTTGGTGGCTAGGCACCCTGCTGGTCCAGCTGGCAAGGGAGCCAATGATGGCGAAACGGCGAAGTGCACTGCTCGTACTGACATCTACTCTGGCCCTGACGCTCGCCGCGTGTGGCGACGATGAACCCGGCGAGGCCGCCGGCGACGACTCGACCGATGCCGAGGAGTCAGCCGGTGACGAAGAGTCAGCGGGCGAGGACGAGGATTCAGGCGGCGAGGATGCGGCCGCCGCGCTCGAAGGTGAGCTGATCACCGTAGTCACCGGGACGAGCCCCGGTGGCGGTTACGACACATATGCCCGGATGGTGGCGCCGTTCCTGGCGGACGAGTTCGGTGCTGAAAGCACGGTCGAGAACGAGACCGGCGCGGGCGGACTACTGATGCTCAACAACCTGTGGACGAGCGAACCGGATGGGACCAGGATCGCGATCATGAACGGCTCCGGTACCGTCGGTTCGATCCTCGCCGGCGCGGAGGGGATTGAGTTCGAGTTCCAGGAATTCAGCTTTCTCGGCCGTATCGCCAGCGAGCCGCGGCTCCTGGCCGCTAGAGCCGACCTGCCCTTGGAGACGGGTGACGACCTCATCGGCCTGACCGACGAGTTCCGGTTCGCCGCCACCGGACCTGGCGGTAGCACGTTCAACGATGCCGCCCTGTCCATCGAGCTGTTCAACCTGGAGAACGGCGATATCGTCGCGGGCTTCGAAGGCAGCTCGGAGTCGATCGTCTCGGTCGTGGCCGGCGAGACCGACGGCATCATCAGCACCGCGGACACCATTCTTCCGCATGTGGACTCGGGTGATCTCCGTCCGCTCGCCGTTCTGGCGAACGAGCGGATCGAGGAACTGCCCGATGTTCCGACCCTGCTCGAGCTCTCCTTCGACGACGATCAGATGGCCATCGCAGAGGCCATGGTCGCTATCACCCAGGCGGGCCGGGTCTTCGGAGCCCCGCCGGGCATGCCGGAGGACCTGCTCGCCGAGTTGCGAACGGCGTTCGAGAACGTCACCAACAACGAGGAGTTCTTGGCGGAGGCCGAGAACCAGGAGCGCCCGGTCAGCTACGCCAGTGGGGAGGAGACCCTCGAGACGATCAGAACCGCATTGGAGGCGCCGGACAGGGTCGGGGAGATCCTCGCCGAATCGATGGAGGAGTAGCTCGGCCCGGCTGGAGGTCACCGGGCGCGAACTGACGGTCCCGATAACCTGGCAGGTCATGATGCGCATTCCGCGGTACGTGTTGGCGTGGCTCTTCGTGACGGCCCTCGGGGTGATCGTCGCGTGGATGGTGCTCGAGGCCTTGGGCTTCAGCGAAACCGCTCGGACCGTACCGCTGGTGATCGGTATCCCGACTCTCGTGCTCATCGTGATCCAGATCATCAGGGACGGGATCGGCGTCGTTCGTAGCGACCCGACGGTGGGCGCGGTCAGCGAGATCGAGCAGGATCGTTATGCGCGGGCGGCAGCCGATCAGCGCGAGGCTGCCGCCACCGCCGTGGCACGCGAGGTTGCTGCGGATCGCAGCACGTCGATGCTCGGTGCGATGGCCTGGGTCGGTGCCCTGGCATTGCTGATCTGGCTGGCCGGTCTGCTGATCGCGATCCCGGTGTTCACGGCGGCGTTCATGAAGATCTTCGGGCGTGAACGGTGGACCACGATCGCGGCGTTCGCGGTCGGTACCGCGGTCGCGGTCTACGCGTTCTTCACCCTCGTCCTCGACGTTCGGCTGTACTCCGGCCTCTTCGGCGATGCGATGCCATGGCTATGACGTTCGTTGGGCGGCGCGATGCTTGAGGGTCTGTCTCTGATCACGTCCGAGGTCGCGCTCTACGCGGCTCTCGGCGTGGTCGTCGGCACGGTGGTGGTGATCGTCCCAGGGCTTGGTGGGACCTTCGCTCTGGCCATATTTCTGCCTCTCGTATTCCGGCTGGATCCGGCCACGGGCATCGCGTTCATGCTCGCGGTCACCGCCGTCAGCGGCACCGGCAACACCATCACCTCGGTCCTGTTCGGTATACCCGGCTCCGCATCGGGGGTGGCGAGCACGTTTGACGGGTATCCGATGACTCAACGGGGTGAGGGCATCCGTGCGGTGGCTGCCGGGCTCACCTCGTCGGCGATCGGTGGCCTCATCGGCGCAATCGTCCTCGCGCTCGCCCTGCCGTTCGTGCGGCCGATCGTGCTGAATTTCCGGCCGCCGGAATTCTTCGCCTTGATCCTCACGGCGATGGTGCTCATGTCGTTCATCGCGGGCATCGACAAGCTCAAGGCGCTGATTTCCGGCGGGCTGGGGCTGATGCTCTCCTTCGTCGGCATGGAGCGCAGTACGGGCACCCAGCGGTACACGTTCGGCGAGTTATACCTGTGGGAAGGCGTGGCGCTGGTGCCGGTCCTGTTGGGGCTCTACGCCGTGACGGAAATGATCAGCCTGATGCGACGGGGCGGTGCCATCGCACAACGAGTTCCGCAGCAAGGACCGCTCCTCCAGCTGGCTACCGGTATCAGGGACACGTTCCGGCACTGGAAGGCGGTCCTTCAGAGTTCCGCGGCGGGTCTATGGGTCGGGTTGGCACCCGGGCTGGGTGACTCCGCCGGTCAGTTCATCGCGTACACACAGGTGGCCCGGACATCGAAGAACCGCGCGAACTTCGGCAAGGGCGAGATAGAAGGCGTCGTGGCCGCCGATGCGGTGACCAATTCGAAAGACGGGGGGGCGCTGATCCCGACGCTGGCCTTCGGCATCCCGGGCAGCTCGTCCATGGCGATCATCATCGCGGGATTCATCGCGCTCGGCCTGCAGCCGGGTCCCACCATGTTGACCGAAAACATCGACATCGTATGGATGATCGTCTGGATCCTGGTCTTCGCGAATCTGTTCGCCGCCGCTCTGTGCATGGGGATCACGCCCCTGATGGCGAAGGTCACGTCGCTGCGGGCGTCACTGATCGTCCCTCCGATCCTGATCGCCTGCATGATCGGCGCCTACTCGGCGAACAACAACATCCTCGACATCGTCGTCTTGCTCGTGTTCGCGCTCATCGGCGTCCTGCTGAAGGAGTTCGGCTACTCGAGGCCGATTTTCCTGATCGGCTTCGTCCTCGGGGCTTTGCTCGAGCATAACTATCTGCTGTCGGTCAACCTGTTCGGTGCGGACTTCTTGACCCGCCCGATTGTCATGGTGATCTTCGGTGCGCTGATTCTCCTGGTAGCCGGGCCAGTCGTCGGCGCCGCCCGCCGGGTGATCACGAGACGCGACCGCTCCGAGCAGGATCTCAGCGATCGTCGCTAGGCCTCGCCGACTCATCGTAGTCACGCGACGACCTGTGCGGCCGCGTCGCCCATGTGCCGGATGCCACCCAACCCATGGGCCGGTGACAGAGCTCTTTAAAGGAAGCGCGGCCGCCAGTGTGAGTGCGCCGATCAGGCCAAGCAGTCCATGGTTCGAGACCGAAGGTCCAGATCATTCCCAGGCGCGGTTGTCGACGGTGTTCTCGTAAGTGGCGCCGGGGGTCACCATGTCCCAACTCAGCATCCAGTTGTAGGTGTCCTCGAACCGTTCGCGGGTGTAACGCTGGGGCGGAGCCAGCACTAGCCGCCAAACCTGAAGCTCGTGCGGCTCCAGTAGGCCACCCGTCTCCTGGGTGAGGTAGTGCAGGTATGGCGTTGGGTCCTCGTGGAACTTCTCCACGGCCCGGGTCTGGGCGCGGAACATGGCTGCCAGGGTCGGCCCGTCCAGCTCGTCGCTGGCTGCCTCGCTCCGGCTGGAGTGCGTCTCGATGAGGACACGGAAGCCCCACTTCTGCGCCACGCTGATCCAAGGCTCCATGATGCAGGCCGCCGCCACCTCGCCTTCGCGTACCGCCTCGAGACGATCACGCATGGTGCCGACCTGAGTGGTCTTGAGGTGCTCGTGTTTGAGGAAGCCCTCCATCATCTTCAATGTCGTGAAGTTGGACCCGTTGTACGGCGTCAGTGCGATCGGCTTGTCCTTGAGCTGCTCCGGCTCGTAATACGGCGAATCCGGCGCGACGACGATGGCGAACTTCGACATGGAGGCGCCGAGCGCCACGATCTTGCGCAGCCGCAGTCCACAATCGGCCGCTTCGACGGCGCGCTTCATGATGCCCCACTCGCACATCCGGTACTGGTCGAGGCTGCCTTCGTTGTACATGGTGTCCAGCGGGCGATCGAACATCGCCTCCCGCTTCAGGATCGCCGAGTCCGTTGTGACCTGGGCCATGCCCGGGGCGGTGATGAACTCGATATCGAGGCCTTCGTCGGCAAAGTAGCCCTCATCGCGGGCCACGATCACAGCGAGGTCGTGGACTGCATTCATGATGGCAAGCTGGATGGTCTTGGATGTCTTCTCCTGGGTCGTCACCGCTTGCGCCTCCGTCTCAGCCGATCGGTTCCTATGCAGTACCATCATACCATTAGCTCTTAATGCAGGGAGGCTGTGTGACAACTCGAACCCGGACCGGCACGTCGCACTGGCACGTACAGACCGAGCGTCGCAAGGCGTTCCTCGAGCAGTGGCGTGAGAATCGCCGGACCCTTGTCCGGTACGTCGATCTGACCTGGCACACGACCGCGCGGCGGATGCGCGAAGCCGTGTACATGGGCGTGGACGGGGGATCGCCCACGCGCACGCTGGACGCAGTCCTTCACGAGGTCGCCCCTGGGACGACGTCGACCATCCAGCGCCACTCCTGGGATGCAATCTTGTTCATGACCGAGGGCACCGGCTGGACCGAGGTCGACGGCCAGCGCTACGACTGGCGGCCTTGGGACGCCGTCCACGTACCTGCCTGGTCCTGGCACCGGCACGGCAACGATGGTTCGGAGCCGGCGCGGTTCCTCAGCTCGTCATCCGAGCCGATCCTGGACTCTCTTGGCCTGTCCCTGCTCGAAGACGCGGGCGACACGCCCTTCGCCGAGTTGCCGCAGCGGCCGCGGTCGTCTGAGCCGGTCGACGGCGACGACCCGTATTCACGGCAGCGTCACCGGATGGCCGCGGCCGACCGGAATCGGGACGAGGCCCGGATCCACACGTCTTACGACGAGATTCCGCTGCGCGTCAACCCGAAGGGCACCCGCACCAAGTTTCTCAACGACGCCTCGATCGGGAATGTGACCAGCGGTCTTACCCAGGTGATGATCCAGTTCGCCCCAGGGTACGGACAGAGCATGCACCGCCACCCCGGCGAAGCATGGCTCTATGTCGTGGAGGGGCGGGGACACAGCTACCTCGGCGTCGAGCCCACCGGCGGCGAGATTGTCGAGTGGGAGACCGGCGACCTAGTCGTCGTCGACCACTACCTGTGGCATCAGCACTTCAACGACCTGCCGGACCGGCCCTCGCGCCTTGTGCGAATTCACGCCTTCGCCTCGATGCTGGAGACCATGCGCGCCCTCCTCGACCCGCTACCGCTGTTCGAGGAGATGCTGGACACTGCACCGGACGTCGGCGACGTGGAGTGGCCTGAGGACGTGCGTCCGGCATGACTCATCACCACGGCGATCATGAGACCGACCTGCCGACCGGCATCGCACGTGTCATCCGCCTCGATGAAGGTGGCGGACCGGACGCCGAGATGCGCAGCCCTGCTGGGCATACGCCGGTGAACTGGAATCACCTGTACCTGCCCGAAGGCCGCAAGGAGTGGTTGCTCAACCACGCGGTTGTCTCGCTGCTGCATCGTGAACGGCTCTCGCCCCTACGTGGCGCTCCGCACGGCATGCTGCTGTTTGTCGGGCCTCCCGGCACGGGGAAGAGCACCGCGGCCCGTGGTCTGGCATCGGCGGTTGCCGGGGAGTTGGCCGACCATGGAGGTACGACGCTCGTCGAGGTCGATCCGCACGCGCTGCCGAGCGACCTGCTAGGTCAGAGCCAGCGCAACGTCGTCCGGCTCCTGGCGCGCGCGCTGCCGGAGGTTATCGCCGGCAGCCGGTTCGCCGTCGTCGTGGTGGACGAGGTGGAGTCCTTCGCCACCAGCCGCCGAGCGGCATCGTTCGACACGAACCCCGCTGACCTGCACCGAGCCACCGATGCGGTGCTGTCGGGTTTGGACCAGCTTGCTCGGGATCACCCGCACGTGCTGCTCGTGGCGACGACGAACTTTCCGGAGGCGGTGGACGCGGCTTTGCTGTCCCGGGCGGATCTGGTCGTCCCGTTCGATCGGCCGGACGGTGAGCTCGTGGTCCGGATCGTCCGGGACAGCCTGGAGGAGCTGACCAAGCTCTGGCCAGAACTGGAAGAAGTGGCCGGCACTCCGGGTCTCGCCGAACGCCTGGGGGGTCTGTTCGGGGGCATGGACGGCCGGCAAATCCGCAAGCTCACGGTCACGGCGCTCAGCAGCCGAGCGGAGGTGGCCCGCGACCCTGCACAGCTGAGGGTGGATGACCTCCTGGCGGCCGCTAGGTCATTGGTCGACGCAAAGATCCCGGCGATGGAGGAGATAGGTGGATGGTCGCGCTGAGGCTAACGTTGGCGTGTGGGGACTACGACCGGACCAAGGCGCTCGAGGAGGGCACTGTCCGGCCGGACGGCATCGAGCTGACCTACCTGCGGTTGCCCGTTGAAGAGACGTTCTTCCGGATGCTTCGCTACCGGGAGTTCGAGGTCGCAGAGATGTCGCTGTCGACCTACCTCGTGTCGCTGCAGTACGACCCGCCGCCGTTCGTCGGGCTACCCGTGTTCCCGTCGCGGATGTTCCGGCACGGCTCGGTGTACATCAACACGGATGCCGGTATCGACGAGCCTGCAGATCTTCGTGGCAAGGAGGTCGGTGTACCCGAGTACCAGTTGAGCGCCGGGGTGTGGATCCGGGGCATCCTGGCCGACCACCACGGCGTCCCGGTCGACTCGGTGACCTACCGTACTGGCGGCCAGGAGAGTTCGGGCCGCATCGAGAAGTCGACGCTACGACTGCCGGACAACATCGTCGTCAAACCGATCGGTTCCACCGACACGCTGTCGCGGCAACTGGCGACCGGCGAGATCGCGGCTCTCTACACTCCACGGATCCCCGGACCGTTCGCAGCCGGCGACCCGCGGGTGGGGCGACTGTTCCCGGACGTTGTGACGGCAGAGAAGACTTACTTCGCGGCCTCGGGAATCTTCCCGATCATGCATATCGTCGTGCTGCGCCGGGATGTGTATGAGTCGCATCCGTGGGTGGCACAGTCGCTGTACAAGGCGTTCGCCAGGGCCAAGGACGAGGCGACCGAACGCCTCTACGACTCGTCCGCGCTGCGGTACATGCTGCCGTGGCTGATCCAGCACATCGAAGAAGCCCGCGGTCTACTCGGTGACGACTTCTGGTCGTACGGCCTCGAGGCGAACCGGGAGACGCTGGCGACGTTCTTGCGCTACCACCACGAGCAGGGCTTGTCGGCTCGGGAGATCCGGCCGGAGGAGCTGTTCGCCCCGGAGACCACCGAGTCGTTCGTGATCTAGCGACTCATGGGTCAGGAGGCTCGCCCTGGTCGAGGATGAGGAGGTCACGGCGCGTCCACAACGCCATGACAAGCAGGGCCGTGCCCGAGATCGGGAACGCGAAGGCGGTTCCGACAGCCGTCGCCAACGAACCGAAGACGACAGGTTGAATTACCTGTGCCAGGCGGCTGGCCGCCGCCCGCAAGCCCATTACGAGCCCGCGGTGTGCCTCCGCGCTGTGTTCGCCGAGTAGCTGCATCGCCACCGGCGGGTTGGCGCCGTAGCCGGCGCCGGTGGCGGCCGCGGCGGTGACGAGCAACACCGGATGGAACAGCCACGGGGTCAGGCTGATTCCGACAATACCTATGAGACTGCTGATCACGAGCACCATGCCGGCACCGAAGCGACGCAGCGCCGCCGGCAGGACCAGCCGAATGCCGAGTGAGGCCACACCCATGACCGACAGCATCAAACCTATGGTCGCCGCGGTCATCCCGCGCTCCTCGAGCGACAGGGGGTAGAACGTGTTCTTGATCGAGATGATGTACATCGCCACGAAGCTGGACAGCAGCACGCCGCGGATCGGCGGGCGCATGCCGGTCTGCCACGCGTCCCGTCCGAGTCCGCCTCGACGCGAGTGTGGGCTGGCCGACTTGCCCGGCGCCGGCAGGATGGCCAGAACGATCGCGATCGCGAGCCCGCTGTAGATGAGCGCGAGGCCGGCGAAGCCGAGTTGGTCGTAGCCGAACCCGCCGACGGTCGGTCCGACGGCGATACCAAGGCCCCATGCGAAGGAGAACAGTGCCAGCTGTTTGGCAAGCGTGTCGCCCCTCCCCGCATGTGTGGCGAGTGTCTGGATGGCCAGCCACACCCCGAGCTCGATCACGCCGTTGATCATCTGTAGCACGAGAAGCTGCACGACCGTGTCGGCGAAGACGTACGCGATCCCCAGGCAGGCCATGGCCAGCCCGGAGCCGTACAGCACCCGGCCGCATCCCAGTCGGTCGATGGCTCGGCCACCCGGTATCGCCACGAACAAGGCGAAGAACGCGTAGCCGGCCGCGACCAGCCCGATCTCCTGGTTCGACGCGCCCAGTCCGTCCAGCCGCAGGACGACGAAGGGCCGCAACGAGTGGGATGCGATCCAGTACAGCAGTGCGGCCAGTGAGACGAGCGCCCAGCGGCTGGTCAGCGTCGCTCGCCAACTCGCCTCGGACGGCGCGCCCTCGGCGCCGTCCCTTGCTGAGCTCACGTGCTGCCGCCCCGCCGCGACGTAAGCGACGCAAGCATGTATCGCGGGTCGAAGTAGCCCGTCGGCGCTTCGCCGGTGTATGCCGATCGGAGCGCGGCGGAGGCGGCGAGGCTGCGCTCCACATCGTCCACCGACGAGATGGTCCCGGTCCGCGCATGCCTCTCGATCGCGAGCACGCGTCGTGCCCGTTCCTCGTCGATTTTCCGGCCCTCGGCCACCACCTGGACGACGTCTTCATGGTTCGCCGGGTCCTGAGCCCATCGGGCGGCGGACAGCATCGCGCGCGTGTAGTCGTGCAGCGCCTCGTCATTACGCTCCGCCCAGCGAGTCGTCGTCGCCGCCGTGAGACCTGCGTGGTTGGCGAAGTAGTCTCGGGTGTCGCCGAGGATGTGCAGGCCGTCGTCCAATGCCGCGGCCTCGTGATGGTGGCTCAGCAGCCCGGCATTGATCTCCCCGCGCTGCAGTGCTTGAAGCCGGTAGACGGTCGCCCCGACCGGCCGCACCTCGTAGTCGCCGCTTTCGAGCCCGTTGCGGCGCAGCATCTCGTACACCACGAACGCGTAGCCCGAATCCGGCGCGTCAACCCCGACCGGCCCGCCGCGTAGGTCGTCCCAGCTTTCGATCTGCGGCTGAACGACAAGCTTCTGGGCGATACCACGGTCGAGGACGAGAAAGATGAAAACGTCGGTATGACCGTATGCGCGATACTTCATCACGTTGTCCGCATTGGTATGCGCGAGATCCCACCGGCCGGCGAGCAGGCCGTCCATCTGGGAGCGGGATCCCTTCGCGTACTCGACGTCGAGGACGAGCTCCACGTCCTCCAGGAAGCCGCGGTACCGCGCCGCCAGCAACGCGCTGGGCTCGGAGAAAGTCGTCAGGCGAAGCGTGCGGGTCATCAGGCGACCTTCGGCAGCGCCGTCGGATCCAGCACGACCTTGCCGACCACGCCGTCGCTGTCGAACAGGCGGTGCGCGTCCGCGGCGGCGTTTAGCGGCATGACCCGGTCGATGACGGCATGCAGGTGACCCGCCGCAGCGGCCTCGAGGGCGCTTGCGACATCCTTCCGGCTCGCGCCGGCACCCCCGATGACGCGGAGCCGGCGGCCGTACAGCCGCCGCACGTCGAGTTCGACCTTGCCACCGCCATGGGCGCCGGCGGTGACCAGGCGCCCGGCGTGTGCGAGTGACGCGAATGCCCGCGGCCAGATCAGCGGGTCGCTGATGTTCTCGAACACGACGTCCACGCCCCGCCGGTCGGTGAGTCGCGCCACCTCGTCGGCGAGGTCGCCGGTGCGGTAGTTGACGCCGTAGTCCGCGCCGTTGTCCAGCGCGGATGCCACCCGCGCGTCGGCACCGGCGCCGGCGATCACCGTCGCGCCGAGCAGTTTGGCCACCTGGACCCCGGCCGCACCCAACCCACCGCTGGCTCCCATCACCAGAACCCACTCGCCGGGCTGTATCTGCGCCAGGTTGCGCAGCAGATTGAAGGCGGTCGGGGCGTGCCGCGTGATCACGGCCGCGTCCGCGAACCCGAGTCCATCGGGGATCGGCACGACGTTGTTCGCCGGTGCGGCGACGTATTCGGCGTAGCCGCCCCAGCGGTGCACGCCGATATGCCGCGAGTTCGGGCACTGCTCCTCACGCCCGCCGCGGCAGAACTCGCAGGATCCGCAACGGATGTGAGGAACGACGGCGACGCGGTCACCGGTGCGGACCGACTCGACATCATTGGCGACGGCCGCGACCATACCGGTCGGATCCACACCGAGCACGTGGGGCAGGCGCACGCCGCGCGCCGCGCCAGACTCGCGGACCTTGAGGTCAAGGGACCGGTTCACCGTGACGGCGTGTACTCGGACGACGACCTCGCCTGGCGGAGGCGAGGGAGTGGGCACCTCCTCGAGCTTGAGGACCTCGGGCCCGCCGAACGTCCGGAGCACGACCGCCCTCATGACGCGGCGCTGCCGAGTGCGAGGTGCTGCTCCGCGTCGGTGTCCACGATCGGCTCGCTGTCGTCCTCGGCGAGCATGTAACACGATCGGCCGGCCGCGAACACGTAGACCCGCTCGCTTTCGCGTGGCCGCTGGCGGCGCGGGATCTGCGTGCGCAACCGGTGACCGTTCACGTCGATGATGCAGTCCCAGTAGCCACCGAGATACAGGGCTGAGACCACCTGGCCGGGCCACACATTGGTGTTGTCGGCCTGCTCCGGTCCGACGAGTTGGACGTCCTCCAAGCGGATCAGCACGCTACACGACGACGGGACCGGTCCGTCGCCGTGAAACGCCAGCCGGCCCAGTTGCGAGTCGCCCACCCAGATGCCGTCCATCTCCCGCACGTTCTGCACATTGACGATGTTCGCCATGCCGATGAAGTCCGCGACCGAGCGGGACCGGGGGCGCGCGTAGATCCGCTCGGGTTCGCCGAAATCCACGATCCGGCCCTGGGACATGACGGCGACGAGATCCGAGATCGCCAGTGCCTCGGACTGGTCATGGGTCACGTACAGCGTGGTGATGCCCAGCGACCGTTGCAGCTCGCGGATCTCTTTGCGCATCGTCTCGCGCAATTTCGCGTCGAGATTGGACAGCGGCTCGTCAAGCAGCAGGACCTCCGGCTCTGCCACCAGCGCGCGGGCGAGCGCGACCCGCTGCTGCTGTCCACCGGAAAGATTGGGTGCCCGGCGGTCGGCGAGGTGGTCCAGGCCGACCAGCCGCAACGATCGCAACGTCCGATCCCGGACCGTGGCTCTTTCGGCCTTGCCCTTCAACGGATAGGACACATTGTCGAGCACCGTCATATGTGGCCAGATGGCGTAGGACTGGAACACCATGCCGACGTTGCGCTGGTTCGCCCGCAGGTTGACCTTCTCGTGGGACGAGTAGACCACCTTGCCCCCGACCTTCACCTCACCGGAGTCCGGCTTCTCGAGCCCGGCGATCGAGCGCATGGTCGTGGTCTTGCCGCACCCCGACGGACCGAGCAGCGTGAGCACCGAACCGGCCGGCACGGTGAACGAGATCTCGTCGACGGCGCGAACCTTGCCTCCGGCGAAAGTCTTGAGCAGATCGGTAACTTCTATCATGTGCGCTCCTGCCTAACTCTCCTTGACGCCATAGCGGCTGCTGATGACGCGGGCGATGACGGAGAAGAAGATCAACACCAGCACGATCAATATCCCGAAGGCGGACAACAGCCCGTAGCTGCCGTTCTCCCAGATGTCGAAGATGGCGACTCCGATCGGCTCGTTGCCGTAGGAGTAGACGATCAGTGATGCGGAAAGCTCGCGGTAGGCGTGTACCAGTACGAAGATCCAGGCGGCCAGCATGCCGGGCCGCAGCAGCGGCATCGTCACCGTCCGGAAGGACCGCCACCAGCCCGCCCCCGAGACTTCGGCGGCTTCGTGCAGTTCGTCGTTCACCTGGAACATGGACGCGGACATGATCCGCATCGCAACCGCCATGAAGCGCGCGACATAGAGCAGCAGCAGAATCCAGATCGTGCCGTAGACCGGCAGTGGCACGGTCAGGTACAGCCAGAGGAACGCCACGCCCATCGTGACGGCGGGGATCGCGATCGGCGCGAAGGCGAGGTTGTCCAGCAGCTTGCGGCCGCGGATCTTGGTCTTCACCGTGATCCACGCCGCGATCGTGACCAGCAGCACGCACAAGGTCGCCGACGTGAGGCCAAGGAACGTCGAGTTCACGAATGCCCGCTGGACGAGGTCGTTGTCGAACACCGCTTTGTAGTTGTCCAGCGACAGCAGCGGGATGGCCTCGGCCGAGATGGGCTGGAAGCCGCGGTACGGAGGATAGAAGCTGGCCCACAGCAGGATGATCATCGGCAGGCCGAGCGAGCACATGATGATGAACCAGGTTGCGCCGAACGTCACCCAGCGCCAGCGGCCGAGGTCGATACGGCGGGGGCGGAACGCCTTGCCGGTGATCACGGCGAACATCTCGGCATGCCGGGTCATGCGGTTGTAGAACCACAGCAGGCACCAGCAGAACGCCAGGATCAGCACCGCGTAGACCGCGGCCAGCCCGAAGTCGGTCGGCGTCGTCGACGTCTGCCGCCAGATCTCGACCACGAACGTGAATCGTTGCGCGGGAATGCCGATCAACGCCGGGGTCTCGAAGGTCTCGATGCCGCGGATGATCAGCAGGATGATGGTGGCGAGGATCGCCGGCAGGACCAGCGGCAGTGTGATCCGCGACGTCGTCTGCAGCAGCCCCTTGCCCGACACCAGGGATGCCTCCTCGAGCGACGGATCGGTGGAGCGTAGTGCGGCCCCCATCAGCAGATAGACCAGCGGCAAGATGTCCATCGCCTCGACCCAGATCATTCCGTGCATCGAGTAGATGTTCAGCGGTGGTTCGCCGAGGCCGAAGATGTTCATGGCCCAGTGGTTGAGTGTCCCGACGTTCGGGCTAGCGAGGAAGATCCACGAAATCGTCGTAAGGATGCCCGGCAGGATGAGCCGCAGGACCATCATGACGGTGATGAGTGAGCGCAGCGGCGTGTTGGTGCGCTCGGCCACCCAGGCGAGGAAGGTGCCGAGAACGAAAGCCAGGGCTGCCGTCCCCGTCGCGAAGATCGTGGTGTCGATGAACACGCTGCCCATCCGGCCGCCACCGAAAGCTCGGCTGAAGTTGTCGAGCGTGAACGACGAGAAGGACAGGAACTCGCTGGCACCGGGGCGGGCGCCGCTGACCGATCCCCACACCAGGATCGCCAGCGGGATCGCGACCTCCCACAGCAGGATGATCGCGACGACGGCGAAAATGATCTTACGGGGATCACGTGGCCCACGCCCATGCAGTCTGCCGGGCCCGCGCTGGAGCGGCTCGACGGCCCGGCGCAGCACGTTGGGCCGTGCTGTGTCCTGCAGTTGCTCGGTCACACTGTCACCTTCGATCAGTGAGTGCCGGCGGGCGGCGCGGAAGGGGGTCCGCACCGTCCGCCGGCCAGGGTTGTCGCTATGGCGCCACTCCGCCTCCGAGGAACGTTTCGTTGAAGATCCGGAACGCCTCGTTGAAGTCCGCCTGGCCTGGACCGAGGACGGCGACCTCCGCGCCCTCCATCAGCTCGGCGTACGGGTGGTCCTGCGCGTCTCCACCGAGCGTGCCGGCCTTGTTCTGGTCGAGGAATACCTGCTGGCCCTCCGGGGTGAGGAAGAACTCCAGCAGCAGGCGGGCCGCGTTCGGATGCGGCGCGTCATTGAGCATGCTGGCCATGTCGATCACGACCGGCATCGGGCTCGGGCTCGGGCGCTGTGTGCGGATCGGCGCACCCTCCTGCTCGAACTGCCACAGCCGGTGGCCGTAGCCGTCCAGCATGACGCCGAACTCCCCGGACGCGAGCAGTTCGGTCCGGTTCGTCGAACCCCGGACCAGCCGCGGCTCGTTCTCGGCCAGGCACTGCAGGAACTCCATGCCGGCCTCTTCACCCATGCCGGCGAGCAATCCGGCGATCCACTCGGCGCCCTCCTGGTCGATCGCGAGCTGGCCACGCCACTGCTCGTCGCAGTAGCCCATCCAGTCCGTTGGAAGGTCGGCCTCGTCGACGAGGTCGGTGTTGTACGCCGGGTGGTAGGAGAGGTAACCGACGGCGATGTACGGGCCCTCCATCTGGAACTCCTCGGCGACGTCCGCCTCGTTGACCGGGCGGTACTCGGCCAGGGCTCCGGCCTCTTCGAGCGCCACCTGGTCCCCGGATCCGCCGCCGTACACGTCGCCTTGCACATTGCCGGATTCGGACTCGAGCAGGGCGCGCTCGAGGATGGTGCCGCTCGTGGCGCTCACCGGGTCGAACTCGACGTCGGGGAACATCTCGCTCCACGAGTCGATGATCGCCTGCAGCTCGTCGTCGTTGGCCGACTGGTAGTACGCGACGGTGCCTTCCTCCTGTGCGGCCTCGTAGAGCCGTTGGATGTAGTCCTCGCGGCTCTCGCCGTCCATCTGGACGACGACGCCGTCCTCCATGCCTTCGCTGTCGCTCGCGGCGCCACCGTCCTCGGTGGCGGTGGGCTCGCCGTCGTCGCCGCAGGCGGCCAGCAACAGCCCACTCACCATCGTGATGGCGAGGAGACGACTAGACCTACGTTGTCTCATATTCGATCCTCCAGCCTTGTAGTGGACTCGTTGAGCCGTCGGCCGTTGCCGGTCGGCACTTCCTCGCTTTCTTTGTGCTGCCCGCCCAGTGCGGGCACTTCCATCGAGCACGCTCCGAGATCCCCCGCGTAAGCGATCGCGCTCCGGGGCACGACGAACCGCTCGCCGGTTGGCCCTACGGCCTCCCTGAGCAGTCCGGTCTCCCGAACGTGGGGATCGTCGATCACGTCAGCGACTGTGTACAGGGGCGCTGCAGGGACGTCCGCGGCGTAGAGCTGCTCGAGCCAGTAGTCCCGCGACTGGGCGGCTATGGCTCCACTGAGCTCCGCCCGCAGCACGTCGAAGTGCTCGAGTCTTGCCGGGTAGGTGCTGAAGCGCTCGTCGTAGCGCAGCTCCGGCCGCCCGACGACGTCGGTGAGCCGGACCCAGAACTTCTCGGGCGACGAGAGGTGGATTGCGAGCGGCCGCCCGTCGGACGCGTGAAAGGCCATCGAGTGCGATCGCCGGCCCCGCGAGAACGGCGTCTCCAGCTCGCCGGATTCGGCGTAGTTCGCCAGTGTGGTTCCGAGCAGGCCCAGCGAGGAGCCGAGCATGCTCACGTCGTAGCGCCGCGGTCCGTTCCCGTTGCGCGCTGCGTCAACCAAGCCCGCGACAACCGCAAGGGCGCCGTTGAGCCCGGCGAGCGTGTCCGACATCGCCGGTCCGACCGCGCGCGGTTCGGAAATCGGCGACAGCAGACTCCACAGGCCGCTGAGCGCCTGCACGATCGCGTCGTACGCCGGGCGGCGGGCATACGGCCCAGCCGGGCCGAAACCGGTAACCGTGCAGTACACGACGCTGGGGTTGCGGAGCCGCACTGCGTCCTCGCCGACGCCGAGACGGTCCAGCGTCCCCGGCCGGAAGTTCTCGATCACGGCATCGGCGTCGGACACCAGGTTGAGGTACGCCGCCTTCCCGTCCAGATGCCCTAGGTCGATCGCCACGGAGCGTTTGCCATAGTTCAGCGAGGCGAACTGGGGGCGTACGCGAGTCCCGCGACTCGTTCCTCCCCAACGGCGGAAAGAGTCGCCGCTACCAGGCGCCTCGACCTTCACGACGTCCGCGCCGAGCTGCGCCAGCAACAGACCCGCGTAGGGGCCGCTGATGTACGACGCACACTCGACGACGGTGACGTCGGCGAGGGGCCCTCCAGACATGTGATGCCTCCGGTCTCGTGGTCGGTCAGTAGCGGAAGTCCGGCCGGCCGAGCGGCAGGATCCGCTCGCGGTAGTAGGCCATCGGCGCTCGGTTCTCGGCCCTGGCATCGTCCGGCGCATCGCTGACGACGAACTCGCCGGAAGCGAGCTTGGCCTCGATGACCGGCAACATCAGGGTCCAGAGAATGAAGGGATGCGCCCCCTCCCCGTACAGCAGCGTGAAGTCGTAGGTCTTCAGGGCCGTGCGGGTCCGGTCGTCAGGACGGTCGACGGCCGAGTGTTCGCTCTCGTTGTCCAGCAGCCGGGTCTGGCGCACGTCGAAGTACCAGTCGACGTAACCGTCCGGGTCATCGATGTAGCGCTGCACGAACTGCTCGTTGCGGTCGGTGTCGTACAGGAACTTGTTGACTGCGTAGTGATCGATCATTGCTCCGCTCCCGCCTCGTAGATGAAGCACGGCGCCGGCGAGCCGCGCCGCTTCATCGCCTCCGCATGGACCAGCGTCATGTCGTCTTGCATGGCGGCCATCGTGATCATGTTCAGGAACTGGAACGACGTGTTGCCGTGCGACATCAGGCGTTCGTACGTGGACTCGGCGGTCAGCGCCGGGAAGTCGCGCTCGACCAGCCACTCCATGGCCAGCTCGTCGAACTCCGGGTCGACGGAGTAGGGCATCATCTGTTCCGGCCCGCCCACCTCGAGAGACAGGTTGCCGCTCACGACAACTGCCACGCGCTCGACCGCGTTCGACGACTCGATGGCCCTGCGCAGCGTGGTGCCGAGCTCGACGAACCGGCGGCCGGACGGGATCGGCGGTGCACCGCAGTTGGTGAGAACGGGCACGACGGGGATCTCGAGCGAGGGCTGGGTGATGAGGCTGGGGACCACGCACGCGTGGTCCAAACGCATCTCGTCGGAGAATGCGAAGTCGAAGCCGTGCTCGAAGCCGGCCTCGATCATGTCGGTCGAGAGCTGCCGGTTGCCGCCGAGATCGACGCGGGGGAGGTCGAACTCGCGCGCCTCGTTGTAGAACGTGCCCTGGTACGACGTCATACGGCCGATCAGGAACTGCGGCATATTGTTGTAGAAGTACTGGTGGAAGTGGTCGCTTGCCACGATCACGATGACGTCCGGGTCGGCGCGCTGAACCGAGGCTTGTGCTCTGGCCGACCATGCCAGCAGATTCCTCGCGTCCTCGGTGAGTTCCGACTCCGGCTTCGACGTCTTGGCGTGGTACCAGGGATGGTGCGTCGTGCCGATCATGGAAACGATCTGTGCCATGTCTCCTCCGAGAGTGCGCTAGGTGCGTTCGCCGTTCGTGTTGCCGGGACCTGGTCGTGGTTGGAAGGCGTGCAGGGAGCCACCTCCGGCGAGGTCGCGGAACACCACCTCGAGCGGCATGCCCACCCGCACGTCGTCCGGTTCGACGCCAACGACATTGCTGATCACCCGAGGTCCCTCGTCGAGCTGAACGATGCCGACGACATAGGGGAGGTGCTCTGCGAGTTCGGCCGCGTAGGCCCGGTGGTAGATCGTGAACGAGTAGAGCTCGCCGCGTCCGGACACGGGCGTCCATGCGAAGTCGCCACTCCAGCAGTGCTGGCATCGGTTGCTCGGCGGGAACCAGTGCCGGCCGCACGAGCGGCACTGTTGAATAACCAGCTCGTGCCGCGCACAGGCGTCCCAGAATGGCTGGGATTCCGTGGTCGGCTGCGGAGCCGGGCGCCGCAGTGCCGCCGTACTCTGGCTCGCGGCGGTCTTCATGGCCGCTCCAGGATCAGCGTCGAGTGGCACACGGTGTTGCCGCCGTGTCCGCTGACCAGGGCGAGCCGAGCATCCGGAACCTGGCGCTCGACGGAGTACTCGTGCCGCAGCTGCCGGACCCCCTCGACGATCTGCAGCATTCCTTCGACGTGGCCCTCGGAGAGCTGGCCGCCGGACGTGTTCGTAGGGATCGCACCATCGAGCCGCAGTGCGCCGGAGGCGACGAACGCACCGCCGTCGCCCTTGTCGCAGAAGCCGTAGTCCTCGAGTTGGGCGAGCACCATGTAGGTAAAGCAGTCGTACAGCTGTGCGGTATCGATGTCCGCGGGCGAGACATCGGCGATGCGGTAGGCGCGCTCGCCGCTGGCCCGCGCGGCCGTTGCCACCATGTGATCGTCGACGGTCCAGCCGCGCAGGTTGTTCTGGCTGCCGAACCCTCGCACGACGACCGGTGCGTGCCTGAGGTCGCGCGCCCGGGCGAGGTCGGTGACGACGACAGCACCGGCGCCATCGGTTCGCAGCGAGCAGTCGTAGATGCCGAACGGCTCCGCGACCAGCCGCCCGTCCAGGTACTGAGCCATGGTGAGCGACTCGGACATCTGGGCATGCGGGTTCCGGCTGGCGTGCTCGCGAACACTCACCGCGACGTGGCCGAGGTGCTCCTTGGTCGTGCCGTACAACGCCATGTGGCGCTGGGCGCCGAGCGCATGGGTGGCGGCCTCCCCGAAGTAGCCGAACGAGTCGCGCCACTCGCGGGTACGCTGGTGCGTGGCCTGGTTCATCCGCGCCCGGCGGCTTCCGGAGCGGCGGGTACGGCTCCAAGAGTTCCGTGCATAGCCGCACAACACAGTGGTCGCGAGGCCGGCCTCGATCGCCAGCGAAGCGAGGATCACAGCGAGAGCCTGGCTGGCGCCGCCGTTGCCGAGACTGGTGCTGAACGCGGCGTCGAGTCCGAGCCGTTCGCCGAGCTGTTGCTGGAAGCAGTACTCGTCGTCGGGTCCTCGCACGACGATGCCGTCGATGTCGTCGCGGGTGAGGCCGGCATCTTCGACGGCTGCCACCGCAGCGTCCGCCATCAAGCCGATCGACGTCGAGCCGGGGACCTCCCCGAGCCGGGAGTGGCCGGCCCCGACGATGGCGGCGCTGCGCTGATACATCGAACCCTCCTCAGCCCGTTGTCGAGGTCTCGTCGGCGGGGGGCAGGTAGTCCGGCGGTAGCCCGAGTTCGGCGAGGACGTCCGACGTGTGCTCGCCAGCCAGCGGGGCCGGACCCATCCGGGTGGGTGTGCCGTGCAGGTTTACGCCGCTTCGCAAGAGTCGCATGGAACCGGCGCTCGGATGTTCGACGTCCTGCACCAGGCCGAGGTGGCGTATCTGGTCGTCGTCGACGACATCGGCCAACGTGTTGATCGGGGCCGCCGGGACATCGGCGGCCCACAGCCGCTTGAGCCAGGTCGCCCGTGGAGCCGTGTCGAACGTCTCGTCGAGCATGGCCTGGATGTCCGCCCGGTGCGCGATGCGCCGGCTTCGATCGCCGAACCGGGGGTCCGTGAGGAGGTCGGCACGGTCGATGGCGTGAAGCAGTGAGTACCAGAACTTGTCAGGTGACGACAGGTGCACCACGAACGGGGCACCATCCTCGTCGCGCACGGCGAAGACCTGCGCGGTACGGGCGCGATCCTCCCGCGTGGGCGGCGGCCCGCCGTCGTGCAGGAAGCGGGCCATGTTCTCGGCTAGGAAGGTCGTGGTCGACTGCAGCAGCGAGGTGTCGACGCGTTGCCCGACTCCCGTGCGAGTACGGGCGGCCAGCGCGGCAAGCACCCCGTAGGCGGCGAACAGGCCGGCCAGGTGGTCGGACAGCGAGATCCCCATCGGCTGCGGGTTGTCCAGATCGGTGAGCAGGCTCATCAACCCGCTCGTGGCCTGGCCGACGGTGTCGTAGCCGGGACGTTGATGGTCCGGGCCGTCGAGGCCGAATCCGGTGATCGAGCAGTAGATGAGACCGGGGTTGTCCGATGTGACCTGTTCGTAGCCGAGCCCCAGGCGCTCCATGGCCCCGGGCCTCGAGTTCTCGAGCACGACGTCGGCGCTGCGGACCAGGGAACGGGCCACCTCGAGCCCGCGTTCGGACTTGAGGTCGACGAGGATGCTGCGCTTGCTGCGGTTCAACGAGCAGAACATGCTGCTGTAGTTGCCGCTGGCCCAGCCTCGATACGGATCGCCGCGGGGCGGCAGTTCCACCTTGGTAACTTCGGCTCCGAGATCTGCGAGCAGGCCGCCGGTATAGGGACCTGCGACGTAGCCGGCGAATTCCACGACCCGCACGCCATCAAGGGCACTCATACCGCGCCCTCATGCGCGGGTCCGATCGGGCCGCTGCGTCGATGTCGCATTGCAGTCTCCCTCCGCGACCTACTCCGCACTGATGACGAGGCGGATGTCCGCTTCAAACCGTTTCATCCGGTTATCGGGCCGTAGCCTAATGCTTACATAGAGCAAATGGTCTGAACAATAGGCAATTTCTCGAAGGGAAGTTCAGGAAGTCTTGATGCCCGCGGCGGCAAACTGGTCGACCGACTCATCGGAGGCATGTTGTTCACGCATGAGCGAGACGAACGACGCTGCGACCGGCGAAAGCGGCGTTCGGGGCAGGGTGGCGAGAAAGACGGTCCGGTGCGGTGCGAACCCGGCGACCGAACAGCGCAGCAGCGCGCCGCCGGCGACCTCCCCGGCGACGGTCGTGCGGGGAAGGACCGCGATGCCCTTACCGGCGATGGCGGCAGCCTTCACGGCTTCGGTGCTGCCGAGCTCGACGATGGTGGGATGGACGCCGGAACGCTCGAGCAGGTCGAGGACGCGCTTGTGGGCGAGGACCGGCGGCTCCCGCAGCAGGAGGACGTGCGAGCCGAGATTCTCGACGGTCAGCGGACTCGTACCGACGAGCGGATGATTCGGGGAGAGTGCGACCACCAGGGACTCTTCGAACAACGGCCGGATATCGAGCGGCCAGTCCGGTCCGATGCGGCCGATCAACGCGAACTCCGCGCGCTCGTCCAGGACCTCGGTCTTGGCCTGCTGGCTGCTGGCCATCACGTGGTAGCAGACGTCGACCTTGGGGTGCGCACGCTCGAACGACTGCAGCACCGGTCGTACGACACCGGCGCCGATGGTACGGCTCGTGGCGAACCGGAGAACCCCGGCCTCCAGCGCGCTGATCTCGCTCAACTGGCGCTCGACGGCATCGAGGCCTTCGAGCACGGCAAGTGCCTGCGTGTACAGCGCGGAGCCGGCGGCGGTCGGAACGGTGCGCCGGGGCCCGCGAACCAGAAGGGGTGTGTGGAAACGCTTCTCGAGCTCCTGGATCTGCATCGAGACCGACGACGGAACCACGCAGAGCTCTTCGGCGGCACGCGCCATGCTCTCGAGCTGGACGACTCTGCAGAATACCTCGAGCTGGTGGATACTAGGACGTCTCATCCAGCACCTCCACCGGTACTGCATCGCATTGGTCCGAGGCCTGCCCAATCGGCAATAAGCTTTGCATTCCGGGCCGAAGTGGTCAGAAGTAACGTTTTACTATGGGAAGGTTATTCTGCCCTGATCAATCAAGGCCGAATATCTTCTTGGCGTTGTCCAGCATTACCTTCTGTCGGACATCGGGTTTGATCTCCAACTCTTCGAACTCGCGGAGCCAGCGGTCCAGTGGGAGCGACGGTGCGTCCGACCCGAACAGGGCCTTGTCCTGGAGTAGGGAATTCACCTGCTGCACAAGCTCGACAGGGAAGTATTTCGGTGCCCACCCAGACAGGTCGATATAGAAGTTCGCCTTGTGCCGGGCGATCGCCAGGCTTTCCGCGGTCCACGGCCAGGACGGGTGGGCACTGATGATCTTCAGATCGGGAAAGTCGGCTGCCACCTCATCCAGGTGAATCGGTTGCGTGTACTTGAGCTTGACACCCCTTCCGCCAGGTCGGCCGGAGCCTGCTGCGGCGTAGCCGCTGTGAAAGAGTACGGGCAGGCCGAGTTGCTCGGCTTCCTCCCATAGCGGGTAAAAGCGCGTGTCGTTGGGATAGAAGTGTTGCCGGGCAGGATTGAACTCACCGATGCCGTGCAGACCGAGTTCCCTGCACCGACGGATCTCCTTGCGTGCCAACTCCCCTTGCCACGGGTCGACAATTCCGAAGCCCATAAAGACGTCTGGAAAACGCTGAACCGCTTCGGCAAAGAAATCGTTGGGAATCGCCTTCATCCCGGTGATCGTCTCGTCGGTGCCGTTCATCAGAACCGCCATCATGTTCAGGTCGCGATACTGCGCGGCCTGCTCCTCCAGTGGCAGCGACTTGGCCTCGCGCTTGAAGTAGGCGGCCTGCTCCTCGGCCCGGTGCTGAGCCTCCGGTCCACGCATCGCACGGGCACGGGCGTCGTGGACATGGACGTGAACATCGATCGCAGTGATCATAAGTTCCCTTCCTGGACTACGACGCCAAAAAGATTGGTATAAACGTAATATCTCTAAGCAGCTAGGGCAAGAGTGCGGCTGGTTGGAGGATCAGCACGGGTGATGGCGACTACATCAGGCATGCGCGGCCGCACCACGTTGGCCCTGCTCCGGGACCGGACGTTCGGGCCGTTCACGATCGGTAAGATCCTTTCCTCTTGCGGCAACTGGGTGCAGACGATCGCAGCAGCCGTGCTGATGTACGACCTCACCCGTTCAGCGTTCATGGTGGGTGTGGTGAGCGTGGTCCTCTTCGGGGGACCGTTGCTGCTGGCGTTGTGGACGGGCCAGCTCACCGACCGGTGGGACCGGCGCATCATCTTGATCGTCGGCCGGGCGATCTCGGCCGCCTCGGTCGGGCTGCTCGCGGTGCTGCTCCTGGCGCGTGGGATCGACGGCTTCGGGGGACCGTCCACGCTGCTTGTCGTTGCAGCGGCGATGAGTGTCGGCAATGCGCTGACCGGTCCGGCGATGCACGCGATCACCCCCGGCCTGGTGCCGGACGATGACCTCGAGCCGGCTCTGGCGCTCGCTTCGGTCGCACCGAGCCTCGCCCGCACGATCGGCCCCGCTGCGGGTGCCGGATTGATCCTGCTCGGAGGGCCTGGGTCGGCTTTCGCCGTGGCGGCGGCCTCCCATTTCGCCTTCGTCGCCGTGCTGCTGTGCATCAGGGCCAGGCCCCAAAGCCGCGGAACCGACCGGCCAGGGATCCTAGGCGGCGTCCAATACCTGATCGGGCAACCGAGCCTGGGCCTACTCGTGGTGGCGATGGCGGTGCTTGCCTTCGGCGCCGACCCGACGGTCACTCTGACGCCGGCGATGGCGGATCGGCTAGGCGGTGGCAGCGAACTGGTGGGGATCTTCGCATCCGCGTTCGGCTTCGGCGCGGTGGTGGCCGCGTTCTCGTTCCGGCTGCTGCGACGGCTGGCAAGTCTGCGCCGTATCGGTGTGGCTGGATTCGTGTTTCTCGCCGCCGGGCTGGCAGGCACGGTGGCGCCGTCCGTCCCGGGCGCGACTGCCGGGTTCGTCGTCGCCGGATCCGGATTCATGATGGCCGCCGTCGCGCTCCAGACCCGGATTCAACGGCAGGTTCCGGATCAGCTGCGAGGCAGGGTCATGGCGCTGTGGGGCATGGCGACTCTGGGCTCACGCCCGATAGCCGCCCCGATCAACGGGGCCATCGCTGACGAGGTGTCCGTGCCAGCGGCTCTGCTGACCGCTGCCGGGGTGGTGCTGACGGCCTCGCTGCTGGCCCGGGTCCGAACCGGCTATGTGAGAGGAACGGGAAGCTCAGATGCGTGAGGTGCTAGACATGGTGGCGCTCGGTTGCCGCGTGCTGGGTGCGACTGGGCACGGCGACCTGGTGTGGGGTCATCTGTCCGCACGCGATCCCGCCGGGCGCGGCGTGTGGATGAAAGAGAGCGGTTGGGGGTTCGAGGAGATCAACGCCGAGCGGGTGCTGCTTGTGAACCGCGACGGCGACGTGCTCGCCGGTGGCGGGCGGCGGCATGCAGAGTATCCGATCCACACCGAAGTGATGGCGGCGCGCGACGATGTCGGCGCCGTCGTGCATACCCACTCGGCCGCCGCGGTTGCCTTCGGTGCGACCGGTCAGCCGCTGCAGGCGGTCTCGCACGAGGGAACTCTGTTCGTTCCACCCGACATCGCTCGCTTTACCGCGACCGGCGACCTGATCTTGACCCGGGAACTCGGGCAGTCGCTCGCTGAGGCCCTCGGTGACCGAAACGCCGCACTGATGATCAACCATGGGATCGCTGTCGCAGCGACCGACGTGCCCACCGCAGTCGTCACCGCGGTCCTGCTCGATGCCGCATGCCGGATGCAGTTGCAGGTGCTCGCGGCAGGCGGCATCGAGCACGCATCATCTGACACCGAGGCTGTGTCCAAACGCGAACACTGCTACTCGCCCGCGCTACTGCGCCAAGCCTGGGACTATCTCGTCCGCCGACTGGCCTGAGGACGTCAGCCGACGGTTGCGCCGGCCGACGCCGCGTCGTACTCGGGTGCGTTCTCGAGGTGGGCGACGTTGTCATACCCGAGGTAGCGGAAGAGCCTGTTCTGTGCCGAGAGCAGGACGAGTGGTTTCTCGGCGGCGCTGTTGAAGTGCTGATGCACGGTGTTCTGTGGCACGTAGACCGTGTCGCCGGCCTTGAACTCGTGCCGGCTCGGCTCTCTGGCGATCCGGGCGTAGTACCGGTCCGCAATCTCGGCCTCGACCCGCCAGTGCAGGCTGTACCCGCTGCCCGAGATCACGTAGAGCACCTCGTCGGCCATGTGCCAGTGCTTTCCCGAGCGGCTGCCGCCCGGTATCTCCTGCTGGTAGACATCGACGCTGAATAGACGCAGGTCCTCATGCTCGGGCGAGGACAGCACGCGGACCCGGCCGTCCGGAGTGGTCTCCCATGTCGTATCGGCGGGCTTGACGACTTTGCGCCGGCCGACAACGCCGGGCGTCCATATCTGCGACCAGTCTTCCCGCGGACCGAGGAGGGACTCGTCTATTTCGGGACCACCACGGCCCTGCTGGATCAGACCGAAGTACATCCACATCGACTTCGCCTTCATCACCAACGCGGTGGCCGTCTCTTCACCGTCGTTGTAGTGCCGGTGTACCGAGTCGGTGTGAACGACGACAAGATCGTCCTTCTCCCAGTCGTACCGCTCGCCGTCGTGGATCTCGTAGCCCTTGCCGCGCAGGATGTAGAATGCGGCCTCGTTCTGATGACCGTGTCCGCGGTTGGCGCCGCCGGCTGGAATCTCCACGAAATGCATCTGGAGCGTCTGGGTGAGGAAATGATCGTCGCCTGGGCCGATGCGCCACCACGTCCGGCTGACCTCGGAATCGCCCGAGTGTGCGACAGCGGCGTCGTCGACAACGACGTCGTCGCCGCGCACCCGGGGTGATGCGAGCTGCGCCTCCCGGAATTCGCGGAGACTGTACTTGTCCGACGTCATGCCCCGCAGAAACACGCGACCTTCGCTACCGCCCATGGCCCCTCCGATCAGTCGTGCCTGGCCTGAAACACTATATAGTCATACCGATGGACCATTCAACTGTGGTGGGTATGAAGGCGAGCGGCCGGCGCACGTGGCACAGTTAGTTTGTATTACCATTCACAAGAGGGGGGACTGTCGAGATGAGTGATGGCTCGGGAATGCTGTTTCGCCAAGTGCAGACCGGCCGCGTCTCGGAGCAGATCGTCGACCGAGTCAAGGACGCAATCCGCCGGGGCGAGCTCAAGGTAGGTGAGCGGCTGCCGGCCGAGCGCCAGCTGACCGAGCAACTCAACGTCAGCCGAGTGACCGTGCGCGACGCCCTGCGCATCCTCGAGGCACGGGGGCTGATCGAGATCCGGGTCGGTGCCCATGGCGGCGCCTTCGTCACGGCACCGGCCCCGAAGCTGGTCGCCGAGGGAATCACCGACATGCTGATGCTCTCGGACTTGCGTGCCGAGGACGTGATGGAGGCGCGGCAAGTTTTCGAGCTTTCGCTGATCCCGCTCGCATGCGAGCGGGCTGACGACGAGGACATCGCCGACCTTCGAGCGATCTGCGACCGAGCAGAAGCTGCGTTGGCCGACGGTAGCTTTGACGTCGGCCTATCCGCGGAGTTCCATGGCCGGCTGTCCCGGGCCACGCACAACCAGGCGGTCGAGCTCATGACCGATGCATTGCAACCTCCCATGCTGGCCTCGTTGCAGAAGGCATACACTGTGGCACCCGACCTGGGCGGTCAGGGAGTTCGCGAGCACCGGGAGATCGTCGACGCGATCGCGGAACGTAACGTCGAGCAAGCGACGGCGATCATGTCCGAGCACCTCGAGCGCGCCGCCCGTAGGCTCCGTGGTACGGGCGACGGCGACGCGCAGGTGGAACGCTCGTATGACGAGGAGAAGGGTGCGTAACGATGGCCGAGCTCTTCGCGCCGGTCGAGGGCGGACGGATCTCGCTGCAGATCGTGCAGCAGATCCAGGACGCGATCCGGTCGTCACAGCTCGAGCCGGGGGACCGGCTACCGCCCGAGCGCGATCTCGCCGAGCGTTTCGGCGTAAGCCGCGTGACGGTACGCGATGCACTCCGCAGTCTCGAGGTGCTCGGGCTCATCAGGATCCGGGTGGGGGCGACGGGCGGCGCATTCGTCACATCGCCGGGCGCGGAGATCGTAGGTGAGGGCCTGACCAACCTAATGCTGTTGTCCTCGCTTGAGCCCGAAGAGATCGCGGAGACGAGGCTGGTCCTCGAACTCGGCTCGGTCGCACTTGCTACCGCACGCGCAACCGACGAGGAGATCGAGGAGCTCCGCACGATCACCAACGACGGGCAGGCGGCTCTGGACCAGGGGACCTATGAGCGCGACATGTCGGTGCAGTTCCACCTCCGCCTGGCCCAGATCGCGCACAACAACGCGCTGTCGCTGGTCACTGATTCGTTCCGGGGGCCGCTGTCGATGCATGTCATCCGCAGGCGCGAGTCAACGGAGTCGGGATTTCCCCAGACGGTGCAGGAGCACGCTGCGATCGTCAAGGCCATCGAGCTGCGCGACGCGGCGGAGGCGCAGCGCAAGATGGCCGAGCACCTCACGCGCGGCACCCGACTCCCGGATGACGCGGTCCGGGCGTTGCTTCACGAGCGCTGAGTCGTACCACAGTCAGCTGTGCTATCTTGAGACTCGCCGGTCATTGGTATAACATATTACCGTTATCGGCGTTCGTGCACGACTCGAAGGCAAGCGACCGTACAACGCGCGGGACGCCTGGAGGTGACGGATGCTCAAGCCAGAGATCAACGAGCTGCTCACCGAGACCGGTCCCGGCACGGCGATGGGCGAGCTGTTCCGGCAGTACTGGATGCCGGCGCTATTGGCGGACGAGCTGCCCACCAACGACTGTCCACCTGTCCGCGTCAAGCTGCTGTCCGAGCGGTTGCTCGCGTTCCGGGACAGCAATGGCCGGTATGGCCTGATCGACGAGTTCTGTGCGCACCGCGGGGTGTCGTTGTGGTTCGGTCGCAACGAGGAAGGCGGGCTGCGCTGCGCATATCACGGCTGGAAGTACGACACGACAGGCCAGTGCATCGACGTTCCCTCCGAGCCGGAGGGCAGCCGCTTCCCGCAGAAGGTGCGGCTGAAGAGCTACCCGCTCGTGCAGGTCGGCGACGTGCTGTGGACACACATGGGGGACCCGAAGCTTCGTCCGGAACTGCCGGTGTGGGAGTTCGCCCGTGTTCCGGCGGAGCATACATACACGTCGAAGCGATGGCAGGAGTGCAACTGGTTGCAGGCGCTCGAGGGCGGAATCGACTCGAGCCACGTCTCCTGGCTGCACTCCGGAGGGCTCAAGGACGACCCGCTGTTCAAAGGTGCCCGCGGTAACACGTACAACCTGACCGACCGCAAGCCGTTCTTCGAGGTGGCCGATGCGGACGGCGGCCTCTTCATCGGGGCTCGCCGCAACGCCGAGGAAGGGCACTACTACTGGCGGATCACGCCATGGGTCATGCCGAACTTCACCATGATTCCTCCTCGCGGCGACCACCCGGTGCATGGCCACTTCTGGGTACCCATCGACGACGAGAACTGCTGGACCTACTCGTTCGACTACCACCCGACGCGCCCACTCACCGACGCCGAGCTGCAGGCCATGCGCGAAGGCTACGGCGTGCACAACCAGTACGTCCCAGGAACCTTCCGGCCATTGCAGAACAAGGACAACGACTACTTGATGGACCGGGAAGCCCAGCGTCGTGGTGAGACGTACTCCGGTGTTTGGGGAATCGCGATGCAGGATGCCTCGCTCCAGGAGAGCATGGGCCCGATCGTCGATCGCAGCAAGGAACGGCTCGTGTCGACCGACAGTGGAATCATCCAGGCGCGCATCAGACTCCGCAAGGCTGCTGAGGCCCTCCGTGACGACGGTGTCATCCCGCCGGGCGTCGCCCCGGAACACCAGCGCGTCCGGTCGGCGTCGGTGGTGCTGCCCGTCGAGCGTGGTTTCATCGAGGCGAGCCGGGAAGCGTTGAGCGTCACGCCTGGGACCAAGCATGCATCGGTCTGAGGCCATACCACGCCCGACGCTGCTGAGCAGTTGCGCGATGGCGGCAACCGCGGCCGAGGCGCGATTCCGTATCGAGTACCCGTTCCTGCCGCGTGACTCGCGCATCGTTGCAGTCGACGGCGGCGCGATGGGAGTGGTCCGGCGGGCGTCTCAACTCCGATGGGACGGCTCCGCCCGTTTCCTGCTCTACGATGCCGCGACGGCCAAGGGCAACGGCGAAACCACCGACGCCACGCTCCGCGACTGCACGGACGGAGAAACGACACTGCTGAGTCGCGAGCTTGATGGCGCCGACGTCGCCGTCATGGTGGCCGGCTCGGACGGCGGAGAAGCGGCAGCGATCATCGGCCGAGCCTGTGCGGATCGCCGCATCATGACTGCTGGCGTAGTACTCGCCCCTGCCGGAGTGCATACCAATGATGCCGTCGTCGCGCTCCGGCCATACGCCATGGTCCTTATCGTCTCTAGTGCAGAGGACGATCTGATCGACCTGCTCACGGCGCTGCGGGTCTAGAAGAGAGAGATCGAGATGACGTCCGTCACCGTGCCACGGCTGCAGCAGATGAAGCGTGACGGCCGCAAGATCGTGGGCGTGGTGGTGTGGGACTACCAGATCGCGAAGATCGTCGATCAGGTGGGAGTGGACATCGTTTCCGTCGGGGACTCGGTCGGCACGAACCTGTGGGGGCGCCGCAACCCGTTCGATGTCACGCTGGACGAGATGATCATGGTATGCCAGGCAGTCCGCCGAGGCGTGTCCCAGGCCCTCGTCAGCTGTGACTTCCCGTTCGGGCCGCTCCAGGAGGGCACGGATTCGGCCGTCCGCGCTGCGATCCGGCTTGTCAAAGAGGGTGGCGCCGACGTGGTCAAGCTTGACGGCGCCGCCGACTTTCCGGACGCCGTGACGGCGATCGATCGTGCCGGGATCCCGGTTTTCGCCCAGTTCGGCATCACACCACAGACGGCGCTGCGCCATGGTGTGGACTATGACGCCGTGTCCGGGACGGCCCCCGACGTCCCGGACACGGTCACCGAGGAACTGCTCGCCCAGGCCAAATCGCTGGCCGACGCCGGGGCTGCACTGCTGAACTTCACCAACTCGGGACCGGTCGCGGGGCCGCGCGTCGTCGCGGCTGTGCCGGTCCCCGTACTCGGTGGGACGGGCGGTGGCCCCTGGCTCGACGGGCGGATGCGGATGGCTCACGCCGCGATCGGCTATGCGCATTCGTCGTTGGCTAGTGGCGGTGGGGGCTACGCCAACGTCGCCCAGACCACGTTGGAGGCGATCACGGCCTATGCCGACGACGTGCGAGCTGCTCGTCAGATCAAGAGGCCCGCTACCGGAAAGGGGACAACATGAGCGGAAACGGCGAGCCTCGCTACGGCTCTGACCACATGGTCGACGTGATGCAGGCACTCGGCCTTCGTTACGTCAGCCTCAACCCTGGCTCGTCATTCCGGGGATTGCACGACTCGATCGTGAACTACGGGCAGAACAGACCCGAGATGATCGAGTGCCCGCACGAGAAGGTAGCTGTCGGCCTGGCCCACGGCTACGCGAAAGCCACCGGGGAGCCGATGGCCGTCATCCTGCACAACGTGGTCGGCCTGTTGCACGGCAGCATGGGCATCTACTACGCGCAGATCGATCGGGCTCCGGTCGTCATCTTCGGCGGCGCCGGCCCAATGGATACGACGCGCCGACGCCCGAACATCGACTGGATCCATGCTGCGAACATCCAGGGAAACGCGGTTCGGGACTACACCAAGTGGGACGATCAGCCGGCGACGATCGGTTCGGTCGCAAAGTCGGTGATCCGCGGCTACCGCGTCGCAATGAGCCAGCCCCAGGGTCCGGTCTACCTCGCGCTGGACGCGATGCTCCAGGAGAACGAGCTGGCTGAGGACGTCTCCGTCCCGGACGTCGGTCGGCTCGCCGTTCCGGCCGCTCCCGGGCCGGACCCGGCCGCGCTTCGTAAACTCGCCGACCTTCTGGTGGCCGCGGAGCGGCCGGTGCTGATCTCAGGCTACGCCGGACGCGACCCACGTTGCTTCGACCACCTCGTTGAGCTTGCGGAACTGGTCGGTATCGGTGTGATCGACACCAACATCAGGCTGAACTTCCCCAACCGGCATCCGCTCAATGTGACCGGCTCGCGAGCGCTCGAAGACGCGGACCTCGTGCTCTTCATCGACGTCAATGACATGGGCAAACCCACCCAGACGCTGGAGTCGACCACCAGGGTCGTGACGTCGCGCATTCCGGCCGACGCCACGGTGCTCGACCTCGGCTTCAACGACACCGGCATCTCGGCCTGGTCGCATGACTTCACCGAGTTGTGCGAAACCGACCTCCAGGTGACCGCGGACACGACCGTCGCATTGCCGATGTTGATCGATCTCTGCCGCGAGCTCACAAAAGAAGAAAATGACGAGGTCCAGGCCCGCCGGGAGCGACGCCGGCAGCAGCTGGCCGCCGTTCACGACGAGACCTGGCAGGGCTGGCGACGCGCGGCCGAGCAGGTCTGGGACGCCTCACCGGTGTCGACGGCCCGGCTGGCAGCCGAGGTCTGGGAAGCCATCTCAGATCACGACTGGGTGCTGAGCGCGGGAACAGCCAACGACTGGGCGCTGCGAACGTGGAACTTCGACCGCCCCTACCGGCACCCGGGAAAGAGCATCGGCACCGCGACCCAGTTCCCGATGTCACTAGGAGTCGCGCTGGCGCACAAGGGGTCCGGCCGACTGGTCGTCGACCTGCAGCCCGACGGCGACCTGATGTTCGACGTCGGCGCGCTGTGGGTGGCGAGCCATTACGAGCTGCCGGTTCTGGCCGTGATGTTCAACAACCGGTCGTACTACAACGATTGGGAGCATCAGGAGCGGGTGGCCCGGCAGCGAGGCACGCCGGTCGAGAACGCGTACCTTGGGATGGAGATCGACAACCCGTCGCCGGATTTCGGTGCCATCGCCCGAGGTTTCGGCTGGCACGGCGAAGGTCCGATCTCCGACCCGGCGGCGGTGGGACCCGCCGTCCGGCGCGCGGCTGACGTGGTGCTCGAGCGAGGCCGGCCTGCCCTGGTCGACGTCGTCTGCCAACCCAAATAGGAGCGTAGCCGTGGCCCCCCGCATCGATGCCGTCGCCAAGGCCCGCGGTGCCACGCGGTACGCGGCGGACACGATGCTGCCCGGCATGTGCCACGCGGTCCTGGTGCGCAGCCCGGTCAAGCATGCCTGGATCGGTGGGTTCGACCTGACGGCGGCACGTGCCGTGCCCGGCGTCATCGGCGTGTTCACCGCCAACGACATGCCGGAGATCACGTTCGGTCGGCGAGTCAAGGACATCCCTATCCTGGCGCGAGGAAAGGTGCGCTTCATCGGCGAGCGGGTGGCGGCCGTCGTGGCCGAGACTCGCGCCCAGGCCGAAGAAGCGGCCCTCCGGGTGGACGTCCAGTACGAGGAGTTGCCGCCCGTCCTCGATGCCACCGCGGCTCTGGAGCCGGGCGCCCAGGCGGTGCACGACTCGCCGTGGGAGTACCCGGGAGCCGTGGTGACGAAGGCCGACCCGGTCAACACGCAGTCGCACGTGACGAGCGGCGATGCGGCAGAGGCGAACGAGCTGCTGGCCCGGTCGGCTCATATGGTGGACAAGACCTACGCCACGCCGAGCGGTCACCAAGGCTATCTCGAGCCGCAGGCGTGTGTGGCGAGCGTGCAGGACGGCACGATCCAGGTCTGGGCGAGCGACAAGTCGCCGTACCGGGTGCGCGACGAGCTGGCGGCTTGCCTGAAGCTGGATCCATCCGACATCGTCGTCCACCCGGTCGCCATCGGCGGTGATTTCGGCGGGAAGGGACTGATCGGCGAGACCCCGCTGTGTGTGCAGCTCGCGCGGCTGACCGGCCGGCCGGTGAAGCTTGCCGTTCGCTACTCGGAGGACTTGTCGGCGACAAGTCCTCGTCACTCGATGGCGCTGCGAGTCCGCGCCGGATGTGACCGGGACGGCAGGCTGCAGGTTCTGCGTGTCGACGCTGTTGCGGATGGTGGTGCGTACGCCGGCTTCAAGCCACGCGTCAATGTCGATCTGAGCGGCCTTGGCGACGCCGGCAGCCCGTACCGCATCCCGGCAGTCCACACCGATGTGCGCATCGCCTACACGAACTCGGTCCCGCGCGGCCACATGCGCGCGCCCGCGGCACCGCAGACCACCTTCGCGGTCGAGTCCGCGCTGGACGAGCTGGCGCTGAAGGTCGGCATCGCACCGGTCGAGCTGCGCCGACGCAACCTGCTCCGCGGCGGCGAGCCCAACATTCACGGCATCACATGGGCGCAGTGCCGGGGGCAGGAGACATTGGACGCCGCGCTGGGGGCCGCGTCCGGGCAGTGCCCGGCGCCGGCCGGCTGGTTGACTGGGAGAGGGGTGGGCGTCTACGACCGGCACACCACCCGCGCTGCGCGCACGAGCCTACGGCTCGCCGCCGAGGACGACGGCGGCATTCGCGCCGAGGTGGCCGTTCCGGAGACCGGGACCGGCAGCCATACCGTGGCCCGCAGAATTCTCGCCGAAGGGCTCGGTGTGCCCGAAGACACGGTCCGGGTTGTCCACGTGCCGACGGATGAGCTGCCCTACGACCGTGGTGCGGGCGGCAGCCGGGTTTCGGTCGGCCTGGGTGCTGTCGCCGCAGCCGCCGTCAAGGCGTGGGCAGACCGTGGTGAACAGAACGCCGTCACGGTGGAGATCGACGACGATCTGGGCGCCGACGTGACGTCCTACTGCGTACAGATAGCTGATGTCGCGGTCGATCCGGCCACCGGGGAGATCCGGGTGCTTCGGATCGTATCGGCGGTGGATGTCGCGGACATCCTCAATCCGGCGGCGCACAGCATGCAACTCGACGGCGGCACGGCGATGGGTTACGGGTTCGCCTGCCTGGAAGACCTGCAGATCGAGGACGGCCAGGTGTGGTCCGGAACGCTCGGCGAGTTCAAGCTTCCGTCGACGCGGGACGTCCCGCCCCTCGATACCGTCCTGGTTACCGGCGGCAGCGGCATCGCGCCGCTCAATATCAAGGCAGCGGGGGAGCTCACCAACGTACCGACCGCTGCGGCGATCGCGAACGCCGTCGCAGCCGCAACGAACGTCCGCGTCCGATCACTACCCATCCGCGCCGAGACCGTCTGGGCGGCGCTCCAGCACGAACGGACGACGACGGGAGGCCGCGTGTGAAACTGACCTTCCACCTCAACGGCCGGATGATCGAGCTCGAAGCCGGTCCGACCGCTTTCCTCGTCGATGTGCTCCGGAGCACCGGCTTGACCGGTACCAAGGAGGGTTGCGGGATGGGAGTGTGCGGTGCATGCACGGTGCTCGTGGACGACCGGCCGGTGAGCTCGTGCCTCTACCTGGCTCCATGCGTGGATGGTGCGGACGTATGGACTGTCGAGGGCCTCGCCGAGCGGTTCCCGCAGGTCGTCGACGCGTTCGTGGCCGAGGAAGGCATGCAGTGCGGAATCTGCACCCCGGGCCAGGTGGCCGCCGTCTGCGCACTGACCCTCGAGAAGCCGGCAGCGGCCGAGCCTGAGATCCGCGAGTATCTCAACGGCAATCTGTGCCGCTGCACGGGCTACCAGACGATCGTGGCGGCGGCGAAGGCGGCGTTGGACGCATGACCGATCCGGAGTTCGTCGCACCGACCATGCTCCACCATGTGCTCGACGTCGTCGGTGTCGACGATGCGATCATCGTCAGCGGCGGCACGTCGCTGGCAGTGATGCTGAAGCAGCGGCTGATCGAGCCTGAGAAGCTCGTGTGGCTGGGCCGGGTCGCGGAGCTGAAGGGCATCAGACAGGCCGCCGATGGCTCGTGGCGGGTCGGCGCCTGCACGACACTGGCTGAGGTGGCCGCGTCACCCGAGCTGTGGCGCGACGCCCCGATGGTCGCGCAGGCGGCGAGCGTCGTGGCCAACCCACGGATCCGCAACGTCGCGACGGTCGGGGGCGCCCTCGTGCACGCCGACCCGCGCCAAGACCTCCCGCCGGCGTTGCTCGCAGCCGGCGCGATCGTGGGAATCCGAGGTCCGGGCGGCGAGCGGCTGGTGCCGTTGCGCAATGGCTTCTTCCGCGGGCTCATGGAGACCGCGGTGGAGCACGGTGAGGTTGTGACCCACGTGTGCGTGCCGCCGCGGCGGGACGCGGTGGAGGCCTACCGCCGGTTCACGCCCCAGAGCGTGGACGACTACCCAACGGTCTCCGTTGCGGCCCGGCTGGAGCGGAAGGACTCTGGGAGGGCCGGCCAGCTCAACCTCGCGCTCGGCGGTGTCGCGCCCACCCCCGTCCTTGTCCAAACCGACGTTGCGAACGCGGCCGCCGCCGCCCGAGCCGCCGCCTCGCCCACGTCGGATGAGCGAGGATCGGCGGAGTACAAAACCGCCATGGCCGAGGTGTGGACGCAGCGGGTCCTTGCCGAGTTGCTGGAGGGGGAGACGTAGGTGCCGACCGCACTGATCGACGGAATCGACACGCACTACGAACTCGTGGGCAGTGGGCCGCCGTTGCTCATGTTCTCGCCTGGAGGGTTCAACGCCCGCCTGGCCAACTGGAGGGAGCAGGGCAAGTACCGGGAGATCAGGCCGGTCGAGCATCTCGAGACGCACTACACGTGCATCACGTTCGACCGGCGGGAAGCAGGCAGCTCCGGTGGACGGGTCGAGCGCATCACCTGGGCGCACTACGTCGCGCAAGCCAAGGGGCTGATCGACCACCTCGGCTACAAGCAGGTACACGTCATGGGTGGCTGCCAGGGTTGCTCGGTCGCCACGGCGTTCGCCGTCACCCATCCAGACGTAGCGCTGAGCCTCGTGCTCTATTGGCCGGCCGGCGGTGCAAAGTACCGGATCGCCCAGCACGCCCGCTTCGCCCAGCACCTCGCCTACGTCCAGCAAGAAGGTCTCGACGCTGTGGTCGCACTGGCAAAGAACAGCGACCAGCACTTCGGCCAGGATCCGCGCATCGGCCCGTGGGGCGCCGTCATTCGCGCGGATGAACGGTTCGCCGAGACGTACGCGAAGCAGGATTCGAACGCCTACCGCGTTCTCGTCAACGGCATGGCTCGGACGCTCCTCGACCGCGACACGATGCCCGGCCCCGAGCCGGAAGACCTGATGCGGCTCAAGACTCCGACGCTGATCATCCCAGGCCAGGACGACTCGCATGCGACCTCGGCAGCGCGCTACCTGGAGGAGTGCCTCGCAAATGCGGAGTACTGGGACGTCCCCGTCCCGGACCAGACCGCGCAGACCGTCGCCGCCCGGATCCACAAGTTCCTCGACTCGGTCGCCGCGCCAAAGTAGCCCGACTCGACCTGTGTAGTGGAGCTGATCGGCGTCAACCCATGGCGACGGTTGGTTACAGACGCCTGGCCGATGGCGGCGCCCAAATTCCTCGAGCGCCAGCGACTGGGCAGCTAGGAACCGTCGTGGCGTCGACTGGCTGGTCAGCTACTCCTGCTCAGTCGTCGGTGGGGATGAGCAGGCACTGCTCGGGCGGGAAGGTGAGGACGACCTCTGTGCCCGGTGGGATGGAGACGCGTGCGGGGCAGCGGACCTGCAGCGTGGACTTGCCGAGTGACACCAGGTGGTCGACCGACTCGCCGAGGAACGCGCGGGTCTCGACCATGCCGGTCCAGCTGTTCGGCTCGCTATCGGCATCCTCGGCACGCTGCAACCCGATGTGCTCTGGGCGGATGCTGGCCACGACGGTGGTTCCGGCCGGCAGGTCCGCGCGGGATGTCGTGCGCAGTGCGCCGTCGGCGGTCGAAACGGTATAGACACCGTCCGGCTCCTTGCGCTCGACGGTGCCGCCAATGAAGTTGGTCTTGCCGATGAACCCGGCGACGAAGCGGGAGGCGGGCTTGTCGTAGATCTCCCGCGGCCGGCCGACCTGCTGGATCTGGCCGGCGTTCATGACCGCGATGCGATTGGACATTGCGAGGGCCTCGACCTGGTCGTGGGTCACGTACACGGCGGTGATGCCCAACTCGCGTTGGAGCCGCTTGAGCTCGAACCGCATCTCCTCCCGCAGCTGGGCGTCCAGATTGGACAGCGGCTCGTCGAGGAGCAACAGGGGAGGCTCGAGGACGAGCGCCCTGGCGAGGGCAAGCCGCTGCTGCTGGCCGCCCGACAGGTCGGTCGCCTGGCGTGTCGCGAGGTCATCGAGCTGGACGACGGAGAGTACGCGCTCGACGCGCTCCTTGATGTCTTTCTTCGCCGGCCGCTGTGCCCGCGGCGCTACTTCGAGGGGGAAGGCAACGTTGTGGAACACGTTCATGTGCGGCCAGATCGCGTAGGACTGGAAGACCATGCCCAGTCTTCGCTGGTTGGCCGGAACCTTCACCCGGTCGCCCGACGAGAAGAGCGTCCTGTCGCTCACGCGGATCACGCCGCTGTCCGGAGTCTCGAGACCGGCGACGCAACGGAGGGTGGTCGTCTTTCCGCAGCCGGAAGGACCGAGGAGCGTGAACAGCTGGCCGGACTCAACCTCGAACGAGATGTCGTCGACAGCACGGACCTGGTCGCGCTCGCCACGCGAGGACGGGAACGTCTTGATCAGCTCCGTGACGTTCAGCATATCCAGCCTCCCATCGTCAGTCCCGCACTCCCACCCTGGCGCCGAGCCTGGCGCCCACGGTCACCAGGACGACGAGGAGCACGATCATGATCATTCCGAGCGCCGCCAACTCAGTGGTCTGCCCGTTCTCCCACTGCTCCCAGATGACCACAGACAGCACCTCGTTACCCGGGGAGTACAGCAGGATCGAACTCGACAGTTCCCGCACCGAGACGATGACGATGTAGATCCAGCCGGCGACCAGCCCTGGCATCAGCAGCGGCAGTGTCACGCGGCGGAACTGCTGCCACCAACTCGCGCCGCTGACTTGGGCGGACTCCTCCAGATCGCCGGCTATCTGGTACATCGACGTCGACGCGTAGCGCATGCCGTACGGCATGTATCGGGTGAGGTAGGCGATGAAGAGGATCCACAGCGTCCCGTAGATCGGGACGGGCGCGCGAAGATAGACGAACAGCAGCGCAACGCCCATGACGAGCCCTGGGACGACAAGGGGCAGGAAGGCGAGGTTGTCGAGCAGCCAGCGGCCGGGCAGGCGCGTGCGCACGACGATCCAGGAGATGATGGCCATGCCGAACATCACCGCGGTTGCTGAGCCGATTCCGAGGATGAGGGAGTTGCGGCCCGCACGCACAGCCTGTGGGTGATCCACGATGTAGCGGTAATTGTCCAGTGTCATGTTCGACAGCGTGTCGGCCGACGGCACGGTGTAGAAGGGTTGTGTGGAGGTGTACAGCAGGACGCCGATCGGCATGATGACCGCGACGAAGAAGTAGAAGCAGACCGCGGCCGTGGCGGGCCAGCGCCACCTGCCGAGCGGCATGGCGCGTGGCCGGTAGCCCTTGCCGGTGATGGTCTGGAACGACTTGCCGCGCCGGCTCAGTCGCGCCTGGAAGAACACGCCGGCCGTCGTGATTGCCAGCAGTGTCAGCGAGTAGGCGCCAGCCTGGCCGTATTCGATAGGGAAGCCGGACAGCACCTGCCAGATGCGGGAGGTGAACACCCAGATGCCGGCAGGAATGCCGAGCAGCGCGGGGACCTCGAAGGCTTCGAGAGCTTTCACGGCCATGATCAGGATCGCGGCGTACAACCCAGGTCTGACCAGCGGCAGGGTGATGCGCCGAAGGACGGTCGGTAGCCGGGCGCCGCTCATCAGGGCCGACTCCTCGAGAGCGGGGTCCATGCTCTTGAACGCGGCGTACATGAGCAGGAACGCCAGCGGCGCGGCATGCAGCCCGTCGACCACGATCATTCCGCCCATCGAGAAGATGTTGAAGAAACCCGGTCCCAGGATTGGCTCCACCATGTGGTTGAAGATCCCGATGCGCGGGCTGGCCAGGAAGATCCAAGCGATCGTGTGGAGGATGCCGGGGATGATGAGGGGAACAAGGGAGGCCGCGAAGACCAGCCGCTTGAACGGCACGTCGGTGCGAACGGTCAGGTAAGCCAGCGCAGTACCGACCACCACGGACAGCACGGTGGAACCCAAAGCGAAGATCGCCGAGTTGACCACGAGGGTCGTCATGTTGTAGGTGCCGGGCGCGTACGCGTCCTGGAAGTGCGCGAAGGTCAGGCCCCCGCCCTCGCCGACGAACGTCCCCCACAGCAGGTACAACAGCGGCACGAGCGCCAGGTAGCAGACGATGGCCACCGCCACGCCGATGATGAGTGCCTCGGGGGTGAGCAGCCGCCGCCACCGCACCCGGCCGGCGATCCGGACCAGGCGTGCGGTGGCTCCACGGGTGTCGGCCATGGCGCGTTCAGGTGAAGGTCAGTCGCCGACGACCTCGCTGCCCGACTGCTCGACGATCTCGGTCCATAGACCCTCCCATTTGTCGCGCTCTGCCGTGATCGCTTCAAGGTCGACAAGGATCGGCTCGTACTCAGGTGGCACGCCGCCTTCAACGGCGGTGCTGGCCGGGCCGCGGAACTCTGCGGCGAGGATCGCTTGGGCGTCGGTCAGGAGGAACTCGGTCCACAGCAGTGCCGTCGCCGGGTTCTGTACCCCTTGCATGATCCCGGTACCGTTCGGCCGGATGATGAGAGGCCGGATCGGCTGCGGCTCATCCCACCCGACAGGCGCTCCCTCGGAAATGAACTCCGCGATGCGGTGATGGTAGAAGGAGGTACCCATATCGAACTCGCCGGCCACGAGCAGCTCGGCCATGAGTGTGTGACCGTCGACGACCCGAGAGCCGGCGGCGGCCTGCTTGAACATCTCGACGACCTCGTCCTCGGTCATGCCGAGTTCCGCGGTGAAGTAGTTGTTCGTCAGCGTCGCGAACCAGTCCCAGTCGCCGAGCTCCATCGCGAGGTTGCCGTCGAAGTTCGTGAGCACGTCCTCCCACGTCGCCGGCGGATCGGTCACGGTGTCGGTGTTCCAGGCGGCGGTGAAGGTGTTCATGTACACCGACGCCCACGTGTCGAACACTCCGGCCTCGATGATGTCGTCGGTCGCCGGTGTGTTCAGCGGCAGCAGCAGCCCCTCGCCGTCCAGCACGGCCATCTCCGGGCCGTTAGCGAGCACGACGTCGTTGCCAGGGAAGTTGGCGTCCGCTTCCTGCAGGATGCGCCGTAGGACGTCGGAGGACGAAGCGCGGTAATAGTTGGGCTCGATGTCGTAGGCGTCCTCGAACGCATCAAGCAGCGGCGCCGCGTCGTCGAGGTTGGTCGAGCTGTAGACGTTGAGTCCGTCCTCCTCGGCGGCGAGCGCTGCCAGCGTGCTGGTGCGCTCCTCGCCGGTCATGCCCTCGACGGCGGCGTAGACCTCGTCGAGGGCGGCCGAGTTGTCGAGGCCCGCGCCTGCAGGCTCGGCCTCGGAATCCGTCGCTCCCGGCGACGCTGCGTCACCAGCCTCATCCTCGGCCGTGGGCGGCGAGCATGCGCTCGCGAGCAGCACCGCGGCTGATAGACCGATCCAGATTCGAACGTGTCCGCCCATGCGAGTTCTCCTCCTCAGTGCGGGGCGCGAGCCAATGGCTTAGGCCCGAATGTCTGGGACGGTGTCGCGTCTCGCAAATGTCTCGATGGTATGAATGGCTAATGGTCTGAGCATAGTTGTTGCACATCGGGAGTCAAGAGGTTGCGATGTGGTGGATGCGTCCGCTCGCGGGGACAGGACTCAGCCGACGAGATCGAGCGTGCTGCGGTGAAAGAGTGTTTCCACAGCCGGTTTCGCGTCCAGGATCCGCTGGTGTACGGCGTGTTCGATGAGCTCCTCGATCATCGCCCGGTTGGGCCCCACACCGTACGGCAACGGGTCGCCCTCCACCTCCATCACACGTCGGTAGAGGAGATCCACTTGGGTCGGCTGGTCGAAGGTTTCCCTCGACAGCCGCTCCACGTAGCAGCTCTTGGCATCGGCGAACGCGGTGAACAGGTCGACAGCGACGTTCGGGTACCGCTCTAGCAGGTCATCCCTGACAACGACCAGGTGGTTGATGGGGTACAGGCCGCGGCGCTTGAGGGCGTCCCAGCCTGCGTCCTCGGCTCCCGGGATCAGCGGCGTGACGTCGGGGTGGTCGACCGAGACTCCAATCGCCGCCGCGAGCTCCCCACTGGCGACCATCGCGCCGATGTCCTCGCCGTCGGCGGCCGGCACCACGTTCGGTGGGGGTTGGTACTCGGCAACATGCTCATCACCTGACAACACCCAGGTGACCCGGTTCAGGTCCACGCCGTACTCGTCGGCAAGGATGCCGCGTGCCCAGACTCCTGTGGTCACCGTGTACCCGCGGTTGACGCCGACCCGCCGCCCTTCGAGGTCGCGGGGGTGGTGGATGCCGGCTCTGACGTTGTGGACGATCGCGCCATGGTGCAAGCCGCGCACGAGGAAGACCGGTAAGGCCGTGATGGGTTTGCCGTGAGCCTTGGCGCACAGGTAGGTCGTGATGGCGAGCTCGCAGACGTCGAACTCGAGGTGACGGACCATGCGGCGGAAGGCGTGCACGAGCGGCGATACCTCGGTGAAATCGAGGATGCACTCCCGGGGGGTCACGGCGCCCTCTTTGAGCGCCCGGTTTGCCCCCTGGGTGCGCGTGACGGTCGTCAGCCGGGGTAGTCCCATTGACAATTAGCGTACCATAATACCTTAAGCACGTGCATGTGCGCGGGAAGGAGGGCGCTGCCATGGGAGAGCCGGTCGTGGCCGCCGTGCGAACCGGGCCGGAGACGACGGAGCTCAAGGAGTTCAAGCACCCGAGAGTCCCGGCCGACGCGGCGTTGCTGAAGGTGGAGGTCGCCGGCATCTGCGGCACGGACGTCAAGATGTACCGGGCGCCGCGCATCACCGAGCCGGTGATCATGGGCCACGAGAACATCGGCGTCGTCGCCCAGGCGGGCAGCACGTTCACCGAGCGCCACCAGGTGGCTGAGGGAGATCGCGTCTTCGTCGAGCACTACGTGCCGTGCCTCGCGTGCGAGTGGTGCCACCTGGGCGAGTACCGGCACTGCTCGGCAACCGACTGGCGGACCAATCCGGCCGCGCTCCGCTACGGGTACACGTCGGCCGCTCGGCCACCGCATCTCTGGGGCGGGTTCGCTCAATACATGTTCCTGCCATGGAACGCCGTCGTGCATAAAGTGCCCGAAGGAGTGACGCCTGAGCTGGCCGGCCTGGTAACGCCGCTGTCGAACGGCATCGAGTGGGCGTTGTTCGACGCCGGCGTGGGATACGACTCGACCGTGCTCATCCAGGGGCCAGGACAGCAAGGGCTTGCCCAGACGGTGGCCTGCCACCAGGCAGGAGCGTCGCTGATCATCGTCACAGGCACGGCGCGGGACGCCGCCCGGCTGGATGTCGCCAAGGCACTCGGTGCGCACCACACAATCGATGTCCAGCAGCGCGACCCTCTCGAGCAGGTCATGGAACTCACCGGCGGCAATGGCGTCGACGTCGTGCTCGACTGCACCGCAGGGGCTGGGACGTCACCGGTCCTGCTCGGCATCGACGCACTGAAGCGCCGCGGCGGCACGTTGCTCGTGCAGGGTGAACTGGCCACGTTCCCGGACTTCCCGCTCGCGGCGCTGACCGAAAAGGCGATCACAGTCAAGAGCGCGCGCGGCCACAGCTACCGCGCCTGCGAGCTTGCCCTGGCGCAGCTCGCCTCGGGCCGCTACCCGCTCGGCCTGCTGACGACGCACACGTTCGGTCTGGCCGAAACCGACCGCGCGATCCGGGCGGTCGGCGGTGAGGGGGACGAGAGCGTCATACATGTGTCGCTGCTGCCGTGGAAAGACGGAGGTTGACAATGCCAGTGGTCGTTGAGGACATCGACCGGGCCGATCCGGCCGTCGTGGCGCGATTCGCCGAGCTGAGCGTGGCGACGGTTCACGAGGCACAGGGCCGCACCGGGCTGCTTGCGCCGTCGATCAACCCCATCTGGCCGGGAGCCCACGTGGCCGGGACGGCCGTCACGGTCAGTGTGCCCCCGGGCGACAACTGGATGATCCACGTGGCTGTCGAGCAGTGCCAGGAGGGCGACATCCTCGTTGTCGCGCCCACCACGGCGTCGGAAGCCGGCTACTTCGGTGAGCTGCTCGCTACTGCTGTCGTGGCGCGCGGGGTGCTGGGTTTGGTCATCGACGCGGGCTGCCGTGACGTCGCCGAGCTACATCAGATGCGGTTTCCGGTCTGGTCCCGATGCGTGTCGGCCATGGGGACGGTGAAAGAGTCGCTGGGGGACGTCAACGTCCCGCTCGTGTGCGCGGGCCAACTCGTCCATCCCGGTGACGTCGTCGTGGCCGATGACGACGGCGTCGTAGTCGTGCCGCGTGCCGAGGCCGCAGCCGTGCTCGAGGCCGGCCTCGCTCGCGATGCCCGCGAGTCTCGCGCCCGCGCGCGGTACCAGGCTGGCGAACTCAGCCTGGACACCCAGGACATGCGCGGCCGGCTCAAGGAGAAAGGCCTCCAGTACGTGAAGCAGGACGCTAAATGATCATCGACTGCCACGGTCACTACACGACGACGCCCAGGCCGCACCAGGACTTCCGGAACGCCCAGCTGGCCCGTCTCGACGACCCCACCCTGCCTTCACCGCCGCCGGCCACCATCAGCGACGACGACATCCGGGAAAGCATCGAGCCCAACCAGCTACGACTGCTACGCGAGCGCGGCGGCGACATGACGATCTTCTCGCCGAGGGCGGCGGCCATGGAGCACCACGTCCGCGACCTTGCAAGCGCGCAAATCTGGGCCCGAGCGTGCAACGACCTCGTCCACCGTGTCGTCCAGCTCTTTCCGGACACGTTCGTCGGGGTCTGCCAGCTACCCCAGACACCGGATGACCCGATCCACGCCGCCGTGGTGGAGTTGGAGCGCTGCGTCACCGAGCTGGGCTTCGTCGGCTGCAACCTGAACCCGGATCCGTCGGGCGGCCACTGGACCGCCCCGCCGGTCACGGACGAGTTCTGGTTCCCGCTCTACGAGGCGATGGTGGAGCTGGATGTCCCGGCCATGATCCATGTCTCGGCGTCGGACAACCCGAGCTTCCACCACACGGGTGCGCACTACCTCAACGCGGACACCACCGTGTTCATGCAGCTGGTCCAAGGCGACCTGTTCGCCCGCTTCCCGAATCTGCGGCTCATCGTTCCGCACGGTGGTGGCGCCGTCCCGTACCACTGGGGTCGGTACCGCGGTCTCGCCGATCGGCTGGGGCGGCCACCGCTCGAGGAGCACGTGATGGGCAATGTGTTCTTCGACACCTGCGTCTACCACCAGGCCGGCATCGACCTGCTGTTCGAGGTGATCGATGTCGACAACATCCTGTTCGGCTCGGAACTGCTCGGTGCGGTCCGGGGCGCGGACCCGGACACCGGCATCGCCTGGGACGACACCAAGCACTACATCGACAGAGTGGGGTTGAGCCCGGACGGCCAGAAGCGGGTCTTCGAGCAGAACGCACGCCGCGTGTACCCGCGCCTGAACGCGCGGTTGGGTGGGTGAGAGCACGGTGCACATCGCGCTCGGCAACGACCAGGCGGGGTATGCCCTGAAGGGGACCCTGTTGAGCTGGCTCGCTAGCAACGGGCACACCGTGGACGATCGGGGAACAGACGGCCGTGAAGCGGTGGACTACCCGCCGATCTGCGCCGATGTCGGCCGGTTGGTGGCAACCGCCGCTGCGGATCGGGGTGTCATCCTCGGTGGCAGTGGCATGGGGGAGACGATCGCGGCCAACAAGGTTCCCGGCGTGCGTGCCGGACTGTGCCACTGCCTCTACACGGCGCGGATCTCCCGTACCAACAACGACGCCAACGTCCTTGTGCTCGGAGCCAAGGTCGTCGCGCCCGCCCTAGCCGAGGAGATCGCGGCGATCTGGTTCACGACGGATTTCGCAGGCGGGCGTCACATACCGCGGCTTGAGCAACTCGCGGCACTCGACCGCCGGGAACCGCTCACCTGAGCTCTTTACCTCCTTTGGCCTGGCCGCAATACCACAGGCATAATGGTTATACCTATGATGCTATGCTGATAGTGGATATGTCACCCGGAGGAGTTGGAGTCCGATCAGATGAGTGCAGTCGTCGGAGAAGCGCTGGCCGCGAAGTTCGCCACCGAAAAGGACTCACCGTACACACGCTGGGTGGCCGCGGAGGGCCTGGAGATCATCAGCGGGCACTACGTCCCCGACCTGCGTGCGGTCGAGCTCAAGCCGTGGGAGCGCCGGGGCGGTCGAGGCGTATTCATCAACCACGACGCATCCCGCACGTCGAACGATTGCTACGTGTGTGAGATCCCTGCCGGTGGCAAGCTGGCGCCGCAGCGACAGCTGTTCGAGGAGATGATCCTCGTCCTCGACGGCCATGGTTCGACGAGAGTGTGGAACGACGCCGGCAACGAGGTGTCGTTCGAGTGGAGAGCCGGCGCCATGTTCGCCATCCCGCTGAACGCCTGGCACCAGCACTTCAACGGTTCCGGCCGCAATGCCGTCCGCTACGTCGCTTCTACGAACCTGCCGCCGGTGCTCAACCTCTACGACGACGTCGACTTCGTGTTCGGCACCGCCTACGACTTTAAGGACCGCTTCGCCGGCGAACCCGAATACTTCGCGCCACGTGGCGAGCAGAAAGGTCTGCTCCTCGACACCAACTTCGTGGCCGATGTTACGAGCCTCCCGCTGATCGAGGCCAAGGAGCGCGGTGCCGGAGGTGGGCACACCCGCTTCTCGATGGCCAAGGGGTCCATGAACAGCCACATCTCGCAGTTCCCCGTCGGCACCTACAAGAAGGCGCACCGGCACGGACCGGGTGCCCATGTGATCGTGCTCTCTGGTGAGGGGTACACAATGATGTGGCCGGAGGGCGAAGAGCCGCAGCGCTACCCGTGGGGTCCGGGGACGCTTGTCGTCCCGCCGAACATGTGGTTCCACCAGCATTTCAACACCGGTACGATTCCGGCGCGCTATCTAGCCTTCAAACACGAAGGCGTTGCGGTACGCAACTCCCAGGGTGTTCCGAAGGCCTGGATCAGCCGGCGGGCGGGCGGCGACCAGATCGACTACGCCGACGAGTCGCCTACGGTCCGCGCCGCGTTCCGCGAAGCGCTCGCCGAGCACGGCCTGGAGCCGGCGATGGATCAGTACTACGAGGCGGAGGCCGCGACCGCGTGACATCGTCCGACGCCGGGGAACCGGCCGGCCAGTGGATCTACGCCGCCGGTACCGCTGACCACGACTACGACCCGGATCACGAGGCGGCGGATCCGTTGGAAGGCAACCCGATCTGGCAGCAGGACAACGTGTGGCTGAGCAGCGTCGGTATCGACATCGGCTCCTCCGGCACCCAGGCCGCCTTCTCGCGGCTCCACCTACGCAGGATCGGCGAGAACCTCACCAGCCGCTACGTGGTAATCGAGCGGGTGGTGACGTACCAGTCGCCGGTCCATTTCACTCCATACCTGAGCGACCAGCTGATCGACGCCGCGAGTCTCGGCGACATCGTCGACGACACCTACGCCGCTGCGCACCAGGATCCGGCCGACGTGGAGACGGGCGTCGTCATCCTGACCGGTGAAGCCATCCGCCGGCTGAACTCCGAGCGAATCGTTGCGGCGCTCGCGGCCAAGGCGGGTGAGCTGGTCTGCGCTGCGGCCGGCCACCGCATGGAGGCCATGCTAGCCGCATACGGCTCGGGCGCCGCTAAGGCGTCGCATGACACCGGCGGCCGCGTACTCAACATCGACGTGGGCGGCGGCACCACCAAACTCGCCGTGATCGACCAGGGTCGCGTCGTCGAGACCGCAGCGCTGCACATCGGCGGCCGGTTACAGGTCGTCGACGATGAGGGCCGCATCGTGCGGCTCGAACCTGCCGGCCGGGACCACGCCGCCAGGGCAGGTTTCACGTGGTCGGTGGGCGACGCGATCGGCTCGGCAGACCTGGACCGCGTCGCCGAGTCGATGGCCGAAGCGCTCGTGGCGGCCGTCACTGCCGGGTCCGATCCTGCTGATGAGCAGCTCTACCTGACCGAGCCGATCGATATCGGCGAGGTCGATGGTGTGATGCTATCCGGCGGGGTGGCCGAGTATGTGTACGAACGCGAGGACCGAGACTTCGGGGACCTCGGGCGCCGTATGGGCACGGCGATCCGCCGCCGACTGGCCGACGGTGCGCTCCCGTTCCCCCTGCTGCCCGCCGGCGAGTGCATCCGGGCGACCGTACTGGGAGCGTCGGAGTTCAGCGTGCAGCTCAGCGGTAACACCAGCTATATCTCCGACCCGGACCGCCTGCTTCCGCGGCGCAACCTGCAGGTGCTGCGACCGGACTACCAGCTTGGCGACGAGGTCGACGCGAGCACGGTAGCCGCGGCCGTCGAACGTCATATGGCGGCATTCGATGTGTCGGGCACGGACGCCGACGTGGCGTTGGCACTGCGGTGGACGGGCGTGCCGTCGTACGAGCGCTTGTCCGCCTTCGCCCTGGGTGTCAAGCAGGCGGTGGCCGAACGGGTCGCACACGGCAGGCCGGTCTATCTTGTGCTGGACGGGGACATCGCGCTAAGCCTCGGCATGATCCTTCGGGACGAGCTGGCGCTTGCCGGCGACCTGGTCGTGCTCGACAACCTGAGTCTCTGGGACTTCGACTACATCGACCTCGGCCGTATCCGGCTCCCGTCGCATACTGTCCCGGTCACGATCAAGTCGCTGGTCTTCGACCGGGACGCGAGAACCGATGGGGCGCTGTCGTCGCAGGTATAGCCACATGCCGACGGCGGCCAAAGCGGTCGCTACGCCGCCGAGCGCCAGCGCTGTGCGAGGGCCAAACGTCTCGCCGATCCAGCCGACGAGCGGGCCGCCGACCGGGGTCGTACCGGTGATCGCGACGATCAACAGTGACATCGCCCGGCCGCGCATCTCCGGATCGGCGCGAAGCTGCACGAGCGCGGAACCAACGGCTCGGAATGCGACGCTCGCACCGCCCAGCACGAACAGCAGGGCGAGGGCAGCGGCGACGTCGGGCGCTACCGCCGTGCCGACGACGACTGTGGCGAAGACCAGCCCGGTCACGATGAGCAGATTGGTCGTGGCGCGCAGCGTACCGGCGACGGCCAGGCCACCGACAATCGCGCCGGCGCCCATCGCAGTGAACATCAGACCGACCACCTGCGCGTCGCCGCCGAAGGTGTCGCGAGCGAACATCGGAAGGGTCACGGTCCACTCGTAGGCCAGCAGGCCGGACACCGTCATCAGAACGAGCGGCCCGAGTAGGCTCGGCTCGCCGCGGACGTAGCGCAGGCCGTCGCGCAGCTGGCCGGGGGCACGTCGTGTCCGGGCCGCCGGGAAGAGCTGGTCGGGCCGCATTAGCAGCAGTGCTAGGACGATCGCCACGTAGGAAACCGCGTTGACCAGGAACGTCGAGGCCAGCCCGACAGTGCTGATGAGCACGCCGGCGAGTGCAGGGCCGATCACTTTGCCGGCGTTGAGAACGATGTTGTTGAGTGCCACGGCATTTGTGACGTGTTCCGGGCCGACCATCTCGATCACGAAGCTATGCCTGGCGGGCTTGTCCAGCGCCTCGACCAGACCGAGCACGAGTGCGAGCACCAGAACCATCCACAGCGTCACCAGACCGGTGACGGTGAGCACGCCGAGCAGGAGCGCCGGGACGGCGGCCCCCGATTGCGTCCACAGCAAGATCCGCCGCTTGTCCAGGCGGTCTGCGAGCAGTCCGGCCCAAGCTCCCATCAGGAGCGTGGGCAGGTGCTGCAACGCCGCAGTCACCCCGAGCAAGGTGCCGGAGTCGGTCAGCTCGAGGACGAGCCAGGCCTGGGCGATCTTTTGCATCCAGCTGCCGGTGATCGAGGTCGCCTGGCCGGCGAAGAACAGCCGGTAGTTGCGGTTGCGCAGCGACAGGAATGTCGTGCGTAGGTACCGCTTCATGTTCTGACGTCGAGCAGGCGTTCCAGCACGGGCAGTGCGGCCAGCAGCCGGCGCTGGTCGTCCGGCGGGAGCTCGGCCAGCTGCCGCGCCAGATATGCGTCGGCTCGCTTGCTGGAGGTGGCGAGCAGCTCTGCGCCCTGGTCGGTGAGTGCGACCCACCAGCTCCGCCCGTCGGCCGCGTCCTGGGTTCGCTCGACCAGGCCCATGCCCTCGAGCTTTGCCACCAGCCGAGTCACCGACGACTTGCTGATCTGCTCACGATCGGCGAGCTGGCCGACCCGCATCGGGCCGCGCCGCTCGAGTGTTGTCAGCGCCGACTGTTGCGATGGCGTCAGGCCCATGCCCGCGTGCTTGCGCAGCCGGCGGGCGAGACGGACCGTGACGAGCCGCAACGGCGCGACGCCGGCGGGCGAGAAGGTCGCCTGGGCAGGCATGGGTACCTCGCAGTTCCTGGAATTTAGTACGCTAAGCGTACCAGTTTGGGTGGTCAGGCCGGCTGCTGCGACTGATTGAGCGGCGGGAGGGCGAACGCGGCCAGCGTCGCGACCAGGTTCGCGGCGGCCACGTACCAGAACAGCACGCCCCAGCCGATGCCCTCGATCAAGGCGCCCACGATCAGTGGGGACGCGCCGACGAAGATGGCGTTGCTGCCCCACAGCAGCCCGATCATGCTGCCCTCGAGACCGCGTCCGTCGGCCAGGTCCAGCGCTGCGGCCTGGACCAGCGAGTTGACGCCGAACATGACCGCACCGATCGTGGCGACGAGCGCACTGAACAGCAGCCCGGAACCGGTGAGGGCGAGCAGCGCGGCGACTCCGGCCTTCACCGCCAGCACGCCGACGATTACCGGTTTACGTCCGACCCGGTCCGACGTTAGCCCGATCACCGGCCCGGCCACGATCCCGGCTGCGGTCAACAGTGCGATGTGGACGCCGATCCCGACGCTGCCCATGTCCTGGGTCTCGCGCAGGTACAGCCCGAGCCAGAGCAGCAGGCCGCCTTGGCCGAGCCCGTTCAAGCCGGCCACAAGCAGGAGCATGACCAGACTCTTGCTACGCAGCACCGCCGCGAGCGATCGGACGTGTTCGCCGATCGCCCTGGGCTCGGTTGCCTTCGCTCGGGCCGCCCACGCCGGGGCTCGTCGCAGCATCACCCACAGCGCCAGAGCGAACAGCAGGGCAAGCGGCAGCGCGCCGTAGAGGACCGTCTCCCACGCCGCCACTACAAGCAGAGCGCCGACTAGGAGCGGTCCGGCGACGTCACCGACGCTGCCGGCCGAGCGGTGCAGCGAGACCACGAAGCCGCGACGGTGTGGGAAGGTCCGGGAGAGCAGGCCGAGTGCGGCGGGATGCCAAACGGATGCCGCCGCACCTGCGAGCGCCACCGCTGCCAGGATCACGAGGTAGCTGGGCGCCAAGCCGATCAGTACGTAACCGAGTCCCATGCTGAGCAGACTCAGGTAGAGCACCGGGATGCGCTTGTCCTGGTATCGGTCGAGTAGGAAGCCGCCACCCATGCTCGCCACGCCACCGGTCACCCTACGGACCGTCTCCAGCGCCCCCGCCGCGATCGGCGTCAGGCCGAGCGACACGTAGATCTCTGGCAGGATGACGTAGAAGCCCTGCTGGTAGGCGTGCTGCAGCGTGTGCGCTCCTATGACACTCCCACCGGCGACCTTGTCCTGTGATGTCGTCTCGTCGACGGCCTGACGATCTCCGGACGCCTCTGTCATGTCACTCCTCGCCGCTGGGAGCTGCCATAGATAGTACGCTAAGCGTACCATTGGGGGATGCCGCAGGTGACTACGTCGACCTGGACGTGTACTCGTGCCCGGCCCCGTGGAACACGATTTCCGAGAGCGGGACCGGCAATGCAGCCGTTCTGCCGCCCAGTCCGAAGAGCACGGCCGTACACAAGCCAGGCCGGACGTAACCGTCGTCGGGAAGCTTGCGCGGCAGCACGCGAAGAGCGTGCTCGTAGCGTCGCGCCGAACGGGCGATCCGCGCGGCCGCCGGCCAGGCTGACCTCCGGGAGAAGCGGCTGGCCACGGCTGCGTGCCCCCGGTCGGACTCGAACCGACACTTCGCGGATTTTAAGTCCGCCGCCTCTGCCGATTGGGCTACGGGGGCGCTTGACAGATCAGCTTAATGGCCCGGAGTGGGGTGATCGCCAGGCGACGAGCAAGCCCAGGCAAG
>DASUTB010000135.1:0-16829 GCA_036374835.1 Jiangellaceae bacterium | reverse complement strand
CGGTCACTGCCCCGGACTGACCAGCCCGGTTTGGTAGGCGATGACGACCAACTGCGCCCGGTCCCGGGCACCCAGCTTCACCATGGCATGGCTGACATGAGTCCGGGCGGTGGCCGGGCTGAGATAGAGTTCCGCACCGATCTCGGCATTGCTCAGCCCCTGTCCCACAAGCGCCAGCACTTCCCGTTCGCGCTGCGTCAGAGCCGCAAGCCGTTCCTCGGCCACCTCATACGCGATGCGGCTGGCGGCGAACTGGGCGATCAGCCGCCGCGTGATGCGCGGAGCCAGCAGCGCTTCTCCGGCGGCGACCACCCGGATGGCATGCAGCAACTCGGCGGGGCCCGCGTCCTTGAGCAGGAAGCCGCTGGCGCCGGCCTGCAGTGCTTCGAAGACGTAAGCGTCAGTGTCGTAAGTGGTCAGGATCAGAACATGGACGCGTTCCAGCCCTCTGATCTGCGCAATCTGCGCCGTCGCCTTGATCCCGTCCAGTTCCGGCATACGAATGTCCATCAGTACGACATCGGGGCGGGTGGCACGCGCCTGTTCCACGGCCTCTCTCCCGTTGGTGGCCTCCCCTACGACGGCGATGTCGTCCTCGACGTCGAGCAGTACCTTGAAGCCGCTGCGCACCAGCACCTGGTCGTCCGCCAGGAGTACCCGGATTTGGGGGGCGTCCGCCGTCGCGCCCATGTCCGTCACGACGCGGCCGCCGGGCTTAGGGGAAGCGTGGCCCGAACCTCGAATCCGCCTTCCGGTCGTGGTCCCGCCTCGAGGTGGCCGCCGAGCAGGTCGCAACGTTCCCGCATCCCGGCGATTCCTCGTCCTTTTCCGGCGTCACCGACGGTACCGGTCGGCGCTGATCCGCCGGTCAGGATAGGGGACTGTCCGGCGGTCCCGGCCGAGGCACGTGTCGGCGCCACCCGGTCGGTCACAACCGACGCGACCTCGGCATCGCCGGCGGGCATCACGCCCGGCTTCGCGGTCACCGTAGCCGGTTCCTCGTAGCCCTCGCTCCATGGCACCGTAACGCCGCCGGGCGCTCCGGCTCTCGGCTGGCCATGCCTGGCCGCAGAACTCTCGGCACCGGCACCGCGGCGCCCTTCATCATCGCCCGCCGCGGACAAGCCTCCGTCGTCGGTGACACGCAGGTCCAGAATGTCTGTGCCCCGCCCGACCGCAATGGTGACCCGTGCGCGCCCCACGTGCCGGAGGACGTTGGTGATCGCCTCCTGGACGATCCGATAGGCCGCTGTGTCCACCGCCCTGGGAAGCTCGGGCGGCGGCGTATTCACCTCGAGCTTGACGTCGAGACCGCCCTCGCGCGCCATGTTGGTGAGCTCGTCGAGCTGGCGCAGACCTGGGGACGGCACCGGGCCGTCGTCGGTATCGCGTAACACCCCCAGAATGGCCCGCATCTCATGCAAAGCCTGAGCGCTGGTTTGCTCGATGGTGACCAGAGTCTCCTTGGCCCGCTCCGGCCGCTTGTCCAGTACGTGGGCGGTGACACCGGCCTGCACATTGATGATCGCGATAGCGTGGGCCACGGTGTCGTGTACCTCCCGGGCGATCCGCAGGCGCTCCGCGTCCACCCTGCGCCGTGCCTCTTCGTCCCGGGTCCGTTCGGCACGGTCGGCTCGCTCCAGCGCTTCGATGGCGATCACCCTTCTGGATCGGATCGACTCGCCGAGTGCGGCCGCCATCATTGCGGCCCCGATCCGGAAGAACAACCATCCCAGCGCCTCGCGCGGTTGGACGTCCACGCCCTCGATCAGCCAGACGACGGCCAGCACCGCGATCCCTACCGCGACGATGCGCAGGGACCTGTGCCCATCACCGTGGGCCGTGACCGTGTAGATGGCGACGAAGAGGCTGAGCCATCCGGGACCATCTCCGAACCCGACCGAGAAGAAGACGACGCTGATCCCCGCATTGATGACGAACACCGCGATCGGCCAGCGACGGCGCACCACCAGGACCGCACCGGCGACGAAGAGCAGCACGAAGCCGAGGTTGCCGAACTCACTCAACGGCCGAGCCACAACGTCTGAGCTCTCCGAGACCCGGACCGTGCCCTGGATCTGCATGAACGTGACGAAGAGCGCGAGCAGCCCGTCCTGGATCCATGTGGGCAGGCGCGACCAGGGCCGAATGCGGACCATGCCGCGATAGTATCCGCGACGCCGCCCATACGGATGCGCTCGTCAGCGTAGCCGCCTACGACGACGAGCGCGGTTGGTTCAGCAGACGGTTAACCCCCAACCGCGTGGCGGCTGTCATCACCGGTGCCCACGCTCAACGATCGCCAGGTCCGGCCCACGGCACCGAGGCCGGGTCCGCTGGGCCGGCTCGTGGGCCGCCTAACGCCAGGCGGCGACGGCCACCCGGTTTACGTCGACGAGCGCAGCCGGCCACGAACTCCTACGCCCGCGTACGTACCGAGCTGTCGCTCGTGAGCGGACGACGCTGCATGGGTTTCTGCACGACGATCACACCCACATCCCGATTCAACCAACCTGGAGAAGAACCCATGCGCAGAGTATTTGCCGGCCTCGCAACGGTGCTGGCGCTGGCCGTCGTCGCACAGTTCTACTTCGCCGCGACCGGCGCGTTCGACACCGCTCCCAACGACGAGGCGTTCGCGGTACATCGTTCACTGGGCTACGGGATCATGCTATTCGCGCTACTCATTACGATCGTGGCCGCACTGGCGCGGATGCCTGGGCGGCTGATTGGAATGAGTGGGCTGATCGCAGGCCTGGCCGTCTTGCAGGGCCTGATCCGGGCACTCGCCGACGCGTTCGGCGACTCCGGCGACACCAGCACCACCACCGGCCAGTTCGTCTTCGGATTGCACGCGGTCAACGCTCTGATCATCATGACACTGGCCGGCACCGTTGCGCGGCAGGCACGAACTCGGCAAGGCGTCGGGATTGCCGGTGAAACATCCGAAGCGGCGGCCGACCCTGCTCGACGGTTGTCATGACAACTGGTCAGGTGATGATCCTCGACCACGCCGTCGCGCTGCTCGGTGTGGCCGCATGGTTCGCGACCGGCACCGTTGCAGCCACGAGGCGGGCCGGACTCGCGTTGGGCGTCCTCGCGGCGGCCGTCCTGGTGACACTGGGCCGGGTTGCGACGGTGGCGACGCTGGCCGGCCGTGGCTGGTGGTACGCGCAGGAGAAAGTGCTGCTAGGGCTGCCGATGCTCGGCGTCGCCGGAATGGCCGCCGTCCTGATCGCCGGCCCGCGGCTGCTCTCGGCGAGCCGTGCACCCACGGACGGCCCGTCGGCGATCAGCATCGTCTCGCTGCTGAGCACGGGCTACGCTGCTCTGGCCGGTCTTCTCGTGACCTTTGTAGCCGGTTATCCCCTGACCTGGAGCACTGCACTGATCGCCGGCTCCTTGGTCATCGTCGCCGCACTGCTGACCTGGCATGTGGTTACGCGGTCGGTCGGGGCCACCACGCACGACGGTGTCATCATTGCTGCCGGCCACACATCCGGCGCGGCGTTGCCGTCGCCCGGCGCGTCCCAGCTCTCGCGGCGCAAGTTCATCGGCCTCACGGGTGGAGCGGTCGCGGCCGGCACCGGTGCCACCGGCGTCGGCCTCCTTTTCGCGCCGGCCGAATCCGTCGCCACCGGTGGCGGTTCGGGAGGCACCAACGCCACCAGCCGGGCGGTGTCCGTTGTCGATCTGCGTGGCGCCAGCACCCCGGCACCAGGCAGAGTCCGGCGTCGGTACGAGTTGACCGCCCGCAAGGCCGATGTCATGCTCGCGTCCGGTCACGAGATCGAAGCATGGACGTACGACGGCCGGGTGCCGGGTCCGCCGATCACGGCGACACAAGGCGATCTGATCGAGGTAACGCTGCGCAACGCCGACATCGACGGCGGCGTGACACTGCACTGGCATGGGTATGACGTGCCGTGCGGCGAGGACGGAGCACCGGGCGTGACGCAGCACGCGGTGCAGCCCGGCGAACGGTTCGACTATCGGTTCCGCGCAGATCAGGTCGGAACTTACTGGTACCACACGCATCAGGCCTCTCATATCGGCGTCCGGCGCGGGCTCTTCGGCACGCTTGTCGTGACACCACACCCGGACGACGCTGCGGCCGAGGGCTTGGATTTGACGCTGCCCGTGCACACCTTCGACGGCAAGGTGGTATTCGGTGGACACGACGAGGTCGCCGAATATGCTGCGCCTGTCGGAAACGGAGTTCGGCTGCGGCTGATCAACACCGACTCCGTTCCGCACCGATTCGCGCTGGCCGGCACGCCTCTACGGGTAGCGGCCGTGGACGGTCGGGATCTCAATGAGCCTGATGAGATTAGCGAGACCGCACTGAGCCTGCCGGCCGGCGGACGCTACGACCTTGTCTTCGTCATGCCGGACGCGCCCGTGGCACTGGTCGTCGACAACGATCACACTAGTGGCCTCCGGCTGCGCCCCGACGATGCCGGTACCGCCGACGACAACGCGCTGGTAGCGGACACCTCCGGCTGGCCGGAGCTGGACCTGCTGCGATACGGCACGCCCGCCCCGGTGCCATTCGATCGAAGCAGCGACTTCGACCGGCACTTCACCTTGGTGCTGGACCGCGGTGTGGCCATGGTGGACGGTCGCCCGGCCTACGCGCACACGGTCAACGGCCGCGGTCATCCGTCGATACCCGATCAACTCGTCACCGAGGGCGATCTGGTGCGGGTCACCGTCGTCAACCGAAGTATGGAGACCCACCCGTGGCATCTGCACGGCCAGCCGGTGCTGATTCTGTCCAGGGACGGAACGCGGTCATCCGGGAGTCCCTTGTGGATGGACACGTTCGATGTCCGGCCCGGACAAGTCTGGGAGGTGGCGTTCGAGGCGACGAACCCCGGGATCTGGATGAACCATTGCCACAACCTGCCACACGCACACCAGGGGATGATGCTTCGGCTCCGCTATGACGGCGTGACCACACCGTTCGACGGTTCTGGAACCCTCAATGGCGCAAACAGAACGAGTCATGGCCACTGACCCGTCGCCACCCTGCCGACCCGGTGCCGGGCGCTCGGACGACGTGGTGGCATTGGTCGCAGACGTCCACCGCCGCTGCCGCACCGTCATCGAGTCGGAGCTACGGAGGCTCTCCGGACGGGTGAGCCTGCGTGGAGACGAGCTGGAGGTCATCGACGCCGCACTCGACGATCTCGTCGAAGAACTCTTCCTGGCGCGGCTGCGTAGCACACCACAAGATGTGGCACAAGTGGCACGGCTTTTGGGCATGACCTCGCCCACCGCGAGCAGGAGCTTCTCTAGGTGAGCTGCGGCCCGAGTGGCGCCGTGGTTCCGCCCGGCGCGGAGCCGTCCTTGAGGGGCACACTAGCTCTAAGGCGTTGCACCGTGACGGGGGAGGTGGTCGGCGTGGCCCACAAAGTGCGGACCGCATCAGTGCGGGGTGTGCGGACCGAGGTGAGCCGGGCGGTCGGCCGAGTTGCGGACGGCTTGCTCGACTTCACCGTGGTCGGCGGGTACACACGTTGGGGTTACCGGGCGCGCTCCCGGCTGCCGGGGTGGCCGCCCGACCCGCCCGCCGACGCGCTGGTGGGCCAGCATGTGATGGTGACGGGCGCTAACGCCGGGCTCGGCAAGGCCACCGTGGCCGGGCTGGCCCGGCTGGGCGCTCGCGTGCACCTGGTGGTCCGGAATGTCGAGAAGGGTGACCAGGCCAGAGACGAGCTCACCGCCGAGTGGACGGACGCCGACCTGCAGGTATGGCGGTGCGACGTGTCGGACCTCGACGACGTCGCCGGGTTCGCGACCGAGTTCGCCGCGGCGGAGCCACGTCTCGACGTGTTGATCCACAACGCCGGCGTGCTGCCGCCCGAGCGCGAGTCCAGCGCGCAGGGGCACGAACTGACGCTGGCCACACACGTCCTCGGGCCACTCCTGCTGACCGAGTCGCTGCGGCCGGTGCTGGCCACAGCCGGCCGCAGCCGGGTGATCTGGGTGACGTCCGGCGGGATGTACACGCGGAAACTACCCACGTCCGATTTGGAGTATCAAGAAGTGCAGTACAGCGGCAGCACCGCCTACGCCCGTACCAAGCGGGTGCAGGTGGCGCTGCTCCCGATACTCGCCCAACGCTGGCACACCGACGGGATCACGGTGCATGCCGTGCACCCCGGATGGGCGGACACGCCGGGGGTGGCTTCGCAGCTACCCGGGTTCTACCGGCTCACCAAACCCGTGCTACGCGACCTCGATGAGGGTGCGGATACCGCGGTGTGGCTGTCGGCGACCGCCCCGGCGCCGCCGTCCGGCCTTTTGTGGCACGACCGCAGGCCACGGTCGGTGCACCGGGTGCCGTGGACCAGGTACAGCGAGGCAGACCGGCAGGCGGTCTGGCGCCAGTGCGCCGCGGACGCCGGGATCACACCGTGACCGGGCCATCGAGTGGCGGCCCGATGACCGCGCGAGAGATCCGGTGCGTGGTGTTCGGTGCCACAGGCTACTAGGGCATTACGAAACCTCGATATAGCCGGACGAGACCGGCACAGGGGCTGGCACGGCAGTTTTGGTCTTGGACCGAAATGTGACTCTGAACTGCGGCAACGTGTTGTGGGCGATACTGGGATCGAACCAGTGACCTCCTCGGTGTGAACGAGGCGCTCTCCCGCTGAGCTAACCGCCCGGGTGCGCGAGTAGCATACCGAGCCACTCGATGATTCCCCAAACGACGATTGCAGCGGCGGGCAGCGGCATTCGCGCGGAGGCGATGATCATGCCCATGGTGGACGTCAACGGCACGACACTGTACGTCGAGGACTCGGGCGGATCCGGGGAGCCGGTCGTCTTTAGCCACGGCCTGCTGTTCGACACCCGTGTGTTCGACAGCCAGGTCATGGCTCTGCGCGGCCGGCACCGCTGCATCGCCTACGACCACCGTGGGCAGGGCCGTAGCGCGGTGCCGGACGACCGCTCGATCGCGATCGACACGCTCACCGATGACGCCATCGCGCTCATCGAGGATCGCGACGTCGCGCCCTGCCATTTCGTCGGGCTGTCGATGGGCGGGTTCGTCGGGATGCGCGTCGCGCTGCGCAGACCGGAGTTGCTGCGGTCACTCGTGCTCATCGACACGTCCGCACGTGCGCAGGATCCGAGCGAGGTCCCGCGCTACAACCTGCTCAAGAACGTGGCACGGTTGTTCGGCACTCGGGTCGTGGCCGGGCGGCTCATGCCGATCTTCTTCGGCCCTGAGTTCCGCTCCGCCGCCGCGCGCGCCGGCGAGCGCAAGATGTGGCGGCGACAGCTCGGTTCGCGCAAGCGGTCGGTTTATCGCGCGGTCAACGGCGTAATGGAGCGCGAACCGATACTCGACGGCATCGCTGCGATCGACGTCCCGACGCTCGTCATCCACGGCGAGGAGGACGCCGCGCTGGATCCCGACGAGGGTCGGCTCATTGCCCAGACGATTCCCGGCGCGAGGCTGGAGATCATCGCCGACGCCGGGCACACGCCGACCGTCGAGCGCCCCGCCGACGTCGATGCGGCACTGGAGCGGTTCCTCGCAAGCATTGCCGACTCACCGGACCGATAGGCGCGGTCTCGACAAACACGTCCGAGTGCCGCTATCGATCGTGCGGGTCGGCGTGGCTGTGGGCGTCGTGCAGGCTACGCACGCGGAAGCGGTGAGCTGGAACGGATCTCGCCTCGGGTATGTCGCCCAAGCTCGCGCAGTACGTCCCGTACGCCTCGGCCAGCGGACGTGCGGTGAGACCGTGCGCGATGACGGACAGCAGAACGGTCCAGGTAACGACGGTCGTGACAGTCTCGGAAACGGGCATCTCGCTTCCGAGCCGCTCCAACACCACGAGGGTGAAGACGACCGAAGCCAGCCCGCGCGGGCCGAACCAGCCGAGGAACAGCAACGTCCGGAGACTGAAACCGCTGCCGGTCATCGCGAGCGCCACTGGCAGCATCCGGATAACCGTCAGGCTGGCGATCGCATACAGGATCGGCTCCGGATCGAGGCCGGCCGCCATGACGGGCCCGACGAATGCGGCGCCGAAGATCGTCCAGACCAGGTAGGACGCCAGCACTGCGGTCGCCTCCGTGTACTCGACCCGCATCTTCAGCTTGTGCCGGGACGCAGCGCCGAATAACAGTCCGCCGACGAAAGCTGCGACGAAGCCGTTGCCCCCGATCACCGACGACAATTCGTAGGCAAGCAAGGCCAGAGCGATGGTCGCGAGTCGCTCCGACAGCGGGGACGTCCAGCCGCGCCCGCGCGCGTGCATGAGCGCCCATGCCCCGCCACCTCCGACAACGGCGGCGGCGATCAACGCGAGGCCGACTTCGGAGAGCGACTCAAGGATCCACGAACCCCCGTCGACCTCCTCTTCGGCCACCAGCAACGCGACGAGCACGACGACGAACGGTGCTGCGATGCCGTCGTTGATGCCGCTCTCGACGTTGAGCGTCCGGCGGATCCGGGCGGGCACCGCGCGGTTTGCGACGACCGCCATGCCGAGCGCGGCGTCCGTTGGCGCAAGGATCACCGCGATCAGTGCCGCGGCGGCCCAGCCGACCTCCGGATAAAGACCACGCGCGACAAGTGTGCCGATCAGCATGGTCACCGGCAGCGCGACAAATATGAGCCGGCCCGGCGTCCACGCGTCCCCCTCGACCGCCCGCAGGCTCAACGTCGATGCGTCGACGAACAACACGAGAGCGAGCGTGATCTCGGTCATGACGAGCGCGACCTCGTTGCCGACGTTGAGAGGCAGCAGACCCGTCATGGACGTGCCGATGACCCCTCCGACGGCGACGAACACCATCGGCGCACTGATCCAAACGCGGTCGAGCTTGGACGCGACCATGGCATAGGCGGCGACCGTGGCGGCGACGATGGCAACACCGATCATGTCGCCTCAGTATCGACCAGATCGGGCTCGCCTGGGCACTGAATTCGGTTGCCGGTTCGCCGTCGGGAGGCGATACGATGACGCGCATGATGTATGGCTGCGCGATAGCGCGTACGCGCACCGCCTAGCCGGCGCTGCGCTCCGCAGCCGACGCCGACCGCAGGCGTCGGCGCCTCATCGTTTCTGTGGCGTACCGCCGGTTGACCGTCCCGTGCCGAGCGTTGATGTCCGGCGCCGGGCCGTCCGCCGATCTGCTCGCGTGCGCCTCTCGTCCCGCGTGGGCTCTCAGACGACCGTCCGCGCCACTGAACTCCGCTCGGCGTCCACGCCGACTCTCATGGAGGCCACAGTGGCGATCCGCCGAATCGAACAGTCCGCTCCCGACATCCGCCGCGCTCGCGGCGCGACGCGCCGGCAACTGAGCCAGAACTTCCTCCACGACCGACGCGTCGTACACGAGCTGTGCGACGAGCTCGCAGGCTCGTCCCTGCCTGTGATCGAGCTAGGCGCCGGATCCGGCGCCGTCACCGGCGAGTTGGTACGACGTGGCGTCGCCGTGACCGCCGTCGAACTCGATCCGCGCTGGGCCAGCACGTTGCGCCGCCGATTCGGCGGATCGGTGCGCGTCGTCCAGACCGACATGTTGCGGTTCCGGTTCCCGGATGAGCCGCACAACGTCGTGTCGAACGTGCCGTACTCGATCACGACGGCACTGCTGCGCCACCTCCTGGTGCAGCGGTCATGGCAGGCCGCTGTGCTCATGGTGCAGTGGGAGGTGGCGCGCAAGCGCTCCGGATCGAGCTTGCTCACTGCGAGTTGGTGGCCGTGGTACGACATCGCATTGGTGCGTCGGGTTCCGGCGGGCGCGTTCCGGCCGGTGCCGAGGGTCGACAGCGGCGTGCTGCGAATCGTGCGCCGGACCGATCCTCTGATACCCGACGGCCGGCGGCGGGCCTATCAGCATTTCGTCGCGACCGTGTTCACCGGACGCGGCGGACGTCTCGCCGGAGCGCTTGCGCGGCGACTCCCGCGCACCCGTGTGCGGCGATGGATGCGTGAGTACGACGTCGATCCGGCCGCACTACCGCGCGACCTGACGGCGCGGCAATGGGTCGCGCTCTACGAGCTCGCGTCCGACCGGTGATTCGGCTCAGCTTTGCCTGACCACGTACGTGCCGCCGGCGAACTCGTCATGCCATCCCTGGCGGGTGGCGGTGTTGTTGCTGATCGTCACGAGGATGAAGACACCGGCGGCCAGAACGGCGAGTGTGCCGAGCACGGGCACGATTCCGAGAATCATCCAGCCGTTGCGCCGTAGCGCTTGCTCGAAGGTCGGATAGCCACCCGCGGGGCCGTACACCCTGAGCTTGAGCACCTTCTTGCCCAGCGTCTGCCCTGTGGTCATCTCCAGCACGATGAAATACGCAAGGTACAACGCGAATGAGATCAGCCCCGCGACGAATGCCGAGGCACTGAACCCGACGTCGAGCGCCGATACGTCCAGCATGGGGTCGACGAAGAACGGGAATACGACGATTGCGTAAACCACCCACAGGATGACGAAGTCGACCAGCTTGGCGAGCAGTCGCGGTCCGAGGTTCGCAGCGCTGGTGGACCCGTCCTCCTCCGGCCGGCCCGGCGGATAGCTCATGTTGCCGTTCCTCCCGTCGACGTGGGTGGGACTGACGGCTCGATCCGACCAGACCGCAGGCTATGTGGGCAGATCATTCGCGGTCAATAGTCCAGCCACCCGAACGCTCGACCAGAACCGGCGAGAACGTCGACGCCCGGCCCCAGTCATGTCTGATCATCTTCTCGTTGTGACCGCAATCACACGGGCAAATGCCCCACGTCAGGACAAGTTTCGGTGACGCTGGTCACGTCGATGTGGGAGCGATTACATTCTCGTTTCAGTTGCATCGGAACAGGGCATGATGTACCTGGCGCGGACACCCCGCGCAGACCCCCTGCCCCCGAGCCACGTCCCAGACTTGAGGCGATGGTGACCGTTACGAAGGATCCCCCATGGAACGTTCGACGGTGTCGTACAAGCTCGCCCTGCACCTCCTCAGCACCGAGGGCGACGTGCTACCACTCGACGCCGAACTCCTGTACTCGGCCGAAGACCCGCTGGCCGTCGAGGCACGCTTCGACGATGGCCGCCCGGACCCCGTCCGGTGGGTCTTCGCCCGCGACTTGTTGGCGACCGGGATGAAGGAGCTCAGCGGTGACGGCGACGTCGTGATCTGGCCGACGATTGCCACCGACGGCGGGGCCGCCGTCCAGATGCGTTTAGACTCTCCTCATGGAGAGGCGCTGCTCGAGGCGTCCGCCAAGGAACTCGACGAGTTCCTCGCCGCAACGTGGCGACTGGTCCCTCCGGGCACGGAGCACCTGCACATCGATGTCGAGGACGTCATCACCGCTCTGCTCAGAGATTTCTGACAGTTCGTCACTGTTGTGCCCGACGGCGCGACGCACTACGGTCAGCTACACCCAATCTCCCTCGGGCAGAAGAGGTAATCACGTTGACCTTCACGCATGACGTCGAACACGCGCTGCTCACGGTGGTGGATCTGATCAACACCGATCCGGATGTCGGCGGGGATGAGGCGCTGCCCGACATCGCAAGTCTCGCCGAGTTCGTCTCCGCGCACGGCATCAGCGGCGTCGGTGAGCTGAATGAGCAAGACCTGGCGGCCGTCCACGCTATCCGCGAGCCGCTCCGTGACGTCTTCGACACCGAGGACGCCGAAGCGGCGGCGGCCACGCTGAACCGGTTGCTGTCGACGTTCACCATCACGCCCCGCCTGACCAACCACGACGGATACGGCTGGCATATCCACTACTTCTCGCCCGGCGCGCGGGTGGCCGAGCATGTATTCGTCGACGGTGGCATGGCACTGGCGTTCGTGGTCACGGCCGGTGAGCACGAACGGCTCCAGACGTGCGACGCGCCGGACTGCGGCCGGGTGCTCGTCGACCTGTCTCGAAACCGGTCCAAGCGGTACTGCGACAGCCGCACCTGCGGCAATCGGCTTCACGTAGCGGCGTACCGAGAGCGGCAGCGCGCCGCCGCCGGCTAGCTCTCCTTCCCCGCGGCGTTTGTGGTTCGATCACGTCCGGCAGGCGTAGCGACATCACACCATGCGTGCACGGGTGGTGTGATGTCGCTGCGGGTGGTGAACGTGATCGAACCACGAGTGATCATGGTTCGGGGTCCTCGGCGCTGCGCTTGGCGAACACCGCCGCCACCTCGCGCGTGATCGGGCCAGGCGACGGGCTCAGCGTCCGTGATCCGGTGTCCGTCAGCACCCCGGAGACGCCCTGTATGTCGCGAATGCTCGACGTCAGGAAGATCTCGTCCGCACGCTCGAGCACGTCCAGCGGCGCGTCGGCCTCCTTGGCGCCGGTCCACTCCAGCACGAGCGCCCGGGTGATGCCGGCAAGGCAGCCGGTCTCCAGCGTCGGCGTGATCACTTCGCCGTCCACCACGACGAAGACATTACTGCCGGTGCCCTCACACAGCCGGCCTTGCGTGTCGGCGAAGATCGCTTCGGACCCGCCGAGCCGCCTCGCGTGGGCGAGCGCCTTGACGTTCTCGCCGTAGGACGTCGTTTTCAGCCCGGCGAGCGCACCCTTCTCGTTTCGCGGCCACGGCACGATCCCGACGGCTGTGGACTCTGCCGGCGGTGTGGTCGGCGCGATCGCGACCACGAGGGTAGGGCCGGCCTCGCCACGCTCCGAACCCAGCGGCGACACTCCCCCGGTATACGTGATGCGCAGCCGGTGCAGGCCCACCGGTACCTGCGCGCTGACCGCCTCGGTCGCGGCACGCACCTCGGCGGCGTCGGGCTCGGGCAGCTCCAACCCGGTCGCCGAGCGGCTCAAGCGGTCGATGTGCCGGCCGAGCGCGAACGGCACGCCGTCGACCACCTTCACCGTTTCGAACACGCCGTCCCCCACGGTCAGGCCGTGATCGAAGACGTTGACCACCGCATCCTCGGCGTCGGTCAGCCTGCCGTTGACCCAGGTTCTCATCGTCATCCTCCGCGCTTACCAGCTCGTCGGCGCCTCACCCGTCACTTCGGGCGGCTACCGACCTAGAAGCCAACCCTACGAGCCGCTCGGCCTTCAACTCGGTTTCGGCCCACTCGCGCTCTGGATCCGATCCCCACGTGATGCCCGCGCCGGTGCCGAACTTCAGCTGCCCGTCCTCGGCCCAGAACGTGCGGATGCCCACCGCCAGCTCCGCGATCCGGGTATCCGCGTCGACCCATCCGATCGCTCCGCAGTAGGGACCACGCGGTACGGTCTCGAGATCGTCGATGGTGGTCAGCGCACTCGACTTCGGCGCGCCGGTCACCGAGCCCGGCGGGAACGTCGCCTCGATCAGCTCCGGCCAGCCGTTGCCGGCAGCCAGCCGGCCGCTCACCGTCGACACCAGGTGCACCAGGCCCGGGTGCTTCTCGACGGCCAGCAAGTCATCCACCACGACGCTGCCGGTCTCGCAGACTCGCGATATGTCGTTGCGCACCAGGTCGACGATCATCACGTTCTCGGCGACGTCCTTTGGTGCCAGGTCCTCTTCGGTTCGCCCGGTGCCTTTGATCGGTGAAGACACCACACGCGCGCCGTCGCGCCGCAGGAACAGCTCCGGAGACGCCGTCACCACCGAAAGCCCCACCTCCGGCACTTGGACGATGCCGCCGAACGGCGAGTCGTGCCGCTGCGCCAGCCGGCGGGCCAGCGGCACGAGGTCCGGCCCGCTCGGCAACGGCGCGGACATGACACGGCAGACGTTGGCCTGGTACACGGTTCCCTCGGCGATGCGGCGGCGCACCTCGTCGACCGCGGCGATGTACGCCGTCCGGTCCAGGGACGTCGACCAGCTCGCCGGGTCCGGGCCATGCCATGGATCCGACGCCGGAACGGGCAGCTCCTGCCAGTCTGCGAAGCGGGCGCACGTCACCGCGCCCTCGTAGGAGATGACGACCGCCCACCGGCCCGACCCGTCCAGCGCGGCCAGGTCGTCGGTGACGTCGACCAAGCCGGTCGCGAACCGTCCACCGAGATGCGCGAGCGCGCGGTACGAGGTCCTCACAATTTCGAGACGGTACCCGCTTACATTTCCGTGTCGGTACCTCTTTCGACGATGCGGCAGAGTGGGCGATCCGGTTTGGACGACGCGGGCCGAATGAGCTAATGTTTCAACGCGCCCGGTTGATGGAGTGCCAGGGCTCACGCGGACGTAGCGCAGCTGGTAGCGCGTCACCTTGCCAAGGTGAAGGTCGCGGGTTCGATCCCCGTCGTCCGCTCGGAGGAGGCCGGGAGGCCTCACCTCGGTGGAGTGGCCGAGAGGCGAGGCAACGGCCTGCAAAGCCGTCTACACGGGTTCGAATCCCGTCTCCACCTCGCCACGAACCACCACGGCCTAGGGCGATTAGCTCAGTGGGAGAGCGCTTCCTTGACACGGAAGAGGCCGCAAGTTCAATTCTTGCATCGCCCACCACTCCCCTACCTGGTCAGAGCCGCGCCAGCTGATCTCACGACGTTGGTGAGCCACGCGTACAGCACCGAAGTAGTCGCCCCGCTGATCGGCCGTCTCGTTCTGTCCGACCTCACGTCCGGCAGTGATCGGTGCGTGCCCGCACCGCCGTGAGCCTGGCTGTCGTTCTCGTCTCGTGGCGTCGCAGATAGGGCTGCCGACTTCCTGACAAGCTACCTGCTGGTGTGCGATTGTCGAGTTATGGCTGCCCCGGCAAACAACTGGCGGCACACTTCCCTCTGGCTCGACGACACACATGCCACGGACTACCCGCGGCTGCAAGGTGACCGCACCGTCGATGTCGCCGTGATAGGGGGCGGGATCACCGGTGTGACGGCGGCACTGCTGCTGGCGCGCGAGGGCATGAGCGTGTGCCTGCTGGACCAGAGCTCGATCGGTACCGGGACGACCGGCCACACGACGGCAAAGGTCACCTCGCAGCATCACCTGACCTATGCGCGGGTGCGCACCACCCATGGCAAGGAAGGCGCGGCAACGTATGCAGCGGCGATGGAGGCCGCCAAGGAGCGCGTCGCATCGTTGGCAGCCGAGGGGATCGAGTGCGACCTGCGGCGACGCCCCGCCTACGTCTACGCGAACCGGCCCAGCGAGCGTGCGCGGCTGGAGACGGAGAACCGGGCCGCGCAGGAGGCAGGTCTACCATCGACCCTCGAGGACAACGTGCCGGTGCCGTTCCCGACCGCTGGCGGCCTGCGCTTTGACAACCAGGTCGAGTTCCACGCGGGCAAGTACGTCCTCGGCCTGGCCGAGCGCTTCGTCGCAGCCGGTGGCGAGATATTCGAGGGCACCCGCGCCACGCATGTCGACGAGTCGCAGCCCTGCGTAGTCCAGACCGACACCGGCCGCATCCGAGCAAACGATGTGGTGGTCGCGACGCTCATGCCGTTCCTCGACCGCGGCGGCTACTTCGCCCGCGCGTACCCGAGCCGGTCATACGTGATCACTGCCAGGGTGGCCGGTGAGCTGCCCGAAGCCATGCTGATCAGCGTGATGTCGCCGCTGCGCTCGATCCGATCTGTGCCGTTCCGGGGCGAGGAGCTGTTGATGATCGGCGGCGAGGGACACCATCTCGGCTCGTCGAAGGCCACACCCGAGCGGTACGACACGCTGGCCGAGTTCGCCCACGAGCACTGGAACGTCGTCTCGCTCGAGCATCGGTGGTCGGCGCAGGACTACAGCCCGGCCGACGGCGTCCCCTACATCGGACGGCTGAACATCCTGTCGAAGCGGGTGCACATCGCTACGGGCTTCAAGAAGTGGGGAATGACGTCCGGCACGCTGGCCGCGATGCTGATCAGCGACGCGATCGCGGGCCGCGCCAACGAGTGGGCGCCGCTGTTCTCGTCCACCCGGGCCAAGCCGATCGCCGGGGGCCCGAAGTTCATTACCGAGAACGCGCGGGTCGGCTACCGGCTGGTGGCCGACCGAATCCTCGCGCCGGGACGGCGGAAGATCGAAGACCTCGCGAACGGCGAGGGTGGGATCGTGTCGAGCGGCGGCCAGAAGGTGGCTGGCTACCGGGACGACGACGGCCGGCTGCACGCTGTGTCGACGCGGTGCACTCACCTGGGCTGCCAGGTCGCCTGGAACGCGGCCGAGCGCAGCTGGGACTGCCCATGCCACGGGTCCCGATTCACGCCGGATGGCGAGATCCTCAACGGCCCTGCGACCAAGCCGCTCCCCCGCCGGCCCACGGCTGCACCGACAGAGTGATCGTCACCGCAAGTGGGCGCCCTGTCGCCATCAGCGTGTGGGTGGCCGATCGTCCCCTCCTCCCAGGTGGGGTGGAGCGGCCGCCAGATCGCGTAGGCGGGCCTGTGCGCCGCCTACGTGTTCGGTGTGCCAACCACTTCCTGATTCGATGATTTAATCCCTCACCCACGGCGCGCGCTGCTGGTACCGCAACTTCGATCATCACGACCATGCTCGCAAAGGCGGGTTGATGCGTGAACTGATCGATGCTGGCCTGGGGGAGACTGAGCCGGCTCCGGTGGTGAACCTCGCCGACGCGCATCGGGCGATCGATCGGATCGCCAACGTTAAGAGCGCCTGAGGTCGACGTCGCCAAACGGGACCTGCCCTTGTTGTGCGATCGGAAAGCCGGTAGCCAAGTACGCCCGACGATCCCCCGTCGATGAGAACTGTCTTTACTCCGTCAAGGCGGCTCGCTCCGCTCGCCACGCGCCCGCTCCGGCTACGGCCTCCCGCTCCGCTCCGGCCTCCGCCTACGCCGGGCGCAGACCGATACGCCCGCTATGCAATATATGCCAGGTACGCCGACCCTTGACCGCGAGCCTCTACGGCACCGGTGCCCGGCGAACCGAGGGCAGGCACAGAACAGCCGCCCA
>DASUTB010000134.1:0-7791 GCA_036374835.1 Jiangellaceae bacterium | reverse complement strand
CACGCACCTCGGTCATGCGGCGACATATGTGGCCTTCGACGTGCTGGTCCGAGCGTGGCGTGACGGCGGCCACGAGGTGCTGTACGTCCAGAACGTGACCGACGTGGACGACCCGCTACTCGAGCGGGCCGCCGAGACCGGTCAGCCGTGGGATGAGTTGGCGGCCGGGCAGGTCGACCTGTTCCGCGCGGACATGGCCTGGCTCCAGGTGGTGCCGCCGACCCAATACATCGGGGCGGTGGAGTCGATCCCCATGATCGCCGAGTTCGTCGAGCGGCTGCGAACCGCGGGTGCGACGTATGAGGTGGACGGCGACGTGTACTTCCCGGTGCGCGCCGACGAGCGCTTCGGGTCGGTGTCGAACCTCGACGCGGAGACGATGAAGGCGCTGTTCGCCGAGCGCGGCGGCGACCCGGATCGGCCGGGAAAGAAGGATCCGCTCGATCCGCTGGTGTGGCAGCGCGAGCGACCGGGGGAACCGTCGTGGGACAGTCCGTTGGGCCGTGGCCGGCCGGGGTGGCACGTGGAGTGCTCGGCGATCGCCCTGCACTATCTCGGCGAGACGTTCGACGTGAACGGCGGTGGCAGCGACCTGGTGTTCCCGCACCACGAGATGTCGGCGTCCCATACACATGTCGCCACGGGACGGTGGCCGTCCGCGCGGGCGCACGTGCATGCCGGCATGATCGCGCTGGACGGCGAGAAGATGTCCAAGTCGCGCGGCAATCTGGAGTTCGCGTCCCGGCTTCGTGCCGAGGGGCGGGATCCGGCGGCGGTGCGGCTGGCGGTGTTGAGCGAGCACTACCGGGCCGACCGTGCATGGACGGCCGACATGCTTGCGGCGGCCGAGGGGAGGCTGGCGCGCTGGCGGGCGGCCGTCGCGGCCGGATCGGGTCCGGACGCGACCGGCCTGCTGGACGAGGTGCGCCGGCACGTCGCCGACGACCTGAACACACCGGCCGCGCTCGCGGCGATCGACCGCTGGGCCGAGGACGCCCGGCTGCACGGCGGTCCGGGCGCAGACGCGCCGCGCCTGGTGCGCGACATGACAACCGCCCTTCTCGGCGTCCCCCTTTAGATTGACCATGTTTGGCACGCAATTCCCGGCCAAACCCCGTCCACAGACCGCGTATCGTCGGTAGAAACCGTGTAACGGTAGGAATGCCGAGCAAAGCCCGAATAAGCAAGCAACCGCACGATGCGCGATGTTTCCCAGCTTTGCGTAGTTTATACGCCCTGTTCGGCCGGGAATTCCGTGCCAAACATGGTCATTCTGAGGACGGGCCGGGACCGCGGCGGCGCAGATAGCGCTCGAATTCCTTGGCGATGTGCTCGCCGGACGCCTCCGGCAACTCGGTGGTGTCACGGGCCCGTTCGAGGCGGGCGACGTAGTCGGCGATCTCCGGATCCTCGCTGGTCATCTCCTCGACGCCGTGCTGCCACGCCTGCGCCTCGTCCGGCAGATCACCGAGCGGGATGCTCTCGTTGAGCAGATCCTCGATCTTGGACAGTAGGACGAGCGTGGCCTTCGGGCACGGCGACTGGGCGACATAGTGCGGGACGGCCGCCCAGATCGAGATGGCGCGCAGCCCGAAGTGGACCGCCGCGTGTTGGAACGCGCCGACGATACCGACCGGCCCCTCGTACCGGGACGGCTCGACGCCGAGGGACTTGGCCACAGTGTCGTCGCTTGCCGAGACCGTGACCGGCACGGGACGGGTATGCGGCACGTCGGCCAGCAATGCCCCGAGCGACACAGCTTCGGTGACGTTGAGCGCGGCGGCGATATCGAGAAGTTCGGTACAGAACGCGCGCCACCGCATGTTCGGCTCGATGCCGCGAATGAGGATGACGTCCCGCGACCCGCCGTCGGGGCGGGCGAGCGAGATCCGTGTGGTCGGCCACTCGATCTGTCGCGCACCGCCGTCGTCGAAGTGCACGGTCGGTCGGTTGACTTGGAAGTCGTAGTAGTCGTCCGGATCGATCGTCGTCAGCTCCTGCGCGTCCCAGAGATCCTCGAGGTGCTCGAGCGCGCCGGTCGCCGCCTCACCGGCATCGTTCCACCCCTGGAAGGCGAGCACCATGACCGGGTCGACCAGCTCGCCGACGTCGGCGAGCTCTGGGTAGTGCTTCTCGTCGCCTTGGGGCATGGCGCAAGCGTACGACTTCGCGGCGCGACTTTGGGGCGCCGGTTACACCCGTGAGATCCTAGGTGTTGCGATGAGACACCTACCCAAAGCGGTCCTGTGGGACATGGACGGGACGCTGGTCGATACCGAACCGGAGTGGATGGCCGCGGAGCGCGAGTTCGTCGAAGCGTTCGGCGGAACCTGGTCGGACGATCACGCGATGAACCTGATCGGCAACCCGCTTCTTGTTTCGGCGGAGTACATCCGCACACATGGCGGCGTGCCGATGGAGCCGGATGAGATCGTCACCGCGCTCCTCGACCGGATGATCGCGCGGCTCAAGGAGAACGTCCGGTGGCAGATCGGTGCCCGCGAGCTGCTCGCCGACCTGCTCCGGCACAACGTCCCGAACGCGCTTGTCACGAGTTCGTATCGCCGGATGACCGAGGTCGTCATCTCGGCCCTGCCGCCCGGCACTTTCGGTTCGACCGTCAGTGGCGACGAGGTCGAGCAGGGCAAGCCGCATCCCGAACCGTACCTGCGGGCGGCCGCCGAACTCGGTGTCGCGCCGGCGGACTGCGTCGTCATCGAGGACTCGGCCACGGGTGCGGCGTCCGGCTTGGCCGCCGGCGCCCGGGTCGTCCTCGTACCCAACATCGCCACGCCGGATGTGGCGCGGCACGTACCCGGTGCCGTCATGCTCGACTCGCTCGCCGGTGTCGACGCGCGCCGGCTCGCGCGGGCCGTCAGCGGCCTGCGGTAACTCAGCGGCGGCTGCCGGCTACGTCATCTGTAGGGGACGTCGTCGGCCGCTTCCGGCATCCGTCGAGACCTTGCTCACGGGCCTTCCCGTGCCGGGAGACACCGGCCGATACTGCGCATGCGGCCACTGTCGAGCACGGGAGGTCTTGGCATGCGACGGACGTCGAAAACCCGCTTTCTCGCTGCGGCCGGAGCGCTCGCGGTGATCGCACCGGCGGTGCCGGCGACGGCCGACCCGGCGTCCGGTACCGACGACCTACCCGCCACACCACCGTGGCTGCTGCTCGAGGACGGCGTCAGCGCCGCGCAGTTCTCGCTCGACGACGCGATCGAGGAGAGCATCTACGTCGAGACCACGGTGGACAGCGACCTTGATGGCGAACTGGACCGGGTGCACCTTCGGCTGTCCCGGCCCGGCGAGACCGAGACCGAAGGCATCAAGGTCCCGGTCATCTTCGAGCACAGCCCGTACCGCTTCGGCGTCAATGGGGCGCCGAACCACGACGTGGACCTCGACGCCCTGCCGCAGGAGACGCTGCGGCATCCGGGAACCCGAAGCGACGCCGATGCGCCCGGGTCGGCGTTGTCGCACGACGAGGCTGTGGAGCTCAAGGGTGGCCCGAACCTTCCCGGCCCGCTGGACAACTACTGGGTGCCGCGCGGCTACGCGGTCGTACTAGGCGAGAGCATCGGAACGGCCTTCTCCGACGGTTGCCCGACGATCGGCGACATGAAGGAGACGCTGGCAACCAAGGCGATCATCGATTGGTTGAACGGCCGGGCGAAAGCGTGGAACGAGGACGGGCGGCCGGTCACCGCGGACTGGAGCACGGGGGACGTGGGCATGGTCGGCACGTCTTACAACGGCACGCTGCCCAACATGGTCGCGACCACCGGCGTTGAGGGGCTGCGGACGATCGTGCCGGTATCGGCCATCTCGAGCTGGTACGACTACTACCGGGCGAACGGGCTCGTGCGTGCTCCGCACTCCGGGTCGTCCGGGCGGGGCACCAACTTCTTCCAGGGTGAGGACCTCGACGTGCTCGCGATCTTCACCCAGGGCGAGTCGCGGTTCGACAAGTGTGCGCACATCACCGAGGAACTACTGGAGAATCAGGACCGCGAAACCGGCGACTACAGCCCGTACTGGCACGAGCGGGACTACCTGCATCGTGCCGACGGTGTCGAGGCCAGCGTGTTCGTCGTGCACGGCCTCGAGGACTACAACGTAATGCCAAGGGCGTTCGCCTCGTGGTGGGAGCAGCTGGCCAGGTACGACGTCCCGCGCAAGATCTGGCTTCACAAGGACGGCCACGGCGGGCCGCGCGGCGCCACGGACTACCAGCTCACGTTGAACCGGTGGTTCGACCACTGGCTGTTCGGCGTCGACAACGGGATCATGGACGAGCCCCGCGCCGACGTGCAGCGGCCGGACGGAACCTACGTCGAGTACGCCGACTGGCCGGTGCCCGGCGCGAGCGGCGTGACGTTGCACCTCGCCGCGAGCGACCCGGCCGAGCCCGGCGCGCTGTCGCTGAGCGGGAACAACTCAGGAGTGCGGCAAAGCTTCGTGGACGCGGGGCGGGAGTTCGACACTGACACGGAGCTGCTGCCGAACCCCGACGAGGCGAACCCGAACCGCCTCGTCTACCTGACCGACGAGTTGCCGGCGGACGTCCACCTGAGCGGGACCTCGCACGTTCGGCTGCGTGCGTCCGTCGACAACCGGAACGCCGCCAACCTCACCGCGGTACTCGTCGACTACGGCCCGGCGGGCAGCGACGAGGAACCAGTGATGCTGACGCGGGGCTGGATGGACCCGCAGAACCGCATCAGCGCCTCGTCAAGCTTGCCCATCAAGCAGGGCAAGGAGTACTGGGTCGGCTGGGATCTCGAGCCGGACGACTACGTGTTCCCCGCCGGTCACCGGATCGGTCTCGTGGTGGTCTCCACCGATCACGACTACACGATCCGGCCGCTGCCGGGCACGCAGCTGACGGTCAACCCCGGCCTCAGCACTCTCGAGCTGCCGCTCGCCGGCGGGCTCTGACGTCCGAAAGTCGCGCCGGCGCTGTTGCGGTAGCGCCGGCGCCACTTCGACGCTCGTCCGACCGTGGTGGGAAGGGGCTGAGCCAAGTTCCGTCATTTGACCAGTGCCCGGGCGCGCTCCGCGTCACTAGCGTGCGAGCAAGGTGGGCAGATCCTCGCCGGCGTGCGGTTGTGGCCCTTCCAATGAAGAGGTGTGCCTTAGATGAAACGGAAGATCGCTGTGTTCGCGTCGTCCGCCCTTGTGGCGGGCATGGCGCTGGCTATGCCGGCCAGCCTGCCGGCGGCGGCGCAGGACGAACTACCCGAGTGGCCGGAGGTCGGCAGCGCGCGGCTCGTCACCGTCCAGGAGACCGGCCCGCCGAGCGAGCGGCTGAACCTGATCGTCATGTGCGACGGGTACCAGGCCCACGAGATGGACCAGTGTGCGGCGGATGTCGATCGCAACCAGGCGGTGCAATGGAGCGTGGAGCCGTTCCGCACCTACCGGCACTACATCAACGTCTACCGGCTCGAGATCGTCTCGGGCGAGTCCGGCGTTCGGTGCGACCCGGACGAGGAGGGTGGTCCGGATCCAGACAAGATCACTCCGTTGCGGTTGGTCTTCTGGGGTGGCTGTGACGATCCCTTGGCCCGCGGCGTCATCTACAACAGCAGCTTCGGCCGTGGCGGCGGAGACGACCCGGGTGCGAGCCCCACGGGTTCGCAGCAGCACGACTTCTACCTGGAAACCTATGTGGAGCCGGTACTGGGCATCTCGGAGAACGCGCAGAACCTGCAGACGCTGGCGATCTTCAACTCGTTCACCTACGGCGGTATCGGCGGTACCAACGCGACGACGTCCGGTGGCAGCCCCCAGGGCCCGCTCATCTCGCTGCACGAGCTCGGCCACTCACTGGGCACCCTGTCGGACGAGTACCCGTACTCGTCCCGCACGAGCCCAGGGCGTCCGTGGCCGGACTTCGAGCCCAACTCGTTCCATCACACGCGCATGACCTCGGAGGAGATGATCGCGAACGAGGCGAAGTGGTGGCGCTGGCTGGGTGAGGAGAGCCTGTCCGGTGGCGAGATCCGGGCCGCCGACCCGGACGGTTACGAGAGCGGGCTCACCAGGGGATCGAACATCTGGCGGCCGAGTGAGCACTCGATGATGCGCTGGCTAGGGTTCTACCTCGACCAGGTCGGCCGGGAGAACATGGTGGCCCGGATCACCGGCCAGCGCTTCGCGGGCGAGATGAACCTGGGCCACCCGCCGGAGGGCGCGGTCCCGCACGACCGCGTGCTGTGGGTCGACCCGATGTCGCCGAAGTTCCATGAGCTCGACGTCACCTGGCGGCTCGGCGGTCCGGACGGAGAAGTGCTGGACGCGGACAATCGCCGGAACCTGGACTTGGAGTCACTCGACCTCGAGCCGGGAGCCGTGGTGCACGTCGAGGTGCGCGATCCGGTCGGCCCGGATGGGATCGACTGGGTCCGCAACCCGTCGACCGGCAGCAGCTCCAGCGACTCCGGATACAACGGACCCCGATTCGTACAGACACGGGAGTGGACGGTCGGCAGTGACTCCGCGGCTCCGACGCCGGTCGAGGATGTTGACCTCGTCACCGCCGCCACGCCGATGGTCCGGCCGGTTGCCGGTGATGAGATCGTCTTCGTCGAGACCGGGCACCCGGCCGATCGAATCCTCGAGGTGACCTGGACGCTCGACGGGCAGCCGGTGGAATCGTCCACCGACCGCACGGTCGACCTCGGGGCCCTCGACCTCGCGCCGGGCAGCTACGAGCTCGCCGCGACGGTCACGGACCCGGCCGCCGGTGGAGGCTCGGAGACGTTGACGTGGACCGTGGACAACGTCCTGCCCACGGCACCGCGCGCACTCACCGAGCCGCTGGCCACGTTGGGCGGCGATGTCCAGCACAACGTGTACTTCAACGAGTTCGACATGCTGCTCGAGCCGCAGGACGACCGGACCGGCTACGACCAGGATCTGTTCGTCGTCGGCGAGCTTCGGCTCAACGAGGACGGCTGGTTCAACTACTTCGGGTTCCCGGAGGAGCCCGAGGGCACGCCGTTCACGTTCTCGCACACGGGCAAGGACGTGAAGGCGCTGACCTACGGAAACCTGGGCACCGGCGGGTTGTCCAAGGCCACGTTCGAGCAGACCTACACCGACGAGGACCCGAACGGGCCGTTCGTCCCGGGCTTCGGCACGCACAAGGTGGAACACCGGGCGATCGACCCCGTCGGCAACATCGGCGACGCGGAGGAGTTCCGGGCCACCGTGCTGCCCGGCGAACTCGCCGAGTGCACCGACACCGTCACCGGAAGCCACGACGGCAGACTCCGGGTCTCGTCCGGTGTCACCTGCCTCGACGGCGCCTCGGTCAACGGCGGGGTGACGGTGAGTTCCGGCGCCTCCCTGGTGGCGCTGAACAGCTCGATCAGCGGTGGGCTGACCAGCACGGGAGCCGGCACCGTCCAGCTGTTCGACACGACGGTGAACGGTGCTACGACCATCGTCGGCACCACGACGGACGTGACCACCGCGGGCAACAGATTCCACGGCGATGTCACGCTGTCGAACAACAGTCAGGTGCAGGCGAACCAGCAGTTCCTCGAGTTCGGCTACGAGTACGGGCCGATCCTGGCAGGGAACGCCGTCAACGGCGATCTGGTCTGTACCGGCAACAGCGCGCCGGCGCGGGACTTCGAGGCGACGAACACGATCAGTGGCGCCCGGGGAGGTGACTGCGCCGACCTCTAGTTCCTTCAACCCCTCACCGATGGTGGCCCGGCCGACCCCTTCCGGGCCACCATCCATGTGAGCGGATCACATACGACTGCGCCGCTCGGC
>DASUTB010000133.1:0-9945 GCA_036374835.1 Jiangellaceae bacterium | reverse complement strand
CCATCACCGTCGCCATCGAACGCCCGCATCAAAGACCACCCACCAGTGCCTCGGCACACACCCTGCACGTGCCCGTTCACCCAGCAACCCGTGGGGTGGCCATCACGAAAAAGGGGGAACCTTGCCACGGACCGGATCCCCGGCGAAGCCTATAAGGGGCCTTCTCGCCCTGTCTGACCCCCACACTACCTCGAACATACGTTCGAGTCAAGTCGGCTCACACAAACACCGCCCGCCCGCGCGGACAGTTCGTGCTTTGATGATCCACCTTCCTCATCGTTCAAACCAATGACCCGGAGGGTGGCCGTCGAATGGCTCGCACGCAGTTGTATCTCGTCCGCCATGGCGAGCAAGATCCAGCGTCCGGCCACGCGCCGGACGGAGGCCTCTCGCAGCAGGGCCGTGAACAGGCGGACCGGCTCGCCCGGCGGCTGCGCACGGTACCTTTCGCGGCGATCCACCACAGCCCGTTGGCCCGAGCCACCCAGACCGCCGACATCGTCGCCGCCTATCTCCCCCGAGTATCGCGGCACAGCTGCGACCTGGTGGCGGATCGAACGCCCGTGCCATCCGCCGGGCAACGTGACCAATACCCGGGCAGGCTGCTTGCCTGGCTCGACGGCGTGCCCGACGATGAGCGCGACGAGGACGCCTCCACATTGCAGGCCGCTGTCGACCACTTCGGCGTCACCGGCGATAACGACCGGCACGAACTGCTGATCACCCACAACTTCGTCATCGGGTGGTTCGTCCGCCACGCGCTCGACGCCCCGCTGTGGCGTTGGATCGGCCTCAACCAAGCCAACTGCGCGATCACCATCGTGCAGTGGGACTCTGATCGACCGCCGATCCTGGTCAGCTTCAACGACACCGGGCACTTGTAACTGCACGGCATCCGCTCCGCTCGATCACCTTTGCGCGGTTCTGAATACGGCCACGGCGCAGGTGACTCGGCGAATGCGATGGCGTTCCGACAGCGTCAAGGCCGCCGGCGCCAAGGCACAGGAACTTGCCGGCGACCGCACGATCGAGGTCGCCGTCGGCGGCTATGTGTTGGCCGCAGGGCTCGTTGACGAGGTCGCGATGGACGTCGTGCCCGTGGTGCTCGGGTCCGGCAAGCGTTACTTCGGGTCGGTCGACACACAGCACCGCTTGGAGGACCGTGACGTGGTGACTCAGGGCAACCGGGTACTCCACCTGCGCTATCGAGTGCGCCGATGACCGATCCGAGCGGGTACCCGCTACGTCGACGAGCCTGCCCGGCTACGCCGTCTGACGTCCGGTCCGTGCCGCGTTGAGCGTGGCCCATTGGCGGCGGTATGACGCAGGCTGGTCCAGTTTGTGGATCCCCTCAGGGCGGGACGGTGCTCGGCGTCTTGACTTTCCGCTGCGAGCAGCCCAGCGGTGAAGGCCCGGACTGCTGCCGGTGATGTGTTCAAGTAGTGATGAGTTGTCGCGCCAATATCCGTCACACCTACGACGGGACACGACGAGACGGAAGGATGCCGCGATGAGTGCGGACACGCAGCTGGAGGAGCTGGGCGTGAACGGTCTGGGCGAGGTCGACGAGCCGGCGTTCTCGAGCCTGGCGGAGCGGCACCGGCGGGAGTTGCATGTGCACTGCTACCGGATGCTCGGGTCATTCGAGGACGCCGAGGACACCGTGCAGGAGACGTTCCTCCGTGCCTGGCGGCGGCGGGAGACCTTCGAGGGGCGGTCGACGTTGCGGGCCTGGCTGTACCGGATCGCCACCAACGCCTGCCTGGACCTGCTCGCCAAGCGCCGCCCGGAGCCCGCGACCAGCGGCGAGGTGCCGTGGCTGCAACCCTACCCGGACCGGCTGCTCGACGAGATGCCCGCGCGTGACGCGGACGAGCCGGAGAGCTTCGCCGTCGCGCGGGAGACGATCGAGCTGGCGTACCTGGTCGCGGTCCAGCACCTGGCGCCGCGCCCGCGGGCCGTACTGATCCTGCGGGACGTGCTCGGCTGGCCGGCGAAGGACGTGGCGGAGCTCCTCGGGGACTCCGTCAACTCCGTCAACAGCGCGCTGCAGCGGGCCCGCGCCGGCATGCGGGAGCACCTGCCCACCGAGCGGCAGGACTGGACCGGCGGCGAGGAGGACCCCGGGACGCGCGAGCTGGTGCGCCGCTATACGGACGCCAGCGTGGCCACGGACGTCGACGGGCTCGCCGCCCTGTTGCGAGAGGACGTCCGCTGTTCGATGCCGCCCACGCCGGGCCTGTACGTCGGCCGCGAAACGGTGGTGAACAGCTGGGTCGACGACGGCTTCGAGGGCCTGAAGCACCTGCGCGGCGTCCTCACCTCCGTGAACCGGCAGCCCGCCGTCGCCTTCTACCTCTGGCGGAAGGGCGAGGACGCGTACCTGCCATTGACGATCGACGTACTGCGCGTCACCGGCGGGGCGATCACCGAGATCGTCACATTCCACGACGACCAGTTCCCGCGGCTCGGGCTGCCGGATCGCCTGCCGGCGGACGGCACGGAGTAGTCCGTGCGGACGCTCGCGCTGCGCGCTGGCGCGGTGTCACGGTAGTCGCGGCGGAGTGGTGCGACGCGTTCGGCGTCATCACCCGCGGGCGGGTGCAGCTGGCACTGCGCGACGGCAAGCCCGGGCCGCTCCTCGGACGCGACGCCCGGGTTCTGGCTCCGCGGCACCGGCGTCCGCGCCCTGCGGAACCCCGGCCGTCGCACGGCGAGGGTGCACATCGTCACCCCCAGGCCAAGACCTTTGCACGCCAGTCAACACCTCATACGCCGGTTACCGAATCATGGAGGAACGACATGAACAGCACGAATGACGCCGGAGTCGTCGCAGGCCCGGCATCGGGCCAAACAAGCCACACCCGCCGACTCCGCGGGCTCGCCGGCACCGGCTTCATCGCCGCGCTCGCAGCGATGGTGGCCACCACCCTCGCCGCTGCACTTGCCCAGGCCGTTGGCGTCGACTTCCAGGTCCCCGATGGCGGCGGGACGATCCCATTGTCCGGGTTCGCCGTGGTGACCGGCTTCTTCTCGGTCGTGGGCATCGTCATTGCCGTCGCTCTTCTTCGTTGGAGCGCTCGCCCCGCCGAGCGATTCGTGCAGACGGCAGTGTCGCTGACCGCGATTTCGATGGTCCCGCCCGTCCTGTCCGGGGCAAACACCGCCACCACCACCGCCCTCCTGGGGCTACACCTGGTCGCAGCGACGATGATGATCCCCACCCTGGCGCGGAGCCTCCGCAACCGGACCCAGTGACGAAACCTCACCGTTACTGGCGCTGCTCGCTACGCGCAATTACGCGCCAGCGTCCCGAATGTTCCGTCCAGAGAGCCTCACCGGGACAGGTCCGCCTACCGGAACCTCGCGCTCGCGGCTACCGTAGCCCGCAGACAGTTGACCTCGCTGGATTGAGCTGGCAACCCGCAACCGGCCGTATTGCGGGCGCCGTGTCGTGGCGGTAAGACGCGCGTGTCGGCGCGGTTCGAACGTCCTGTCAATGCCGATGTGAGGGCGTCGAGGGACGGGTTGTCAGGGCAACGTCGTCAGGGCCCCGTATTTCAGTTGCCAAGCTCCGGATCTGGTCGGGAGGGTCGGGGTATGGACGAACCATTGGACGGTGTTGACGGCGCCGAGCAGGTCAACCGCGATGCCCGGCCGGTGACCATCGACGGCGACACCGTGACCCGCCCGGCCCCAGCCAACGCTGCCACGATCCACGACCTCCTCCAGCACCTCAGAGACCAAGGAATCGTCGGCGTACCCGAGCTGCTGCGCCTCGAAGGGGACACCGAGACTGTGCGGTTCATCGAAGGAGACTCCGGGGGTGATGCGTGGTATCACCAGCACACCGATGACGGGTTGGCTTCTGCGGCCCGCCTCCTGCGCCGGGTCCACGATGCGACGACGACGTGGACGCCACCACCGAACGCTGAATGGGGGGCACCCGCTGTCGCGGCGCACAACGGTGAGGATCTTGTGTACTGCCACGGCGACCCGGGGCCGTGGAACTTCGTCTGGCGAGACAACGAGGCCATCGGGCTGATCGACTGGGACTACCTTCATCCCGCGCCCCGACTCTCCGATGTCGCCTACGCCCTCCGGTGGTTCGTCCCGGTGCGCTGCGACGAGTTCGTACGCGACTGGCATCACTTCCCCGAGATCCCAGACCGCCGACACCGCATCCAAGTCTTCCTCGACGCCTACGGCGACCTGCCCGACTTCGACATCGCTGAGGCCGTGGTACGTCGGATGCAAGCAGTCAGCGACCTCGTCAGCCACCTCGCCGAGTTGGGCCAGGAGCCCCAGCGGACGTGGGTTGCCCAGGGCGCCCTCGAACAGAACACCGTCGAAATCGCCTGGGTACGTGACCACCGCGCCGACTTCACCTAACGCAAAGCCTCAGGGTCAGCCACCACGCCCGGTCATGCTGCACTGCGCGCCGAACGCGTCATCGTGCCGCCGATGAGGTGTCCGCCTGGTGCGTCCTCCTGACCGGCTCCGAACCGGTCGCCGAAGGGGTGCGGTGCCGTTCGGGTTCAGTGGTTGAGGGCTTCGTCGAATGCGCGAGCGCAGCCCCGGCCCGCCTATTGTCTAGTGGGCGGTACCCGGGGATCGCTGCTGAGGAATTGGTCGATTCTTTCGGCGATCACGGCGTAGTCGCTGCTGTACCAGATGAGGTGGGAGTCGGCCTCGCTCTGGACGAGTTCGGCATGTGGGATGCCAGCTGCTAGTGATTCGGCGTGGCTAGGCGGCACCGAACCGTCATAGCGGCTTGCGATGATCAGCGTCGGTTGGGTGATCTCCTGCATCGGGGCTGGTCCGTTGCGAAGGTCGTTGCGGAAGCCGTGCCCGGAGCGCATGCCGCAGAACAGTGCCAGCATCGCCGCCCGGTCTTGATCGCTGAGGGACGCGATGACGTGGCTGGCGGGCTTGATGGACAGGTCGCGCAGCATCAACCGCAGACCGGTGGTTGGGGCGTGCCGGATGAGGCTGCGGACAAGCGCCCAAGTGATTCTCTCAGTGGCGCCGTTGAATGCCACGTAGGCGGCCAGACGGGTGCGGCGCTCAGGCCAGGAAAGAAACCCCACGGCGCTTTGCAGGATGAGCCGTTGGACGAGCTGGGGATACCTAGAGGCCATCGCAAGTGCAGTCGGTCCGCCCGCGGACATGCCCACGGCCGCCGCGATCCGCTCGATGCCGAGGTGGTCACACAGCTGCCGCACAACTTGGATGAAGCCGCTCGGTGATCTGCCGGTGGTGACCGGGGTCCGCCCGTAGCCCGGGCGAGACGGCACCAGAACCGTGTACCCCAGGTCGGTGAAGATGGTCTCGCCGAGGGCGAGACCGGCATGCATGTGTCCACCGTGGAAGATGACCACGGTGCCACCGCCACGCCGGTCCAGCCGGTACTCGACAGGACCGTCATCGAGCTGGATCACGGTTGTGGGCCGGTGCGGATCGGTCGCTGCTTCTGTCATGACCTGATTCTGCAGCGGCATCGCAGGTCAGTCGGCACCACACCAACACAGAAGCGCTGCCCCGATCATCAGCCGACCCTTGTGTCCGCCACGTCTACGCACCCGCGATGAGATCCCGGCTCGGTCCAATCATCCGCCCTGGCTCTCGCAGCGGGCTTTCAGGCCGCGGACCTCGGTGTCGAGGTAGTGGTTGGTCATCCGCTTGGTCAGCAGGCCGAGCAGCGGTCCCAGCAGCCCAGCTTGGTCCAACGACGCTGTCACCGTGACCTGGCCGTTCTGGTCCGCTGGGGTGATCACGTGGCTGGCGGTCGTGACGATTCCCGGGCCACGGGCGACCCAGGTGAACGAGCGGTCCGGCACCAGGTCGGTCACCTCCCACACCGCTACCGGGAGGCGGGGTTGCTTGATCCGGACTCGGGAACCCACCCGAAGCGGTCCTTCGTCCAGTCGTTCGACGCTGGTCACGCTCTCCGTCCACTCAGGCCAGCGCTCGACGTCGGTGTAGACGCCGAAGACGTGCTCGGCGGAGGCGGCAATGTCGATGGAGGTCTCGAATCGCATGCCACAGACAATACGTGCGCAGGACGCACATACGACGATCTAGGCCGGTACCGGCCACTGGGAGGCGCCGAGTTCACGAGAGATCGTTCGTGCAGTGGTGCGAACCGCGTCGACGGCCGCGTCGTCCAGCGGCCACTCGGTTGACGGGACGACGAGACCCACCGCGCCGACGACGCCGTTCGAGTCGAACACAGCGCCGGCCACGCACGACTCTCCCAGTACGGCCTCGTCGTTCTCGTAGGCCAAACCGGTGGCGCGCACGTCGTCGAGCTGCTTGCCGAACTCGCCCGGATCCGTCACCTGGCAATCATCTCGTTCGCGTTCGGCACGATTGTCGTCGCCACTGTCTACGCCTTCGGCCACGTGTCGGGCAACCACATCAATCCGGCGGTGACGATCGGCCTGGCGCTCTCCGGCCAGTTCCCGTGGCGCCGCGTCCCGGAGTACATCGCCGCGCAGCTCGTCGGCGGCGCGCTCGGGGCCGTCGCGATCATCGGCGTGCTGGGCAGCCGGGCCAGCGACCTCGGCCTGGGCGTCGCGGCATACGGCGAGGGGGTCGGCGCCGGTCAGGCGTTCGTCGCCGAGTTCGTGGGGACGTTCATCCTCGTGCTCACAGTGCTGCTCGTGATCCACCGCAACGCCGCACCGGGCTTCGCCGGCGTCGCCATCGGGCTGGTCGTCTTCGCGGCGATCATTCCGGTCGCCCCTGCTACCGGTGCATCGATCAACCCGGCTCGTACGCTTGGGCCTGTGGTCATCCAGACGTTGTGGGGCGGGGACGTCGAGTGGGGCCAGGCTCCGGTCTACCTTGCCGCCGAGTTCGCGGCCGGTGTCGCCGCCGCGCTGGTCTATCTGGCCTTGACGAAGGTGCGCGAAGTTCCCGAGCGCATCCCGGCGATCACACCAACCGAGCCGGAATCCGAGCGGGCATCCGCCTGATCTGCCCAAGGAGGGATCATGAAGAAGCTCATCAACGACCCGGCGACCGTCGTCAACGAGGCACTACTGGGAATCGAGGCCGCGCACCCCGAGCTGCGGGTCGACCACGAGAACAAGGTGGTCATTCGCGGGGACGCGCCGGTCTCGGGCAAGGTCGGGCTGGTCTCCGGCGGGGGCTCCGGCCATGAGCCGCTGCACGGCGGGTTCGTCGGGCCGGGCATGCTGGATGCGGCCTGCGCAGGCGAGGTGTTCACGTCGCCCGTTCCGGACCAGATGCTCGCGGCCACAAAGGCCGTGGACGGCGACGCCGGCGTGCTGCACATCGTGAAGAACTACACCGGCGACGTCATGAACTTCGAGATGGCCGCCGAGCTCGCGGCCGCCGAGACGGGTGTGGACGTCGTCTCCGTCGTCACCGATGACGACGTCGCGGTCAAGGACAGCCTGTACACCGCCGGCCGCCGGGGAGTCGGCGTCACGGTCGTCCTGGAGAAGATCGCAGGCGCTGCCGCCGAGCAGGGCCGTCCGCTCAACGACGTCGCCGAGATGGCGAAGCTCGTCAACGCCAACGGCCGCAGCATGGGCATGGCGCTGACGTCGTGCACCGTGCCCGCGGCCGGCAAACCGACCTTCGAGCTCGGTGAGGACGAGATGGAGATCGGCATCGGCATCCACGGCGAGCCGGGACGGGAGCGCGTCCCGCTCGCGCCGGCCAAGCAGGTCGCCGAGATGCTCGTCGAGCCGATCGTGTCTGACCTGCCGTTCGGCCGCGGCGACGGCGTGATCGCGTTTGTCAACGGCATGGGCGGCACCCCGCTGATCGAGCTGTACCTCATGTACAACGAGGTCGCGCGCATCCTCGACGGCAACGGCATTCAGGTCGCCCGGTCGCTGGTCGGCCCCTACATCACTTCGCTGGAGATGGCTGGCTGCTCGGTCACCCTCGTCAAGGTGACCGACGACCTGGTGGAACTATGGGATGCACCAGTGAAGACGCCGGCCCTGCGGTGGGGAGTGTGATCATGACCGATGCCGTCACGCTCGCCGGCCTCCGGGCGTGGGTCCAGGGTTTCGCCGCCCTCGTGGCTGAGCAGAAGGAAAAGCTCACCGCGTTGGACGCTGCCATCGGTGACGCCGACCACGGCATCAACATGGACCGCGGCATGACGGCGGTGCTCGCGGCGCTGGACAGCGACGACACGCTGACCAGCGCCGCCGCGCTGTTCAAGAAAGTCGGCATGACGTTGGTCAGCTCGGTAGGCGGCGCCAGCGGGCCGCTGTACGGGACGTTCTTCCTCCGCCTCGGCATGGCGTGTGGCGACGTCGACTCGCTCGGGCCCGAGGACCTGGCCAAGGCGCTGCGCGCCGGACTCGACGGCGTCGTCGCGCGGGGCAAGGCCGAGGCCGGCGACAAGACCATGTACGACGCGCTCGCACCGGCCATCGATGCCTTGGACGACGCGCTGGACAGCGGCAACGGTCTCCGCGAAGGCATGGCCGCCGCCGTCACCGCCGCCGAGTCGGGACGCGACGCCACCACGCCCATGCTCGCCCGCAAGGGACGCGCGTCCTACCTGGGCGAGCGCAGCGTCGGGCATCAGGACCCGGGCGCGACGAGCTCCGCGCTGCTGATCCGCGCCGCCGCGACGGCGCTCGGCTGAGGCCGGCTCGGTCATGGTCGGCATCGTCGTCGTCTCGCACAGCCACGCCCTGGCGCGGGCCGCGGTCGACATCGCCCGGGAGATGCTGCACGGCCGGGACGTGTCCATCGCGATCGCCGCCGGGCTGGACGAGACGACGTTCGGCACCGACGCCGTGCAGGTGCAGGCGGCGATCGAGCAGGTCGACGGCCCGGACGGTGTCCTGGTCCTGATGGACCTGGGCAGCGCCGTGCTGTCCGCCGAACTGGCCCTGGAGCTGATCGACGCCTCGACCGCCTCGCGGGTTCGGTTGTGCGCCGCGCCCCTCGTCGAAGGCCTGGTCGCCGCGGCCGTCGCGGCAGCCGGTGGGGCGTCGCTGACCGAGGTCGAGGCGGAGGCGGTCGCCGCGCTGGCCGGCAAGCAGTCGCACCTGCAGCCCGCCGGTACCGGGGACGGCGCCGCGCCTGAAGCGCACGAACCGGCCGTGCACGCGTCGTTCGTGGTGGCGAACCCGCACGGGCTGCACGCCCGGCCCGCGGCCCGACTGGTCGGTGAGGTGCGGACATTCGACGCCCGCGTCCAACTGCGGAACCTCACAACCGGATCGCCATGGGTGCCCGGATCGAGCCTGAGTCGCGTCGCCACTCTTGGCGCGCTCGAAGGCCACGAGGTGGAGGTCGGCGCTACCGGTAGCCAGGCACGTGAAGCCGTCGATCACGTTCTGGCCCTCGCGTCGCGGCACGTCGACGAGGGCGTCGCCGACCTCGCGCCGCCCGCACCCGCTCCGGCTACTGGAGGCCCCTACCCCGCGTCCCCTGGCATCGGCATCGGCCCGTCGTGGCGACCCGGCGCACCGTCCGAGTCGCTGGCCGCCGAGGCCGCCGCCGCGCCGGCTGCCGGCGACCCGACGGCCGAGTGGCGCCGGGTCCGCAGCTCCATCGCCGCGGTTCGGCGGGCGACCGTCCAGACCCGCGCCCGTACGTCGCGTGAGATCGGCGAGGCCGAGGCCGGCATCTTCGACGCCCACCTCATGCTGCTCGACGACTCCGAGCTGCTGGACGGCGTCCGCGGCAGGGTCGACGATGGCGCACCCGCGCCCGTGGCGTGGTCCGAAGCCATGCTCGCGCTGGCCGCCGATCTCGAGGCGTTGCCGGACGAGTACCAGCAAGCCCGGGCAGCCGACGTCCGCGCGCTGCACGATCAAGTGCTGCTCGCCATGCTCGGCAGATCGCCGGAGTTCCAGCCACGGCCAGGTGTGCTCATGGCCGACGATCTGACCCCGGCTCAGGCGTCCGCACTTGATCGCAACACGGTCACCGGAATCG
>DASUTB010000132.1:0-115139 GCA_036374835.1 Jiangellaceae bacterium | reverse complement strand
TTGAGCCGGAAGGTCCTTGCGGACGCAGGACCTTGGCCTCTGTCTCGGAGTTGCCGGGTTGGGCGTCAATGAAGCCATGAGGAGACTTACGGTTCGTGACGTGATGACCAGCGAGGTGGTCACCGTACCGGTGCGCGCGTCGTTCAAGGAGGTCGTCCGGCTGCTGGACGAGAACGCCGTGAGCGCGCTCCCGGTACTGGACGACAAAGACCGGCTCGTCGGCGTCGTGTCCGAGGCAGATCTGCTGCCGAAAGAGGAGTATCGCGACGGCACCGAACGCCTCCGGCGGCTGGCCCGGCTACGCCACCGCAGGGAGCTGGCCAAGGCGACTGGAGACGAAGCCGGTGATCTGATGAGCAGTCCTGCGGTGACGATCGATCCGGATGCGACCCTGGCCGAGGCAGCGCGGCGATTGGTCGACGAGAGTGTCAAACGGCTCCCTGTCGTCGACAACTCCGGACGTCTGGTCGGCATCGTCAGTCGCGCCGACCTGATCGAGTCGTTCCTGCGCCCGGACGTCGCGATCGGCGAGGAAGTCAGGACCGTGATCGACTCCAGGGTGCTGCTTACCGAGTACGGCACGGTGGAGGTGCACGTCGACGAAGGCGTCGTGACCTTGACCGGTGAGCTCGACCGCAAGAGCAGCGTCGTGATCGCCGAGCGCTTGACGCGTTCGGTCGACGGAGTCGTCGACGTCAAGAACGAGATCGAATACAAGCGGGACGACTCGAACTCGATGAAATAGCGTGGTTACGTCGCGCGGTTGATCATGCGAGCCGGCGGTGGTTACATCCGGGCACCAACGTACTCGGCCAGATCGGCCAGCCGGTTGGTGTAGCCCCACTCGTTGTCGTACCAGCCGAACAACTTGACCAGCTCGTCGTCGGCCTGGGTCAGCGAAGCATCCAGGATGCACGAGGCCGGGTCGGAGACCACGTCGCGAGAGACGATCGGGGCCGTCGTGTATCGCAGAATGCCGGCGAGTGGCCCGGAGGCTGCGGCCTCGGCGAACGCGTCGTTGACATCCGCCGCGGCGACCGGCCGCCGGAGCACAGCGGCCAGGTCGACCAGCGAGCCGTCCTCCACCGGAACGCGCAAGGCTACGCCGTCGAGGCGGCCTTCGAGCTCGGGTAGGACGAGTCCCACCGCTTTGGCAGCCCCGGTGCTGGTCGGGATGATGTTGACCGCGGCCGAGCGGGCACGGCGCAGGTCCTTGTGCGGGGCGTCAAGGACGACCTGGTCGTTCGTGTAGCCGTGTACCGTCGTCATGAAGCCCTTCACCAAGCCGAACTCGTCGTCGAGAACCTTCACCATCGGTGCCACGCAGTTCGTCGTGCACGACGCGTTGGAGATCACGTCGTGTTCGTCCGGGTCGTACCGCTGGTGGTTCACGCCCATGACCATGGTGAGGTCGGCGCCCTTGGCCGGCGCCGAGATCAGCACCTTTTTTGCCCCGACCTTGAGGTGGCGGGCCGCCTCGTCGCGTTCGCGGAACCGTCCGCTGGCCTCGATGACGACCTCCGCGCCGAGCCGGCCCCAGTCGAGCTCGTCCAGGTCGCGGTGGGACGTCACGGCGATCGGGCTGTGGTCGACCAAGAGCGAGTCGCCGTCGATCCGTACCGGGAACGGCAGGCGACCGTACGTCGAGTCGTACTGGAGAAGATGGGCCAGCGAGGTCAACGGCGCGACGTCGTTGATCCCCACCACCTTGATGTCGCGCTCCAGCGCGCACCGCAGGAAGCTACGGCCGATCCTGCCGAAACCATTGATACCGACACGTACTGTCATGTTTCGTCCTCGATTCGCAGATCAGCCTGTGGGGTACTTCGCGAGGATTTCCTTGAGCTGATCGACGAAGCGCAGAGACTCGTCGTGCTCGCGTTGCCAGACGTTGCGTCCGAAGATGAGTCCGGTGGCGCCGGCCTCCATCGACTGGCGGGCCTTGTCGAGCATCGCCTCGTCGCCTGCCTTCTCGCCGCCGGAGACGAGCACCAGTGTGCGGTTCGCCGAGCGCACCACGGCGTCGATCGCCTGTTGTGTGGAGAACTCGGCGTCGTACTCCTTCTTCACTCCGTCGCGCTTGTCCGGGTGCGGGAAGTTCACCTTCACGACGTCGGCGCCGAGTTCGCTGGCGGTACGTGCCGCGTAGTCGACCGCGTAGAACGAATTCTTACCGCCTTTGGCTTCGATCGCAGCGCCACGAGGGTACGCCCACACGATCAACGGCATGCCAAGGCTCCGGGCGTCCGCACGTACCTTGCGGTACTGCTCGAAGTCGGCCTCCTGTGCCGGAGTGCCGACGTAGAGCGTGTACCCCACTGCGTCGGCACCGAGCCGCACAGCCTCCTCGACCGTGGCGTTCAGCGGGGAGAGCGCTTCGGCATCGGATGGGATGTCGGTTTTTCCGTTGAGCTTGAGGATGAGCGGGACCTCGCCGGCAAAGTCCCAGTAGAACTTCTCGGCCAGCCCGATCTGGACGGCGATGCCGTTGAAGCCGCCCTCGACCGCCAGCTTGGCGATGTATGAGGGGCTGCTCGCCATCGGGTTGGCGAAGAAGTCGCGCGGGCCGTGTTCCAGACCCTGGTCGTAGGGGAGGAAGATGGCGGTGCCGTTGCCGACCCCGTGCTGGTACAAAATCCGGTTCAGCCTGGCCTTCTTGCCGGTACTCAGGCCAAGCTCGTTCAGTTTCGCTCGGTCAGACATTGCCTGCTCCTCTCGCGTCACTTCCACCGTGCGTGACTGCGCAGAGTCCGTGGCAGGGGCCAATGAACGTGGTCAGAGGGACTTTGGGCACCTGGTAGCGGCGAGTAAGAAGAGTGCGCCGGCGAGCGTGTTGAGCCGCGGCTCTACTCGTCCTTGTGGCTCGCCTCGGACTTGAGCTGAGCCGCCAGGGCCGCCGCCTGGGTGCGACGCTGCATGTCGAGCTTGGCGAGCAGGTTGGACACGTAGTTCTTCACCGTCTTCTCGGCGAGATACATCCGCTCGCCGATCTGCCGGTTCGTGAGCCCTTCACCGATCAGCTCGAGGATCCGACGTTCCTGGTCGGACAGCGCTGCGAGCGGGTCCTTCCGGTTCGCCTGTTCGCGCAGCCGATCGAGCATGCGGGCCGTGCTACGCGGGTCGAGGAGGGACTGGCCGCCCGCGACGGTACGTACTGCGCCGACGAGATCGGTGCCGTGGATCTGTTTGAGCACGTAGCCGGCTGCCCCAGCCATGACCGCGTCGAACAACGCGTCGTCGTCGGCGAACGAGGTGAGCATCAGGCAGGCCACTTCAGGCAGCTGGGAGCGGATCTCCCGGCAGACGCTGACGCCGTCGCCGTCCGGCAGTCTCACGTCGAGTACGGCCACCCGTGGCTTGAGCGCGGGGATGCGGGCAAGCGCCTGCTCGGCGGTCGCCGCCTCGCCGACCACCTCCAAGTCCGGCTCGGCCGAGAGTAGCGACGACACACCCCGGCGAACGACCTCGTGATCGTCCAACAGGAATACCGTGATCGGTTCCTGGCCTGCTCTCGTTGTGTTCTCGCGCACACAACCACCGTAGTGCCTGCGTTCGCGAATCCATAGCAGGTCGCGGTTCACCTGGACGAACGCGATTCCCGATTGCCGTACACATAGGACCGTCGGCTCCCTCTGACCAGGCCTTTTGGCCCTGACCACGCGAAATGCCCCCGTTTAGCGTCGGTAGTGGGTAAGGGCGACGTGCCGGTGAAGAGAGTCTTCGCCCGTCGTGCGGAACCTGAGCCCGGAATGATCGGTGCGACGGAGGGAGTGGTCACAATGTCGAACACCGAAAAGGTACGTCCCGTCGTCGTTGGAGTCGACGGATCGCAGGACGCGCTACTTGCGCTGGACTGGGCGGCCGCCAAGGCCGCTGCCCACGGTCGTCCGCTGCAGCTGGTGTACGTCTACCACGTGATACCGACCGCATGGCCGGCGGACGCCGGGACCCGACCGGTCCCGACCGAGACCGGCGAGCGCGTTCTCGCGCAGGCTCGCGAGCGTGTCGCGGCCGCATATCCCGAGCTCGATGTCGCAGTGACGCAGCGCGAAGGCAGGGCACCTCAGGTGCTGGTACAGGAGAGCCGAGACGCGAGCATGCTGGTGGTCGGGCGCGAAGGTATCGGCCGGGTCGCTGAAATGGTGCTCGGATCGGTGTCGTTGGCCGTGGCGTCCAAAGCGACCGTGCCCGTCGCGGTGATTCCAGGGTCGTGGAAGCCGCCGGCGAGCCCGTACGGGCGGATCGTCCTCGGTATCGACGGGTCCGAGAACTGCAAGGCAGCCGCGAAGTACGCCTTCGAGGCAGCGGCTGAGCAGAACGCGGAACTCGTCACCGCGTACGCGTGGCACCAGCCGTGGAACCGCCCTGACGACTGGCCGCTCGGCACTGAGGACCCGCACGTGAAGGCCGATGTCGAGCGCGCGCTCGCGGCGGTGATCGATGACCTCCAGAAGGAGTACCCCGAGGTTCCGGTCGATGTCGTCGCCGAGGTCGAGCATCCTGCGCTGGTCCTCGGGCGGGTGGCATCAAAGGCCGACCTCGTCGTGATCGGCGGACGGGGCCACGGTGCCGTGACCGGAATGCTACTCGGATCGGTCGCACGGGCGATCCTTCGGCACGTCGACCGCCCGGTCATCATCGTTCACCAGGACGCGACGCGATAGCGGTCGGCGCACCCGCTCCGAATGGGGTCGGGCCTGCTCCGGCGGTGACGAACGTCCCGCTACGTGTGGTCTCTCGGCCCTGCCCCATCTGGACCGGGTTACTCGATCATGGAGTTGAGCGTTGATTCCGAACGAAGGAGGACATCATGTCGAATACGGAATCCAGCCAACCGATCGTCGTCGGCGTCGACGGGTCGCAAGACTCGCTGCGCGCCGTGGACTGGGCCGCGGCCGAGGCCGACCGGCACGACTGGCCGATCAAGCTGGTGCACGCGTACCAGCGGGCCGTGACCGCGCTGCCGGCGGTTGCGGTCAAGTTGCCCGCGCCGGTCGAAGAAGCCGCGAAGTACCTCTCCGAGGCACGCGATCGCGTGGTCGCCAAGTACCCGAGCGTCCCGGTGTCGGTCGTTCACGAAGAAGGGCAGACACCACGCGTACTGCTGAAGGAGAGCGAGCAGGCCAGGCTGCTGGTCGTCGGCCGGGAAGGACTCAACCGGATGACCGAGATGGTCCTGGGTTCGGTTTCGCTGGCATGCGCGACCCATTCGAAGACTCCGGTCGCGGTGATCCCGGCCGCGTGGGACGCTCCGGCCGAGCCGTACGGGCGGATCGTCGTCGGTGTCGACGGCTCGGAGAACTGCGAGGGCGCGGTCCAGTATGCCTTCGAGGCGGCTGCCGAGCGTGACGCGGAGCTGATCGTTCTCCGTGCCTGGGGACTGCCGACGCGGTGGTCCGAGGGCTGGCCCGCAGAGCTGAGCAAAGAGAGGATCGAGGCGGAGATCGACAGCGAGCTCTCCGAGTGGCTGAGCAGCTGGCGCGATAAGTACCCGAACGTCTCGGTTCGCGCTGTCACCGAGTACGCCCAGCCGGCCATGGCGCTGGCCAAGTACGCCGACACGACCGATCAAGTCGTGATCGGCGGGCGGGGCCACGGCGTCGTCACCGGCGCGCTGCTCGGTTCGCAGGCTCGTGCGATCCTGCGGCACGTGGCGGCTCCGATCGTGGTGGTTCACCAGATGTGACAGCCTCCGCGGGCTGCCGCGAGTGCTCATTGCGCTTGCGGCGGCCCGTTTCGGGTCCGGGAGCCCAACTGCATGGCTCACTGCGTTCTTCCACCCGCTGATGGCAAACAGCTACCCGCTCAGGCAAGATTGAGGTGTCGTAGCGGTAGGGGCGCGGATGGACGAACAGCACGAAGGGCTGCTGCCACAGCTTCCACTCGACGACCTGCTGGCTGAGCTTCAGGGTCGTCTCGAGGCTGTGCGCAACACGCGCGACAGCGTCCATGGCCTGCTCGACGCGGTCGTGTCGATCGGGCGTGAGCTCGACCTCGAGAGCGTGCTGCGGCGGATCGTCGAGGCGGCGACCACATTGGTCGACGCGCGATACGGCGCCCTCGGCGTGATCGGTGACGACGGGCTGCTGTCCCAGTTCGTCCCGGTCGGTATCACTGAGGAAGAAATCGCGGTGATCGACCATTGGCCGCACGGGCGCGGCCTGCTCGGACTGTTGATCAAGGAGCCGCAGACGCTGCGCCTATCCGACATCCGTGATCACCCCGAGTCGTACGGATTCCCGGATGGTCATCCACCGATGCGGACGTTCCTCGGCGTCCCGATCCGGGTACGCGACGAGGTGTTCGGCAACCTCTACCTGACCGAGAAGGCCGATGGCCGCGAATTCAGCGAGCAGGACGAAACCATCGTCGTCGCACTTGCGACGGCCGCCGGTGTGGCGATCGAGAACGCGCGGCTGTACGACGAGACCCGGCAGCGAGAGGCGTGGCTGGAGGCATCGTCCGAGCTGACTCGTACGCTGCTGTCCGGATCGGAGCCACGCGAGGCCATGGAGCTGATGGCGGCGCGGGGGCGGGAGTTGGCCCAAGGGCTCGTCGCAGCGGTCGCAGTGCCGGCCGGCGAGCCCGGCACGCTGACCGTCGTTGCGGTCAGCGGCTCCGGCTACGAAGAACTCGCCGGCCTCGAGTTGCCGGTGGACGGCTCAGTGGCCGGTTCGGTCTACGCCAGCGGGGAAGCGCGCGTGATCACCGACTTCCGCAGCGATCCGGATGAGGCCCCGCTGGTGAGCCGGCTGCCGGAGGGCCCGCGTCTCCTGGTGCCGATCGGCGAGTACGGAAGTGTGCGCGGTGTGCTTGTCGTCGGAAAGCAGCGCGGGCAGTCGCCGTTCCCGGCCGGCGTGGTGCGGCTGCTCGCAGCGTTCGCGGGCCAAGCGGCCGTCGTGCTCGAACTCGCGGACGCCCGGCGTGAGGCCGAACGGTTCGGGCTGATCGACGATCGGGCCCGGATCGCCCGAGATCTGCACGACGTCGTCATCCAGCGGCTGTTCGCCACTGCCATGTCACTGACCGGTGCCGCCCGACTCGTCGAGGGCACGCAGGCGGCCGGCCGGATCCACTCGGCGGTCGACGACCTGGACGGGACGATTCGTCAGATCCGGTCCTCGATATTCGCGCTGCAGGCGAGAGAGACATCGAGCGGCGGCGGTCTGCGGTACCGGATCATGGAAGTCGCGGACGCGGCCGGGCAGCAGCTCGGGTTCACGCCGGCGCTGAAGATGGAGGGTCTGCTGGACACCGATGTGGTGCACGATCTCGCCGATGACGTCGTCGCAGTGATCCAGGAAGCGTTGTCGAACGTCGTCCGGCACGCGAAGGCGTCGCGCGTCGACGTCGCGGTCACACTCGACGACGAGCTGGTGCTGCGGGTCACCGACAACGGCGTGGGCATGACGTCCGGCGGTCGCCGCAGCGGCGTGGCCAACCTCGAGGAGCGTGCGAAACGCCGCGGCGGTACGTGCGAACTGCTGCCCGCAGCCGGTGGCGGAACGTCACTGGTGTGGAGTGTGCCGCTCGGCGAGTGATCAGATCGGTGGTATCCGGCGCCCGGTGATGGTGGCGAGTTCGATTCGGACGAAGTGGTCGCGCGCAGCGGGCGTCCACGGACGGATAGGTAACTCGCATAGGCGCACGATCTCGTCGTCGTCGGTCACTTGATAGGCGCGTCCCACCCCCATGACGGACCAACCGGTCTGAGCTTCGCTGTCGAAAGCATCGGCCTGGAACGCGACGATCGCCTCACGGGTGGCGGCAGCCAGCTTCGAACCGGCTCCGGTCCGGAATACGATCGTTTCACCGTCGACAACGAAGTTCACCGGTTGGATCGCCGGCAACGCACGGTCGGTGAACGCGATCCGCCCGACCGGCACGGACGTCAGCAGTTTGAGGCTCTCGCCCCGGGAGAGAACCTCGAGACCTGCCGTATCGATCATCACCACCGGTCAATCTTTGCTCAGGCAGAAGCTGTTGCAGTAGGGACCAAAGTCTCTATCTGGACGGCCGACCGGTCCAGCTGACCGAGGGTAGCGCTACGGCAACCGTTCTTGATCAAGTGTGCGGGCGGAGGAAGCGTTCGAGTACGAGGCGCAGGCTGGCGGACTCTTCGGCGGGCCGGAACCCCGGGTCGGTCGCGGCCCGGAGGTAGAACGCACCGATGATCGCCATCACCCACGTTGCCGCGTCCTCGACTGGGATGCCCGGGGCGATTCGGCCGGCTTCGACGCCACGGGAGAGCAGTGCCTCGATCGCGGCGCGTTCGTCGGCTTCGTCGCGTTCCAGCCACTCGGCGAGTTCGGGATCCCGGCGGGCCTGCAGCATCGCCTCCATGACCAGCGGCGGGCCGAGCGGCACCATGGCCGGCCAGGTCAACAACTCGACGACGTCCAGAAGTGCGGCCCAGACGTCGTCCCTGTTTCGCGCCGCGGCGAGCGCGGCGGCCTTCTCGTCCGCACCGTCGATGATGACCGCGAAGAAGATCTCCCGTTTGCTGTTGAAGTAGTGGAAGAGGTTGCCGGCGCTCATGCCGGCGGCTCGGCAGATCTCCGCCGTTGTTGTGCGGTCGAGGCCCTTCGTGGCGAATAACTCGGCCGCGGCGTCCAGAATCTGGCGTCGCTTGGCTTCGTGCTTGGCCGGGTCGACCGTCCTCACCCGGCACCGACCTCGCGGCCGTCGACCACCTTGCGCCCGTCGCGGAAAACCAGCAGAACATTCCGGATGTCGCCGATCGCGGCGAGCGGATCACCGTCCACCACAAGTATGTCCGCCGCCCGACCCGGTTCGATCACGCCGATGTCGGTGACGCCGAGCGCCGCGGCCGCCTCACTCGTGGCGGCCCGTAGTGCTTCGCGCGGCGTCAGCCCGCTCTCGACGAGCAGTTCCAGTTCGCGATGGACGCCGCCGCCGAACGGCACTCCCGGCATGCCCGCGTCACTACCGACAACGATGCGCCCGCCGGCCTCGTGCAGTTCGGCCGTACGGGCAAGCATCTGCTGGAATGCCACGTCCGGAGCGCCGACTTCGGTGACGGCCAGCGTCGGCGCCACCGGGATGTGCTCGCTGACGATCGTGTCAAGTGCTTCGTCCGGCCAGCCGTTCGGTAGCCGGCCGATGTGTTCCAGGCCGTCCACTCCGGCGTCGAGTGCTTCGGCGAGATCCTGCTCGGTACCCCAATGTGCAGTGACTGCGAGGCCGTGCTCGTGTGCCTCGTCGATGATCGCTTGAAGGACGGCGGGTGCGATCGGCTCGAGGCGCCGTCCCTCCCGGCCGCGCTCCTGGATGACCTTGATGACATCCACGGCCCGGTCACCGGTGGCAAGGCGGCGGACCGCATCTCTCGCTTCGTCCGGGGCGTCCGGCACCTGCGTCTCGCCGACGACACGTCCACCGAAGATCGTGACCACCGGGTGACCGCCGCGGGTCGTGAAGACCGGCCCCGCGGCGAACAGTCGCGGCCCTTCGAGTTCCCCGCTCGCGAGTTTGCCGCGCAGATCCGTGACCCAGCCGTGCTCGTTGCCGAGGCTGCGCACGGTCGTCACCCCCGCCTGGAGGAAGCTGCGGCGATTGTCCGGGTTGAACCGCATCGAGTCCCAGATCACCCCCGGTATCTGCAGCGGCCCGAAGCCTTGGCCGGCCTCGTGTTCGGTGCCGAGATGGACGTGCAGATCCATCAGGCCCGGCAGCACCGTGCGGCCCGATACGTCGATGACGGTGCCGTCGGCCGGGACGTCCACGTCCACACCGACGTCGACGATCACACCGTCCTCGATGAGGACCGTGGCATTCTCCAGCACGTCCAGGTCGTCGCCGGCCAGGACGGTGGCTCCGGTGAGCGCGAGGTGACCTTGCTGTGGCTGCGCTGCCCGGTAGCTCGTCGTCTGATATCCGACGATCCCGATCGCGACGAGCATCACGACGGCGATCAACGCATAGATGGCCACTTTGCCGACCCGCCTCAGCACTCGCGTTGCGGCCATGTGCGGCGCACTTCCCGATGGCAGATCATCATGGTCGTATAATAGACCGATCACTCGGTTTATATAACCGATATCGCTCGGCCACGCACGATCCGGGATCGACTGTGCGAGGGACGAGCCGGCCTGTAAGCCGGATTCTGTGCGCCCCGGTTGCCCGGGACCGGCGACCATCCATCTAGGACCGCCGTTGCCGGCGGCCTCCAGCGGTCTACCCGGAAGCTCGGGCGGGTCACCCTCGAACGCTTCCTGCGCGACCTTGCTCCAGGTGGGGTTTGCCGAGCCGCCCGGGTCACCCCGGGCGCTGGTGGTCTCTTACACCACCGTTTCACCCTTACCGGCACCGATGGCGCCGGCGGTTTGCTTTCTGTGGCACTTTCCCGCGGGTCACCCCGGGTGGGCGTTACCCACCACCATGCCCTGTGGAGTCCGGACTTTCCTCGGCGAGACGCCGCAGCGCCTCGACGCGGCCGCCCGGCCGGCTCGTCCGCTCATCTAGGGTAGCGCGGAACACGTACGATCCGGACATGACGAGGACAGCAACGATCCCTACGCACGATGATGTTCTGGCCGCTCGTGATCGTATCGCGGGCACCGTGCGGCGCACGCCGATTCTCGAGTTGACGGCAGGAGAACTGGATGTCCCTGGACGGGTCCTGCTCAAGCTCGAGTTACTCCAGCACACCGGAGTCTTCAAAGCGCGCGGAGTGCTGAACACGCTGCAGGCCCTGGACATGCCGTCCGGCGGCGTGGTGGCAGCTTCGGGAGGCAACCACGGTGCTGCTCTGGCGTGGGCGGCAGGACGGGCGGGCGTCCCCGCCACTATCTTCGTCCCGCGCACGTCGCCACAGCTCAAGGTCGACCGGATTCGCTCCTATGGCGCGGACGTGGTCGTCGTGGACGGGTACTACTCCGACGCGAACGCCGAATGCCAGCGGTGGCTGGCCGAGCGGGACGTGCTCGAGGTCCACGCGTACGACATGCCCACGGTCGTCGCCGGACAGGGAACGGTCGGGCTCGAGATCGTCGACGACGTGCCGGACGTCTCGGCCGTGCTGATGTCGTGCGGCGGCGGCGGCCTGTATGCGGGAATCGCACTCGGCATCGACGCGCACGCACGCGCCGTCCCGGTGGAGCCGGAGCGCTGCCCGACGCTGCACACCGCGCTCGCGGCCGGCGAGCCGTCCCGCACCGAGGTCGGGGGAGTTGCGGCCGACAGCTTGGGCGCCGGTTTCGCCGGGCAGATCGCGTTCGCCGTCGCCGGCCGGCGAAACGAGGCGCCCGTCCTGGTTCCCGACGACGCGATCGTCGCGGCGCGGCGATTCCTGTGGGAGCGGTGCCGGGTGCTCGCCGAGCCGGGCGGAGCCGCCGCGTTCGGCGCGCTGCTGCACGGTGCGTACCGTCCCGAACCGGACGCCACGACCGTCGTCGTCGTCTCCGGTGGCAACCATTCGGACATTCCGTGACCGAACCAGCTTGTTGACGCCGTTGAGACGCTTGGACTGTCGGTCGGCGCCGCCATAATCAACACATGGCTTATGACGAGGAACTGGCCGAGCGGATCCGCGGACGGGTGGCAAGCGAACCCGGTGTCAGCGAGCAGCGGATGTTCGGTGGCTTGGCGTTTCTGATCGGCGGCAACATGGCGGTCGCCGCCAGCAGCCAAGGCGGCCTGCTGGCCCGGGTCGACCCGGCGCAGGCCGAGTCACTGTCCGACGGCTCGGACGTGGCGCCGATGGTCATGCGTGGGCGGGAGATGCGCGGATGGCTGCACGTTGAGCCCGCGGTCGTGCGTTCCGAAGCCGAGCTGGATCGGTGGGTCAACCGCTGTGTCACCTACGCCCGGTCGCTGCCGGCCAAGTCCAAGGGTTGACGCGCTGTGTTCGTGTGGCCCGCAGGTCGGCCGAGCCAGGCGGCCTAGTCGGTGAGTTGGGCGGCGGTGTCTTGGGGACCGCGCTCGCGCGTACCATCGCGCAGGTGGCCGACATTCCCGCACTCATCGCGGCGGCGCATGGGACGCGCAGTGCCGCCGGACGCGCCGCGATCGACGAGTTGCGTGCAGCGGTTGCCGCCGGGAGGCCCGGTCTCGACGTCGTGGAGGCGTATGTGGACGAGGACGTGCAGCGTCCCGGCCTGAGCGAGGTGCTCGACGTCGCCGGTCCGGCGGTCATCGTTCCGTTCCTGCTGTCCGCTGGTTACCACGTTCACCACGACGTCGCCCGTGCCGTGGCCGGCGCCGGGCCCGAGGTCGTGGCGGCGCGCCCCCTCGGCCCGGATGACGCGCTGGTCGACGTCCTCGCTGACCGCCTGGAGGGCGCACCGGGACACGACGTCATCCTTGCCGCGGCGGGGTCCTCGGACTCGCGTGCCGGCGACGACGTGCGGTGGACGGCGGCCCGGCTCGGTGAGCGCCTCGAGCGAGGCGTGATCGCCGCATTCGTGACCGCGGACGTCCCCAGGGTCGACGATGCGGTCGCGGACTCGAAGAGGCGGGGACGGCGCGTCGCGATCGCTTCGTACGTCCTCGCACCCGGGCACTTCCACGACGAGCTTCGTGCGCAGCCGGCCGACATCGTCACCGAACCGCTACTCCCGGATCAGCGCATCGCCGACCTCGTGCTCCGCCGGTACGACGCCGCGCGTGTCGCCTGACTATGCGCGGATTGTCGACGGTTTGCGCAGTCTGTATGCCACGTTTGGCTGGGAATTGCCAGCTTTACGTGATCATTCCGGTGGGAGGGTGAGGATCTCTGCGCCGGTGTCGGTGACCAGGATGGTGTGCTCGAACTGTGCGGACCGGCGGCGGTCCTTGGTCACGACCGTCCAGCCGTCGTCCCACATGTCCCACTCGTGTGTGCCGAGGTTGAGCATCGGCTCGATAGTGAACGTCATGCCCGGTTCCATGATCGTCGTCGCTGCGGGGTCGTCGTAGTGCGGGATGACCAGTCCGGAATGGAACCACGTGCCGATGCCGTGTCCGGTGAACTCGCGGACGACGCCGTAGCCGAAGCGGCGGGCATACGACTCGATGACCCGGCCGATGACATTGATCGCACGGCCCGGCTTGACCGCCTTGATGCCGCGCCGCAGCGCTTGACGGGTGCGCTCCATCAGCAGTGCCGACTCCTCGTCGACCTCGCCGACCGGATAAGTCGCGTCCGTGTCGCCGTGGACGCCGTTGAGGTAGGCGGTGATGTCGATGTTGACGATGTCGCCGTCGCGGAGCACGGTGGAGTCCGGGATGCCGTGGCAGATCACCTCGTTGACGCTGGTGCACAGTGATTTCGGAAACCCGCGGTAGCCGAGGGTGGACGGGTAGGCACCGTGGTCGCAGAGGTACTCGTGGCCGATCCGGTCCAGCTCGTCGGTCGTGACGCCCGGCGCGATGTGCCCGGCCACTTCAGCGAGGGCACGGGCGGCAAGGCGGCCGGCCGCCCGCATCCGCTCGATCGTGTCGGCGTCCTTGACCTCCGGCCCGGTGAACGGTGCCGGTTGGGGCTTGCCGACGTATTCGGGGCGGGCAATGGACGACGGAACCGCGCGCGATGGCGAAACGGTGCCGGGGACGACAGGCGGCATAGGGTGGACCCAAACGGTAGTGTCGGTGATCAAGGAGGCGATGATGCCGGGTCCATGGTACTGGTGCCTCGACCACCAGCGGGTTGAGCCGGAGCAAGGCTGCGCCAACGACCGCCGGCTCGGACCCTACGCGACGCGCTCGGAGGCGGAGAACGCGCTGGCACGGGCGCGCGAGCGCACCGAGGCATGGGACGCCGAGGACGCCGCCGAGGACGCCTGGGGCGACGACGACTAGCTACTCGAAGGAGTGTTCGGGACCGGGGAACGTCCCGTCCGCGACAGCGTCGCCGAACGCCCGCGCAGTGTCGACGAGCACGCCGCGCACGTCGCCGAACTGCCTGACGAACTTTGGCGTGAAGCCGCTGGCGTAACCGGCCATGTCGGGCCAGACGAGGACCTGCGCGTCGCAGTCGATGCCGGCGCCGATGCCGACGGTCGGAATGCGCAACGCGGCGGTGATCTCGCGGGCAACGTCGGCGGTGACCATCTCGAGCACGATCGCGAACGCACCAGCGTCCTCGATCGCCTTGGCCGCACCGAGCACACGGGCCGCGTCGTCGCCCCGGCCCTGGACCCGGTAGCCGCCGAGTGCGTTGACGCTCTGCGGTGTGAAACCGACGTGGCCCATCACGGGTATGCCGGCCTCGACGAGTTTTTCGACCGACGGCGCGACCGGCAGCCCGCCTTCGAGCTTGACCGCCTGAACGCCGGCCTCCTTCATGAACCGGGTCGCGGTGGTAAGCGCCTGGTCCGGGCCCTGCTGGTAGGACCCGAACGGTAGGTCGCCGATGACCAGCGCATTCTGGGCGCCGCGCGCTACGGCCCGGGCGAGCGGGAGCAACTCGTCGGCAGTGACTCCGACCGTGTCCTGGTAGCCCAGCACGACGTTCGCCGCCGAGTCGCCGACCAGCAGGACGGGGATGCCGGCCTCGTCGAAGGCGCGAGCGGTAGGGAAGTCGTATGCCGTGAGCATCGGCCAGCGGTCGCCGCGCTCCTTGGCGAGTTGGAGATCACGGATGGTGACTCGGCGGGTTCGGGAACCGCCGTAGAGGGGTTCCGCGGTGTTCGCAGCGTTGGGTACAGACATGCTGGACTCCTCAAACGTCTCGAAGCCGATGGTTCGGTCCCCTGACGCTTCGCATTCTGCCACGAACGACAGGTGTCGTAGGGTGCGACATGGTGAAGCGGCTACTATCCACGCGACCTGAGAACGACCCGCCGAAGGAGATGAAATGACATCGACAACGCTGCCAAAGGTCGTTGCCGAAATGATCGGTGCGTTCACGCTGGTGTTCGTCGTTGTCCTGGCCACTGCCAACGGAGCGAGCCTGCTCGCGGTAGCGCTTGCCTATGGTCTGGCGATTGCGGTGATGGTGGCCGCGCTCGGCCACGTGTCCGGCGGTCACTTCAACCCGGCGGTGACGTTCGCCTTCTGGCTGTCGCGGCGGATCGGCGGTGCGCAGGCGGCGCTGTACTCGGCGGCACAGGTGTTCGGCGGATTGGTCGGCGCGCTGTTCGTTGCGGGACTGGTCTCACGCGACGCCGTCGGCATCGGGACGCCGCAGCTTGCCGGCGGTACCGGCACGCTGAAGGGCATCCTCGCCGAGGCGATCGTGACGTTCTTTCTGGTGCTGGTGATCTTCGGCACGGTCCTGGACCGGCGGGCGCCGGCGACGGTATATCCGTTCGCCATCGGACTGACCGTTACGGCCGGGGTACTCGCGATCGCGCCGATGACCGGTGCGGCGCTGAACCCGGCCCGTGCCTTCGGCCCGGCGCTGGTCGGCGGTGAGTGGAGTGCCTTCGGTGCCTGGCTGATCGGGCCGCTGCTGGGCGGGGCCCTCGCTTGGGCCGTGTACGAGTACGTGCTAGCGCCGGCATCGGACGTGCGGCCGGAGCACGCCCGCACCGATTGACCCACTTCCAGGCGCCCTGGGCTCATGGGCAAGGCGGGATGCGGCCGTCAGGGGAGTGGTTCGCGCCACCCGCTCGTGATCGGAACTCGGCGATCCCGTCCGAAGTTGCGTTCGGTGACCTTCGGACCCGGTGGATACTGCCGCCGCTTGTACTCGGCCCGGTCGACCATGCGGATGATCCGCTGGACGAGTTCGGCCTCGTAGCCGGCGGCGACGATCTCGGCGGCGCCGAGATCCTGCTCGACGTACATGTCGAGGATCGGATCGAGCACGTCGTAGGCGGGAAGCGAGTCCGAGTCGAGCTGTCCGGGGCGCAGTTCAGCGCTCGGCGGCTTCTCGATCGAGTCGACCGGGATCGGAGGGGTCTCGCCAGCTTTGTCGGCGACGGCGTTCCGCCACCGGGCGAGGTCCCACACCATGGTCTTCGGCACATCCTTCAGCGGCGCGTAGCCCCCGACCGCGTCGCCGTAGATCGTGGAGTAGCCGACTGCGAGTTCGGTCTTGTTGCCGGTGGCCAGCACCAGGTGGCCGTGCTGGTTCGACAGGCCCATCAGCAGCATGCCGCGGATGCGGGCCTGCAGGTTCTCCTCGGCCAGGCCGGTGAGCTCGACGTTGTCGAGGTACGCCGCGACCATCGGTGCGATCGGGACGGTGGAGTAGTTCAGTCCGGTGCGTTCGGCGAGATCGGCGGCGTCCGACTTGGAGTGCTCGGACGAGTATTTGCTCGGCATCGACACCGCGTAGACGTTCTCCGCGCCGACGGCATCCACCGCGATCGCGGCGGTCAGCGCCGAGTCGATGCCGCCGGAGAGGCCGAGCGTCACTGTCGCGAACCCGTTCTTGCGTACGTAATCGCGCAGACCTGTGACCACCGCCGCGTAGACCTCGGCGTGGTCGCTGATGCTCGGCGCGATGCCGGCCTGCTGCGGCTCGTACGCCGGGATCGGCGTGGCGGATATGAGCCGTCTGCGCACCAGGTAGCCGTCGAGCATGGTTTCGGACGGCGCGCCGTCCGCAGGGACGTCGACCGTGGCGGCCGGAAGGTCCAAGTCGACCACCAGCGCGCCGTCCTCGAACTGCGGTGCGCGTCCGAGCACGGTGCCGTCCGCGGCGACGACGATCGAGTCCCCGTCGAACACCAGCTCGTCCTGCCCGCCGACCATCGCGACGTACGCGAGCGTGCAGTCGGCCTGGGCCGCACGGCGCCGGCACAGCTCGAGCCGGACGTCATCCTTGTTCAGCTCGTACGGCGATGCGTTGATGACCACGAGCAGGCCGGCGTCGGCCGCGCGGGCGGTCGCGACCGGACCGCCCTCCTGCCACAGGTCCTCACAGATGGCGAGCGCGACGTCGACGCCGTGCACGCGCACCACGCACAAGTGGTCGCCTGGCACGAAGTGGCGGAACTCGTCGAACACGCCGTAGTTGGGCAGGTGGTGCTTGGCCTGGGTGGCGCGGACCTGCCCCTGGTGGATCACGGCCAGGGCGTTCTGCGGCGCGCCCTTGGGCCGGCCGAGCTTCTCGGTGTGTGCGATGTCGTCATCGCGGTCCAGGTAGCCGACGACGACCACCGTCTCTCCCAGCCCGTCGTCATACAGGCGGCCCGCGAGGGTGGTGAGTGCCCGGCGCGAGGCGTCCACGAACGATCTACGTAGGGCGAGATCTTCGACCGGGTAGCCGGTCAGCACCATCTCGGGGAACGCCACCAGATGGGCTCCGCGGCCGGCCGCATGCGCGGCGTACCGGTAGACCAGATCGATGTTCTCGTCGATCGCGCCGACGGTCGCGTTCACCTGAGCCAATGCGATTCGCAGCTGTGCCACACAGCCAGCCTACGGGCTGCCGCCAGACGATCAGCTGCGTGATCCGGCCCGGAGAAGAAGCTGTCACAGGGCCTGCACGAACCGCCGGCACGTGTGCACCCGCCGAAACCGCTGCCGCAGCTGCGCCTCGTCCTTCATTCGTGCGTGCATGAACAACCGGATCGGCTTCAAGTGCAGGCGCGGCCTGTCGATGGCGTTCACCGGTTCGCTGGGCTTCGCGGTCCAGACGTCGTCGTAGTACGCGGTGTCGAGGAAGGCGAGAACCCGGCATCGCAGCCAGGACGTCTCATCTGAGGTGCGGTAGTCGCGGATTGGGTAGCTTATCGTTGTGATCCTTCTCAGCCAGGGTGAGTGTCGCGTGGTCACAACGGCGAGCGGTCACGTCGGGAGTCTGCCCACGTCTTGGACGCGAGCACAACCGACTTCTTGGCAGTGCGATCGCGATTGGGCCACTGCCGGGTCCCGATCGACACCGCATCGGCACTCACTTGGCCATATGACTGCGTCAAGATCGATGTTCGACACCCAATGGGGGCTCCGAGGTCGTTTTAACCTGTGAGAATGCAAGATCAACATCTCTATTGGGTGTTAGTTGACGATCTTGATGTGGGCTCGTCCCATCAACACGATCCACCCGGTTTACACGTTCGTAACGAGATACCTGCAAGACTCTGAGACGTGGACAAGCAAGAGGAATTCGTGCTGCGGACGCTCGAAGAGCGGGACATCCGGTTCGTCCGGCTGTGGTTCACCGACGTTCTGGGTTTCCTGAAGTCGGTCGCGGTCGCGCCCGCCGAGCTCGAACCGGCCTTCACCGAGGGCATCGGGTTCGACGGGTCGGCGATCGAGGGCTTCGCACGCGTGTACGAGGCGGACATGCTGGCCAAGCCGGACCCCGGATCATTCCAGGTGCTGCCCTGGCGGGGCGAGGCGAACGGGACGGCGCGGATGTTCTGCGACATCCTGATGCCGGACGGATCGCCGTCCTATGCTGACCCGCGATGGGTGCTCAAGCGGACGCTGAGCCGCGCGGCCGAGCGGGGTTTTACGTTCTATACCCATCCGGAGATCGAGTTCTCGCTGTTCAAGAAGCTGCCCGCGCCGGACGAGCTGCCCGAGCCGGTCGACGCCAGCGGTTACTTCGACCACACCCCCCACGGCGTGTCGCACGACTTCCGCCGCGACGCGATCACGATGCTCGAGGAGATGGGTATCTCCGTCGAGTTCAGCCACCACGAGGGCGCACCCGGACAGCAGGAGATCGACCTGCGCTATGCGGACGCGCTGGCCACCGCGGACAACATCATGACGTTCCGCGTCGTCATCAAGGAGGTCGCGCTCAGCCAGGGCGTGTACGCGACGTTCATGCCCAAGCCGTTCACCGAATGGCCCGGCGCCGGCATGCACACGCACCTGTCGTTGTTCGAGGGCGATACGAATGTCTTCCACGAGGCCGGAGCGGAGTACCAGCTGTCCAAGACCGGGCGCTCGTTCATCGCCGGCCTGCTTCACCACGCGCCGGAATTCACCGCCATCACATGCCAATGGGTGAATTCGTACAAGCGCCTCATGGGCGGGGGAGAGGCCCCTGCCTACATCTGCTGGGGCCACAACAACCGGTCGGCGCTCGTGCGGGTTCCGATGTATAAGCCGGGCAAAGGCCAGTCGACGCGAGCCGAATACCGTGCGCTGGACTCGGCCGCCAACCCGTACCTGGCGTTCGCCGTGCTGCTAGCCGCCGGGTTGAAGGGCGTCGAGGAAGGATACGAGCTGCCCCCCGGCGCTGAGGACGATGTGTGGGCGCTCACCGAGAAGGAACGGTCGGCATTGGGGATGGCGCCGCTCCCGACGTCCCTGGCCGAGGCGATCCTCGCCATGGAGAACTCCGAACTTGTCGCCGAGACGCTCGGCGAACACGTCTTCGATTTCTTCCTACGGAATAAGCGTGCCGAGTGGGACGAATACCGTCGTACAGTAAGCGCATTCGAGCGCAACCGCATGTTGCCGGTACTCTGACCGGCTGTCGGGAGACTCCGCAGGATCGAGAGCAGTCCAGTAGTGTCGCGAGAGTCGATCGAGAGGACCCGCCGAGATGATGCTGCCTGACGCAATTTCGATCCAGTCAGGAGCATCATGCTTGTTTCTCTCGACGTCGTCGACGCCATGATCGGCCGCCCGGCCGAAGGTATTCCCGTCACGCTGCGCCGCGACGGCGAGGTGAATGGCTCGGCGATGCCCGCCCAGAACACCGACGCGATGGGCCGTGTCACGTGGTCCGAGACGTCCTCGCCGCGTGGTAAGTACCAGCTCGAGGTCAAGTTGGACCGCTACTACGGCAGCATGGGTGTGACAGCGTTCCAATCCTGCGTGCAGATGGACTTTCGGGTCTTCGACGCCGATGAGACGGTCAACTTGCTGTTGATCATCTCACCAACGTCGAATGTCACCTGCCGGTTGTCTGCCGATATGGTGAAAGCTTGATCGACGGCTAGGGCGTTCGTACTGTTCGAGGGTCCGAGTCGATCCCCGAGCACGGATGGTCCCGAGTGACAGATCCATACTTCCGTATCCTTGGTCCATTGACTGTGTTGGCCGACGGCGCGACCGTTCAGGTGCGTGGCGCTCGGCAGAGGGTCGTTTTGACGATGCTGCTCATGGAACCCAATCGGATCGTTCCGGTTGAGCGTTTGGTCGAGGCCGTCTGGGGTCTGGACCCGCCCGAGACGGCTCGCAGCCAGATTCAGATGGCGGTTTCCGAGCTCCGCCGGACCTTCACGAAGTCGACCGGTGCCAAGCTGATCGCCAGTTACCCGGCCGGCTACGCGATCGAGGTGGGCGAGGACGCCGTCGATGCGCAGCGGTTCGATCGGCTGGTCGCACGCGCACGCGACGCGGTTCGCCGCGGTGATATCGCTGCCGGTGCCGACGGGCTTCGACGCGCCTTGGGTCTATGGTCCGGCGATGTGGGTTCGGGCATGTCCAGCGCGGTTCTCCAAGCCGCCGCCGTCCAACGCAACGAGCAGCACCTGGCCGTTCTCGAGGAGTGCCTGGGCCTGGAGCTCAAGCTCGGTAAGCACCATGACGTGATCGGAGAGCTCCGCGGGTTGGTCGCTCGCCATCCGCTGCGAGAAGGATTGCACGCCAGCTTGATGCTTGCGCTGTACCGCGACGGCCGGCAGGCCGAAGCGCTCGAGGCCGGACGGCAGGCCCGCCGCGTACTTGCTGAACTGACCGGCCTGGACCCGGGCGAGAAGCTGGCGTCGCTCGAGCGCGCCATCCTGGCCAGCGACCCGTCGCTGAACCTTCCGGCACCGGAGTCCGAGGCCGAGTCGACGAATCCGGCGCGCCGGGCACCGCACCAGCTGCCAGCCGGCCTGTCCGACTTCGTCGGCCGAGAGGACGTGGTGGCCGAGCTGTGCGACCGCTTGTCACGCGGTGCCGAACATAACGCACCCGGCGTCGAAGTCATTCTCGTCGGTGGCCCGGGCGGGGTCGGCAAGACGACGCTGGCTATCCACGCCGGGCACCAGGTCCGCACCGCGTTTCCTGATGGTCAGCTCTTCGCCCGGCTGCACGGCGTGGACGCGCGTCCCGTGCCGCCGAAGCAGGTGCTCGAAGAGTTTCTCCGGGCCCTCGGTGCGAGTCCGGCCGCCCTGCCGGACAGCGTGCCGGAGCTGTCCGCGGAGTTCCGCAGCCGGCTCTCCGGCACCCAGATGCTGATCGTCCTGGACGACGCGGCGTCCGCCGAACAGGTGCTGCCTCTGTTGCCGGGCGAACCCGGCTGTGCCGTCATCGTCACAACACGACGTTCGCTCGCAGGGCTGCCCGGCGCGCACCGCGTCGATCTCGACGTACTGGACAGCGCGACCAGCCTTGCCCTGTTGTCGCGCGTCATCGGCGAGGACCGGGTCGCCGCCGAACCGGACTCCGCCGTCAGTCTCGCCGAAGTGTGCTCCGGCCTGCCGCTGGCACTGCGAATCGCCGCCTCGAAGCTTGCGGTTCGACGGCAGTGGAAGATCGGTCGGATGCTCAACAGGCTGAGTGACGAAAAGCGGCTGCTCGACGAACTGGACCTCGAGGGCGTCGGCGTTCGGGCCAGCATCGCCTACTCGTATCAGGCGCTCGGTGTACCCGCGCAGCGCCTGCTGCTCCAGCTCAGCACGCTCGGGACGACGAGCTTCGCCGACTGGGTCGCCGCGCCGTTGCTCGATCTTGATGCGGATGCCGCCGCCGATGCCCTGAACGAGCTCGACGAGGCGTCCCTGGTCACCGTGGACACCGCTGGTAACGGCTCGGCCCGGTACCGGCTGCACGACCTGGTGCGGATCTTCGCACAAGAGAATCTGGCAGGCGAGATCCCACTCGATGACCGCGTCGCGGCCCGAGTGCGGTATCTGCGGTGCATTCTGTTTCTCGCCAGGAAGGCGCACACCAGGTCACACGGCGGAGACTTCGCAACGCTGCATCCGGACGTCGAGTTGTGGCCGTTACCGGAGGACGTGCTCGACGAACACCTCGCCGATCCGATCGAGTGGTTCGTCGTCGAGCACTCCAACTTGGTGGCTGCGGTGGAGATCGCCGCTCAACTCGGCCATGCAGACCTGTGCTGGGACTTGGCGATGACCTCGGTCACACTGTTCGAAGCCCGTGCCTACACCGACTCGTGGGCTCGGACCGCAACGGTGGCGCTGGACGCCTGCCGCGCGGCCGGCGACGAACGCGGCGAGGCGGCGATGCGATATTCACAAGGCGCGCTCGCGCTCTTTCAGAAACGACTGGCCGACGCAGAGCGTGAACACACCTTGGCGATGGATTACTTCGTCCGAGTCAACGATGCGCACGGTCGAGGGCTGATGGGTCGCAACCTGGGAGTTATCGACTGGTTACGGGGGCGGGCGGATGAAGCGTTGACCCGATTCGAGAACGCTCGTAGGGACCTCAAATCAGCCGGCGATGAGTTCGCCCGTGCACATGTACTTGGCAACCTGGCGCAGCTCTATCTTGATCAAGGCATTGAGGACGAGGCTGCGAGTCTCCTTGTCGACGCGCTCGAGATCAGTCGGTCAATCGGGGCGAGTCGGTCGGAGGCGCAGGTGCGCAATCGGCTGGGTCACCTGTACTTGGCTCAACAACGTACGGACGAGGCAGAGGCGGAGTTCCGAATCGTCCTTGACAAGGTTAGTGAGCTTGGCGACGCAGTTGGCACAACATTTGCGTACCTGGGTCTTGGCCTCGTTCATCTTGCTCGGCATGAATGGGTCAGCGCCGATCAGGTCTTGCGCAGCGCGCGAGCCGTGGCGGACAACACGGGTGACCGGTTGAGCCTTGGCCGAGTCCTACTCGCACAGGCCGAGACGGCATGGCAGGCGGATGACGACGACGCGACGGCGGCTGCGTTGGCCGAAGCAAGGGAGGTCTTCACTGCGGCCGAGGCTTCGCACTGGCTGGAGCAGACGGCGGCGCTGGAGAAGCGCTTGACCCGCGGGACCGAAACGCCTGTGGGCAAATAGACCTTTGCGTCGATAGCAGATCGAGAGTGAACAAATAGCGGTTGCCTGAAACCTAGCCCGCGTCGGGCAAATCCGAGAACTGGAAGGACCCCTTCGCGATGAGACTCCCCTGGCGTCGCACGGCAGTTATAACAGTACTGGTCATGGCCTTGGTTGGCTCGTCGGGCGCTGGTGTGGCGTCGGCTGAGAGCGTTTGGACCGGGATCGAACCATCGGAGAGTGTCTGGACCTAGGACCCCAGCAACGAGGACCTGTCACAGGTGTCGATCAGCCATCAGACCTGTGTATGGGGCTAGCGCCACGTTGCTGGTTCGGGGGCCTGGGGGCTCATGCGCCCCACCCCGGTGGATGAGCTCCCCGGGCCACCTAATCACGAACGAACTTGCGCCTATCCGGGCGTTGGAAGGAGCGCCCCGTGGACATCGATGATCTTCCAATCCACGGGGAGTGGGTCATCGGTTCACTCGCCGCCGTGACCATCAAACTTCTGTTGTTTCTTTCGGCGGTCGGCATCATATTGCTGATCTTCCTGGCATCCCGAGCACGGCCGAAGCGCAGCAGCTGATCATCGGCCCGGGCACGCCTGGCCCGGCGGCGCCGGGCTACGATGCGGCTCTCCTAGTGGTGACAGTTGTCGGAGGAGCCGTGCGCAGGAACGCTGAGGTGCTCGCGGTCATCGCGGCCGGCGGCGTGATCGGTGCGGAGACCCGGTACGGGCTTGACGTGCTGCTCCGGCCGGGGGACGTCCCATCGGCGACGCTGATTGCCAACGCGGGCGGCTGTTTTCTCATCGGCGTTCTGATGGTCCTGCTGCTGGAGCTGACTGCTCCGCACCGGCTGTTGCGTCCCTTTCTCGGCATCGGCGTGCTGGGCGGGTTCACGACGTTCTCTGCGTATACGGCCGAGGTGCATAGGTTGCTCGACGACGGACACCTCGAGCTGGCGATCGGCTATCTTGCCGCCATGCCGATCATCGCGGTGAGCTTCGCCTACGCTGGCACCGCGCTGGCCCGCAGTGTGATCGCCCGACGACGAGGAGGCCACGCATGACGTTGTCCGGACCGGCCCGTCGTCTGACGATCTTGATCGGTGAGGACGATACACACCACGGTAGGCCGCTGTACACCGAGATAGTGCACCGCGCGCACGCGGCCGGGCTCGCCGGCGCGAGCGTGTTCCGCGGGATCGAGGGGTACGGCGCATCCAACCACATCCACACGAGCCGTATCCTCAGCCTCTCCGACGACCTGCCAGTCGCGGTGATCATCGTCGATACGGCGGACAAGGTCGACGGCTTTCTGCCTGATGTTGAGGAACTCGTGGCCGAGGGCCTCGTGATGATCGATGACGTCACCGTTGTGCGCTACGTCGGGCGGCGCGCGGAGTGACCGCACTGCTCATCGGCCTCGGCGCGGCAATCGGGGCTCCGCTGCGCTATCTCGTGGACCTTGCGGTCGGTCGCCGGCATGACTCCGTGTTCCCGTGGGGCACCTTGGTCGCCAACGTCGCCGGGTCGTTTCTGGCCGGTGCCGTCCTTGCCGGGATGGCGGACGGCGTCCTGCGCGATGGCCTGCTCATCGGCTTCTGCGGTGCGCTGACCACCTACAGCACGTTCAGCTACGAGACGCTTCGGCTCGCCGAGGGAGGTGCCCGGCTGATCGCTCTGGCGAACGTGGTGGTCAGCGTGCTCGCCGGGCTGGTCGCGGTCGCGCTCGGCTGGTCGTTCGGCGCCGCGCTAGGCTAATCCCATGATCACAAACTTCGTAGTTCGATCACGTTCAGTGGGCGCAGCAACATCGCACCATGCTTGCAGACCTGTTGTGATGTAGCTACGGGTGGTGAACGTGATCGAACTACGACATTGGGTTCAGCGTGGTGGGGCGTGAGTCCTGGTACTCGCACCTGACCCGCGCGGGATTCCAGGACGTGGAGGCCGCGGCGCGCCAGCTGGCCGAGCCTCCACTCGCCCCGATCGCGGACGACGGCGCGGTCAGGGACGCGCTAGCGTCAGCGGCCGACCCCGACCTGGCGCTTTCCACGCTGGCGCGGCTACTGGACGCGGCCCCGAATGCCGATGAGTTGTTGACGGCTCTGCGGACGGACGCGGCGTTCCGTGCCCGTCTCGTCGCGGTACTCGGTTTCAGCACCGCTCTGGGGGATCACCTCGTCCGCCGCCCGGAGCACTGGGAGGAACTGGCCGGCGACGTCACGTGGCCCGGCCTGACCGACCTGCGTACACGGCTCCAGCGGACGTCGACGAAGGACGAACTACGCGTCGAGTACCGGCGGCAACTGGTACGCCTCGCCGCGCTCGACCTCAACGACGAGCTGGGTGTTGCGCCCGTCTCGGCAGCGCTGGCCGAGCTCGCCGCTGCGACGATCGACGCGGCGCTGCAGATCGCGGCCGGTGATCTCCCGAGCGACGCCGTTCCATGCCGGCTGGCCGTTATCGGCATGGGAAAATGCGGCGGCGCCGAGCTGAACTACGTCTCGGACGTAGATGTGATCTTCGTTGCCGAGCCGGCGGGGGACGGTGACGAGGCAGCCGCACTAGGCACCGCCACGACGCTTGCGAACACTGCGATGCGGGTGTGCTCGGATCACACGGCAGAAGGCACGATCTGGCCGGTCGACGCGGCGCTACGACCGGAGGGTAGAGCCGGCCCACTGGTCAGGACGCTCGCCAGCCACCGCGCGTACTACGAGAACTGGGCCAAGACGTGGGAGTTCCAGGCGCTGCTCAAGGCTCGGCCGATCGCCGGCGATCTGGAGTTGGGAGAGTCATTCGTGCGGGCCGTCAACCCGCTGGTGTGGCATGCGGCCGAACGCGACGGCTTCGTCGACGACGTCCAGCGAATGCGCCGGCGGGTGGAGGATCACGTCCGTCCCGCGGAGCTCGACCGCCAGCTCAAGCTCGGACCGGGCGGGCTGCGCGACGTGGAGTTCGCCGTCCAGCTACTCCAACTCGTCCACGGCCGGGCCGACCCGTCGCTTCGCTCCGGCAACACGCTCGAGGCGTTGGAGAGGCTGACCGCCGGAGGGTACGTCGGCCGTAACGACGGCGCATTGCTCGACGACGCGTACCGGTTCCTGCGCACGCTGGAACACCGCATCCAGGTCCGGCAACTGCGCCGCACGCACGTCGTGCCCCGCTCGGACGACGTCCTGCGCCCACTCGGCCGCGCGCTCGGGCTGCGGCGGGCACCGGTCGAGCAGTTGCAGGAGACGTGGCGCCGACACGCCCGCGAAGTGCGGCGGCTGCACGAGAAACTGTTCTACCGCCCGCTGCTGAGCGCGGTGGCCCGATTGCCGGGCGCCGAAGCACGCCTGACGCCGGAGGCGGCCAAGGCGAGACTCGAAGCGCTGGGTTATCTCGATCCGGACGGTGCGCTGCGCCACCTCGACGCGCTGACCCGCGGCGTCTCCCGGCGAGCCGCGATTCAGCGCACGCTGCTGCCCGTCCTCCTGGGCTGGTTCGCCGACGGGCCGGAGCCCGACGCCGGTCTTGCCGGGTTCCGCAAGGTCAGCGACGCGTTGGGCACGACGCACTGGTACCTGCGGCTGTTGCGTGACGAGCGCGCGGCGGCCGAGCGGATGGCGACGGTGCTCGCGTCCGGGCGCTATGCGACCGAGTTACTGATGCGCTCGCCGGAAGCGGTGGCGATGCTGGGGGAGGACTCGGAGATGGTGCCGCGCGCACGGGCGCCGCTGGAGTCGGAGGTTCGCGCCGGCGTCGCCCGTCACGACGATCCGACCGCCGCGATAGGTGTGGTTCGGGCGATGCGCCGTCGTGAGCTGTTCCGCATCTCCGCCGCCGCGCTCACCGGCCTGTTGCCGTCCGAGGACGTCGGTGAGGCGGTGACGGCGGTCTCCGAGGCCACGGTGTCGGGTGCATTGGAGGCGGCGGTTCGCGCGGTCGAGGCCGAGCGCGGCACGCGACTCGGCACTCGGGTCGCCGTGATCGCGATGGGACGGCTCGGCGGCCGTGAGATGAGCTACGCATCCGACGCCGACGTCCTGTTCGTTCACGACCCCGTCACCGGCGCCGACGAGAAGGAGGCGACGGACAACGCGCTCGCGGTCGCGAACGAGGTGCGCCGGCTTCTGAGCCTCCCGTCCCCCGAACCGGCCCTCACCATCGACCCGAACCTGCGTCCGGAGGGCAGGCAGGGCCCGTTGGTTCGGACATTGGCGTCGTACGAGGCGTACTACCGGCGCTGGGGTCAGGTATGGGAGAACCAGGCGCTGCTACGTGCCGCACCGTGCTGCGGTGACGAGGGAGTCACCGAGCGGTTCATGGCGATGGTCGACCCTTTGCGATGGCCGTCCGGGGGCTTGTCGGACGCGCAGATCCGCGAAATCCGGCGCATCAAGGCACGGGTCGAGTCCGAGCGGCTGCCACGTGGCGCCGACCCGTCCACCCACCTGAAGCTCGGACCTGGCGGACTGTCCGACGTCGAGTGGCTCGCGCAGCTGCTCCAGCTGCGGTTCGCCCATCGTGAGCCATCACTACGGACGACGCAGACCCGCGCTGCGCTCAACTCCGCCGTCGACGCCGACCTGCTCCGCTCCGCCGACCGCAACGCGCTGCTCCGATCGTGGGATTTCGCGACGTCCATCCGCGATGCCGTTGTGCTCGTCACGGCACGGCCGTCCGATACGTTGCCGTCCGACGTGCGGACCCGGGCGGCCGTCTCCCGCGTCCTTGGCTACCAGCCGGGGGAGTCGGCGGCGATGGTGGACGACTACCGGCGGGCCGCCCGTCGTGCCCGCGCGGTATTCGAGCGCGTCTTCTACGGCGAGTGAGGCGACGAGCTGCGGTTCTTGTGATCGCGCCAGGCCAGCCAGTCCTCGACCACGTCGAACGGATAGTCCGGACCACCGGCACCGATGGTGAACTGCGTGAAGCCGAGCTCGTAGTAGGTGTCGGCGTACTCGTCGAGGACCCGTTTCCGGTCGTACGGTTCGAGGCCAAGGCCCCACTCGATGTCATGCGGGTCGCGGCCGATGCGCTCGCACCAGCCGCGGAGAGCGTCCAGCGAGACTTGGACGTCGCCCGGGTCGTCCGGGTACATCGCGTGCCAGCCGTCGGCGTGCTCGGCCACGATGCGCATTGTCTTGCGTGGTCCGGTGCCACCGATGAGAACGGGGATCCGGCGGGTCGGTGCGGGGTTGAGCTTTCCCCACCGGTCCTTGATGACCGGCAGCGCTTCGGCCAGAGCGTTCAGACGGGTGCCGCGCGTCCCGAACTCGTAGCCGTACTCCTCGTAGTCGCGGCGGAACCATCCCGCGCCCAAGCCGAGGACCAGCCGCCCTCCTGAGACGTGGTCGACGGTGCGGGCCATGTCCGCCAGCAGGTGCGGATTGCGATACGAGTTGCAGGTGACGAGGCATCCGATCTCGATGGACGAGGTCTGCTCCGCCCAGGCGCCCAGCATCGACCACGCCTCGAAGTGCTTGCCGTCCGGCTCGCCGTAGAGCGGATAGAAGTGGTCCCAGTTGTACACGATGTCGACGCCGATCTCCTCGGCGCGTTCGACGGCGGCCCGGATCGCCCGGTATTCGGCATGCTGCGGGTGTAGCTGCATCGCGATGCGGACGGGGTGGGTGGCCGGTGTGGTCATGTGAGGCGTCCCTTCTTGGTGGTGCCGAACAGGTCGCTGAGCGTTGCGATGGCGGTGGCGCGTCCACGCTTGTTGATCTTGTAGCGGTAGGCGCGGGCGTTTCCTTCGACGGTGACGAGGCCCGCCGACCGAAGCAGGCGTAGGTGGTGGTGGACGGTGGACCGGTTGAGACCGGTCGCGTCGACGAGCTCGCCGAGCTGATGCGGTCGTGCGGACAGGATCGCGAGTAGCTGGATGCGCGACTCGTCGGCGAGCGCTTTACCGAGGGCGGCGATGTGCTTGTGGGTCGATGGCCCGGCCGACTGGCCGTGCACGATGAGCCGGGCGTCGTCGTGCTGGGCAAGCAGCAGGCCGGGCCCGGCCAGATGGGGGAGGACGACAACCCGCCTGGCCTCCGGCTCGGGCAGGTACCGATAGCCGCAGACCAGCTCGATCGCCTCGATCCATCCCTCGTGCTCGGCGAGTAACTCGATGTGTTCGACCGCGGCGGCCAGTTCGTCGCCGAGGCGTTCGGGGTCCGAGCCGGCGGCGTACGCATCGAGGGCGCCGAGAAACAGCCGCTTCGTCGTCGGTGCGTCGAGCGCCAGCACGGTCGGCAGCGCTTCGGCGGCCACGCCCGCGTAGTAGCGGTCGTCTGCGAGCAGCTTGTTCTTGGCACGGCGGTCGCCACGGGCTGCTTGCTCGATCGTTTCGGCACCGACGATGGAGCGCCACGACCATGCCGTATGGCCCAGCAGTACGAGCCGGAACCGCACCGGATCCATCGAGACGACGTGCTCGATGAGCTGGGCCAGCGAACGCGGCGCGGCGAGGTCGAGGCACAGCCCGAACAGGTGCCGCCACGTCTCGCCCGTGGGATCGCCGATTTGCGCTAGCGCCGCGCCGAGGTCGGCATCGGTCGTCCCGGTGCCGGCTAGCCGGCTCAAGTCAGCGAGTGCGTGCACCGACGTCCCACCGGCGACGGCGTACTCACGCGTGTGTGCGATATTCATCACACATAGTGTATGACATCTGTTGTAGATGCGATACTGAACCCCATGTGGGGTTTGCTGCTGTTCCTGCTTGCCGCGTGGCTCGTGATCTCGATTATCGGCTTGGTGATCAAGGGGTTGTTCGCCCTGTTTGTGATCGGCCTGATCCTTTTCGTGGTGACGTCACTCGTCGGTTGGTCGCGCCGGCATTGAGATTCGTGTTGCGGGCGAGGCTCGGGCGTATTGAGCTCAGGGGCGGCGTCGTGCTCGCTCGGCGAAATCGTCGAGGGCTCGGGTGACGTCAGAGGCGACCCAGACGACGTATCGCTGGGCTCCGGCGGCCTTGGTGACGATGCCGGCGTCACGTAGCTGGCTGATCACGTTGTCTGCTGCCGGCTGGGAGATGCCGGTCGCTTCCTGTATCAGTACGGACGTGATGGCCGGCTGGGACAGCAGCGTCGGTAGTACGCGCCAGACTGTCGCGGTGCGTCGAGCCTTGATGGCACTTGACCAGGCTTCATAGCAGCCTAGGAGGTCTTGCGCGAGTTCTCGGCCGTTGCCGATGGCTGCGAAGGCCGCGTCGGCGAACCGGTTGACGATCTCACTCGGGTCGCCGTTCCGGTAGGCGGTAAGCGCATCGAAGTAGGACTCGGTGTCGTTGAGCAGACCGGCCGAGACGGGGACCGTCGTTCGTGTGGTGGCGCCACCATGCTTGAGCATGGCGTGGACGATGGCGCGGCACTAACATAAGTGAAGGTTTACAAAGCTGTGTTAGAAGGCACTTGAGTCAAGCGTCGCAGCCGTGCGGATTGTCTTGCACCTGTTATTCCGTGGCGTTCCCATCGTCGGTGAGATGCGCGCGGCGAACTTCGGCCACGTCGCCCAACAGGACGCCGCGGTCCTCCTCGTCGGTGATCTCTTCGGCCGCGGTGCTGGCCTCGGCGGCGTGTTTCGCCGAGGCGTCGATATCTCCCGCGACCAGGTAAGCGCGGGCGAGCGCCTCGTGTCCGCAACCGACGTCGAACGAACCGAGGTCGTTTGCGTCGGCCAGTTCCAGGCAGCGACGAGCATGGTGTAGCGCGGGCTCAGACCGTCCCAGCACCGCATACACGCGAGAGCACTGCCACTCACCGCGCGCCCGGTGCACCGGCTGACCGACTTGTCCCCAGTGATGCCGGCTGGCGTGTGCGGCGTGCAGCATCTCGTCGTCCTCGGCCTGGGTGCGGTCGGAACGTTCGAGGAGCGTCCAGACGTGGTTGAACAGGTGTGCCGCGAGCCGTCGCTCGTCATCGGCGGCGAGGTTGATCTCGGGTCGGTTCGGCATGACATCCCTTCGTGATTCTGAAAGAAATCGTAGGGGGTGTCGATTCTGGCTCTGGCCGTTCGACATGAGGGTGAAGGATCAATCACCTCAAGCTAGGGAGAAGATCATGCGTACTCTCATCGTCACCGCGTTCGTGTCGCTCGACGGAGTCATGGAGGCTCCTGGTGGTGAGCCTGGTTACCGGAATAGCGGTTGGACGTTCAAGACCGTCGAGTTCGACGAGGCAGCCTACGAGCTGAAGGGCCGGGAGCAGGAGGAGACCACGGCACTGCTGTTGGGCCGCCGCTCGTACGAGGCGTTCGCTCCGGTGTGGCCGACGATGGACGAGTTCGCGGGTTACAACGCGATGCCGCGGTACGTCGTCTCGACGACCCTGGAGAAGGACGACTCTCGCTGGCCGGCCACCATCCTTCGTTCGACCGACGACGTGGCAGCACTCAAGGAGACTGAGGGCGGCCCGATCGCCGTGCACGGTTCTGCTGATCTTGGGCAGAGCCTGGCCGACGCAGGTTTGGTGGACCGCTATCACCTTCTGGTGTTCCCGGTTCTGCTCGGTGCCGGCAAGCGTCTGTGGAGCCGGGCTGACAAGGACGCCACCCGCCTGCGACTTGTCGAACACGAGGCCTACCGCAACGGAATCCAGAAGCAGGTCTTCGGCGTCATCCGCTGAGCACTCGGCGGACGTGTGATTTGACATCCAGCGAACAACAACAGGGACTTCAAGCGTCGTGTGACGAGGCATAGACCGAGTTCGCGAAAAGTGGTGAATGGGTCCTTCCATGAGACGTGCATCCGGTATCTTGATCTTCTTCTTCGATTCCGGGGCGGGGCTGGCTCCCGTGTCACGACGGTCGCGCCGGTCGCCATAGCGTGCGCGATGAGTTGGAGATCGGCGGAGTCGAGGAACTCACTGACGGCCTCCTGCCTGTACTGCCGGTCCGGCTAGGCTGCCCAACTGGCTAGTTCTGTCATGGAGGTAAGTACATCTTCATCATTCTTGACCAGAAGGGCTCGGGCAGGGCGTTTGCCCAGTCGACAAGGTCTCCGGTACCTGCGGTAATCTCGTCCTTGATCGCGTCGATCGATCCGACTTCCCCAGTCAGGTCGTCGTCCGCCAACCAGACCCAGAAGCCTGGGGCAATGTCGAAGGCATAGTAGAGCCGACTGGCTTCCATGAAGGCGTTGGCGTCGAGGAGATGCATCAGGGGGCTCCGAGCCTGCGCACGTACTCATCGAATGATCTTCGCCACTCATCATGCCCGAACTGTTTCGCTCGGCCGCACGCATTGCCTACAGGGGCAGGCGACGTGGTGTCCGGAGTCGTTCGGCTCGTGGGCCATTGGAGTCTCGGGCGCGCGCAGCTTCTTGGTGAGATGCCAGCCGCGGCAGTTCGGGCAGCGGTACACCCGCAGCGGACGACCAGCCCGGCGTGACGACCGGATCGCGTTGCGGATTGCTTCGCGCTGGGTTTCGTACCGGTTCTTTCCACAGCTCTTTTCCACCCTGAGCACCTCCGAGGACCCACGCTAGAGCCAACCCCGGACAGTTCCAGTGATCGCTCCCAAGGCCGGAACTCGGGCCGAAAACTGTCAGTGCCGACTGGTAGATTCGAACACATGAACGAAGGGATGGTGGCGCAGGAACTCGCCGAGCTGGTCGGTGAGCTGTCCGGGCTGCCGTCTCGCGTGGATGATGACTCGGACCGGGTGGACGTGATCACGGCGCTCGAGAAGGTCAAGGCTGCTGTGGCGGCGGCACAACTGTCGGTGGTGGCTGACTTCGCGGCGTCCCAGGAAGCGGCGAACAGGGCGCTCGGGGTGGAGGCCCGGGCGGCGCGTCGTGGAGTGCCGGAGCAGGTGGGGCTTGCCCGGCGGGTGGCGCCGGCGACCGCGGCCCGCCAGCTCACCCAGGCGCGGGCCCTCCAGGATGATCTTCCCGAGACCTTCGCGTTGCTCTCTCGGGGTGGGATCTCGGAATGGGTGGCCACCATTGTGGTGACCGAGACCTCGCATCTTGCGGCCGAGGATCGGCGCCTTGTGGACAAGAAGCTCGCGGCGCAGCTTGGCGAGCTGAGCCCGCGCCGCGCCCAGGCATTGGTGCGCAAACTTACGATCGAGGCCGACCCGGCCGGGGCGGTTAAGCGGGCCGGCAACGCCCGCAAGGACCGGCGGGTCACTTCGCGGCCGGCGCCGGACACGATGGCTATGCTTTCCGCGCTCCTCCCATGTGAGCAGGGCGTGGCCGCCTATGCGGCGTTGCGCCGTCACGCTGACGGGAAGATCGCCGCCGGGGATGAACGCACCCGCAACCAGATCATGGCCGACACACTCGTCGAACGGCTCACCGGCCAAGCGACTGCTGAGGACGTTGACGCCGAGATCGGGCTCATCATGTCCGACTCCACACTCTTCGGTGGCGACGACGAGCCGGCCGACATGACCGACTACGGCCCGGTCCCGGCCGACATCGCTCGCGATATCGCCGCCCGCGCCGCCAACGACTCTGAGGCAGGTGCGGACGCCGGTGCCACCAGCGCCGCGGACAGCGAAGCGTCAGCCACCTCGGCGTCCAAGGCCGCCGAGGCACCCGGTGCGGAGCGTGTCGCCGCTGGCATCCGGGAGGTCGGGGCCGCTGAACCGGGTCCAGTCGGCACACTGCCCGCCACGGGTGGCTGGTCGGTCGCCGGTTACGAGCGCACCACCGCCCCTGCCGGCGCCGACGAGAGCTCCCGCGCGCGGGTGTGGATCCGGCGCCTGTTCACCGACCCGGTCACCGGCATCATCATCGACTGCGACCCACGCCGCCGCCGCTTCGACGGCATACTCGCCAAGCTCCTCGTCTACCGCGACCAACAGTGCCGCGACCCCTACTGCGACGCCCCTATCCGGCACCTCGACCACATCGCGCCACACGCGGCCGGCGGACCGACGACGTCGATCAACGGACGCGGTGTCTGCGAGCGGGGCAACTACGTCCGACAGATGCCGGGCTGGGCCATCAAACTTATCGACCCGGATGGCCACATCGTTGAGACCACTACTCCCACCGGACACACCTACCGATCACGAGCACCAGCAGCACCGGGAACTCGGCGACAACCCGTCCCGGTCTGAACGACCGCGATGGGGCTGGACAACAGCCGGGCGCTCGGAGCGCTGCGGTTGTCGCTTGGCCGCTGGACGACACCCCACGCATCGAGACCGCCTCGGAATGGCTGATCGACGCCGTACCTAAGGCGAGGGCGTAGTCGCAGCGCGAAACGCGAAACCCCCGGGTCCACTGATGGACCCGGGGGTTACGGCAGACGTCTGAAGGATCAGATGTCGTAGTAGAGCTCGAACTCGTGCGGGTGGGGACGCAGCTGAACTGGAAGAACCTCGTTCTCCCGCTTCCACTCGACCCACGTCTCGATCAGGTCCGGGGTGAACACGTTGCCGGCGAGAAGGAACTCGTGGTCCTTCTCCAGCGAGTTGAGCACGGCGGGCAGCGAGGTCGGAACCTGCTCGACGGCGGCGTGCTCCTCGGGCGGCAGCTCGTACAGGTCCTTGTCGATCGGCTCCGGAGGCTCGATCTTGTTCTGGATGCCGTCCAGGCCGGCCATCAGCATCGCCGAGAACGCGATGTACGGGTTGCAGGACGGATCCGGTACGCGGAACTCGATGCGCTTGGCCTTCGGGTTGGTGCCAGTGATCGGGATCCGGATGCAGGCCGAGCGATTCCGCTGGCTGTACACGAGGTTGATCGGCGCCTCGAAGCCGGGTACGAGCCGGTGGTACGAGTTGACCGTCGGGTTGGTGAACGCCAGCAGCGACGGCGCGTGCCTGAGCAGGCCGCCGATATACCAGCGGGCGGTGTCGGACAGGCCGGCATAGCCGAGCTCGTCATAGAACAGCGGCTGGCCGTCCTTCCAGATGCTCTGGTGGCAGTGCATGCCCGAGCCGTTGTCGTTGAACAATGGCTTGGGCATGAACGTAACCGACTTGCCGGCCTCGAGCGCGGTGTTCTTGACGATGTACTTGTACTTCATCAGGTTGTCGGCCTGGGCCAGCAGCGTGTCGAACCGGATGTCGATCTCACCCTGACCGGCCGTCCCGACCTCGTGGTGCTGCATCTCGACTTCGATGCCGGCGTTCATGAGGTTGACCAGCATCTGCGAGCGCAGGTCGGTGAGGTGGTCCATCGGCGGCACCGGGAAGTACCCGCCCTTGTACCGCGGCTTGTAGCCCAGGTTGCCACCGTCCTCCTCGCGGCCGGTGTTCCATGCCGCCTCGACCGAGTCGAGGAAGTAGTAGCCAGAACTCTCGCTGGTCTGGAACCTGACGTCGTCGAAGATGTAGAACTCGGCCTCCGGACCGAAGTACGCGGTGTCGCCGATGCCGGTGCTCTTGAGGTACGCCTCGGCCTTGGCGGCGATGTTGCGCGGGTCGCGGCTGTACGGCTCGTCGGTGAAAGGGTCGACGATCGAGAAGTTCACGACCAACGTCTTGTGCGTCCGGAACTGGTCCAGATATGCGGTAGACGGGTCGGCGATGAGCTTCATGTCCGACTCATGGATCTGCTGGAAACCGCGGATCGACGAGCCGTCGAACATCAGCCCGGTGGCGATCGATTCGGCGTCGACTGTCGATGCCGGCACGGTGAAGTGCTGCATGATGCCGGGAAGATCGCAGAATCGCACGTCGATGAACTCGACGCCCTCCTTCTTGACGAACGCGAGGAGTTCGTCGGCGTTGCTGAACATCCAGCCTCCCTTGGGCTACTGGCCTGGGTATGTGCATGCGGTTGAATTGGACGTTATGGGCGCATGGTTTCCCGGCCATGTCTCAAATGTTTCGGCTGCGTTACGCCCGCTGGGGTCAAGCCTAGTCCGCTTGTGAAGCGCGCGCCCGATAGCCTGAGCCGGTGACGAACGGCAATTCGGATGTGAACGCCCGGGCGTTTGGCCTACCTGCGTCCGGGCCCGGATCGCGTGCGGGGTGGGGACGGCGGTTCGTCGCGCTGTTCGTCGACTGGATGATCGCCAATATCCTCGTCATTCTCACCGTCGGCCTTCCGCCGTGGGGCGGCTTTGTCGCGTGGCTGCCGCTGCTGTACTGGTTCGTCACCGTGTCGCTGTCGACAGCCCTGACCGGCGCGAGCATCGGGCAGCACTGGCTGAAGCTGCGGGTGATCCGCCTGGACCGCCGACCGGTCGGATTGCTCAGAGGTGGACTGCGGACGGCGCTGATCGCGCTCGTCATACCGCCGCTGGTGCTGGACGGCAATGGTCGCGGGCTGCACGAGGTGGCGACGGGGACGGTCGTCGTCAATGGCCCACGTGCTCGTCAAGCGTCTCCATGATCATGAAGGCGATTCACACAGAAACGACCAGTTCAGCTTCATGATCTAGAACATGATCAGCGCTGTTGCTGGGGCATCTGGCCCTGCGGCAGCTTCATGCCCTTCGGCAGCGGCCCCTTCGGCATCGGGACGGACGAGGTGCGCAGGGCGCGCAGCCGGGAACGCAGTTCGGTGAGCTCGGCGCCGCGCAGCTTCTTCGGAAGCTTGCCGACGTGCTTGGCCAGCTTGGGCAGCGGGACCTGGCCTTCGCCGCGGCCGACGATGATCTCGTGGACCGGGGTTTCCGGGGAGATCCGCTCATGGCGGCGGCGTTCCTGGGCCAGCAGATTCGTGAGCCTGGCGTGCGACGAGCCTTCGCCGACCAGGACGATGCCCGCCTTGCCGACGGCGCGGTGGACGACGTCCTGCTGCTTGTTGATGGCGACCGCCGTCGTGGTGTCCCAGCCGCGCCGCAGCGTCCCGAGCGCGGCCGTCGCAGCGCCCGGCTCGCCTTCGATCTGGGCGTACGCGGCCCGTTCGGCCCGCCGCCCGAACAGGATCGCGCCTGCTAGCAGCGCCGACGGCAGGGCGATGATCGCCCATGTCCACAGCGGCCCGATGAGGAATCCGAGGCCGATGAAGGCGGCCAGCACGAGCAGGATGAGGCCGAGGCTCAGCCATCCGATTCGGGGATCGGACCGCTTGGCCATGCGGTACGTCTGCTTGATCTGTGCGATGCGCCCCTTCTTCTTCGGGGCACCGTCATCCTGCTTGTTGCGCGCCATGGTCTATAGGGTACGGGTGCGCGCCACCGCGCAGGAAATCAAGCGCCGGATCGTCACCTGATCGCGGCTTGTCCATCTGATCGCCGGGTCAAAGAACGATCAGGTGGACAAGTGGCACGTCCTGCACCTGGTTTCACATCTGATCGTCAGCCCGATGTGACACCGGAAACGATCAGATGAGAAGTCGGCACGACTGCGAGTCAGTTCGTCACCTGATCGCCTTTGCGGCGATGATCAGGTGAACAAGCGACGATCAGGTGAGGAACGGGCCCGTGAGGAGCAGGACGCGGGTCCGGTGCTGGCTGATCAGGTGGGGGTTGGGCGCTCGGTGAGCACCAGCGGGCCGTCCGCTGTGATCGCAACGGTGTGTTCCGCGTGGGCACCGCGTGACCCGTCGGCGCTTCGCAACGTCCATCCGTCCGGGTCGGTGTAGATCGAGCTGGTGCCGGCCATGAACCACGGTTCGATGGCGATGACCAGGCCGGGCCGCAGCGGCAGGCCCCGGCCGGGCGAGCCGTCGTTGGGGACGTGCGGTTCGCCGTGCATCGTCCGCCCGACGCCGTGCCCGCCGAACTGTGTGTTCGGTTCGTAGCCGGCGGCGCGTCCAACCTCGGCGATGGCCGCGGAGATGTCGCCGATCTTGTTACCCGCCTGGGCGACCTTGATCGCCGCGTCCAGGGCACGCTCGGCGGTGTCGATCAGGCGGACGTCCGCCTCGTCCGGCGTGCCGACGATCACGCTGCGCGCGGCGTCGGCGACCCATCCGTCCACGGCGACGGCCAGGTCGACCGACAGCAGGTCGCCGTCCCGCAGGGTGTAGTCGTAGGGACGGCCGTGCAGCACCGCGTCGTTGACCGACGTGCACAGCACCTTGCCGAACGGATAAGCGCCGAATTCGGGGTGGTAGTCGACGTAGCAGGACGTCGCGCCGCGATCCCGGATCAGGTCGGCGACGAATGCGTCGAGGTCGAGCAGGTTGACTCCGACGTCGGCGTAACCGGCGACGGCTTCGAGGGCGTCGGCGACGAAACGTCCCGCCGGGCGCATCGCCTTCAGCTCGGCGGGGGTGCGAAGTTCGATCACGAGGCCGCCGGGTTCGCGGCGGCCGAGCGCGCTTCCATCGCCTGCCGGTAGAGCCGTCCCGCTCGGTAGGACGAGCGAACGAGTGGGCCGGACATTACGCCGGCATAGCCCAACTCGTCGGCCTCATCGCGGAGCTCGTCGAACTCCTCGGGCGTGACCCACCGCTCGACCGGGTGATGGCGCGGCGTCGGGCGGAGGTACTGAGTGATCGTAATGAGGTCGCAGCCGGCCTCATGAAGGTCGCGGAGCGCGGATGAGATCTCCTCGCGGGTCTCACCCATGCCGAGGATCAGGTTGGATTTGGTGACCATGCCCGCGGAACGGCTCATCGTCAAGACGTCGAGCGACTGCTCGTAGCTGAACGCCGGGCGGATCCGGCGGAAGATCCGCGGCACCGTCTCAACGTTGTGCGCGAACACCTCCGGCTCGGCGTCGAACACCTGCTGCAGCAGATCCGCCTTCGCGGAGAAGTCGGGGGTGAGGATCTCAACGCCGGTCCCAGGGTTGAGCCGGTGAATCGCACGCACCGTTTCGGCGTAGAGCCAGGCGCCCTCGTCCTCGAGGTCGTCGCGGGTGACGCCGGTGACCGTCGCGTAGCGCAGCCCCATCGCCTGCACCGATTCGGCCACCCGGCGTGGCTCATCCGGATCGAGCGGGTCCGGCTTCCCGGTGTCGATCAAGCAGAAGTCGCACCGCCGGGTGCAGTGGTCACCGCCGATGAGGAACGTGGCTTCGCGGTCTTCCCAACACTCGAAGATGTTCGGGCAGCCGGCCTCCTGGCAGACGGTGTGCAGCCCCTCGCGGTTGACCAGCGATTGCAGCTCCCGGTACTCCGGACCCATGCGGGCGGTCGTCTTGATCCAGGGCGGCTTCTTCTCGATCGGCGTCTCACTATTGCGGACTTCCAGACGCAGCAGCCGACGGCCTTCCGGTGCGATGCTCACACCACCAGCGTACGTTCCGCCTCCTGGATCGTGGAAAGGTGCCGCTCCACGATCGGTACGACCTCGGCGACCGGGACGGGACGGCCCAGCTCAACGGACAGCGACGTCACCCCCGCATCGGCGATCCCACAGGGCACGATCTGGGTGAACCAGGAGAGGTCGTTCTCGCAGTTGAGCGCGAAGCCGTGCATGGTCACGCCCTGGGCGACGCGGATGCCGATGGCTCCGACCTTGCGGGCCGGGCGGTACCGCCCGCCGGCGCGTCCGGTACCGCCTTCGCCTTCGCCGGGGTCGTCGCCCGGTACCCAGACGCCGCTGCGTCCCTCCACACGGGTGGTGGCGAGGCCGAGTTCGGCGCATACGTCGATGAGCAGTTGCTCCACGCGGCGGACGTAGGCCACGACGTCGACGGGGTCGGCGAGCTTGACGATCGGGTAGCCGACGAGCTGGCCCGGGCCGTGCCATGTGATCTTCCCGCCTCGATCGACGTCGATGACCGGGGCGTTGGCGGCAGGGGAGGGACGTTCGTGTGGCTCGGTTCGTTTCCCCGCGGTGTAGACGGGTGAGTGCTGAAGTAGCAGGATCGTGTCGCTGATCTTGTCGTCGACTCGTTGGGCGTGTATTTTTCGCTGGTCTGCCCATGCAACCTCATACGGGACAAGGCCGTCATATCGCCTAACATGGAAGTCCATACTCACCAGGGTATTGTGTTCTGGCCGCAGGCACGAACAGCTTGGCTTTGCCACGATTGCTGAATGGATGATGCTGTGCACGTTCCCGGATACACCCTCGGGCGCCAGCTCGGGAGTGGCGACTTCGGGGTCGTCTTCGCGGCTCACGAGGATTCGACCGGTCACCCGGTAGCGATCAAGCTGCTGCCGATCAGGTCGCCGCAGGAGCGCTCCCAGGCCGCGCGAGAGGCGGGCCTATTGGCGAACCTGCAGCATCCGCATCTGGTACCGCTGCACGGTGCAGTAGAGATGCCCGACGGCATCGCGCTCGTCATGGACTACGCCGGCGGCGGCAGTCTGGCCGATCTGCTGTCGTCGCGCGGACCACTGCGCCCGGGTGAGGTCGTGACCGTGTGTGCCCCGGTCGCGCAAGGGCTGGCGGAGGCGCACCGGCACGGCATCATCCATGGCATGATCAAGCCGTCCAACATCCTGTTCACGGGGGACGGGCGTCCCATGTTGGCCGACGTCGGCGTCGCTCGGCTGAGCCGGGAACGGCGCCCGGGCGCCAACGGTGATGGGTTCGCCGCCCCGGAAGTCGTCGCTGGGCGCCGCGCCACACCGTCATCGGACCTGTTCGGGATGGCGGCCGTGTCGGTCGTGGCGCTGACCGGTCGGCTGCCGGGCCGGCAGTTGTCGATCCCCGGCCTGCCACCGGTCACGTACGGAGCGCTGGCGAACAGCTTGTCGAACGACCCGGGGCGCCGCCCTCACGCCGAGTCGTTCGCGAACGCCATGTTCGCGTTGGCCGACCCGGAGCCGGTGCCGCTGGAGGAGGATCCGGAGCCCGGCACCGGCGGAGGCGCTGGCCTGCCGGCCGTAGACGAGCTGGACGACGAACCGCCGGAAGGGGGCCGCCGCTCCCGGCGATCGGGCCGCACGGGCAAGACGTCACGTCGCGGTCGAGCCTCGACCGAAGGTGCCGTGGCGGTTGCGGCCGGCGCCGCGGGGGCAGCGGCGGCTCCGCGGGCGTCCGTCCGCGAGGACGCGCCGGCCGGGCCGGTGACCGACGACGAACCCGACGGCGACGACGATGGTGCGGACGACGAGGCCGGGCGCCGTATCCGCAAGCGTGACATCGTTTACGGGCTTGCTGTCCTCCTGGCGATTCCGATCGCGGTGTTCGGCATCTATGTCCTGTGGCATCAGATCAACGGTGACGACCTTCCGCTCGCCGGGCCCGCGTCAGCACCGGAAGGCGATGTCGACGATTCGTCCGAGCTGTGCGGCGGCCAGTATCCGGCGCCGGAGCAGCAGCCGCCGTCACCGGACGACTGGACCGGCGTCATCGAGAACCTCTATACGCTGCGTGCCCAGGCGTTCGTCGATCTGGACTCCGAGCTGCTCTGTGATATCTACGCACCCAGTCATCCTCGGCTTGCCCGCGACTACGCGGCGCTCAGGGCGTATGCCGAGGAAGGTGTTCACGTCGAGGGCCTGAGCTTCGAGATCGTGACCGCCACCCTCGTATCGCAGGAGAGTGGGCTCGTGACGATCGAGATCACCGACCGGATCAGCTCGTACCAGCTCGTCGACGAGGCCGGTGAGGTCGTGCACAGCGAGCCGGCTTCACCGGACCAGACCTGGCAGATCGAGCTGGTTCCGTCCGAGGACGGGGCGAGCTGGCGCATCGGTTGACCGAATGATCACGTTAAGCTCCGAAGCCCCGGCCATACGGCGCCGGGTCTCCAGGCCGTTGCGCGGCGTCTCCCGGCCTTGCTTGGCCTGCAAGGCACGTTAAGCCGGGGAGTCCCAGCTTTACGTGATCATTCTGTTTTGGCGGTCATTGGGTTGCGGAGTGCCGCTTTGATGATGGAGCGGGTGTCCGGGTGGTCGAACTCGAAGCCCGCCTCCACGAGCCGGCGCGGTAGCACCCGACGGCTGGCCACGATGTATTCCACGAGCTCGCCGTAACGGATCTGCAGTGCGAGGGCCGGAACCGGCAGGAGCGCGGGGCGATGTAGCTCATCGGCCAGCGTGCGCACGAACTCGCCCTGGGTGACCGGCTCCGGTGCGGTGACGTTGTACGACCCGGTGCAGCCCAGCGTGTCGATGAGGAAACGCAGCGCGCGCGTCGCATCGACGACTGAAACAGCGCTCCAGTAATGCCACCCACCGGCGATCGGGCCGCCGAGCCCGAGTCGGAACCGGGGCAGCATAGCCGCCAGCGGCCCACCTCTGGCGCTGATCACGTTTCCGAATCTCGGATATACCACCGCGACGCCGGCATGGACGGCCGGCGAGGCGGCTTCCTCCCAATAGTCCACAAGGCGTGCAAGGAAGTCGGTGCCGGCCGGCTCGTCCTCGTCGAGGACATCGGAGCCGCGTCCGAGGCCGTAGTAGTCGATCGCCGACGCCGAGACGAACACTCGCGGCGGATCGTCCAGTCTCTTGATCGTTTCGGCGAGTGTTCGGGTGGCGTTCGTGCGGCTGGCGAGCAGGACCTTCTTGTAGGCCGCCGACCACCGGCGCCCGGCGATCGGCGCGCCGTTGAGATTGACGATCGCGTCGAACCCTTCAAGAGCCGCGGCGTCGAGCGTGCCGGTATCCGGATTCCAGCCGATCTCGCCGGGTCCGGCCGCACGGCGGACGAGCGTCACCACCTCGTGCTCGTCCGCGGTGAGGGAACCTTTGAGTGCATTGCCGATCAGTCCGGACGAGCCGGATATCGCTATCCGCATTGTCACCGTATTCTCGCCCCCGGCTCTAGGTGCCGCTCGCGTCAGCGACGTTCAGACGCCCAGATCGCCCTCGAACTGACCTGCTTCAAGCCGCTGCTTGATCGTGGCGAGGAATCGGGCCGCATCCGCGCCGTCGATCAGCCGATGATCATAGCTGAGCGCCAGGTACATCATGTGCCGGATGGCGATCGTCTCGCCGAGTTCGCCGGTGACGACAACCGGCCGCTTGACGACCGCGCCCGTGCCCAGGATGGCGACCTGCGGCTCGAAGAAGATCGGCGTGTCGAACAGCGCGCCGCGGCTCCCGGTATTCGTGAGCGTGAATGTGCCACCGGCGACCTCGTCCGGCTTGAGCTGGTTGCTCCGTGTGCGCTCGGCAAGGTCGGCGATGCGTTTGGTCAGCCCGGCGATGTTGAGGTCGCCGGCGTTATGGATCACCGGGACCATCAGACCACGATCGGTGTCGACGGCGATGACGAGATTCTCGGTGTCGTGATACGTCACCGTGCCGGCCTCGACGTCGATCGACGCGTTGATCTTCGGGTGCTCCTTGAGTGCCTCGAGCGCCGCCTTGGCGAAGAACGGCAGGAAGGAGAGCTTGACGCCTTCGCGCTCCTCGAACCTCTTCTTGACCTTGTCGCGCAGCTGAGCGATCGCAGTGACGTCGACTTCGATCACCGTGGTGAGCTGCGCGGTGTTCTGGATCGCTTCGTGCACCCGTGCCGCGATGACCTTGCGCAGCCGGCTCAGCGACTCGGTTGTGCCGCGCAGCGAACTCGGCGCCACCTCCGGTTCGGACGGCTTCGTGGCCGCGGCCGGAGCGGCCTGCGGTTCGGGTGCCTTGGCGGACTCGGCGGCGGCGAGCACGTCCTGCTTACGGATGCGTCCGCCGACGCCCGTTCCCTCGACGGTGGACAGGTCGACGCCGTGCTGCGTCGCAAGCTTGCGGACCAGCGGCGTGACGTAGGGCGAGCCGTTACCTGCCGCCGGCGCTGCCTCCGGCTCCGGCGCGCGCGCCGGCGGCTCGGTGGCCTTGGGCGGCGTCTGCGGTGCGGTCGGCTCGGCGGCGGGAGCTTGCTGCGCAGGGGCCTTTTCGGCCGGCTCTGCCTTCTGAGCTTCGGCCTCCACCTCGGCCGGGGCTTCCTCGGCCGGAGCTTGCTCCGGTTCCTCCTTGGCGGGCGCTTCCTCAGCCGGGGCAGGCTGCTGTGCAGCGGCGCCGTCTCCAGAGCCGATGACGGCGAGTTCGGCGCCGACCTCGATCGTTTCGTCCTCGCCGACCTTGATCTCGAGCAAGGTTCCGGCGACCGGCGACGGGATCTCGGTGTCGACCTTGTCGGTGGAAATCTCCAGCAGCGGCTCGTCGGCCTGCACCTCGTCGCCGACCTGTTTGAGCCAGCGCGTGACGGTGCCCTCGGTCACGCTCTCGCCGAGGGCGGGCAGCGTCACCGACGTGCCGTTCCCCGACGACGGCTTCTGGCCTGCCGGAGGCGGTTCGGCCTGATCGGCGTCCTCCGCTTGATCGGACTCGGCGTCGGACGCTGCGGAGGGCCGTTGTTCAAGCAGTGGTTCCTCGTCGTCCGCCGGTTCCTGCTTCTCGGCGGCGTCCGACCCGGCGGCCTGCGACGACCCTTCCTGTGCCGGGGCGCCCTGGTCCGGTCCATCTTGGGCCGGGGCTTCGTCCGCAGAACCGATGGTGGCGAGTTCGGCGCCGACCTCGACGGTCTCGTCCTCGCCGACCTTGATCTCGAGCAAGGTTCCGGCGACCGGCGACGGGATCTCGGTGTCGACCTTGTCGGTGGAAATCTCGAGCAGCGGCTCGTCCGCTTCGACCTGCTCGCCGGGCTGTTTGAGCCATCGGGTCACAGTGCCCTCGGTCACGCTCTCGCCGAGTGCGGGCAGGGTGACAGACGTCGCCATCGTCGCAATCCTTTCGAAGGTAATCTCCGCGGCTCAGCGTACCCCGCAGCGGTACGTCAGCCGTGCACGTGCAGTGGTTTTCCAGCCAGCGCGAGGTGAGCCTCGCCGAGTGCCTCGCTCTGCGTGGGGTGGGGGTGGATCAGCTGGGCGACTTCGGCGGGCAGCGCCTCCCAGTTGTAGATGAGCTGAGCTTCGCTGATCAGCTCGCCGACGCGGGCACCGACCATGTGAACGCCTACGACGGGCCCGTCCTTTTCGCGAACGAGCTTGGCGAAGCCCTGCGTCTTGAGGATCTGGCTCTTGCCGTTGCCGCCGAGGTCGTATTGGTACGTCTCGACCGCGTCCGCGCCGTACTTCTGCGTCGCCTGGGCCTCGGTGAGCCCGACGGACGCGACCTCCGGGTCGCAGTAGGTGACGCGCGGGATGCCGGCCTCGTCGATCGGCACCGGGTTGAGTCCGGCGACCTCCTCGGCGACGAAGATGCCCTGCTGGAAGCCGCGGTGCGCGAGCTGCAGGCCGGGCACGATGTCGCCGACCGCGTACACGCCCGGCACGTTCGTGCGCAGCCGCTCGTCCGTCGGCACGAAACCCCGGTCCATCGTGACACCGACCGTGTCGTAGCCGAGTCCCTCAGTGGTCGGGCCGCGGCCGACCGCGACGAGAAGGAGTTCGGCGTCCAGCGAGTCGCCGGACTCGAGCGTGATCCGCACGCCGTTGTCGGTGTGTTCGACGCCCTTGAACGGCGTACCGGTCTTGAAGCCGATGCCGCGTTTACGGAACGCCCGCTCCACGGCCTTCGAGCATGCCTCGTCCTCAGCGGGTACGAGGTGCGGCAGGGCTTCGACGATCGTCACCTCGGAGCCGAACGAGCGCCAGACGCTCGCGAACTCGACGCCGATGACTCCGCCGCCGAGCACGACGACCGATTCCGGGATCCGCTCGAGCATCAGTGCCTCGTAGCTGGAGATCACCCGCTCGCCGTCCAGCTCCAAGCCGGGCAACGACTTCGCGTACGACCCGCTGGCCAGTACGACCGTCCTGCCTTCATATCTTGTGCCGTTAACCTCGACGGCGTTCGGTGCGACGAGCTTGCCCTCGCCCTCGATGGTGACGATCTTGCGGGACTTGATCAGCCCGGTCAGGCCCTTGTAGAGCCGCGAGACGACGCCGTCCTTGTATTTGTTCACCCCGGCGACGTCGATGCCGTCGAGCGACGCGGTGATCCCGAACTGGTCGGCGTCGCGCGTCGAATCGGCCACCTCGGCCGCGTGCAGCAGCGCCTTGGTCGGGATACAGCCGTAGTGCAGGCAGGTGCCCCCGACCTTGTCCTTCTCGATGAGCGCCACCGAGAGGCCCAGCTCGGCAGCGCGCAGTGCACACGCATAGCCGCCGCTGCCGCCGCCCAGGACGACCAGATCCCAAGTCGATTGCGAAGAGTTGGTGGACCCACTCGCCGTGTTGGCCACGAGGTTACTCCCTTGTGAAGAGTCGTACGGTGATAACGGCCTGGCTATAGCCGCGTCGTGAACATCCTCCCACCACCAGGCCGGTCGCCGCGAGCGGGCTAGCGGTTCACCGGGCCTCGCCGCCCGTGCAGATCGCCGGGGGTTGCAGAGGACCTTGATTCGTTACGTATGGTGTATGCCATGCGCTTATTCGGCCGGCGGAAGCCCAAGAGCCCAGAGGGAACGCTGGATCGGGCCGCCGACGGCGAAGACACCGCCGCGTTGAAGGATTTCGTGAAGTCACGCGAGGGCGTCGAGGCGTTCGTCGAGCCTGCGACGACGATGACGTCGACCACGATGCTGTTGGTCGCGCATGACGGTGAGTGGACGCGCCGCCGCATCCGGGATCCACAGGCCGCGGAAGAGTTCGCCCGCAAACTGGAGATCCCGGTCTACGACGCGCAGATCGTCGGATACCCGCCCCGCATGCGGGAGTACAACCGCCGCCTGCGCGAGCGCAAGAAATGAAGACCGCACTCAGAATGATCACGTAAAAGCTGGCGTTTCCCGGCCAAACCACGTCTGTGGACCGCGCAAAGCATAGGAAGCGCCCGCAAAGGTTCCCCCAGCCGCCCGGAGTGGCCGGGCGAGACCGTTCGCCCGAGCCGATGCGCCGCGATTACCCGCGATGCTCGCGCTGCAAGCAACGTAAAGCCGGAGCTTCGGAGCTTTACGTGATCATTCTGCGGCGATCGTTCCGTCCGCCACGTCCGCGACGATCTGAACGAGGGTACGGACGGCCGCCCCGGTTCCACCTTTCGGCGTATAGCCGAACGCCTTGTCGCCGAATGCGGGCCCGGCGATGTCGAGGTGCGCCCACTTGATGCCATCGGCCACGAACTCCTTCAGGAACACGCCCGCCTGGAGCGCACCACCGTTGCGGTCGCCCACGTTGGCGATGTCGGCGACCGAAGAGTCAAGCTTCTCGCGCATCTCCTCCGGGAGCGGCAGCGGCCACATCTGGTCTCCGGCGCGCTCGGACGCGTTGTGGACCTGCTCGAGCAGTTCGTCGTCGTTGGCCATGATCGCGCTGACCCGCGTACCGAGTGCGACGACCTGCGCCCCGGTCAAGGTCGCGACGTCCACGATCAGGTCGGGCTCGTCCTCTCCGGCTCGTACGATCGCATCGGCCATGACGAGCCGTCCCTCGGCGTCGGTGTTGAGCACCTCGACCGTCTTTCCGCCGTAGATCGTGATGACGTCGGACGGCCGCTGCGCCGAGCCCGACGGCATGTTCTCGGCGAGCGCGCCGTACGCGGTGACCGCCACCTTCGGCGCGAGCTTGGCAATGGCGACGACGGCGGCGAACACCGCCGCCGCACCGCTCATGTCGGACTTCATCGTGATCATGCCGTCGTTCGGCTTGAGCGAGATGCCGCCGGTGTCGAACGTGATGCCCTTTCCGACGAACGCGACGTGCTTGGTGGCACCGGACGGGCGGTACGCGATCCGGACGAGCCGCGGCGGACGGGACGAGCCCTGGCCGACGCCGATGATGCCGCCGTAGCCGGCCTTGGCGAGCGCCTTCTCGTCGAGCACCTCGACGTCGACCTTCGCGCCTTTCGTGTACTTGACCGCGGCATCGGCGAGGTTCTTCGGCGGAAGATCGCGCGGCGGCGTGTTCACCCAGTTTCGCGCCTGGTTGACCGCGTCCGCGACGACGGTGGCGCGATCGACGGCGGTCTTGATCGCCTTCGCCTTCACGCCGGGTCCGACGAGGGTCACCGCGTTCAGCGGCGCCTTGACGTCGTCATTGGTCTTGTACTCGTCGTACGAGTAGACGCCGAGCAGCACACCTTCGGCCACGGCGCCGGCCTGCTTCGGGCCGGATGCCGGCAGCGAGAACGCCGCGGCGTCGGTCCCGGCCAGTGCCCGGGCAGCGGCGCCGGCCGCGCGGCGGATCTGTTCGAGGGTGGGTTCGTCACCGGTCAGCTTGCCGACGCCGACGACGACCAGCAGGGGTGCGGTGACGGCGTCTCTCATGGGCAGCTTCGTGACCTCGTCGGCCTTGCCGGTGGCACCGACCTGCGTGAGTGTGGCCGCCAGCGATCCATCGAGGGCGGCGTCGACCGCCTCCGCGCCGGGCAGCAGTGCCGGGTCGCCATCGTTGGCGGCGACTCCCACGACGATGGCATCGACTTTGAGGCCGGTCGGGTTGGCGGAGGACAAGGTCAGTGCAGTCACGATGCTCCTCTTGGCGTCGGGGGATACGCGTTGCTTCGACCGCGATGCTACCGGGTTAGGGTGATGACCTGTGACAGCCGACGCCCTCATCCGCAGCCCGTTGCACGATCGTCATACCGCCGCCGGCGCCAAGTTCGCCGAGTTCGGCGGTTGGACAATGCCACTGCAGTTCGGCGGCATCGTCGAAGAGCACACCGCCGTCCGGGAACGGGTCGGCATTTTCGACGTTAGCCATCTCGGCAAGGCGCTGGTGCGAGGGGACGGCGCGCGGGCGTTCGTCAACCGATGCTTGACGAACGACCTGGACAAGATCCGTCCCGGCAAGGCGCAATACACGATGTGCTGTGACGACCCGACCGGCGGTGTCGTCGACGATCTGATCGCCTACGTGCGGTCGGACGACGAGCTGCTCCTGGTTCCGAATGCGGCCAATAGCGCCGAGGTGGTGCGCCGCCTCGCCGCCGCCGCTCCGGACGGCGTGGACGTCGAGAATGCGCACCGCGAGTACGCCGTGTTCGCCATCCAGGGCCCGGCGAGCGACGAGATCGTCGCCGCGATGGGGTTGCCCACCCTTGAGGAGTACATGTCGTTCGCCGACGTCGAGTGGCGCGGAACCCGGGTGACGGTGTGCCGGTCGGGCTACACCGGTGAGCGCGGCTACGAGTTGGTCGTGCCGTCGGACGCCGCTGGCCCGCTATGGGACGCGGCGCTGTCCGCCGGAGAGCCGCACGGCATCGCTCGCGCCGGCCTCGGGGCGCGCGACACGCTCCGGACCGAAATGGGCTACCCCCTGCACGGCCAGGACCTCACCATGGAGATCACGCCCGTGCAGGGTCGGGCGGCCTGGGCCGTCGGCTGGAACAAGCCGGAGTTCTGGGGCCGCGACGTGCTGATCGCCGAGCGCGAGTCCGGGCCGGCGCGCCGGCTGCGCGGGATCGTGGCCACCGGCAGGGGGATTCCTCGGCCCGGGATGGACGTGCAGGTGGACGGCGCGACCGTTGGGAGCATCACGTCCGGCACCTTCTCGCCCACGCTGAAAAGGGGCATCGGCCTCGCGCTGCTGCCGCCGGACGTGGCGGACGGTGCGAGTGTGACGGTCGACGTACGCGGGCGCGCGGAGCCGTTCGAGGTGGTCAAACCGCCGTTCGTCGAGCCGTCCACCAAGGCATGATCACGTTGACCCACCGCGGCCTCGCCCGCGCTCGCTCGTTCCTCACTCGCTAACGCCCGGCCACACCCTGGCCGCGGTGGGTCAACGTGATCACCTCGCTGCTGGATGGTCGGCGAACGCTGCAACGGTGGCGCGGAGCTGGGTGAGGGCGAGCAGCGCGCCGACCCCGGTGTGGCCCGGCCAGCCGCTGAGCCCATAGTCGACGACCGGGGTGAGCCGCAGCCGTTCCACGGCAGCCGCGAACGAAGGGTCGGGAGAGGCCTGGGCGGCGCCGAACCACCGCGCGGTCCGGTAGCTGATGCGCTGCGCGGCCAGACCCGCGGCGGCGGCCACGACGTCGTCGAGCACGACGGCGGTGCGCCGGGCCGCAGCTTCGGCGGCGACGCCCGTCGCCATCGCCAGCACCGGATCCGCCAGCGCCTCAAGCATGTCGATCATCGTTCCGGCGTGCGGCCTGGCGCGCCGCGCCGCGTCGCGCACCTCGGCACATACCCTCATCCAGTCCCGGTCGGTCATGCCCGGGCCGTTTCCGACCACGGCGGCGACCTCCTGATTGGTCAGCACGGCGGTGGCGGCGGTCGCGGCGACCGTGTCACCGCCGGCCGCGAGGAGCACAACGTCGGTTCCGCCGTCGACTTCGCCGGCGGCGAGCTCGGTGCCTCTGGTGAATGCGGCGCCGGCATCGGAGCCGGCGTCCCCGGCCGGGACGATCTGCACCCGGGCCGTCGCGAGCTCGAGCAGGGCAGCCGGCGGTGCACCGCCTCCGATGACGATCAGGACCGGGTGCTCGAAGTGGCGCGGCGGCCAGCGTCCCTGCGTGGCGGCCAGCCAGATGGCGATGTCGCCGAGCCGGCCGGCCGCGCCGTCCAGGTCTTCGAGCGCCGCGGCGGCCTCCTTGCGCACATCCTCGTCCGGAAGCGTCATGCGCGCGGCCAGGGTCGAAACGTCCTCCACGGTCAGTGACTCTAGCGAGCCGGAGCGAGTGTGCCGGCCGGCGGTGGCGTCAGTAAGGTTGGGCACATGGCATGGCACTGGGTGTTCCTCGACAGCGAGGGTGACGAGCTGGCCGGCGCGGCCGACGCCGTTCGCAACGGTTTCCTGACCCAGGGCGACGCGGAGACCTGGCTGGGTGACAACTGGCGCGACCTCGTCGAGGACGGCGTCGCCGCGGTGTCGTTGCGTGAGGACCGTCGGCACGTCTACGGGCCGATGAGCCTGCAGGACGTCGACTGACGTTCGGTCCCGGCCGGGACCGTGCCATAGTGCAGGCGTGCTGCATCTGCCCGCGCCGTGCGTGGTCGTCCTCGCGGGGCCTGGCGCGTCGGGCAAGTCGACTTGGGCGGCCGCGCATTTCCCGGACGAGGTGATCGTCTCCAGCGACCGGCTCCGTGCGCTCGTCGGTTCCGGTGAAGACGACATCGCCGCCAGCACGGATGCCTTCGCGCTGCTCGACCAGATCGTGCTGGCGCGGCTCACCCGAGGCCTGACGACCGTCATCGACACTCTCGGACTGGACGGTGACCGGCGGCGAGCGTGGCTGGAGATGGCCCGGCGGCACGACCTGCCGTGCATCGCGGTCGCCTTCGACACTCCGGCGGACGAATGCCGCGCAAGGAATCGGCGGCGCGACAAGCGCATCCCGGCCGATACGCTCGCCGCGCACCTGCGATCCTGGGTGGCCGTCCGAGACGCGCTCGCCGACGAGGGCTACGACCGTGTGCTGGCGCCCGAGCCGGTCCGCGTCGTACCGCAGCAGTTCGTCCCCGCGTCCGATCCAACCGAGCGGGCAGCGGACGAGCCGACGGCGGGGCTGCGATTCGGGCTCCATCTGAGCAGCTTCACATTCGCCGGTGGGCGAGAGGTCACCGCGCAGCGGATACGCGAGATCGGTGCGGCGGCCGACGACGCCGGCTTCGACACGATCTACGTGATGGATCACTTCCGCCAGATACCGCAGCTCGGCCGGTCTTGGGAGGACATGCTCGAGAGCTACACCACCCTCGGCTATCTGGCCGCATGTACCGCGCGAGCACGGATCGGCGCGCTTGTCACAGGTGTCACGTACCGGAACGTCGCCCACCTCGGCAAGATCGTCGCAACGCTTGATGTACTCAGCGGCGGCCGGGCGGTGTGCGGGCTCGGGCTGGCGTGGTTCGCCGAGGAGCATCGAGCGTACGGTTGGGACTTCCCGTCCGTGCCACGTCGGTATGAGCTGCTTGAAGACGCGTTGCGGTTGCTACCGGTGATGTGGGGTCCGGGCAACAAGTCGTTCCACGGCCAGGTGCTGGATGTACCGGACACGACGTGCTACCCGCGGCCGATTCAGGACCGCATACCGCTGGTCCTGGGCGGCGGTGGTGAGCGCCGGACGCTTCGGCTGGCGGCGCAGTATGCCGACACGGCCAACGTTTTCGGTGACGTCGCCACCGTGCGGCACAAGGCCGATGTGCTGGCACAGCACTGCCGAGATCTCGATCGTGATCCCGCGGATGTGCGTGTGAGCCACCTGTCTACCGTGCTGGTCGGCACCGACGACGCGGATGTTCGAACCCGCGTCGAGCGGCTGCGGCCCCGCCATCAGGACGCGGCGCGCTATGCCGCGGCAATTAACGCCGGAACGGTCGATGATCATGTGCGCCGGTTCCGGGAGTTGGCCGGTGCCGGCGCGGCGGAGGTCGTCGTCCGGCTCGCCGATCTCGACGACGCCGAACCGGTGGCGCGGATGGCGAGTGTGATCGCCGCGTTTCGTTGAGCAGCGGTGTGCCCGTTGCGCGCGCTGTCCATGCTCTACGCGGTCTGCAAGCACCGTATGGCTGGGGTTTCCCGGCTTTACGTGATCATTCGGTCGCGGTGAGGTCTTTGCCGAAGCAGAGGCTGCACTCGAGGCCGACGTACTTGCCGAACGCCTCGATCGGCTCGTAACCACTCGACCGGTACAGCGCCAGCGCCTCGGGCTGCTCACTTCCCGTCTCGAGTATCGCGCGCTTGAACCCCTGGTGCCCCGCGCGTGTCTCGAGCTCGTTGAGCAGCCGGCGAGCATAGCCGGCGCCTCGGCGGTCGCTGACGACATACATCCGCTTGATCTCGACGGTTCCCTCGTCGAAGCGGTGGTAGCCACCGGAGGCGACCGGCTCGGCGCCGACGAAACCGACCAGGAACAGCCCTTCCGGTGGGGTGAACTCATCCGGATCGATCGCGGGCTCTTCGACCGTCCCGTACCGGGAACCGTACTTCTCCACGTACTCCTGCTGAAGTTCGGCCTCGAGCGCGCGAACGACTGGATCGGTGTAGGTCAGCGCACGCAGTGTGAGGTCGTCGGCCGGTACAGACGCCTTGCTCATACGAGATCACCCGGTTTGACGGTCGGCTTCGGTATGCGGAGTCTACGCAACTGCGTGGCACGAGAGAACGCATAGAGCGTATGCCGTCCGTCGTCGTCCGGGAAACGCTCGCGGATCTGGCGCTTGAGCCGGAATCGAAGGGTTACCAGATCGAAAATGACCAGGAACACCGTGGCCATCATCAGCATCGACGACAGCGGGGCGAGCGGACGGATGAACCCCAGCAGCAAGATCAGGAGGATTACGGGCAGGAAGAATTCGGAGAAGAGCCGACGCGAGTCCACGAAGTCGCGCACGAATTTGCGTACCGGGCCCTTGTCGCGCTTCATCAAGTACCGCTCGTCGCCCCGCTCGAGGCCCTGGCGACTTCGCTGCCGGGAGGCCTTCATCTGCTCGCGGTCGCGCTTGAACCGTTCGCGCCTGGTGAGCGCCGGCTTGACGCGCGCTTTACGGGCGGCTTCGGCCTCGCGGCGCTTCGGGGTTGCCTTGCCTTTACCGGTCGGCCGATCGCCGGTCTCGGCCGATGAGTCGGCCTGTCGGGCTTGGGTCGAGTCGCTGGAGCTGGATCTCACGGTAGCCTCTGCGATGTATGATCATGGGTGCGATCGGGGCAGAACACTTTACTAGGGTAAGCCAGGCTCCGGACCCTGCGGCAGCTCAGGTCCTAGACGCCGTAGGGTAGGGCTTAGCAACGCGTATCAATCGGCGGCGCAATTCGTCTCAGGAAAGGGTTACCTGGCCAAATGGGGATCCTCCAAAGAATGTCCATGATCTTCCGGGCTAAGGCAGACAAGGCGCTCGACCGCGCCGAGGACCCCCGGGAGACCCTCGACTACTCGTACAAGAAGCAGCTCGAACTGCTGCAGAAGGTCCGGCGCGGCGTGGCGGACGTCGCCACCAGCCGTAAGCGGATCGAAGTGCAGATGTCCCAGCTCAACACCCAGGCGGACAAGCTGCAAGGTCAAGCGAGCAAGGCCCTCGAACACGGGCGCGAGGACCTCGCGCGCGAAGCGCTCACCCGCAAGTCCGGTCTCGGTCAGCAACTGACCGACCTGCAGACGCAGCACGCGAACCTGCAGGCCGAGGAGGAGAAGCTGACGTTGGCCGCGCAGCGTCTCCAGTCCAAGGTCGAGTCGTTCCGCACCCGCAAGGAAACGATCAAGGCCAACTACACCGCCGCCCAGGCGCAGACCCAGATCGGTGAGGCGTTCAGCGGTATCTCCGAGGAGATGAGCGACGTCGGCATGGCGGTGCAACGCGCCGAGGATAAGACGGCCGAGCTGCAGGCTCGCGCCGGCGCGGTCGACGAGTTGCTGGCCTCGGGTGTGCTGGAGGACGTCACCGGTACGCAGAAGGACGACATCAGCGCCGAACTCGATCGGCTTGCGTCGACGAACGACGTCGAGCTCGAGCTGGCCAGGATGAAGCAGGAGCTCACGACCGGATCCGGGGAGGCGCCGAAGCAGATCGAAGGTCAGAACGGTGAGGCAGTGGAGAGCACGCGCGAGGAGGAGCAACGGTGATCGTCCGGATCATGGGCGAGGGGCAGTTCGACCTCGACGCGTCGCACCTCGATGAGCTGAACAGGCTGGACGACGAACTCGGTGACGCGATCGAGTCCGGTGACGACGACCGGTTCCGGACCGCGTTGACCACGTTGCTCGATGCAGTCCGCCGCGCGGGTGCACCGGTGCCCGACGATGCGCTGATCGACAGCGATCTGGTGCTTCCGTACGCCGAGGCGCACGTCGACGAAGTGAAGCGCATGCTCACCGACGAGGGCCTCATCCCCGGCAGCCAGGCGTCCTGACGATGGCGAGCACGCGGTTCAAGCCGGACACCGGCCTGAGCATTCGGATGGGCGTCACGATGCTGCTGCTGGCAGGGCTCTTCGTGGTGCTGATGTGGGCGGTGGCCAGCTACACCACCGGTGGCTGGGTGCTCGGCATCATCATCGGCCTCGGCGTCTTCTGGGCGCAGTGGTACTTCTCGGACACCCTGGCGATGAGGGCGATGCGCGCTCGTGAGGTCACTCCCCAGGAGGCGCCGCAGTTGCATGCCATCGTCGACCGGCTGTGCGCTCAGGCGGACATGCCAAAGCCGCGGGTCGCTATCGCGGATACGCCGATGCCGAACGCGTTCGCGACCGGGCGCAGCCCGAAGCGGGCCGTGGTATGCGCGACGACGGGAATCATGCGGCGGTTGGACGAGCGCGAACTCGAAGCTGTGATGGCGCACGAGCTCTCGCATGTAGCGCACCGTGATGTGATGGTGATGACGATCGCGTCCGTGGTGGGCATCCTGGCCGGCTTCCTGACCCGGATGACGATCTTCAGCAGCATGGGCAGGTCGCGGGACAGTGGCCCTGCCTTCCTGGTGATCATCCTCGTGTCGATCGTCGTCTATGCGGTGAGCTTCATGCTGACCCGGCTGCTGTCGCGTTATCGCGAGCTCGCCGCCGACCGGGCCGGCGCGTACCTGACCGGGCAGCCGTCCCAGCTGGCGAACGCGCTGACCAAGATCACCGGCGAGATGCAGCGCATACCTCAGAAGGATCTGCGGGAAAAGGAGGCGTACAACACGTTCTTCTTCGTCCCGGCGCTGACCAACAAGATGGACCTGGCCTCGTTGTTCGCCAGCCATCCGCCACTCGAGAAGCGATTGGACCAGTTGGCCAAGATCTCGGTCGACCTGGGCCGGGGGTAGTAGGTGGGTTTCCTCGACGCCATTCTCGGCCGGACGAAGCAGGCCAAGCCGAACCTCGATGCGCTGTTCTCGGTGCCGACCGCGGCGTTGACGCTCGAAGCCAGCGCCGAGATACGCCCGACCGGCGTGGGCGCGGTCTGCTTTCGCGAAATGGAAGGCGGTCCGTTCGCCCGTCTCAAGGACGAGATGACCGCCCTGCTCGGCGGGACCGAACCCGAGGAGCACAAGGACCGCTACGGCTATACCTGGATGGTGATCCGGCACGAGCCGAAGGACGTCTCGGGTCTGGTCACGCACCTGCACGCGGCCAACACGACATTGGAGGGCAGTGGCTTCGGGCCGGCCCTGCTGTGCTCGACCATCGGGTTCAGGTCTCGGGACGGCGCCTCGATCGCGCTCGTCTATCTCTACAAGCAGGGCACCTTCTACCCGTTCGCACCGATGGCCGAAAGCGATCGCAAGCGCGACTCCGGCTTGGAGCTCCAGGTGCGCGCGATGGTCTCCGATGAGCTGCCGATCGAGAAGGACTTGTCGCGTTGGTTCCCGGTCTGGGGCGCCCCCGGCCTGTAGTTCGAACGGACAGCTCCGTTACCCAGAGACAGTGGTGACGTCATAGTTCGGTAATGTACGTGCGTGACAAAACGGGGTGATCAGGCGACGCTGCGCGAGGGATTCCGGATCATCGGCCGCGCACTCCGCAATGAACCGCTCACCTTGGGTCTGGCCATTGTCGGCAGCGCCGTCTACGGGCTGATGACGGTCGCCACCGCCGCGGTCATCGGCCGGGTCACCGACGAGGTGGTCGTCCCCGCCTTCGAGGAAGGGCGGACCACTTCCGGCGCACTTTGGCTCGCGAGCCTGGCCATCGTTGGGGCCGCTGTGTTCAAGGCCGCAGGTATCGTCGTCCGGCGCTACTTCGCCGGTCTCGGCCAGTACCGCCTGAACGCACGCTACCGCCGCGAGGTGAGTCGCAAGTACCTGCAGTTGCCGCTGTCCTGGCACCATCGGCACCCGACCGGGCGGCTGCTGTCGACGGCCAACGCGGACGTCGAGATGTCGTTCTGGCCGATCGCGCCGTTGCCGTTCGCGCTCGGCGTGCTCGTCATGCTGGCGTTCGCGCTCGTCTCGATGTTCATCGCCGATCCGATCCTGGCGGCCGTCGGCATGATCGTCTTTCCGGCGATCCTGATCCTCAACTACATCTACCAACGCCGGCTCTCGCCCCTGGCGACGAGGGCACAGGCGCTGCGCGGCGACGTATCGGCGGTCGCGCACGAGTCGTTCGATGGGGCGCTCGTCGTCAAGTCGATGGGTCGCGAGTCCGCGGAGACCGAGCGATTCACGCGGGTTGCCAACGATCTTCGCGATTCGCTGGTCCGGGTGGGACGGATTCGCGGCGCGTTCGATCCGGTGATGGACGCCATTCCGAACATCGGGATCCTCGTCGTCCTCGCCGTCGGTGCCACTCGCGTCGCCGAGGGGTCGCTAGCGGCGGGCACGGTCGTCCAGGTCGCGTACCTGTTGACGATCACGGCGTTCCCTGTCCGGGCGATCGGGTTCGTGCTGGGCGAACTACCCAGCGCGGTGGTGAGCTGGCGGCGGGTGCAGGCGGTGCGTTCGGCCACCGGCTCGCTCGACTACGGTCCGGACGAACTGCCGTCCGGCGGTGGCCCCGCCGAGCTATCGGTACGCGGCGTCGGCTACTCGTACGTGGACGACACGCCTGTTCTCGAAGACGTCAATCTCGACGTCGCCTCCGGACGGACGGTGGCCGTGGTCGGCCCGACCGGCTCGGGCAAGTCGACGCTTGCCAGCGTGCTGATTCGGCTGGTCGATCCCGACACCGGTGCCGTCCTGATCGACGGAGTGGACCTGCGCGGGCTGCAGCATGCCAGCGTGGCGGGCTCCGCGGCGCTCGTTTTCCAGCAGGCGTTCATCTTCAACGACACGGTGCGCGACAACGTGGCACTCGATCTGGACGCCACCGATGCGGACGTGTGGTCGGCGCTGGATCTGGCGCAGGCCGGCGGCTTCATCCGCGATCTGGATGGCGCGCTCGACGCCGTGATCGGGGAGCGCGGTACCACGCTGTCCGGCGGGCAGCGCCAGCGGCTGGCGCTCGCGCGGGCGCTGGTGCGCCGTCCCCGCCTTCTCGTCCTCGACGACGCGACCAGCGCGGTCGACCCTGAGGTGGAGCGGCGGATCCTGGCCGGCCTGCGGGACGCCGCGCTGCCATCGACCGTCGTCGTCGTGGCGTATCGGCGGGCGACGATCTCACTGGCGGACGAGGTCGTCTACGTGGAGAACGGGCGCATCCTGGCGCGCGGCACGCATGAGGAGTTGCTCGGCGCCTCGCCCGGTTATGCGGAGTTGATCACTGCCTACGAGCGGGATGCCGCGGTGCGCGAGAGCGAACCCGTGACGGAGGTGGCCGATGGCTGACGCGACCGCGGTCTCGTCCCGGGTCGGCATCCAGCAGGACAACGCGCTGCGGACCGTTCGCCGCGGGCTGGCGCTGTCGCCGGAGATCACCCAAGGTCTCGGATGGACGCTGACGCTGGCGATCGTCGCTACGGCCGGCCGAGTGATCGTCCCCATCACGGTACAGCAGACCATCGACCGTGGGCTGAACGCGCCCGGCGGGGCGGATATCGGCTTCGTGCGCTCCATGCTTGTGGCAGCGGTGATCGCGATCGCGGTGACGGTCGTTGCGGCGTACCAGATGAACTACCGGCTCTTCCGTGCGAGTGAGACCGGTTTGGCGACGCTGCGCTCCAAGGCGTTCCGCCACGTGCACGACTTGTCGGTATTGACGCAGAACACCGAGAGCCGGGGGTCCCTCGTCGCCCGGGTGACGACCGACGTCGATACGATCTCGCGCTTCGTACAGTGGGGCGGGCTGATGATGGTCATCAGCATCGGCCAGTTGCTGCTCGCAACGGTGATCATGGCGGTGTACTCGTGGCAGCTGACGCTGCTCGTGTGGGCCTGCTTCCTGCCGTTGTTCCTGGCACTGCGCTTCTTCCAGAAGCTGCTGTCCGGCGCGTATCTCGCCGTGCGCGAACGGCTCGGCGCCATGCTCGGGGCGATATCCGAGGCCGTGGTGGGAGCCCAGGCGGTGCGGGCATACTCGATAGAAGGACGGACCCAGCGCCGAATCGACGATGCCATCGAGGCTCACCGGATGTCGGCGACCCGCGCGCAGAAGCTCGTCGCGTTCACCTTCTCCAGCGGTGAGATCGTCGCCGGAATCGCGAACGCGGCCGTGGTGGTCGTCGGTGTGCTGCTCGGGATCGCCGGTGACATCACGCTCGGGCGGCTCGTCGCGTTCTTGTTCCTTGTGACGCTGTTCATCGCACCCGTGCAGGTCGGCACCGAGGTGCTCAACGAGGCGCAGAACGCGATCGCAGGCTGGCGGCGCGTGCTCGGCGTGCTCGACACGCCGGCCGATGTCGCGGACCCGCCGGACGGTGTGGTGCTGGCGCCGGGGCCGATCGGAATCCGGTTCGACCGGGTGTCGTACGCCTATCCGGACGGCCCGACCGTGCTCAAGGACGTGTCGGTGGAGATCGCGCCGAAGTCGCGCGTCGCGGTGGTCGGCGAGACCGGCTCGGGCAAGACGACGTTCGCCAAGCTTCTGACCCGGCTGATGGACCCGGCCGGTGGCACGGTGCTGCTCGGCGGGCACGATCTGCGTACGATCGGCTTCGAGTCGCTGCGCGAGCGTGTGATCATGGTGCCGCAGGAGGGCTTCCTCTTCGACGACACGCTGGCGGCGAACCTGCGCTTCGCCAGTCCGGGCGCGGACGACGCCACGCTGCGCGGCGCGCTTCGCGAGCTCGGTCTTGCCGGGTGGGCCGACTCACTCGCCAACGGCCTGGAGACACAGGTGGGGCAACGTGGTGAGTCGCTGTCGGCCGGCGAACGTCAACTGGTCGCGCTCGTGCGTGCGTACCTTGCCGACCCGGACGTGCTCGTACTCGACGAGGCGACCTCCGCTGTCGACCCGGCCACCGAGGTGCGTCTGGCCCGGGCGTTGGCCGGCGTGACGCGCGGGCGAACGTCGGTCACCATCGCGCACCGGCTCAGCACGGCCGAAGCCGCCGACGAGGTCCTGGTCTTCGACAACGGCGTGCTCGCCGAGCGCGGTCCGCACCGCGAGCTCGTCCGTCGAGGCGGCGTCTACGCCGGTATGCACGCGGCCTGGGTCAGCTCTAGCGGTTGACGCCGGCGAGCGTGCCGGTGATCTTGGCCTGCGGGTCGGTGATCGTGCAGAGCACTTCTCGGTCACCGTCGGTCCAGCTGGCCTCGGTCGGATTGAAGAAGCCGAAGTCGAGTTCGGACTCCTCCCACGGAATGCCGACGAACTCGGCGAAGCCCGCTGCACAGGCCTGCTCGGCGAATTCGCCGGCCTCCTCCGCGCCCGGGAATGCTCCGTCCTCCATCTGAGTGGCGAGATAGACCTCGTCGGAGTGCGGGTGGCTGCACGGCACCGCCTGCACCGTACTCACGTCGGTGCCTTCGGCGAACTCGTCGAGGCAGTCGCCGACCTGGAGATCGAAAACGTTGAGTTCGGTCGGTTCGAGAAGCTCGCCGGTATCGGGGTCGCGTGGTGGGTCGGAGTTGAACAATGAGCACCCGGTGAGGGTCAGCGCTACCAAGACCGCGGTGGCGGACAGTGCGGCGTGACCGTGGCGCATATCTGCAGTCTCCTTGACGTGCGTGCTCGTTTGCGTCGGTTACTCAATCACAACCGAATCGTCGAGCCGACGGCACCCCACGGCGCTTATCCGTGGTTGTGCTGCGTGGTCCGGGAACCCACATTGCGCGCCGTGCAGATGTGTTGGATCCCGGTGGGCCGCCGCCGACAGAAGGCGCAACGAGCGACGGCGCAGGCACGCTTCCCTGGGGAATCGCCGGCCAGAACATAGGGTGCGCAGCCGGCCGAGATGGGGACCCGCACCCGACGAAAACGCTGCTCTGCGCGCCCTAGCCTCAGTTGATCGCTGTTGGTGGAACGAAGGAGCGCTTAGTTATGGGTACGAGATCTCGAGGAATCCGGCTCGCCGTGGTGGTGGCCGCGGCGTCGCTTGTGCTGGCCGCGTGCGGCGGCGACGATCCGGCCGAGGACGAAGCCGGCGACGAGCCCGCCGACGAGCCGACCGACCAAGAGGCTGCGGACGAGCCCGACGCACCGGCGGACGTCCAGATCGTATTTGCCGGCGAGCAGGAGTTCTCCTCCTACAACAACGCGACCGCGGCCGAGAACGCGCGACGGAATGTGGAGGTACTGAACGGCGTCGTCGGAAGCTTCTACAACATAGGGCCGGACGGGCTGGCCGTGCCGAACGAGAACTACGGCACGTACGAGCTTGTCTCCGAGGACCCGCAGATCGTCGAGTACACGTACCACCCGGATGCTCAGTGGTCCGACGGCACGCCACTCGGTTGTGCGGACTGGCTGCTGTACTGGGCCGCGAACTCCGGGTACTACGAGCACCCCACCGCGACGAACGAGGACACCGGGGACCCGCTGCCGCTGTTCTCGAGTTCGGGCACGTCTGGAGTCGAGGACTGGGTCAAGCCGGACTGCGAGCAAGGGGACGAGACCATCCAGATCGAGTACACGCGCCCGTACGCAGACTGGGAGGTGAACTCGGGCCGGCCGGGCGACCGCATGCCCGCCCACGTGGCCGCCGAGCAGGCCGGTCTGACCACTGAAGAGTTCATCCAGGCAGTGCGGGACGACGATGTCGAGGCGCTGCTCGGTGTGGCGGAGTTCTACAACAACGGCTGGGTGATGAACCCTGGGGAGCTGCTTCCAGAAGAGCTCATGCCGTCCAGCGGCCCGTACAAGATCGTCGAGTGGGTGGCCGGCGAATCGGTGACGTTGGAGTACAACGAGGCGTACTGGGGACCCCCGCCGGCCTCGCGGACCATCGTCCACCGCTTCCTCGCCCAGGACCAGATGCCGCAGGCGCTCGCCAACGGCGAAGTCGACATCATCGACCCGCAGCCGAATCCCGACCTCGCCAACCAGGTGGAGGGGATACAAGGCGTCGTGGTCGAGACCGGCGACCAGTTCACCTACGAGCATCTCGACTTCAACATGCGGCCGGGACACTTCTTCGAGGACCGGCAGCTACGGGAGGCGTTCGCGAACTGCGTGCCGCGCCAGCTGATCGTGGAGAACCTGATCCAGCCGATGAATCCGGATGCGGCGGTGCTCAACGCGAGGAACACCTACTCGTTCCAGCCGGACTACGACTTCCAGGTCGAAGGCAGTGCCGCGCAGGACTATGCCGAGAACGACGTCGACGCGGCACGCCAGATCCTTGCCGATACCGGCAACGCCGGCCTTGAGGTTCGGATCGGGTACTTCACTCCGAACCCGCGCCGGACGAGCACGGTCGAACTGGTTCGGGATGCGTGTGAGGAGGCCGGCTTCACCATCGTCGACGCGGGGTCGGACACGTTCTTCGGGACCGAGCTGCCCGAGGGCAACTACGACGTCGCCCTCTTCGGCTGGATCGGCTCCGGATACGTCAGCGGAACGGCATCGACGTTCATGACACCCGAGTCGTGTGCGACCGGTACGACTGGCAACAACTACGGCTGCTACTCGAACCCCGAGGTTGACGAGTTGTACAACGAGCTGCTGGTCGAGCTGGACATCGAGGCCCAGCGGGGGATCGTGAAGGACATCGAGGCGCAGCTGTGGGAGGACCTACCCACGATCCCGCTGTTCACGTTCCCCTCGCTGACCGCATGGGCGGAGGACGTGCAAGGCATCGTGAACAACCAGTCGCAGGACACGATCACCTGGAACAAGCACGAATGGACCCGGTCGGCGCCGTAAGGCTCCTTCTGCCGTCCGGAAGACCGCCTGGGATGGGGCGGGGTCGGTGCCGGGAGCCGCGCGCTCCCGGCACCGTCCGACCCCGCACCGTTCTCGCCGGAGCCATCGCCGCAGCGCCGGATCGGAGGTGACGAATGACGGTTTTCATCATCCGCAGGCTCGTGGTCTCGGTGATCACCCTGCTCGCCGCGACCTTTCTGGTGTACGTCGGGACGGCGATCTCCGGCGACCCGCTGCAGGACCTGTACGGGATCGCGGATCAGAACGAAGCCGAACAGCAGCAGGCGGAGCGGCGACGGATCCTCCAGCTCGACACGCCGATCCCGTTGCGGTACCTGGACTGGCTCGGCGGACTGCTGCGCGGCGACCTCGGCCAGAACATCCGCGGTCAGGACGTCAGCGCGCTGCTCGGCAGCGCAATGGCCGCGACGCTCAAGATGGTGGTCGTCGCGACGGTTCTGGCGATCGTGCTGGGAATCACCGTCGGAGTGATCTCCGCGTTACGGCAGTACAGCGGTTTCGACTACTCGTTGACGTTCGCCGCGTTCCTCTTCTTCTCGCTCCCGATCTTCTGGGTGGCGGTGATGCTCAAACAGTTCGCGGCCCTTGAGTTCAACAACTGGCTGCGCGAGCCGACGATCCCGCTTCCAGTGATCCTGGGAGTCGCCTCGGTCAGTGCGCTGGCGTGGACGGCTACTCTCGGGGGCGATCGGCAGCGCCGGCTGACGACGCTGGTCCTCGGATTCGCCCTTACCGCGCTGCTGCTCCTACTCCTCTCGACGACCCGCTGGTTCGCCGATCCGGGTCTCGGTCCGCTCGCCGTGGTACTTCTCGCGGCGGGTGCGGCGGTCGGAGTTACGTTCGTGGTGGCCGGGTTCCGGTACCGACGCCCGCTGCTCGCGGCGCTGGTCGCCGCGGCGACCGGCTGCGTCTTCTACCTGTTCTCCGAGCCGGTGCTGGCCGCGCCGAGCTTCTGGGTGATGCTGCTGCTGGCCGTCGTAGCCGTGGGCGTGTCCGCCGGAATCGGTGCTGCCCTCGGCGGCTTGCAGCGACGGCAGGCGGTTGCCGCGTCCGTCTTGAGTGGAGTGGCGACCGGCAGTCTGATCATTCTCGACTACTTCCTTCGCGCGTACGAAGGCTACGCGCGGAAGGTCCGGGACCGGCCGGTGTCGACGGTGGGGTCGGAGACCCCGAACTTCGCCGGCAACTTCTGGGAGGTCGGACTGGACTCGTTCGGGCACCTTCTGCTGCCGACCATGGCGCTGCTGCTGGTCTCGTTCGCCGTCTATACCCGGTATACCCGGGCCAGCATGCTGGAGGTCATGAATCAGGACTACGTCCGGACCGCCCGGGCGAAGGGCCTGATCGAAAGCACGGTCGTCACCAAGCACGCATTCCGCAACGCTCTCATCCCGGTGACGACGCTGATGGCGTTCGACTTCGGCGCGGTGATCGGCGGTGCCGTGATCACTGAGACGATCTTCGGCTGGCAGGGCATGGGCTTCATGTTCATCACCGGGCTGAATGAGGTGGACCCCGCACCGGTGATGGCGTTCTTCCTCGTGGCCGGCGGATCGATCGTGGTCTTCAACATGCTGGTGGACATTGCCTACGCATACCTCGATCCGCGGATCAGGGTGTCTTAGGAAGGCCGGTGAAGGCTATGAGCACCGATGCGGGCTACCAGGCGGCGCCAGGACTCGCTCCAGGAGTCGCGGTCGAGTCGGAGGGCTTGGCGGTCGTCGCGCGGACGCAGGGCCAACTGATCCGGCGCCGGTTCTTGCGGCACCGTGCCGCACTGCTCGGCATGATCACCCTTTCGCTCGTGATCATCCTGGCGTACAGTTCGGTCGGATTCGGACCGGTTCCCGGCTGGTGGGACAAGTCGTACCTGCACACCGCTCCGGTGGTCGACGGCGGTCGGCCGACGCTCAGCGTGGTGCCGGAGTTCCTCGGCGGTAGCGGCGTCCACCTCGGCGAGCACCCGTTCGGGCAGGACGACGTAGGCAAGGACTACTTCGCGATGGTCATGCGGGGTACCCAGCAGTCGCTGATCGTCGCCTTCCTCATCGGCTTCGTGGTGACGGTGGTCGGAACGCTGGTCGGTGCGCTGGCGGGCTTCTTCCGTGGCCGGGTCGAAGCGGCCCTGATGCGACTCACCGACGTGATGATCGCCATCCCCACACTGATATTCGCCGCCATCTTCGCAGCGGTGGCCGGCCGGACGGGAAACATCGTGGTGCTCGGTGTGGTGCTCGGGCTCGTGACGTGGACCGGTCTCGCGAGGCTGGTGCGCGGCGAGTTCCTGGCGCTGCGGGAGAAGGAATTCGTCGAGGCGGCACGGGCGGTGGGCACCGGCTCATGGCGCATCATCTACAAGCACATCCTGCCGAACTCGGTCAGCGTGATCATCGTGACGGCCACGCTGGCGGTCGCGGCGGGCATCCTGCTCGAAACCGCGCTGTCGTTTCTCCGCCTGGGCATTCAGCCGCCGGAGATATCGCTCGGCAACCTGGTCAGCCAATACCAGACCGCGATGCAGACTCGGCCGTGGCTCTTCTGGTGGCCCGGATTGTTCATCGTCGCGATCGCGCTGTCGGTGAACTTCATCGGCGACGGGTTGCGGGACGCCTTCGATCCTCGACAGACCAGGGTCCGCGCGTGATCCGGATCTGTTCGGGCGCCCGAGACTCGCGTGACGGGGACCTACGTGCTCGACCGTCCGTTTGTGCCGGGAGGGACGATTCCCAGCCGGCGGGCCGCGGCGACCGCGTCGTGCCGCGTGGAGACCGCCAGCTTGCTCCGCACCGCGGACACGTGGTGGTCGACGGTCTTGAGCGAGAGGTGCAGCGCGTCCGCGATCTCCCGGTAGGTGAGGTCATCGGCCAGCAGGGCAAGCACTTCGGTCTGCCGTGGCGTCAGCCCGGCCGGGCTCTGCTGGGTGGCACGGCGTGGCCCGCGTGGGACCGGTCGCACCCCGATTGCGGCCAACTTCGCGCGGACCATCGAGGCGCGGGCCGTGGCCCCGAGGCGGTCGAGAATCTCCAGCGCAGCGAGCAACGGGCCGGGCTCGGGCGCGTCGGCCAGGGCGTCGGCCTGGTCGTAGGGTCTCCCCAGCGCCGCCCAGCCGTCCGCGGCCTCCTCCCACCGACCCTCGATCTGCAGCGCGCGAGGTCCGACGACCCAGTGTGGCCGCTCGTCCAGCAGTCCGGCGCGCGCCAGCCACAGCGCCGCGTCGGCACGCTTCGTGCTCCACGGCAGCGGGAATTCGGCCACCATCTCGCGCACTCGGTCGGCGTCCTTCCAGCGGGCCGGCCAGTCGGCCGAGCCGGTGAGGAAGAGCCACTCGGCACGGGCGAGCGCGGCGCGCAACGCAGCCTCGCGCGAGCCGGCATCGTCGGCCAATCGGCCGAGCTCGTCGATGAGATCGCCGGCGGCCTTGTCGCCGCGGCGCGCCCGCACGATGCTTTTCACCCACAGAACGGTGCGCTCGGTGTTGACGATCCGCACGGTGTCCACGGAGCGCTCGGCCTCCCGCTCCGCCTGGGTCCACCGGCCCAGGTCCAGGTAACAGAGCGCTCGGCACGCCAGCAGGTAACCTGCGTCGAGAAGCTGGTCGTTGTCGTAGCAGAACGCCAGGCCGTCGGCGATGTAACCGAGCGCCTGCTCGTAGCGCATCAGCTGCCGGTTGCCGTCGGCCAGATTGAAGTACGCGCGTGCCGCGGGATAGGCACACCCGGCCGATCGTGCGGCGTCGAGCGCTTCGACGAGGAACTTCGATTCGTCCGGGTCGAGCTGCCACCGGGCCGAGCCCACCGTCACGCCGGCGTGGGAGCGCACCATCGTGCTCCCGGACCGCCGCGCGAGCCGGTGGGCGTGCTCGCCCCACTCGATCGCCTCGTGCGCCTGGCCACTCATCATCGCCAGTCGCGCGCGGTGGGCGTGGGCCGCAGCCAGCGCAGCCGTCGGCGACAGTCGTTCTAGGACGGACACCGCGCGCGCGGCGGCGTCCTCGGCCTCGCCGTACCGTTCCATGAGCATGTAGATCTCGGACAGCAGGGTAAGGAGCCGGCCGCGGCGCTCGGTTCGGCCCGCGCCCAGCTCGAGCGCTCGCCGGACGGCGTCCATGGCTGCGGTGTTTCGCCCCAGCAGGCGGCACTCGAGGGCGTATTCCTCGAGCAGTTCTGCCAGCTCGTCGCCGGCGATGTGCTCGGTATGCGCCAGTGCCTGCTCGAAATGCTCGGCCGCGGCCCGGTGCGACTCCAGCGAGGCCGCCCGGCGCGCTGCCTGCGGGGCGAACCGGGCGACGGCCTTGGCGTCGCCTGCGCGCAACGCATGATGGGCGAGCCGGGCAGGCTCGGCTCGCCCATCGGCCAGCACGTCGAGCACCTGGAGGTGGAGCCGGCGCCGGCGCGACGGCGACAAACCATCCTCGACCGCGCGGCGGGCCAGCTCATTGGTGAAGGCCACGGTCTCCGCGTCGGCGAACAGCACGCCGCGCCGGATGGCGCCGTCCACGCCGGTGGACACCTCACATGCGTCCAGCAACCACCTCTCGACCCTGCCCGGCACGACGGAGGCGAGCTCGACGCTCGCTTTTGCCATGCCGTCCAGCTTTCCCACTCGGGCCATCACGGCGTCCTGGATCGTCGGCGGCACGGCAGCTCCGGGAGCGGCAAGCGCCTCATGGACGAACAGCGGGTTGCCGCCGGTCAGTGCGTACAGCTCGGTCACTTCTGCAGAAGGACGGCCGGCGAGCCTGGCCACGGCCTCGGGCGACAATGGTTCGAGCCGGATGCGGCGGATGTCGGCGGCCGGAATCGCACCGAGGGACAGCCGGAGCGGGTGATCCGCCGGGACCTCGTCGTCGCGGTAGGTGACGATCAGGACCGCGGATGTTCGCCGGATACGGCGGCCCAGGAACCTGAGGGCGTCCAAGGTGGCCTCGTCGGCCCAGTGCGCGTCCTCGACGACCAGGACGGCCGGGCGCGGGAGCCGCGCGAGCTGGTCAAGGGCCGCCTCGAGAAAGCCGGATAGGTCGGTCTTGTCGCTCAGGTCGGTGAACATGTCGCGAAACGGCCCGAGCGGCCGGGGCGTCACCAGGTCGTCGCACAGTCCCCACAGTGCTGCGCCGGCAGCGTGGCCGGCGAACTGCTGGACGAGGGCGGTCTTGCCGATGCCGGCGGCGCCGGTGACCGCTACCATGCTGCCCTTGCCGGCGGCGGCGTCGCGCTGCGCCGCGGCCAGCGAGGCGAGCTGGGCGTCCCGTTCGAGCAGCGTCATTCCTGTGAGCGTAACCAGCGTCCGCTCCCGACGCTGATCGCCGACCCGAATCGTGATTGACCTGTGAGCAACGTTCTCGCTTCGTGGGACACAATGGTCCCCATGCCAGGACTGGACCCCGCCATTGCCGCTCGCCTCAAGCGCGATCAGGCCGGCCTCATCGCCGCCGTCGTGCAGCAGCACGACACCGGCGAAGTTCTCATGATGGCGTGGATGGACGATGACGCGCTTCATCGCACGCTCACCACTCGCCGCGCGACGTTCTGGAGCCGCAGCAGGCAGGAGCGGTGGGTCAAAGGAGCCACGTCCGGCAACGTGCAGCATGTCACCGACGTGCGGCTCGACTGCGACGGCGACGCGGTGCTGGTCAAGGTGGACGCGGCCGGTCCGGCGTGCCACACCGGCGCAAGGTCTTGCTTCGACGCGGACCAGTTGCCGCTGGGTAACGGAGGCGGATCGTGAGTCGGGTGGTGCCCGGCCTCGACGAGTTCCGGGTCCTGGCCAAGGATCGCCGCGTCATTCCCGTCACGCGCAAGCTGCTCGGTGACGGGGAAACGCCGGTCGGCGTCTACCAGAAACTGGCGGCCGGCCGCCCTGGCACGTTCTTGCTGGAGTCTGCCGAGCACGGCGGCGTATGGTCGCGGTACTCGTTCGTCGGCGCTCACTCCGCCGCCCTCCTGTCCGAGCGTGGCGGGCAGGCGGTGTGGCATGGCTCCCCCCCGGTCGGCATGCCCGCGGGCATCGACCCCTGGGACGCCTTGCGCGGGACATTGGCCGCGTTGCACACCGAACCGATGCCGGGCCTCCCTCCGCTCACCGGTGGCCTGGTCGGATACGTCGCCTACGACGCGGTGCGCCGGCTCGAACGCCTCCCGGAGACGACGATCGACGATCTCGCGGTTCCGGAGATCGGCTTCCTGCTAGCGACCGACGTCGCCGTAGTCGACCACGACGATGGAACGATCTGGCTGATCGCCAACGCGATCAACTGGGACGACACCGACGAACGCGTCGACGAGGCGTGGGCGGACGCGGTGGCCCGGCTGGATCGAATGACCGCCGAGATCAGCGAGCCGACGCCGTCATCGGTCGCATCCTTCGATCCGCACGCCGCGCCGGTCTTCGACAGCCGCACGGACCGCGCCGACTACCTCGACTCGGTCGAGCAAGCCAAGGCCGAGATCCGCGCCGGCGAGGCGTTCCAGATCGTGGTGGCGCAGCGCTTCGAAGTGGACGCGCCGGCCGACGCGCTGGATATCTACCGCGTGCTGCGCCGTACGAACCCCAGCCCGTACATGTACCTGGTGCGGATGCCCGGTCCGAGCGGGGACGGAGCCGGTGCCTTCGACATCGTCGGCTCGAGCCCGGAGGCACTTGTCAAGGTCGCCGGCGGACGCGCGATGAGCCACCCGATCGCGGGCACCCGCTGGCGTGGGGAGACGCCGGAGCAGGACGCCGCGCTGGCCGAGGAGTTGCTCGCCGATCCGAAGGAGCGGGCCGAGCACCTCATGCTGGTCGACCTCGCCAGAAACGACCTCGGCCGGGTGTGCGTGCCGGGAACCGTCGAGGTCGTCGATTTCATGACGGTGCGCCGGTACAGCCACGTCATGCACATCGAGTCGACCGTCGTGGGAGAGATGTCGAAGGAGGCCGGGGCGGTTGACGTCCTGGCGTCGTGTTTTCCCGCCGGCACCCTCTCCGGTGCTCCGAAGCCGCGGGCGATGGAGATCATCGACAAGCTGGAGCCGACCCGCCGCGGCCTGTACGGCGGCGTGGTCGGATATTTCGATTTCGCCGGCGGCATGGACGTGGCGATCGCGATCCGGACCGCGTTACTGCGCGACCGGCGCGCGTACGTTCAAGCCGGCGGCGGCATCGTGGCCGACTCGGACCCGGTCGCCGAGGACGCCGAATCGCGCAACAAGGCCGCAGCGGTCCTGCGCGCGATCGCTGTCGCTGCGACGATCGGGCCGCCGGACAGCGACGCGGCGGGACGACGATGAGGGCGACCCGCGAGTACCTACTCGTGCTCGCCGGCCTGGTTCTCGCCGCCGCGGGCTGTGTCGTTCTGGCCGGGACGACCTGGGCTACCGCCGAGGCGACCGACGTGCTGGGCACCGAGCAGGTACGCATCGCCGGCACCGAGCTGGTGCCGATCGCTGGAGCCGTGGGCTGGCTCGGGATGGCCGCTGTGGTGGGGATCCACGCGGCACGCGGTATCGGTCGAGCCCTCGTCGGTGTGTTGCTGGCCGCGGCCGGCTTCGCCGTCGCCGGCTGGGCGAGCTGGCGCGCGGCGAACATGGACACCGCCGCCGGCGCGGCCGCCATGGGGGACACCGTCTCCACGCTCGTCAGCACGACGCCGGCCGCGGCGATCGGCACCGCGACGTGCGGTGCCGTGGTGGCCGCGGTAGGCGTGCTCACGGTGGCGCGCGGATCGCGGTGGCCGTCCATGGGACGCAAGTACGAACGTCCCGGCCGGCCCGGTGCCAAGGGGACGAACACCGCGCGAGATGCAGGTAGATCGGCAGCGCGGAACGCCTGGGATGCACTGGATCGTGGCGATGATCCCACCACCTGGCTGCGCGATGCGGAGCAGACCAGGCAGAATGAGACCGACACCACCAACGGATCCGGCCGCCGGACGCGGCCGTGAAGGGAAGCTCGATGGCAAGCCGTGCCGATCATGGTCACACCACCGCCGCCTGGACGACCGTACTGATCATCCTCGCCGGAATCTTTCTCGGCGCGTTCGCGGTGGTGCTGCTCAATTGGCCGCTGTTCTACATCAGCATCGGTGTCATCGTGCTCGGCGGCATCGTGGGCAAGGTGCTGCAGATGGCCGGGCTGGGGAAGAAGACGCCGGAGGTCACGACCACCGGCAGCGCACGAGACGTCGGCGATACTCACGGTGGTGACCCGAACGACCCTAGCGACCCTGTTGAGTCGTCGACTCCCTAGATGTCATGGCTGACGGGCCGGCCAGGAAGGTTCCGCCACCGAGCGCCGGCGGCGTGACCCTCGACGTGGTCGGCCGATTGGTCATCACTCCGTCGGGTGTGATCCGCCTGACCAAGACCCAAACCGCATTGCTGGCCTATCTGATGCGTCGCGCCGGCGGCGTGTGCTCCCGATCCGAGCTCATGGAACAGGTCTGGGGCTATTCCGAGGTGCTCGAGTCACGAACCGTCGACGTCCATGTCGCCGCCTTGCGCGAGAAGCTGCGCAAGGCATCGGTCGAGGACGACGTGCGTATCCGTACTGTTCGCGGCGTCGGGTACGGCCTGGACGTGGGTTAGCCGACCGGCGGATTCCCACCGGTTGCGCGGCCGCAGTTCGAGCAACGTGCCCGGCCGGTGCATGGCGCATTTCCGGCCACGGTTAGGCTGGACGGTCAGCGGTGTATACGGCCGACGACCCATGGCAGCGGGGGGACACAGAGTGAGCGTTCTGGACGAGATCCTCGACGGCGTGAGAGCCGATCTCGCGGAGCGGCAGCAGCAGGTGCCGCTCGATGACCTCAAAGGGCTGGCCGAGCGGCAGCCGGCGGCCCTTGACCCTCGTCCGGCGTTGACCGCCGCTGGTGTGTCCGTTATCGCGGAAGTCAAGCGGTCGAGCCCGTCCAAGGGTGTGCTGGCCGAGATCGCCGATCCGGCGGCGCTGGCCCGAGACTACGAGGCCGGGGGCGCGGCGGTGATCAGCGTGCTGACCGAGCAGCGCCGGTTCGGTGGCTCGCTCGACGATCTCAAGGCGGTACGGTCCGCGGTAAACACGCCGATCCTTCGCAAAGACTTCATTCTGACCAGTTACCAGTTGTGGGAGGCGCGCGCGCACGGCGCCGACCTCGTGCTCCTGCTCTGTGTCGCCCTACCGCAGAATGCGCTGGTATCGCTGATCGAGCGCGCCGAATCGCTCGGGATGACTCCGCTCGTCGAGTGTCATAGCGAAGAGGAGGTCGACCGAGCGGTCGTGGCCGGCGCGAACCTCATCGGCATCAACGCTCGAGATCTCAAGACCCTGCAGGTCGATATGGGGACTTTCGCCCGGCTGGTGCCGCAGGTGCCGGACGGCATCGTCACCGTGGCCGAATCGGGCATCCGGGGGCCACACGACGTGATCGATATCGCCCGCGCCGGTGCGGATGCCGTTCTGGTCGGCGAAACGCTCGTCAAAGGCAAGGAGCCGCGGGCCGCGGTGGCGGATCTGGTTGCGGCCGGTGCGCACCCGGCGCTGCGGCATGGGCGGACATGACGACGGGTCGGTTCGGGGCGTTCGGTGGCCGGTACGTGCCGGAGGCGTTGATCGCCGCCCTTGATCAGCTCGAGGACGAGTTCGAGGCGGCTCGCAAGGACGAGAAATTCGTCGCTGAGCTCGATGTGCTGAACCGGACCTACGCCGGGCGGCCGAGCCCGCTGACCGAGGCTTCCCGGTTCGGCGCCGAAGCGGCGCACGGGGCGCGCATCCTGCTCAAGCGCGAGGACTTGAACCACACCGGTTCGCACAAGATCAACAATGTGCTCGGTCAGACGTTGCTGGCCCGGCGGATGGGAAAGACGCGGGTGATCGCCGAGACCGGCGCGGGTCAGCACGGCGTGGCCGCGGCGACGGCGGCGGCGCTGTTCGGGCTGGAGTGCGTCGTCTACATGGGCGAGGAAGACACCAGGCGGCAGGCGCTCAACGTCGCGCGGATGCGCATGCTCGGCGCCGAGGTCGTTCCGGTGACCGCCGGTTCGCGCACGCTCAAAGACGCGATGAACGAGGCGATGCGCGACTGGGTGGCCAACGTCGAGCACACACATTACGTGATCGGCTCGGTGGCCGGCCCGCATCCGTTTCCGACGATGGTGCGCGAGTTCCAGCAGATCGTCGGCTCCGAGGCGCGCGAGCAGGTCAGGGACCTGACCGGCGGGCTGCCGGACGCGGTGGCCGCGTGTGTCGGGGGCGGATCGAACGCCATCGGCATCTTCGGCCCGTTCATCGACGACGCCGAGGTCGCGTTGCACGGCTACGAAGCCGGGGGCGACGGCGTCGAGACCGGGCGGCACGCGGCCACGATCACCGGCGGATCGCCCGGTGTGCTGCACGGCTCCCGCTCCTACCTGCTGCAGGACGAGGCGGGGCAGACGATCGAGTCGCACTCCATCTCGGCCGGACTGGACTATCCCGGCGTCGGCCCGGAGCATGCCTACCTGCACGAGACAGGCCGCGCCACCTACGAACCGGTCACCGACGCCGAGGCGATGGAGGCCTTCGGCCTGCTGTGCCGCACCGAAGGCATCATCCCGGCGATCGAGAGCGCGCACGCGCTGGCGGGGGCACGGCGCCTGGGCGAGAAGCTCGGCCCTGGCGCGGTGATTCTGGTGAGTCTGTCCGGGCGGGGGGACAAGGACGTCGATACCGCCGCCCGCTGGTTCGGGCTGGTCTGAACCGCTATGAAGGTGTAGCCGTGGCGAAACTATCCGATGCGTTCGCGACCGCACGAGCCGAGAACCGCGCCGCGCTCGTCGGATACCTGCCGGCCGGCTTCCCGAGCGTGGCCGGCGGCATCGAGGTGCTGCGGGCCATGGTGGCCGGCGGAGTCGACATCGTCGAGGTGGGTGTTCCGTACAGCGACCCGCTGATGGACGGCCCGGTGATCCAGCGTGCCGCCGACGCAGCGCTTCGCGGCGGAACGAAGCCGGCCGACGTGATCCGCACGGTCGAGGCCGTCGCGGCGACCGGGGTGCCGGCCGTCGTCATGACGTACTGGAATCCGGTGCTGCAGTACGGTCCGGAGCGGTACGCCCGCGACCTCGCGGCCGCCGGCGGGAGTGGAGTCATCACCCCGGACCTGATCCCGGACGAGGCGGGAGAGTGGATCCCGGTGGCGCGGGCCGCCGATGTCGACACGATCTTCCTGGTGGCACCTTCGTCGACCGATGCCCGTGTCGCAGCCACCGCGGGCGCGTGCCGCGGCTTCGTCTACGCGACGTCGGTCATGGGTGTGACCGGAACCCGCAGTGAGGTCGGCGGCGCGGCGGCCGCGTTGGTGGCGCGCACGAGGGCGGTGACGGAACTGCCCGTTGCGGTGGGGCTCGGAGTCTCCTCCGGGGCTCAGGCCGCCGAGGTGGCCGCGTTCGCCGACGGTGTGATCGTCGGCTCGGCGTTCGTTCGCCGGGTGCTGGACGCTCCCGATGAGGCCGGAGGGGCATCCGCTGCGGCTGATCTTGCCGCGGAACTAGCATCAGGGGTACGGCGGCGCTCACCGGCGCCGACGCGAGACTGACCCGCCCGGTAGAGGCGTCGCTGTGGAGAATGCCGGAGGCGGTGCCGCTGATGAGTGACGAGTCAGTTGAATTCGGTACCTGAACGTCACGTATGGTGATCCGCTGTGAACACACTCGTAGCGCTGTCGGCAATGTTGCCCGCCTCGATTCCCAGCCCGCCGGAGGCTGAGTGGCACCTCGGCCCGATCCCGATCCGCGCCTACGCGTTCGCGATCATGCTCGGCATTCTGGTCGCGATCTGGCTCGGCAACAAGCGCTGGCTCGCACGAGGAGGCAAGCCCGAAGTCGTCGTCGACGTCGCTTTCGTGGCGGTTCTGTTCGGTATCGTCGGCGCCCGCGCGTACCACGTGCTCACCGACTGGGACAAGTACTTCGGGGAGGGACGGGACCCGGTCGACGCACTGAAGATCTGGGAGGGTGGCCTGTCGATCTGGGGTGCCATCGGCTTCGGCGTACTGGGCGGCTGGATCGTCGCTCGGTCCAAGGGCATTCCGATGCCGGCACTCGCCGACGCCCTCGCGCCGGGCATCATCCTCGCCCAGGCGATCGGCCGCTGGGGCAACTACTTCAACCAGGAGCTGTACGGCCGTCCGACCGATCTGCCGTGGGCGCTGGAGATCGATGCGGCGCACCGTCCTGACGAGTATCTGAACGAGCCGACGTTCCACCCGACCTTCTTGTACGAGTCGTTGTGGGCGCTGGCCGTATTCGGTGTTCTGATCTGGGCCGACCGCAGATTCCAGATGGGCCATGGCCGGGTATTCGCGCTGTATGTGGCGCTGTACACCTTCGGCCGGGTCGGCATCGAGTCGTTGCGGATCGATACCGGCGGTGATGTCGAGGGCCCGGCTCGAGAGATCCTCGGCATGCGGATCAACGGCTGGGTCGCGGTGCTTTTGTTCGTCGGCGCGGTTCTTTACATCGTCATTTCGGCACGAATGCGGCCGGGTCGCGAGGCTGCACATACGCTTGTGGGCCGTGCCGATGCCGACGACGAGGACGCCGAGCTGGCCGACGAAGCTGCCGACGAGCCCGTCGACGACGATGAGGACGCCGAGCCGGACGACGAACCGGCTACCGACGATGAGGACGCCGAGCCCGCCGACGAGGACGCCGGGGACGGCGAGCAGCAGCCGGCCGCCGAAGACCCGATGGAAGCCAAGGACAGGTAAGCCTCATCAACCTTGTTCGCGGCTTTCGGGTAGCTCTACGCTCATCAGATGGGTAAGAGAGGCGGACCGGCCGAACTCGATCACGGCATCGGTCATGAACACGACGACGTCACAGGTGGCTGGCTGCGTCCGGCGGTGTTCGGCGCGATGGACGGACTTGTGTCCAACACGGCGCTCATTGCCGGCATGGCCGGCGGCGGTGCCGCCCCAAGTGTGATCATCCTTGCCGGGCTCGCCGGCCTGGCCGCCGGTGCGTTCAGCATGGCCGCCGGCGAGTACACGTCCGTCGCCGCGCAGGCCGAGAGCGCCGAGGCGGAGATCGCCAAGGAACGCCAGGAGCTGCTCACCAACCCCACCGGTGAGCAAGCTGAGCTCGCCGCCTCGTATGAGGCTCTCGGCGTGTCGCCGGACGTCGCCCGCGAGGTCGCCCGCCAGTTGCACCAGAACCTGGAACAGGCGCTGCGGGTCCACTCGCGCGAGGAACTCGGCGTGACCCTGGACGACCTGCCGTCGGCGAAGCTCGCCGCGGTGTCGTCGTTCTCGGCGTTCGCGGTCGGGGCGCTCGTGCCACTGGTCCCGTATCTGCTCGGCGCGACGGTGATCTGGCCCGCGCTCGTCCTGGCCTTGCTCGGCCTGTTCGGATGCGGGGCCGTCGTCACCCGAGTCACATCGCGCCCGTGGTGGTTCGGCGGCAGCCGGCAGCTGATTCTCGGCGCGTTGGCCGCGGCGCTGACGTACGGCATCGGCGCGCTCGTCGGCGTCGGCCTCGGATAGCGGCCGGTTCGCTCGAATGTCCGAAATCTGCGAGGTGGGCGGATCCGGGTGACGTTCGGACTTGCCGAGACCTCTAGAATGGGTCGAACCCTCGTTACACAGGCCACCCCAATCAGGTAACCTTCCGGAAACCCGCGCAGGGCCACTGGCGTCCCTCGCACCCGCCGCTCACAACGACGGGAGCGCCCATGCGCCTCGATCCCAGAACGCAGCGACCCGAAAACTTCGCGGGAGGGCCGAGTATCCGCTCGGCACCGACCGAATCCGCGACCACAGCGTCGCCACCGGCGCTCCAGTCTCACTCGCATGCCCGCAGCGCCGTCGGTGCCGGCTATCCGGAGTCCGAAGGGCTGTACGACCCGCACTACGAACATGACGCCTGCGGTGTCGCGTTCGTCGCCACGCTGACCGGGGTGCCGAGCCACGAGATCGTCGAGCAGGGCCTGACCGCGCTGCGAAATCTCGATCATCGAGGCGCCAAGGGGGCCGAGCCCGAGTCCGGGGACGGCGCCGGGCTGCTCGTCCAGGTGCCGGATGCGTTCCTGCGCGAGGTCGTTCCGTTCGAGCTACCCGAAGCCGGGCAGTATGCGGCCGGCCTCGCCTTCGTGCCGGATGACGACGCCGCCGAGACGGCGGTGCGTACGCGCGTCGCCGAGCTCGCGGCCGAAGAAGGGCTGACCGTACTCGGCTGGCGGGACGTGCCCACCATGCCGGATCTGCTCGGAGCGACGGCCCGCAGCACCATGCCGCGATTCCGCCAGCTCTTCGTACGCGCCGTGGGCGGCACGAAGATCACGCCACTTGAGCTTGACCGCCGCACGTTCTGCCTGCGCAAGCGCGCCGAGCATGAGCTCGCGGTCTACTTCCCGAGCCTGTCCGCCCGGACCATGGTCTACAAGGGCATGCTCACGACCGCGCAGCTCGAGCCGTTCTTTCCGGACATCTCGGACCGCCGGTTCGCCTCGGCGCTGGCCGTCGTCCACTCGCGGTTCTCGACCAACACCTTCCCGAGCTGGCCGCTTGCGCACCCGTACCGGTTCATCGCGCACAACGGCGAGATCAACACGGTCATGGGCAACCGGAACTGGATGCACGCGCGCGAATCCCAGCTCGCCACCGACCTGATTCCGGGCGACCTGAGCCGGATCTACCCTATCTGCACCAAGGGCGCCAGCGACTCGGCCACCTTCGACGAGGTGCTCGAGCTGCTGCATCTCGGCGGCCGCAGCCTGCCGCACGCGGTGCTGATGATGATTCCCGAGGCGTGGGAGAACCATCCGGACATGGACCCCGCACGGCGGGCGTTCTACGAGTTCCACTCCACGATCATGGAGCCGTGGGACGGACCGGCGAGCGTCACGTTCACCGACGGAACCCGGGTGGGCGCCGTGCTCGACCGCAACGGCCTGCGCCCCGGCAGGTTCTGGGTGACTGATGATGGGCTCGTTGTCCTGGCCTCGGAAGTTGGCGTGCTGGACATCGACCCGGCGCGCATCGTGCGCAAGGGGAGGCTCGCGCCCGGACGCATGTTCCTCGTCGATCTGGACGAGCACCGCATCGTCGAGGACGACGAGATCAAAGCGACGCTGGCCGCCGAGAAGCCGTACGACAACTGGCTGCACGCCGGGCTGATGCACCTGAGCGACCTGCCCGAGCGCGAGCACGTCGTGCACACCCACTCCAGCGTCACCCGTCGCCAGCAGACGTTCGGCTACACCGAGGAGGAGCTGCGGGTGCTGCTCGCCCCGATGGCCCGGGTCGGCGCGGAGCCGATCGGGTCGATGGGCACCGACACTCCCGTCGCGACGCTGTCCGCGCGGCCGCGGTTGCTGTTCGACTACTTCACGCAGCTGTTCGCCCAGGTGACCAACCCGCCGCTGGACGCGATCCGCGAGGAGCTCGTGACATCGCTGGCCGGCACGATCGGCCCGGAGTACAACCTGCTGGCGGCCGAGCCGGCTTCGTGCCGGCAGTTGGTGCTGCCGTTCCCGGTGATCGACAACGATGACCTCGCCAAGATCATCCACATCAACCGGGACGGCGACCTGCCGGGTTACGAACCCTATGTCGTGCGTGGCCTGTACGAGGTGGCCCGCGGCGGCGACGCACTCGCCGCACGCCTGGACGAGATCAACGCCGAGGTGTCGGCCGCGATCGAGCGCGGCGCCCGCATCATCGTGCTGTCCGACCGGCACTCCGATGCCACCAAGGCGCCGATCCCGTCGCTGTTGCTGACCGCGGCGGTGCACCACCACCTGGTCCGGGAGAAGACGCGCACCAGCGTCGGGCTGGTGGTCGAAGCGGGCGACGTCCGTGAGGTCCATCATGTTGCGCTGCTGATCGGCTACGGCGCGGCCGCGGTGAATCCGTACCTGGCGATGGAGACGGTCGAGGATCTCGCCCGCGCCGGAATCGTGCTCACCGACGTGGCGCCGGAGCAGGCCGTCACGCATCTGATCAAGGCACTCGGCAAGGGCGTGCTGAAGGTCATGAGCAAGATGGGCGTGTCGACCGTGGCGTCGTACACCGGCGCGCAGATCTTCGAGGCGATCGGCCTCGGCGAGGACGTCGTCGGCAAGTACTTCACCGGCACGACGTCCCGGCTCGGCGGTGTCGGGCTGGACGTGATCGCCGAGGAAGTTCGCCGGCGGCACGAGAAGGCCTATCCTGCCGATGGCATCGCCCCGGCCCACCGCACCCTCGATGTCGGCGGCGAGTATCAGTGGCGCCGGGAGGGTGAACCGCACCTGTTCGATCCGGAGACGGTGTTCCGGCTGCAGCATTCGACCAAGGCCGGCCGGTACGACATCTTCAAGCAGTACACCAGCCGGGTGGACGAGCAGTCGAAACGGCTGATGACACTGCGCGGCATGTTCGGCTTCCGCGCCGGCGAGCGTCCCCCCGTGCCGATCGACGAGGTCGAGCCGGTCGAATCGATCGTCAAGCGGTTCAGCACCGGTGCGATGTCGTACGGCTCGATCAGCCAGGAGGCGCACGAGACGCTCGCCATCGCGATGAACCGGCTCGGTGCCCGCTCCAACACCGGAGAGGGCGGCGAAGACCGCGAGCGGTTGCACGACCCAGAGCGTCGCAGCGCGATCAAGCAGGTCGCCAGCGGCCGGTTCGGGGTGACGTCCGAGTACCTGACCTACGCCACCGACCTGCAGATCAAGATGGCCCAGGGCGCCAAGCCGGGGGAGGGCGGCCAGCTTCCCGGTGGCAAGGTCTACCCGTGGATCGCCAAGACCCGGCACTCCACCCCGGGCGTCGGGCTGATCTCGCCGCCGCCGCACCACGACATCTACTCGATCGAGGATCTCGCCCAGCTGATCCACGACCTGAAGAACTCCAATCCGGCGGCGCGGATCCACGTCAAGCTGGTCTCCGAGGTCGGGGTCGGGACGGTCGCGGCCGGCGTGTCCAAGGCGCACGCGGACGTCGTGCTGATTTCCGGGCACGACGGCGGCACCGGTGCGGCGCCGCTGACCAGCCTCAAGCACGCCGGCGGTCCGTGGGAGCTCGGCCTGGCCGAGACCCAGCAGACGCTGCTGAAGAACGGATTGCGAGACCGGATCGTCGTCCAGGTGGACGGCCAGCTCAAGACCGGCCGCGACGTCGTCATCGCGGCCCTGCTCGGGGCCGAGGAATACGGTTTCTCGACCGCACCGCTGGTGGTGTCCGGCTGCGTGATGATGCGGGTATGCCACCTGGACACCTGCCCGGTCGGTGTCGCCACGCAGAACCCGGTGCTGCGCGAGCGGTTCGCCGGAAAGGCCGAGCACGTCGTCACGTTCTTCGAGTACATCGCGCAGGAGGTGCGTGAGTACCTGGCCGAGCTGGGGTTCCGGAGCATCGACGAGGCGATCGGGCACGCCGAGGTGCTGGACACCGCTGCGGCGGTCGAGCACTGGAAGGCCGCTGGGTTGGACATCTCACCGATCCTGCACGTGCCCGACCTGCCGGCGGGTGCGTCGCGCCGCCAGCTGATCGAGCAGGACCACGGGCTGATCAAGGCGCTCGACAACGAATTGCTGACCATCGCCGCCGACGTCCTGGACAAGCCCGACGGCGAGGTACCGGTGCGCGCACAGCTTGCGGTCCGCAACGTCAACCGCACGGTCGGCACGATGACCGGGCACGAGGTCACGAAGATCACCGGTGGCGACGGTCTACCGGAAGGGACGATCGAGTTCACCTTCACCGGATCGGCCGGGCAGTCGTTCGGCGCCTTCGTGCCGCAGGGCATGACGCTTCGCCTCGAAGGCGACGCGAACGACTATCTCGCCAAGGGTCTGTCCGGCGGCCGGGTGATCGTCCGGCCGGATCGGTCCGCCACGTTGGCGGCCGAGCGGAACGTCATCGCCGGCAATGTGGCCGCGTACGGCGCCACGAGCGGCGAGTTGTTCGTCCGTGGGGTCGTGGGTGAGCGGTTCTGCGTCCGGAACTCCGGTGTGACGGCCGTGGTCGAGGGGACCGGCGACCATGCCTGCGAATACATGACCGGCGGTCGGGTTTTGATCCTCGGTCTGACGGGGCGCAACGTCGCCGCGGGCATGTCCGGCGGAAAGGCGCACATCATCGACCTCGAACCGGCCCGGGTCAACCACGGCATGGTCGACATCGAACCGCTCAGCGCGGAGGATGCCGAATCGCTGCACGAGCTGCTGGTCCGGTACCGGGACGAGACCGGGTCGCCGGTGGCCGCGCAACTTCTCGACGACTGGACGGCGTCCGTCGAGCGATTCAGCACGATCATGCCGCGGGACTATCGGCGCGTGCTCGAAGCCAAGGCGGCCGCCGAACGCGACGGGCGCGACGTCCTCGAAGCGATCATGGAGGCGGCACATGGCTGACCCCCGCGGGTTCATCACCACACCGCGCGAGCAGGCCGCCAAGCGGCCGGTCGCCGAGCGGGTGGGGGACTGGAACGAGCTGTACCCGGGCGGAATGGGCCGGGCACTGTTGCCGATCATCACCGAGCAGGCCGGACGCTGCATGGACTGCGGCATCCCGTTCTGCCACCAGGGCTGCCCGCTCGGCAACCTGATCCCGGAGTGGAACGATCTGGTCTGGCGGGACGACTGGCTGGCCGCGTCCGAACGGCTGCACGCCACGAACAACTTCCCGGAGTTCACCGGACGGCTGTGCCCGGCGCCGTGCGAAACAGCGTGTGTGCTGGCGGTCAACAGCGACGCGGTGACGATCAAGAACGTGGAAGTGTCGATCATCGACCGGGCGTTCGACGAGGGCTGGGTCGTGCCGCAGCCGCCGGAGCGGCTGTCCGGGCACACCGTCGCGGTGGTCGGCTCCGGGCCCGCCGGCCTGGCCGCCGCCCAGCAGCTGACCCGCGCCGGGCATACCGTCGCCGTGTACGAGAGGGCGGACCGCGCCGGCGGCCTGCTGCGCTATGGCATCCCCGAGTTCAAGATGGAGAAGCGGCACGTCGAGCGGCGGCTGGAGCAGATGCGGGCCGAGGGTACCGTTTTCCGCACCGGCGTGGACGTCGGTAACACGGTCACCGGCACCGAGCTCGCGCGGCAGTACGACGCGATCGTGCTCGCGATCGGCGCGACGGTGTGGCGGGACCTGCCGGTGCCGGGCCGCGAGCTCGGCGGCATCCATCAAGCGATGGAATACCTGCCGCAGGCGAACCGGACCTCGCTTGGCGAAACCGTGCCGGATCAGATCACCGCTACCGGCAAGCACGTCGTCATCATCGGCGGCGGCGACACCGGCGCGGACTGCCTCGGGACGGCACACCGCCAAGGGGCCGCGTCGGTCACCCAGCTGGAGATCATGCCGGAGCCGCCCGCGGAACGGCACGAGTCCACACCGTGGCCGACCTGGCCGCTGATGCTCCGGACCTCGTCAGCCCACGAGGAGGGCGGCGAGCGGGTGTACTCGGTGTCGACGAAGGAGTTCCTCGCCGATGCGGACGGGAACGTTCGGGCGCTGCGGCTCGTCGAGGTGCGCCGCGGTGACGCCGGCTTCGAGGAGGTGCCGGGAACCGAGCGAGAGCTTCCCGCGGAGCTGGTCCTGTTCGCGATGGGCTTCCTCGGCCCGGAGCGCACCGGCCTGATCGATCAGCTCGGTGTCGAACTCGACGAACGCGGCACCGTCGCCCGCGGCGCGGACTACGCCACGTCGGTTCCGGGCGTGTATGCCGCCGGGGACGCCGGCCGTGGCCAGTCGTTGATCGTCTGGGCGATCGCCGAGGGGCGCGCCTGCGCCGCCGCGGTCGACGGCTACCTCACCGGCTCGGACACGTCCCGCCTGCCCGCACCGGTCGCCCCGACCGACCGCCCCCTCACGGTATGAGCAAGAATGATCACGTAAACGCCGCTAGGTGACCCCTAACGACTCGTCAACGGGTCGCCAGGAGTTACTTTGTGCGCCGCTACCCGAGAGGGCATGACAAACGGGACTAGACTTGGATGACGTGCGAAGAGCGAAGATTGTCTGCACCCTCGGCCCCGCGACCGACTCGGCCGAACGGTTGACCGAACTGGTCGAGGCAGGCATGGACGTGGCCCGGTTCAACCTCAGCCACGGCAGCCACGCCGAGCATGAGGCACGCTATAGCCGCGTCCGTCAGGCAGCCGACAAGGTGGGCCGCACGGTCGGTGTGATGGTCGACCTTCAGGGACCGAAGATCCGCCTCGGCACGTTCGAGTCCGGCCCGGTCGTGCTCTCCCCAGGCGACGAGTTCACCATTACGACCGACGACGTGGCCGGCAGTGTCAATCGCACTTCCACGACGCATTCCGGCTTGCCAACCGATGTTCAGCCCGGTGATCGGGTGTTGATCGACGACGGTCGGCTCGCTCTCGAGGTGGAAAAGGTCAGTGGCCCGGACGTCGTCACCCGAGTCCTCGAGGGCGGCCCGGTCTCGGACCACAAGGGCCTGAACCTGCCCGGCGCCGCGGTGAGCGTGCCGGCGATGTCGAACAAGGACGAGGAAGATCTGCGCTGGGCGTGCCGGATCGGTGCGGACATGATCGCGCTGTCGTTCGTCCGGTCGGCGGACGACATCACCGGAGTACACCGGATCATGGACGAGGAGGGGGTCCGTCTTCCGGTGATCGCCAAGGTGGAGAAGCCGCAGGCGGTCGAAAATCTTCGCGAGATCGTCGACGCCTTCGACGCGATCATGGTCGCCCGCGGCGACCTGGGCGTGGAGCTGGCGCTCTGGGACGTCCCACTGGTCCAGAAGCAGGCGATCGAGCTTGCGCGCCGCCGCGCCAAACCGGTGATCGTCGCAACACAGATGCTCGACTCGATGATCGGAAACTCGCGGCCGACCCGGGCCGAGACGTCCGATGTAGCTAACGCCGTGCTCGACGGGGCGGACGCGGTCATGCTGTCCGGCGAGACGAGCGTCGGCGCCTACCCGATCGAGACCGTTCAGACCATGGCGCAGATCGTCGAGACCATCGAGCAGCATGGGTTCGACCGCATCCCTCCGCTCGGCACGCAGCCGCGGACCAAGGGCGGCGCCATCACTCGTGCAGCCGCCGAGGTGGCCGCGGTTCTCGACGCGCAGTACCTCGTGGCGTTCAGCCAGACCGGCGACTCCGCGCGCCGCATGTCGCGGCTGCGTTCGCCGATCCCGCTACTGGCGTTCACCCCGCTCGAGTCCACCCGGAACACGCTCGCGCTCAGCTGGGGTGTCGAGCCATTCATCGTGCCGACCGTCAGCCACACCGACGAGATGGTGCTGCAGGTCGATCGGATGCTTCTGGAGATGTCTCGCTGCCGGCGCGGCGACGTCGTGGTGATCGTCGCCGGTTCGCCGCCTGGCATCCCCGGCTCCACCAACGCGATGCGGGTGCACGTAATCGGCGACGCGGTCGGCAAGGTGGCACCCGGCTACCGATAAGAACCGATTGAGCCATTCTCCGGCGGTCCGGAGCGCAGTTGTGCCCCCTGCGTTGCCGCACTGGAACGCGACTGGCCGCCAGGTTGGTCGTGCGCGAGTGCTGCGGCTATCGCGTTCGGGCTAGGTTCATGGCACGTATGTTCGCGCCTGCGCACCTGGGCGCAGCGGTGCGCCCAAGTCCCCGGTGCGTCTGTTTCCCTGTAGACGGTCTGACGGTCGTCCGCACGCGCGAAGCGACAGCGCTGCCCGGCGGGGGGTCCAAATGGCGTTAACCACGGTTGTCCGCATGCGCGAAGCGAGTGCGCTTGAGTAACCGGCGCAGCCACCACACTGGCTGGACGACAAGCGCGGGCGCAGCCGTGCGCCCAGGTGGTCAGGGCGCCGCCACACCGACCGTGGCAGCGCACCGCGTTCACCTACACGAGGACTTGTCTGATTCGCGAGAGCGGTACAAGATCGGCTGATGGCGATGGATCTTGAAGAAGTTCTACGCACACTGCGCCGCGGCGCCGATCTGAGCCAGCGCGAACTCGCCGAGCGTTGCGGAGTGCCAAAGAGCACCGTGACACGGCTCGAAGCTGGAACGATCACCAATCCCGCGTTTCGCACGGTCGAACGGCTGGTGGAGGCCGCCGGTGGTTCGATGATGATCGATGCTACGGAGCCGCATGAACCGAAACCGCTTCTCGCGGAATTAGCCCAACATGGAGCGCAACATCGTGAGCAACCTCATCAGCACGCGACTCCGCACGAGAGTCTCAGGGATCGCGCCGGTCGCCGGTATCCCGCGCACCTGGACCCACGCGCGACATATCCGATGTTCGGACAAGATGGGATGCCACTTCGAGCAGGTACCCGTCTCCTTCGAGCTCGACCGCGACATGAGGGATGACCGAAGGGCGCGGGAGGCGCCGACCGATGCGGTACGAATCGAGCAACGGGAAGTGAGCGAAGACGTCGCCTGGGAGTGGATCGCAGTGGCTGACGATCAGACAGTTGGCTGGCTTGGCGCGCACGTATGGCCGGACGTCGTCCGGCGTGATCGAAGTGGCACAGGTCGACGGGTCGTCCTGTGCCGGATGGAGATTCACGGCGCGTGGAGCGGAACCGGTTTGAATCGCCGCTTGGTGGATGCACTCCGAAAGTGGCGTGACGAGCGAGGAGACATCGACGCATACTCGGTCGGGCTGGCGCACCGGGACCTGACGATGTTGAAGGAGGCGGGCTTCTACCCGGCGAGTGGGTACGTGCCGCGGATGCTGACGCTCAGCGCCGAGTAGCAGGGCATACCTCGACGGTTGTGACCAAGCTGTTTCTTAACCGGGCTTGACGTGACACAGGACTACAACGTTGCATGGCGAACAACGTAGCTGGACCTGTGGGGGGTACGCGTGAGCATGGGCCAAGCCGGGCCCGGTCCTACGAGTGGGCCGAGCCGGCGTGCCGTCGAGGTCATGACCGCCGTCGTCGTGGCCGTCATCGTCGCGTCCGGAGTCGTTGCGATCGGTGTTGTGACGAGGGACGACGATCCGCAGATCACCGCAGACCCCGGCCCGGGCGATTCACCGTCCCCGACGCCGGACGTGGTCGAGCCCGAGACGAGCCCACCGGAGCAGACGTCCGAGCCCGAGGACGGATCCACGGAAGAATCGCCGGAGCCCACCGCTGAACCGGCGGAGCCGGCCGAGGTCACCGATGTGGAGCTCACGGTCGACCAGCACGAGTACACCGGTCGCTGTCCGGTCACACTCGAGTTCTCGGCCCGGATCACGACGAACACCGGACCGGTCAAGGCGGACTACTCCTGGCTCGACGTCGACTCCAACGAGGTGTCGAGCGACTCAGTCCAGTTCGGTGGACCCGGGCCGCAAGGCGTCACCGTGACTCACGCGGTCGAGGTGGTCGAAAGCGTCGCGATCCAACGCACCCTCGACGTCACGGCACCAAACCGGTTCACCTCCGATCCTGCCGACGCCACAGTGACCTGCACCCCGTACGCGGAAGTGACCAAAGGCGGCGACACCTTCGATGCCGGTGCCGGCCTCTGCCATATGCTGCAATTCGATGCCACGATCACGGTGCCTCAGGACATGACGGTGACATACGAGTGGTTGCGCTCGGACGGTGCGATAGATACGACTGGCCCACATACCGTGGAGTTCAGCGGCGGGGGCACACAGACCGAGTCGATTCCTGGGAAGACATGGAATCTCGGCGACCTCGAGGGCGAGTACGGCTATCGCTTGCATCTCATCGAGCCGTATGACGTCATGTCCGAGCTCGTGACGTACAAGCTCTCGGGTTGCTCGGGGCCTGCGACATGACGTACTCGTTGGGTATCGACCTCGGAACCACCTTCAGCGCGGCGGCGACGTGGCGCGACGAACGCGCGGAGATCTGCTCGCTCGGTGATCGCAGCGCTTCGGTACCGTCGGTCGTGCTGTTGCGGGACGACTCGTCGTTCCTCACCGGGGACGCGGCGCATCGTCGGGGCGCGACTGAACCGCAGCGAGTGGCGCGGGAGTTCAAGCGCCGGTTCGGAGATCCGACACCGATCATCCTCGGCGGGTCGCCGCATTCGGCCGAAGCGCTGACCGCCCGGCTGCTGCGGGCGATCGTCGACGATGTGGCCGAGCGCGAGGGTGCGGCGCCGGAGAAGATCTGCATCAGCCACCCGGCGAACTGGGGAGCGTACAAGAAGGATCTGCTGCAGCAGACGTTGCGGCTCGCCGAGCTGGACCAGCCCGTGGAGTTCGCGACCGAGCCGGAGGCCGCGGCCGTCTTCTATGCCACGCAGCGCCCGCTCGAGCCCGGAGCGGCGGTGGCCGTCTATGACCTCGGCGGTGGGACGTTCGACGCCGCGATCGTGCGCCGCACCGAGGACGGCTTCGTCATCGCGGGCAAGCCGGAGGGCATTGAGCGCCTCGGCGGTGTCGACTTCGACGCCGCGGTCTTCAACCATGTGCGTGAAGCGCTGGACGGCAAACTGGACGAGCTCGACGAGGACGATCCCGCGGTCGTTTCGGCCGTATTACGGCTTCGTGCGGAGTGCGTTGCCGCGAAAGAGGCGTTGTCGTCGGACACGGACGCCACCATCCCGGTCCTGCTTCCCGGCTTCACCAGCGAGGTCCGGCTCACCCGCACGGAACTGGAGACGATGGTGCGGCCGGTGCTGCTCGAGTCGATCGGCGCGCTGCGCCGGACGCTGGACTCGGCCGGTGTGGCCGCCGACGACTTGCACGCCGTGCTTCTGGTCGGCGGGTCCTCCCGGATGCCTATCGTGGCTCAGCTGATCAGCGCCGAGCTCGGGCGTCCGGTCGTCGTCGACGCACATCCGAAGCACGCGATCGCGCTGGGCGCCGCCTGGATCGCCAGCGGCCGGGCCGGAATCAGCGATGCGCCCGCGCCGGCTGACGGGTCACAGACCGAGCCGTGGGACGTCCCACCGGCACCAGCAGCGACGCCGGCACCCGAGGGCCAATCCGCGGCCGAACGAGTGGAAGAACGCACCCAGTTGCTGTCGGCGTTCAACGCGCGGCACGTGCGTTCCGAGCCGCCGCCAGCGGCAGCAGCCCATCCGCAACGCTGGGCGTCGACGCCACCGAGCCAGCAGCCGCCGCCGACACATTCCGCACCGCCGCGGTTCGTCCCGGCGATGCTCATCGGCCTTCTCGCCGGGTTGGCGATCGGCTTGGTCGTGCTGTTACTGCTGCCGACCTAGTCGCCGCTATGCCGCGTGTGCGAGGCGGTGCCGGTAGGTGGCGAGCAGGTCGCCCCACCAGAGGCCGATGGAGCTCGACCGAGCGTCGCCTGCCGTGAGCCCGGTCCAGCCGCGGTGCTCGACGGTGATACGGGTGCCGGCGCCGTCGGCATCGAAACGTATCTCAACCTCCGTTCCGGCGGACGTGGCAAGATGCGCGCCGAGCCACTCGAGGACCAGGCGCGTGCCCGGTTCCCACGCCACGATCCGCCCCAGCTCGACGCTGCCGTCGCTGGTCACCTCGACGAGGTGGTCGTTCTCGAAGCGCACGATGGACGTGTCCGAATCACCCCGAAAGCGCGGCGCGCGCCGCCACCACGTGTCGATCTCCTCGGTGAACGCTTCGAACGCGTCGGCCGGCGGCGCGCTGACCAGGGTCGTCACGGTGACCTTTTCGGTGGTCATCGTCCCTCCATGTGTGCTGTGAATGCGTCGAGTTGGTCGGTCCAGAAGCGCTCCACGTCGTCCAGCCAACCGCGGATGAGGTGAAGCCGATCCGGCCGGAGTGAGTAGATCCGCACCCGTGCGTCGGCGTCGTCGGACCTTTCCTGGACAAGGCCGCAGCGCCGCAGCACACGGAGGTGACGGCTCATCGCCGGCGGGCTCGCACCGGCGGCCGCGGCCAGCGCGCCGGCCGACTGCGGGCCCTTCGCGAGAGAGTCGATCACCGTTCGCCGCGTCGGGTCGGCGAGCGCGGCCAGTGTCTCGTCCAGAGCGGTGGTCACGCCGTCGCCGTCTCGATCGGCGACCCGAAGATCCATCGATGGCCCTCCGGGTCGAGTGCTCGATAGACCCGTTCGCCGTAGAACTGGTCGGCCGGCTCGCTGATGACCACGGCACCGGCATCGCGGGCCCGCCGCCAGTGCTCGTCGACGTCGTCCACCAGGCAGCGCAGCTGCGTGTGGACTCCGGCCAGTTCGTTCGGCGGCGCGAGCCCGCCATCGCGCCACACCGTGGCCAGCATCACCACTTGGCCGTCGAGCTCCACCTCCGCGTGCCCGACGAGACCGTCCTCGCTCTGCATCCGGCTCCGCTCCGTGAACCCGAACGCGCGGCACAAGAACTCGATCGCTGCGGGCGCGTCCTCATAGGCGAGCATCGGAAAGATCCGTTGAGTCATCAGGTCCTCCAAACCCGTTGCCTGACTCGAAAAATATTAACTTCACAGTTAATGAAATGCCAACCGAGCGGCGCGATCAGCTGTTGATCTTTGGCCGTCGACCTTGTCAGACCTGGCCGTTACCGTGGGTTGGTGACGTTTAGTGCCCGAGGCGGGATTCGAACCCGCACGTCCTTGCGGACAATGCGTTTTGAGCGCATCGAGTCTGCCGTTCCTCCACTCGGGCTGATTGTCCGAATCGGTACTACCGATCAGACGGAAGAAGGGTAACGCGGATGCGCTCGCAAGAGGAAGTCAGCCAGGTCGCTGGGCCCAAGCCGGAGCGGTGCCGGCCCCGGCATGGCGCGCCGTAACGTGGGTTAACCGGGCTGAAACCGGCGGTCGGTAGGATCTGTTTCGTGACAGACGAGATGACGAGCCAGGACCCACGGCGGGTCCTGGTTGCTGAAGACGAGTCCCTGATCAGGCTTGACCTGGTGGAAATGCTGCGCGAGGAAGGTTACGAGGTCGTCGGCGAAGCCGGCGACGGCGCGGCCGCGGTCAAGCTTGCCGAAGAGCTCAAGCCCGATCTCGTCGTCCTGGACGTCAAGATGCCGGTGCTGGACGGCATCTCCGCAGCGGAGCAGATCCGCGAAGCGAGGATCGCACCCGTTCTCATCCTGACCGCGTTCTCGCAGCGCGAGCTGGTCGAGCGGGCCACCAAGGCCGGTGCGATGGCGTACGTCACCAAGCCGTTCACCAAAGAGGACCTGGTGCCGGCGATCGAGATGGCGATCACTCGGCACGAGGAGATCGTCCAGCTCGAGTCGGAGGTCAGCGACCTGTCCGAGCGCCTCGAGACGCGTAAGCTCGTCGATCGGGCCAAGGGCGTGCTGCAGACCAAGTACGGGCTTACCGAGCCGGACGCGTTCCGCTGGATCCAGAAGGCGGCCATGGATAAGCGGACGACGATGCGCGACGTCGCAATCGTCGTCATCGAGCAAACGGATTGATCGCGTAGCGCCGTTCCGGTGAGTACAGCGAAGCGACGTCATCCGGCAGAGCGCACCGGAATCGTGCCCGGACGGGGGGTCTGACGAGGCATGCATGGGGGACAGGCTCGACGGAGCCGTGCCACGGCCGGGATTGCGGCGATCACGCTTGCCGCGGCGTCGGCCGGTTGCGGCTCGGTCGCCGACGCGCTCGCCGGACGCGACGGCGGCGCCCAGGTGGCCAAGGTCGTCGTCCTTGTTCCCGACGAAGGCCCGCACCAGGCCGCCGGGGAGGACGTGTACGCCGCGGTGAGCACGGCGCTGGCCGATGTCGATATCGGCGACTGGGACGTTGTCGTTGAGCCGGTCGACGACGGGACGGACGATGCCGAGCCGCTCGAAGCGGCCGGTGCGGTAGCCGCCGAGGTCGCGGACGAAGGCGATGTGATCGCGGTCGTCGGCGGGCTCACACCCGAAGCCGTGCGGGCGGCGCAGCGTCCGCTGGACGAGCGCAGCATCGCATTCCTGTCGCCGGCCGACGACGAACGGGCGAATACCCGTGGCCCGGACCCGTCCGAACCGCTACGGCCGTACACGTCGTACTTCCGGACCGCGATTCCGGATAGTGATCCGCTCGCGGAAGCTGCCGCGTATGCCGTCAACGGCAAGGGCGCGACGACCGTCGTCATCGTGCACGGCGGGCAGCTCGGAGAAGCCGCGAGGCTGGCCCGTCACGTCGCGTCGCTCGGCGCCGACGCACAGCTGGCCGGCGCAGACGATCTCGCGGCAACCGTCGCCGAGATCGAGACGAACGACGGACCGGTCGCCTACTACCTCCTCGGCGACACGAGAGTGGCCGACGTCGTCGATGTCGCCAAGCGTGCCGGTCACCAAGCGATCGTGATGGGCGGAGAGCGGCTCGCGGCGGGAGATCCGCCCGCCGCCGACGGCGCGACGTTCGTTTCAGTGGTTCCGGCTTCTTTGCAGGTACCCGCTGAAACAGCGGTGCCAGGGCTGGCCGACGCCGGGGCGCTCGCCGCGCCGGCATACGACGCCGGACGCGCGGTGGCGCAGATGCTCGAGCGCTGCCTACCGTCGGTGAACGGCAGCGCACGGGACGCGCGTCATGGCTGCTTGAGCGAGCTTGATACCGTCTCGGTGACGGGCGCCCTCGGGCACGTGACCTTCGACTCGTACGGTGACCGCCCGGGAACCTGGCCGGAGGTGCTCGTCGGCACGGGCGACGGATGGGTGGACATCTCCGAGAGGTAGGCCGCCGTGCTCGAGTTGGCGAGGCTGCGGCCCAGTCCTATGCTCGGTTGGTTGGTTGCACATTTATGCCGTTGTGTCCTCTCAAGGTATTCTCGCGACGGACTTGCACGTTAGGAGTGCCGAATGGCTGGAAAGACTGCTCGGTGGCGAGTGGGCGCCGGTATCGCCGCCGGGGCGGTGCTGCTGACCGCGTGTACCGGTTCGGACGACGGCTCGCAGGACTCGACCGGGAACTCTGCGTCAGAGTCGGGCAGTCTTGCGACCGGGCACGACGACAAGCTTGACATCGGTTTCATCTACGACGAGAGCGGTCCCCTCGGATTCCTGGGCGCGCCGCAGCGCGCCGGGATCGAATTGGCGGTCAGCGACATCAACGCCGCGGGAGGAGTGAACGGCCAGGACGTCACGCTCGCGATCGGCGATGAGGCCGGTGCGCCTCATATCGTGCGCGAGTTGGCCGCCCAGTTCGTGAACGAGAACAAGGATGCGGTCATCGGCGCGGCCGCATCGGGTATGTCGCAGGAGTTCATCCAGCTGCTCCACGACAGCCGCACCGTGCAGTGCTCGGGAACGAACACGTCGACGTCGTTCACCAACCAGGACAACAACACGTACTACTACCGCACGGTTCCACCGGACGCCGCGGTGGCGCCCCTGATCGCCGAATGGATGGTCGAAGAGGACAACCACTCGGACATCGCCGTCGTGTCGCGGAACGACGACTACGGCCGGGCACTCGGTGATCTGATCGTCGATGGTGTGACATCCAGGGACGCCAACCCGACCCGGATCGAGTACGACCCGACCGCTGAGGACTTCACCGATGTCGTGGACAAGATCGTCGCCGCCGATCCGGACGGCGTGGCGCTGATCGCGTTCGGCGAGAGCATCCCGATCCTGACCGGGGCATTGCTGGAGGGCATGTCGGCCGAGCAGTTCTACGGCGGCGACGGAACTTTCGGGACCTATGTCAGCGGAGGCGTCGCCGGGGCGCTGCAGGAGGCGGGCGACACCGAGGCAGACGTCGGGGCGGTCGCCGGTATGACGGTCATCGGTGCGGCCGGGACGCCGGAGTTCAACGACCGGCTGAACGGCGCGCTACCCGACGGCGAGAAGGGTAACTTCATCTACGGTGGCCAGGTCTACGACTGCGCGATCATCGTCGCGCTGGCCGCAACGGCCGCCGATTCGACCGACCCGGCGGTGTTCCACGAGCACATCGAGGCGCAGACGAAAGAGGGCACGAAGTGCACCTCATACGGGGAGTGCGCCGAACTGCTCGCCAACGGTGAGGACATCGACTACGACGGCGTTAGCGGCCCGCTGGAGATCACCCACCCTGATCCGGCCGTGGGTGGTTACGCCATCGCGACCTTCCAAGAAGACGGCACCCTCGGCACCGAGGAGCAGCGGCCGGTCGATCTCACCGAGCTCGGCGGCTGACCTGCGCGTTCGCCGAAGCGTGATGAACGTGACGAAGCTGCTCGAGATGGCCGCTTCTGACGTGATCAAGGGGATAGGTCACAGTGTCGTCACAACATGCTCTCGCCTCGGGAATGCCGCTCCCCAAACCGTGGTGCGACCAGCTAAGTTGCACACTTGGAAGCTCTGGAGAGTCCATTAGCCAACCCGGTCCGGGACGGCTACAAGGTAAGGAGATCACTATGACCCGCAAGACTCCGCTGTGGCGGTTCGCAGCCGTCGCTGGGGCGGCGTCGCTCGTGCTGGCCGCGTGTGGTGACGACGGCGAGGACACCGCGGAGCCGGAGGACGAGGATACCGGCGCCGAGGAGGACGAGGATGCCGAGACCGACGGCGAGGAGATGGAGTTCGAACCCACCCCGCTGACCATCGGTTCGCTGCTGCCGCAGACCGGTCAGCTCGCTCCGATCATCGAGTCGCTGGAGGCCGGTGTCGAGCTCGCGGTCAACGACATCAACGAAGCATCCCCCGATCTGATCAGCTGGGACGCGGCCGACAGCGGCACCGACGCCAACGTCGCCTCGGAGAACGTCGACCAGTTCCTGACCGGTGAATACGCCGCGATCATGGGTGCGGCCGCTTCCGGTGTGTCCACCGCGATCGTCGACAAGGTGCAGGACGCCGAGGTCGTCATGTGCTCCGGCTCGAACACCGCGGCGAACCTCAGCCAATTCGACCCGTACTACTACCGGACCGCGCCGACGGACGAGCTGCAGGCGCCGACGCTCGGTGACCTGATCATCGGCGACGGGCACAGCAGCGTTGCCGTCGTGTGGCGGAACGACGAGTACGGCGTCGGCTTCGGTGAAGCGCTGGCCGACTACCTGGAAGGCAGCGGCATCGAGGTTCCGCTGCGGCAGGGCTACGACCCGCAGGTCACCTCGTTCTCCGACCTGACGGGTGAGGTCGCCAACTCGGGAGCACAGGCGCTGGCTGCGATCACCTTCGAAGAGGGTGGCCAGATGGTGCTCGACATGCAGGGCGTCTTCGACGGGCAGCTCTACGTCGCCGACGGCTTCGTGGACACCGTCGGTGCCGATCAGCTCGGTGGCGACCCCACGGTGCTCGAAGGTGTGAAGGGCACCTACCCGTCGTCCGCGCCGGAGACCGGCGAGCCGACCTTCCCGGAACGCTTCGCAGAGGCGTACCCGGACACGCCGACGATCTTCTCGGCGCACTACTACGACTGCGTCATCACGATCACGCTGGCCGTGCAGTCTGCCGGCTCGGCCGACCCGACGGTGTTCAAGGACGCGATCAACGATGTCACCCGGGAAGGCGAGAAGTGCTCGCTGTTCGCCGACTGCCTCGAGCTTCTCGAAGCAGGAGAGGACATCGACTACGACGGCGCCTCCGGCCCGCTCGACTTCGTCGAAGCCGGTGAGCCCGGCGCCGGTACGTACGACCTGTTCGAGTACACCGGCGACGAAGAGGGCAGCCGGGATACCCTTGAGCAAGTGGTCACCCAAGGCGGCGGCGAGTAACAGGTAGCGCACCCGAGCAAGAGGTAACACCGCTACGAACTCAGGGGAGAGTGCTTCGGCACTCTCCCCTGATTCGTGTTTCGGCGGGCCCGCGGTGACGCCCGGATGCGTCGTCGAGATCGGCGACGTGGGACTCGGCGCCGCGTCCTGGGAGGCCGGTTTAGGCGGCGCGGCCGAGTGTGCCGAGGTAGAGGTCGATGACGTTCGGGTCGTGCAGCAACTCGTTGCCGGTGCCGGTGTAGGCGTTCTTCCCCTGGTCGAGAACGTAGGCCCGGTCCGCGATCTGCAGGCAGCGACGAGCGTTCTGCTCGACCATGAGAATGGACACGCCTGCGGTCGCAATACGCGTGACCTGCTCGAACACCAGGTCCTGGTTCACCGGGGAGAGCCCGGCGGACGGTTCGTCCAGCAGGATCAGCGACGGGTCCATCATCAACGCTCGGCTCATCGCCACCATCTGCCGTTCACCGCCGGACAGCAGGCCGGCACGCTGGTTGCGGCGGTCCGCGACCAGCGGAAAAAGGTCCGCCACGGCCGCGAAGCGCTCATCCCACGCCTTGGGCCGCAGATACAGGCCCATACGGAGGTTCTCCTCGACGGTGAGCGACGGGAACGTGTTGGCCAGCTGAGGCACATAGCCGATGCCCATCGCCACAAGCTCGTGCGCGGGCTTGTTCGTCACTGATTCGCCGTTGAGCTCGACCGTGCCGGACCGGACCGGCACGAGGCCGAACACGGCCTTGACGAATGTCGACTTGCCGGCGCCGTTGGGCCCGATGACCCCGACGACTTCACCTCGGTCGACGTACAGGTTGATGCCGGTCAGGATGTCGACCTCCGGCGTATAGCCGGCAACCACCTCGGTGGCGTTGAGGATCCTGTTCTCGGTGCCGGTCACGATGCTGCCTCTCCGTGGTGGGTGCCGAGGTAGGCGTCGATGACGTCGCTGTTGCCGGCGATGCCTTCTGGCTGATCTTCGGCGATGACCCGGCCGGCTGCGAGCACGACGACCCAGTCCGAGATCTCCTGGACGACGTCCATGTCGTGCTCGACGAAGACGACGGTCTTGCCGTCGTCGCGCAGCCGGACGACGTGCTCCAGAAGGGTCTGGGTCAGCGCCGGGTTGATGCCGGCCATCGGCTCGTCGAGCATGATGACCTCAGGGTTCACCATCATCGCCCGCGCCAGCTCCAGTAGCTTGCGCTGCCCGCCGGACAGCGTCCCCGCGTACTCGTCGGCCATGTGCAGCAGGCCGAACCGCTCGAGCAGTTGGCCGGCGCGTTCGGCGGTCTCGGTCTCCTTGGGCTTCCAGAACCCGACGAGGGCACGGGACACGGCCTCGCCCGGGTGATTCGGTTCGGCGAGCATCACGTTGTCCCGCACGGTCAGCCGCGGGAGCGCCCGGGTGAGCTGGAACGTACGAACCATGCCGCGCCGCGCCACTTGATACGCGGGTATACCGGCGATCGATCCACCATTGAGTTCCCATGAGCCGGCGGTTGCCTGGTCGAACCCGGTGAGGAGGTTGAAGAACGTCGTCTTGCCGGCGCCGTTCGGGCCGATCAGCGCGGTGATCGAGTTCCGCTGGATCTCCAGGTGGTCGACGTCGACAGCTCGCAGGCCGCCGAAGAACCGCTGGACACCACGGGCGGTCACGACCGCGTCGGGTTTCGTTGCGCCCGGCTTGGGCTCCACAGAGTCAGTCCATGCGACCTCAGGCACCGATGACCGCCTCCCTTCGGTTGCCGATCAAACCCTGCGGCCGGTAAACGAGCAGCAGGATGATTCCGATCCCGAGCAGCACGAATCTGATCTGAGCAGCACCGGCCGCGGTGAGCACTTCATCCACGTAGGGGACGTTCGCCTGTGCCTGGCGCATGAGCCGGTCCAGGAAGAAGAACAGGAACTGGAAGACGACCGCGCCGACGACGGGTCCCCAGATCGTGCCGGCACCGCCGAGGATGACGATGACGAAGATGATGAACGTGATCTCCGGTCGGAAGCTGTCGGGGACGACGTTCTGTTGCTCGATGGCGAGTACCACGCCGGCCACCGCCCCGAGCGCACCGCCGATCGTCAGGGATTGCAGCTTGCGGGCGTATACGTTCTTACCCAGGCTCCGGGCCGCGTCCTCGTCCTCCCGGATCGCGCGCAGCAGCCTGCCCCATGGGCTGTTCAGCAGCCTGGCCAACAACAGCGTCAGCAGGACCACGAGCAGCCATCCGACGATGATGATGAACAGCCGGCGCCCGTTGATCGGCAGGATGCCGAAGTCGTACACCCGGCCCGAGTCGAACGGGTTGAGCGCGAAGAACTCGCCGGCGAAGCCCTGAACTCCGAAGACCCCGCCGGTGAGCGGTTCCGACCATGACGATCGGACCAGGAGCCGCAACACTTCCGCGGCCGCGATCGTCGTAATGGCGAGGTACTCGGCCCGCAGCCGCAACGTCGGGATCCCGAGGATGAGGCCGAGCACGACGGCGGCCAGGATGCCGATCAGGATGCCGACCCACAGGGAGCCGCCGTTCTCCACGGTGATCGCGGCGCCGTACGCGCCCATCAGCATGAACGCGACGTGGCCGATGTTGAGCAGGCCGGTGTAGCCGAACTGCAGGTTGAGCCCGAGTGCCGAGATCGCGAAGGCGATTGCCGTCGGGCCGATTGCGGCGGCGAAACCGGCGATCAATGCGGCATGCAGATCCATCAGGAGATCCTCTCCTTCGTGCCGAGCAACCCCTGCGGCCGGAAGATCAGCATGACGATGAGCACGAGGAGTCCGACCGAGTTCTTGAGTTCGGTCGGCACCCAGAGCACGCTCATCTCAACGGCGATGCCGACGATGAACGCGCCGATCATCGTGCCGTAGGCGGTTCCGATGCCGCCGAGGATCACAGCGGCGAACATCAGCAGCAGTAGGCGGAAGCCCACGTCCCACTGCACCGACTCGGTCAGGCCGATGAACACTCCGCCGATCGCGGCGAGCGCGCCGCCGATCACCCAGGTCAGCGCGATGATTCGCTGGACGTTGATGCCGGACGACTCTGATAGGTCGCGGTTGTCGCGTACCGCGCGCAACGCCGTCCCGGCCTGGGTGCGCTGGAGGAAGAGGCCGACCGCGGCGAGCAGAACGAGCGCGATGCCGATCGTCACCAAGTGCTTGGGCACGACGGTGATGCCGAAGACGTCGATCGCACCCTGAGTCGCGTAGCCGGGGTAGGCGCGCGGCCGGCCGCCGAAGAACACGAGGACCAGGAAGCGCAGCGCGAAGCTCAACCCGATCGAGACGACGAGCATGGTCAGCAGGTTCATCCTGCGCTTGCGCAGCGGCTGCCAGATGCCCTTCTCCTGACCCCAGCCGAGCGCGGCGCCGACGAGAATCGCCGGAATGAAGGCGACGGGGAGCGGCCACTGGGGGCCCATCGCATGGAACACGTACGCGACGACGGCACCGATCGTCACGAGCTCCGCGTGCGCGAAGTTGACCAATCCGGTGACCGAGAATATGAGTGACAGGCCGATCGCCGAAAGTGCGATGATCGCACCGAGCTTGAGCCCGACGACGAACAGCGACAACACTTCGAACAGCGTGCTGCTCTCGAAGGCGCGGCCCTCACCGAGCGGAAAGGCCACTGGCCGGGACTGTCCGGACAGCACGTTGATGCCGGTCAGCTCGACGCGGTCGGGGTCGCGGGGTTCCACCCCTTCCGGCAGACTGTCGACGTCGAGCCGCACGTCGTATTGGCCCGGGCCGGGAAGCTCGATCTCCCATGTTCCGTCCGAGCCGGAGGTGGCGCTGCCCACCTCATCGCCGTCCTGGGAGGCGATCAGGACCACGCCCTCGACCGGGACGGGTTCTTCCTCGCCCTCGACCTGCGCGATCAGCGTCCCGCGAACCGACTCTCCCTGGCCCTGGGCGGCGGCCGCCGGTGCTGCGAGCGCGGCCAGCGTCAGGAACGCCAGTAGCGCGAGCACTGCTCTGCTCAGGGTTCGCACGTGTCCGATGCCTTCCGGTGTTGGAAATCTCATGTGGGCGCGCGGTGTCCACGCGCCCGCTCCACGTGGTGCGCGAGCATATCGCACGATCCGGGAGATTCTTGGCACGGTGCCGGCGAGCGTTGCCGTTCCGAGACCTATCTCAGATCTCATCGAAACCTGCGACTTGCTGTCACATCACGGCGCCACAGTATCGCTCCCGTCGGCACGACGGCCGGGTGGGGCTCTGCGACACGCGGCCGGCCGAAACGTCGGCTAGCCGGAGTTCGTGCCGCCGGGCGGCTGGAGTAGACAGGTCAGATGTGCGGTGCACACTCGTCGTCCGCCGTCGTCGGTGATGACGATCTCATAGCTGGCGGTCTGCCGGCCGCGGTGCGTCGGTGTCGCCACCCCCGTGACGAAGCCGTCCCGGACGCCGCGGTGGTGTGTCGCGTTGATATCGACGCCAACGGCGATGCGATCGGGGAGTGCGTGCAGCGCGGCGCCGTACGAGCCGAGGGCTTCGGCGAGGACGCACGAGGCGCCGCCGTGGAGCAGCCCATGAGGCTGCGTGTTGCCCTCGACCGGCATCCGCCCGACCACCCGCTCGGGCCGGGCCTCGGTGATCTCCAGACCCATCCGCTTGTGGAGATCCGCGGGCGGTAGCGTCGCGAGTAGCGCTTCTTGGTCGTCGAACGAGGCCGGCGTCGCGCCCGGCGTGCGCGGGTGCGTAGCCGCCGCGCGTTGGGACTCTGTCATAGCCCGAGACTAGGGTGGCTCTCGTGGCTACGGAGACAACACCCCGACGTCTGTTACTTCTCGACGGCCATTCGCTCGCGTACCGGGCGTTCTACGCGCTGCGCGAGGCCGATCTGGTCACCGCCACGGGACAGCACACCGAAGGCGTGTACGGCTTCACCAGCATGCTGATCAAAGTGCTGGGTGACGAGCGTCCGACGCATGTCGCCGTCGCGTTCGACGTCTCCCGCAAGACGTTCCGCAGCGAGGCGTACCCCGAGTACAAGGCGAACCGGGCCGAGACGCCGGAAGATTTCCGTGGCCAGATCGAGCTGGTCAAAGATGTGCTCGCCGCGTTGAACATCCCCGCGATCGAGCTCGAGGGTTATGAGGCGGACGACGTCATCGCGACCGTGGCGACCCGCGCCGAGGCCGAGGGTCTCGAGGTGCTGATCTGCACCGGCGACCGCGACGCCTTTCAGCTCGTCACCGACAACGTCACCGTGCTCTATCCGCGCCGTGGCGTGTCCGACCTCGTTCGAATGACGCCGGCGGCCGTCGCGGAGAAGTACGGCCTGTCGCCGGCGCAGTATCCGGACTTCGCCGCACTGCGCGGCGACCCGTCGGACAATCTGCCGAAGATCCCGAGCGTGGGGGAGAAGACCGCGGCGAAGTGGGTCGTCGAGTTCGGCTCCCTGGAAGAGCTCGTCGCGCGCGCGGATGAGGTGAAGGGCAAGGTCGGCGATGCGCTACGGGCGCACCTCGGCCAGGTCCTCACCAACCGGCAGCTCACCGAACTGGTCCGCGATGTGCCGGTCAGCGCGCGAACCGACGACATGGCCATGCGGCCGTGGAACCGCGAGGAAGTGCACCGGGTGTTCGACTCGTTGGAGTTCCGCGTCCTTCGCGACCGTTTGTACGAACTCGACACGACCGAGTCCGTCGTGGACGAGGGCTTCGAGATCGACATCACCAGGCTCGGGCCGGGCGAGGTCGGGCAATGGCTGAGCAAGCACGCCGCTTCGGGACGGGTCGGGCTCTCGGTGCGCGGAACCTGGGCCGGCGCGACCGGCGACGTCACCGAGCTGGCGCTCGCGACGGCGGACGGCGCCGGTGCCTGGCTCGAACCGGCCACGCTCACGCCGGATGACGACGCGGCGCTCGGCGCCTGGCTCGCCGATCCGGACCGCCCCAAAGTGCTGCACGATGCGAAGGGACCCCGGCACGCGCTGGCCGCCCGCGGCTGGACGTTGAACGGGATCGCCAGCGACACCGCGTTGTCCGCCTTCATCGCGTTCCCGGGCCAGCGCTCGTATGACCTCGCGGACCTGGTGGTGCGGTTCGTCGGCCGCGAGTTGCGGGTCGACCAGGACGATCCGGGATCGCAGCAGCTCTCGCTCGACGGGATGGATGAGGAGCAACTCGGCAGGGCCGAGGTCGTCCGGGCAAGGGCGGTGTTGGATCTCGGCGACGCGCTCGACGTCGAACTCGACAAACGCGACGCGCGCCGGCTGCTGGCCGATGTGGAGTTGCCGCTCGTAGACGTGCTCGGTGAGATGGAGACGGCCGGCATCGGCGTGGACGTGGAGCATCTCGACGCGCTGGAATCGTCGTATGCCGACGCGGTCAAGCGTGCCGCCGAGGACGCGTACGCCGCGATCGGGCACGAGGTGAACCTCGGCTCGCCGAAGCAACTGCAGACCGTGCTGTTCGACGAGCTCGACATGCCCAAGACCAAACGAACCAAGACCGGCTACACCACTGACGCGGACGCGTTGGCTGAGCTGTACGCCAAGACCGAGCATCCGTTCCTCGAAGCGTTGCTGCGGCACCGGGACGCGTCGCGGCTGCGCGTCACCGTGGAAGGTCTGCTCAAGTCGGTCGGCCCGGGCGACCGGATCCATACGACGTTCAACCAGATGATCGCGGCGACCGGACGGCTCTCGTCGACCGAGCCGAACCTGCAGAACATTCCGATCCGCACCGACGAGGGGCGGCGGATCCGCGAGGCGTTCGTCGTCGGCAACGGCTACGAGGCGCTCATGACCGCCGACTACAGCCAGATCGAGATGCGGATCATGGCGCATCTGTCCGAGGACGCCGGATTGATCGAGGCGTTCGCGTCGGGGATGGACTTCCACGCCGCGACCGCGGCCCGGGTATTCGGCGTGGACGCTGCGGACGTGACGGCAGCACAGCGGGCCAAGATAAAGGCGATGAACTATGGGCTTGCCTACGGGCTGTCCGCCTTCGGGCTCTCCCGGCAGCTGAGCATCGACGTGTCCGAGGCCAAGACGCTGATGGACGAGTACTTCGAGCGGTTCGGCGGCGTGCGCGATTACCTGCGCGAGATCGTGGCCCAGGCGCGGCGCGACGGGTACACGTCCACCGTGCTCGGGCGGCGACGTTATCTTCCGGATCTGACCAGCGACAACCGGCAGCGCCGGGAGATGGCCGAACGCATGGCGTTGAACGCGCCGATCCAGGGTTCGGCCGCCGACATCATCAAGGTGGCGATGCTGGGCGTGGCGGGCGCGCTGCGTGAGGAGGAGATGGCCTCGCGCATGTTGCTGCAGGTCCACGACGAACTCGTGCTCGAGGTCGCGCCGGGCGAGCGGGAGGCGCTCGAAACCCTCGTACGCCGCGAGATGGGCTCGGCATACCCGATGCGGGTGCCGCTGGATGTGTCCGTCGGTTTCGGCCGTACCTGGCACGAAGCCGGTCACTAGGGATCCCATTCCCAAAAAAATCTGTTTGGGGGTGGCGCGACGGTCGTCTGCCGTGGCAACGTCAAGGTGGGCGGCTTGGCGTTGTGCGGGCGGGAGGTGGCCATGGCGCTGGTGGCGCGGACGCTGTGCGGCGCTCTAGCGCTGGTTTGTGCCGGTTCGCTGTCCGGCGGAACCGCGGTTCCGATCCTTGAACGTGCCGTGAAATCTGCACCTGGCGGGGTCGGTCTCGCGTCCCAGCGCGGCCCGGCCGAGATTCCGCCGGAGCAGCAGTCACCGTCGACCGATGTGCGCGTCTCGGTTACCGAGGTCGGCGACGACGTCGACGTCGAGATCGTCGACACCACCGGATCGTTGCTCGGGGAGTCCGGGCCCGGCCTTTCGGTGACGGCGGGTTCGGCCGGCATTCCCGCGATGGTTCTGGCGGCCTACCAGGCAGCGGCCGAGCGGCTCGCGAGCGAAGATCCGTCGTGCGGCCTTCGTTGGCAAGTGCTCGCCGGCATCGGAAAGGTCGAGTCAAGCCATGCCCGCGGCGGTCAGCTCAACGCCGCAGGTGTGACCGTGCCGGCAATCATCGGACCGGTGCTCAACGGCGGCCCGGGCGTTGCGGCGATCTCCGATTCGGACGACGGCGCGTGGGACGGGGACGTCGTGTGGGACCGTGCCGTCGGTCCGATGCAGTTCATCCCCGGCACGTGGCGAGGGTTCGGCGCGGACGCCGACGGTGACGGCGTTTCGGACCCGCACAACGTATGGGACGCGACGCTCGCCGCCGGCCGATACCTGTGCGCCGGTGGCGGCGATCTGCGCACCGAAGCCGGCCTGCGCGCCGCGCTGTATCGCTACAACCACTCCGCCTCGTACGTCAATCACGTCCTGGCCTGGATCAACGCCTACCTCGACGGCGAGCCGACGGCGACGCCGGACCGAGGCCCGGGCGACGCGGACGCCGTCCCGCCGAACAACGTGTCGCGCGAACCCGAAGATCCCAAGGATATGGATCCGGGCGGCAAGAACCACGACGACGGCGACGCTAAGAAACCGAAGGACCCGACGCCCGAGCCGCCCGACGATGACGATCCGCCGGACGGAGGGGACGATCCGCCGGACGAGGATCCGCCGGATGGTGCGGACCCGCCGCCGGCAGGGACGGTTGAGGTGCCGGATCTGGTCGGTATGGCGCTTGCTGAGGCGGAGGCGGCGCTCGAGGAGCTGGACCTCGTCGTCGAGATTGTTGACGAGGTCGTCGAGAACCCGGACGAGGTCGGTCGGGTGCTGGCGCAGGATCCGGAGGCGTTGAGCGAGGTCGAGCCGGGTGCCGTCGTGACGCTGACCGTTGGTGTGGCGCCGCCGCCGGCAGAGACGGTTGAGGTGCCGGGGCTGGTCGGTATGGCGCTTGCTGAGGCGGAGGCGGCGCTCGAGCAGCTGGGCCTTGTGGCCGAGGTCGTGGAGCAGGAGGTCGACGACGCGGATCAGGTGGGCGTGGTGCTGGCGCAGGATCCGGGGGCGTTGAGCGAGGTCGAGCCGGGTGCTGTCGTGACGTTGACCGTCGGTGTGGCGCCGCCGCCGGATCTGGTCGAGGTGCCGGGGCTGGTCGGTATGGCGCTTGCTGAGGCGGAGGCGGCGCTCGAGCAGCTGGGCCTTATGGCCGAGGTCGTGGAGCAGGAGGTCGACGACGCGGATCAGGTGGGCGTGGTGCAGGCGCAGGATCCGGAGGCGTTGAGCGAGGTCGAGCCGGGTGCCGTCGTGACCTTGACCGTGGGCGTCGCACCGCCGGAACTGGTCGGTATGACCCTCGCCGAGGCGGAGGAGGCGCTGGCCGAGTTGGACCTGGATCTGGACATTGAGGTCGTCGACGAGGTCGTCGAGGACGACGCCAAGGTAGGCAAAGTGTTGGCCCAGTCGCCGGAAACGTTGGCCGAGCTCGAGCCGGGCGATAGCGTGACGCTGACGGTGGGCGCGGAATCGTAGCGCCGCGCCGGGCGTCTGAATGTGTGACATGGTTCACGCCGACCGATCCCTTCACCGGCCGCAGAAGCGAGTGATATCGTTCCGTTACGCCGGAAGCCAGTCATGCGGATTGACCGTGATCGGTGCAGCCCGGTAACCTTTTGATGCGCTATGGGCCTGCGCGACCTCGGACGGAGCAGGTTCGCGCTCGTACCTGTCGTACATCCGGTCCGTCGTCATATGGCGTTCAGGCCCTTTCGGCATTGCGAACACAGGGCCCGTCAGCGCGCACACCGATCAACACTTCCTGTCCGACGGAGCCCCCTACCACATGACGAGCAGCACCAAGGCCACGACACCGACCTCCAATTCAGCGGCCGAGAAGGTCGCGGTGAACGATATCGGGTCGGAAGAGGCCTTCCTCGCCGCTATCGACGAGACCATCAAGTACTTCAACGACGGCGACATCGTGGACGGTGTCGTCGTCAAGGTCGACCGGGATGAGGTCCTGCTCGACATCGGCTACAAGACCGAGGGCGTCATCCCTTCGCGTGAGCTGTCCATCAAGCACGACGTCGATCCGAACGAGGTCGTGACCGTCGGCGACGAGGTCGAGGCTCTGGTCCTCCAGAAGGAGGACAAAGAGGGCCGGCTGATCCTGTCCAAGAAGCGTGCGCAATACGAGCGCGCCTGGGGCCAGATCGAGAAGATCAAGGAAGAGGACGGTGTCGTCACCGGCCACGTGATCGAAGTCGTCAAGGGCGGTCTGATTCTCGACATCGGTCTACGCGGCTTTCTTCCGGCCTCGCTGGTGGAGATGCGCCGGGTTCGGGACCTCCAGCCGTACGTCGGCAAGGAGATCGAGGCGAAGATCATCGAGCTGGACAAGAACCGTAACAACGTGGTCCTGTCCCGCCGTGCCTGGCTCGAGCAGACGCAGTCCGAGGTGCGCTCGTCCTTCCTGCAGCAGCTACAGAAGGGCCAGATCCGCTCGGGTGTCGTGTCGTCCATCGTCAATTTCGGCGCGTTCGTCGACCTCGGCGGTGTGGACGGCCTGGTGCACGTCTCCGAGCTGTCCTGGAAGCACATCGACCACCCGTCCGAGGTCGTCGAGGTCGGCCAGGAAGTCACCGTCGAGGTGCTCGAGGTCGACATGGACCGCGAGCGTGTCTCGCTGTCGCTGAAGGCGACGCTCGAGGACCCGTGGCAGCAGTTCGCCCGTACCCACCAGATCAACCAGATCGTGCCGGGCAAGGTCACCAAACTCGTTCCGTTCGGCGCCTTCGTGCGCGTCGATGACGGCATCGAGGGCTTGGTGCACATCTCCGAGCTGGCCGGCCGGCACATCGAACTGCCCGAGCAGGTCGTGTCGGTCAACAAGGAGGTCATGGTCAAGGTCATCGACATCGACCTCGAACGCCGGCGCATCTCGCTGTCGCTGAAGCAGGCGAACGAGGGCGAGATCGCGATCACTGCGCTGGACCACTTCGACCCGACGCTCTACGGTATGGCCGCCGAGTACGACGAGGCCGGCAACTACAAGTACCCGGAAGGCTTCGACCCGGAGACGAACGAATGGCTCCCGGGCTACGAGAAACAACGCGAAGAGTGGGAGCGCCAGTACGCCGAAGCGCATGCGCGCTGGGAGGCGCACAAGGCCCAGATCGAGGAGTCCCAAGCCGCGGCGGCCGAGGCGGGCGCCGAGCCGCCGGCAACGCCGTCGTCCTACTCCTCGGACGAGAACAAGGCGGCGCCCGAGCAGTCGGGCACACTGGCGACGGACGAGGCGCTCCAGGCGCTCCGGGAGAAACTGACCGGCAACTGATCTCGTCGACGTTGACGGCGCTGGACCGGTAAGTTTCAACCGGTTCAGCGCCATGCTCACATAGACGATCATGAAGTGAGGTCTGGTGAGTCCGGGCGGGGCCGCGTACGGTATGCCAGTGATGAGCAACCGAGGCGGACTGCTGGCCGGTGTGGCCCTCGTCGTGATCGTGTTCACCGGATGCTCGGACGACGAGGAGCCCGAAGAGTTCCCGCTGGACACGATGCCTGCGCAGACCCCAACGCCGGAGCCGAACCCGACGGGCGGTACGCCGACGGCTGAAGCCACCGGAACGGCCGAGTTGCCCCGGGAGTGCGGTGCGATCATCCCGTATGTCGACGTACTCGACGCAGTGGCCGTGCCGCTTTCCGGTGGCGTTTCACCGATCTTCGTGGACGGTGGTTTCCATGAGGCGTCGGGCCGCCTGCAACGGTTGACCTGCAGCTATCACGCCGATGCATCGGTGAACGGCAACGGTGGGGACGATGGCGGCGACGATGGGGACACCCCGCCGGTTCTCGAGATCGCGGTCAGTTCCTACGTGGACGCCGAGTCCGCCGAAGCCCGGGTGGCCGATACGGTCGCAGGGGGAAGCCAGGCCGAGCCGAGGGAGATCTCCGGATCGCCGGGTTACCTGTTGACCAGCAAAGAGTCGATCACATTCGTCGCCGCCGACGGGCCGTTGACCTATGTCGTGAGTCTCACCCGCGGCTTTGTGCCGGAGAACGCGGAAGAGGTCGTGCTCATCACGCTTGCCGAACAGCTACTCGGGGGAGACGGCGCGGCGAGCGAGGAGTGACGGGCAGTGATGACCGATTCGGCCGTTCGAGGGTAAGGTCACGCCGGTGAAAAGCGACAGTGCGAGCCGCGGCAGCGAGACTCGCGTACTGAGCAGTGCTGCATGGGTGCGCCTGGCCAACAACTCGGGTGTACTCGTCGTCCTCGTGGCAGCGGTGCTCGCCGAGGCGTTACGGGTGTCCTTCCCGCTGCTGACCGAGTTCGCCGATGCAATCGGCTTCACCACCGCGGCGGGCGTCGTCCCGCTCTTGTTCGCACTCACCCTGCTTGCTGCGCCACTCGGCGCGCTCGCCGGGCTTCGAGCGCTCCTGATCGTCGGCGCCGGCGGCCTGGCCGTTGGCCGGCTCGTGATGCAGGTTCAGCAGACACCTGCGCTGGTCGTCACTCTGATCACGGTGTTCACCGGCTTCGTGGCGCTGGCGACCGCGCTGCGACTGGCGGTCGCGCGGGTCGGGCCGCTAACGACGTCCGCCGCGTTCTTCCTGGGCTTGGCGATCGACACGGTGATCCGGCTGGCGCTGACGACGTGGGACGCGGCATGGCGGCAGGACGCTCTCCCGATGATCGTCGGTATCGCGCTGCCGTTGGCGCTGTTGATTCTGCTCGTTGGAGTTCTTCGCCGCAGCGGCGAGACTCCGTGGGGCTCGGACGGCTGGCAACTGGGCACCGTGGCCGGGTTCGCGCTGGCACTCGAGACGCTGATCCTGGCCAATCCCGGCTACGTCGCGGCGGCGTCGGGCACTGCGCTGCCAACGGCCGGGGCGATCGTCCTTGTGGGCCTGGGCCTGGCCGCCGGCACTCCTGCGCAGCGCGGCCCGGCGTCCTGGCTGGCATGGGTCGTGCTGGTGGCCGTCGCGGCGCTGTTGAGCGGGCCGTCGGGGCTGCAGGGTTGGCCGGTGCCGCTGGCGGTGATCGCGGGCCATGTCGCACTCGGTACGTTGGTCGCGACGGCGACGGTACGTGCCGAGACAGTGCGCACCATGGGGCGGTGGCGCACCGGGCTGGGGGCCGGTCTCGGCGCACTGGCTTTGGTCGCGACGATCCTGCCGTACCAGATCTCCTACGATCTCGACGCACTCAAGGCCGTCCCGCAGTTCATCTGGCCGACCGCGGCGGCCGCGCTCGTCGTGCTGATCGTTCGGGCCGCTCCGAAGTCGGCCGATATCCGGCCGCCTCGTGTCTCTCGACTGCGCTGGGCGGCTGCCTTGGGACCGGTGCCCCTGCTCGCAGTACCGGCATGGCTCGGCCTGACGTGGCCGACCGTCGAGCCGCCTGCGCAGAACGGTGTGGCGGCCGAGCCCAGCGACGTTGCGCCGCAACTGCGCGTCGCGACGTACAACCTGCACTATTCGATCAGCGAGGCGGGCCGCCTTGACCCGGAGCAGCAGGCCGAGGTGCTCGAGTCCGGTGGAGCTGATGTCGTCATGCTGCAAGAGGTGGTGCGCGGCTGGCCGATCGGTGGCGGCCTGGACGCGGCGTCGTGGCTGTCCCGCCGGCTCGGTATGGACCTGGCGTACGGCGAGGCTGCGGAGAGCCGGTTCGGCAACGCGGTGCTGGCGAACCGTCCGATCCTGGAATCCTGGTCAGGCAGAATGGACCGCGGCGAGGGCCCGATGCACCGGGGATTCGTCGGCGTGACCGTGGCGCTCGGGGACGACACGCTCAACGTCTGGAGCACACACCTGCAGCACCGTGATGATACGACCGCGACCCGCCAGAACCAGGCCAGGCTAGTGCTGGCCGAGTGGGCGAACGCGGAGCGTACGGTGATCGGCGGTGACTTCAACAGCGCGCCGGGGGAGGCCGACCTCGAGCCTTGGTTCGACGGCACCGGCCTCATTTCGGCCGAGGAGAGCGCCGCCGGGTCGCTCACACCCACCGCTCCGGCGGACGATCCGGAGCGCAAGATCGACTGGCTGCTGGGCTCATCGGATATCACGTTCGTGGATGCGGATGTTCCCGTCACGTTCGCCAGCGATCACCTCCCGGTCTTCGCGACCGTCCAGGTCACCTGATGGTTCTTCGCGTCGGGCTGACCGGCGGCATCGGCTCGGGCAAGTCGACCGTCGCACGCCTGCTGGTCGCGCACGACGCCGTCCTGATCGACGCCGACGTGATCGCACGCGAGGTCGTCGAGCCGGGAACGCCCGGCCACGATGCCGTCGCTGCCGAGTTCGGCGAGGAGGTACTACGTCCGGACGGCTCGATCGACCGGCCGGCGCTGGGTCGGCTGGTGTTCGCCGATGAGGACCGGTTGCTCGCGCTGAACGCGATCGTGCATCCGCTCGTCGCCGAGCGCCGGGGCGAACTTCTGGGCGCCGCGCCGGATGAGGCGGTCGTCGTCGAGGACATTCCGCTGCTGGTGGAGAACGACCTGGGTGCGGCGTTCCATCTGGTCGTGGTGGTCGGCGCCGATGCCGCTGAACGGGTGCGCCGGCTGGTCGAAGCCCGGGGGATGGGGGAGGACGACGCGTGGTCGCGGGTTCGAGCCCAGGCCGGCGATGAGCAGCGACGGGCGGCCGCCGACGTCTGGTTGGACAACAGCGGCAGTGTTGCGGCGCTGGAATCAGCGGTCGACGAACTGTGGTACGAGCGGCTCGTGCCGTTCGCGACGAACCTGCACGAGGGCCGTCCCGCGCACCGTCCGGCCAAGGCGGTGCTCGTTGCGCCGGACGCGTCCTGGCCGGCGCAGGCCGACCGACTGATCGCCCGGATCGAGCGGGCTGCGGGCACGCCGGCACGCAGCGTCGAGCACATCGGGTCCACTTCGGTGCCCGGCCTCGACGCCAAGGACGTCATTGACATCCAGGTCGGTGTGCCGGACCTGCCGCAGGCGCGGGAGGTTGCGGACCGGCTCACTGACGCGGGTCTTGTACCGATGTCCGGCCGCTGGTGGGACGTCGGGCGGGACCGCCACGAGCACGACAAGGCCATGGCGTGCAACGCCGATCCGGGCCGCGCCGCAAACGTCCACATCCGGCCGGTCGACGCGCCGACGTGGCGGGACGCGATCCTGTTGCGCGACTGGCTGCGCGCGACGCCCGGCGCCGTCCGCGAGTACGTTGATCTGAAGCACCGGCTCGCGTCCCTGCCGCACGACACGATCGACGACTACGCGCAGGCGAAGACGCCGTGGATCAACGACGCCCTCGCCCGCGCGGACGTCTGGGCCGCCGAGACCGGCTGGAGCCCGACGTGAAGCGGTCGAGCAAGTGCTGCCTCGACGCGCTGCGGCCGGCGGCTACCCGTCCTCGGCGTCGATGTTGACGTTCGGCAGTCTGGCCGCATCGGATCCGGCGATCTTGACCGCCCAGAGGCCGGCCAGCACCACGAGCGCGAGCCACAGTAGCTCGTAGAGGATGCCACCGAGGCTCTGCAGGATGAAGCCGAACGCGTAGATGCCTTCTCGGCCGCTGGTGTCGAAATGGTCCGCCAGCCCCACGAAGAAGGCGACGATCCCGAACACCGCCGCGGCGGCCAAGGTGCTCAGGATGATCGTCGACATCAACCTGGTGTTGCGCAGCGGCGGGCCGAGCTTGATCGCCACGATGAGAGCCAGGAGCGCCGGCACGATGATCCAGGGATCGGCGAATGCGAAGACCTCGAAGCGTGACGTGCCTTGCCCTTCCGACGTCGGGAAGATCCATTCGAGGAACTCGAACACTACTTGGAGAGCGGCGACCGCGACGAGCGCCCAGGCCGTCAGCGTTCGCAGCGGGATGCCCTTGCTGCCGGACCCCGGCGTCGTTTCCGGAGTTTCCGCAGGTGGTTCAGGGGATGCCATGGTTCGCTCCTTATGTGAGGATCGATAGTTGCCGCTGACCCTAGCCCGTGCGTGATCGTGTGGAAAGAGCCTGGACGCGGCATGTTCGCTTCCTGAGCACTCAGGTCCGGCTCTTTGCCGCCCGTCAGATGCCGCCTGCACCGCGACGGGCTAGTAGCGGCGTTGTGTGACGCGGTCCGGCGCCGGCCGGCCGTTGAGGAGTGGATCGGGCAGCGGCGTGGCCCAGGACTGGTGCAGCGGCAGGACGCCGGCCCAATCGGACTGATCGGAGGTGACGTCCTCGGGTTCGTCCTTCGGCGGTCCGCTGCGCTGCTTGACCGACGCCTCGTGCAACGACAGGGCGAGTACGGACGTGGCGGCCAGTTCCTTGCGCGTCGGTCGCCGGGCCGCCGTCCACGACCCGGGCGCGAGATGCTCGGTCAACACTTCAAGAGCGCGCAGTTTGGCGGACTCGTCGACGACGGGCGTCGCCGTCCCGTGAATCACTGCGCTGGCGTAGTTGATGGAGTGGTGGAACACAGACCGGGCGTAGACGATGCCGTCGACGCGCGTCACCGAGACGCAGACCGGCACGCCGTCGCGCGTCGCCCGAAGGCTCGCCGACCCGGTCGATCCGTGCAGGTACAGCGTGTCGCCGTCGCGCCCGTACCCGGTGGGCAGCACGAGCGGAGTGCCGTCCACCACGAGCGCGAGGTGGCAGATCAAGCAGTTGTCGAGCAGTGCATAGAGCTCGGTACGGTCCGCGCGGGCGCGCTCGCGTCCGCGCTGCGGAGTGCTGCGGGGGGTTGGCGACAGGTCTGCGAGAGCGGGCATGGCCGCAATAGTGGCGTGCTGCGCCGGGTTCGGGAATAGCCAGTTGGGCGCAACCGGCTACCCGCCTGAGGTCAGATCTCGTTGCATGAGCACCGTGTCCACCCAGCGCCCGAACTTGTAGCCGACGGCGGTCAACGTCCCCACGTGGTGAAAACCCAGGGACTTGTGCAAGGCGATCGATCCGGCATTGCCGCTGTTGCCGATGACGGCGATCACTTGGTGGATCCCGGCGTCCGCACATCTGGCGACGAGTTCGGTCAGCAGGGCCCGTCCGACACCGTTGCCCTGTGCCTCCGGCGCGACGTACACCGAATCCTCGGCCGTGTGACGATAAGCCGGACGGGGCCGGTACGCGGTCGCGTAGCTGTATCCGACGGCAGCGCCGTCCAGCTCGGCGACGAGATATGGCAGCCCGGCCGCGAGGATGGCGTCTCGTCGCGCGAGCATCTCGTCCACCGTCGGTGGCACTTCCTCGAAGGTGGCGAGGCCGGTCGTCACCTCGTGGGCGTAGATGCGCTGAACGGCGCGCATATCGGCATCGTGTGCGTTACGCACGAGCAGAATGTCCGGTGCCACATGCACAAGTATTGCCGGTGGCGGTGCAGCCGTCGTCTGTGCTCTCTGTCAGTGGGGCGGCGTACGGTAGGTAATTGTGCGACCGGTAGAAGAACTGACCCGGCAGGTCAACCCGTTCCAGGTGGTCAGTGATTGGGCACCGTCCGGCGACCAGCCTGCGGCCATCGACGAGCTGGAGCGACGGGTGAAGGCGGATGAGCCGGACATCGTCCTGCTCGGCGCGACCGGAACCGGCAAGAGCGCCACGACGGCGTGGCTGGTGGAGCGGCTGCAGCGGCCCACGCTCGTCATGGCGCCGAACAAGACGCTCGCCGCGCAGCTGGCCAACGAGTTCCGCGAGCTGCTGCCGTACAACGCCGTCGAGTACTTCGTCTCGTACTACGACTACTACCAGCCTGAGGCGTACGTCCCGCAGACCGACACGTATATCGAGAAGGACTCGTCGATCAACGAGGAAGTCGAGCGTCTGCGCCACTCCGCGACCTGGTCGCTGCTGACGCGCCGGGACGTCGTTGTGGTCGCGACGGTGTCGTGCATCTACGGCCTCGGTTCGGCGGACAACTACCTGGCCGGCATGCGTCACCTCAAAGTGGGGGAGGAACACGACCGGGACGGGCTGCTGCGCGAGCTCGTCCAGCTGCAGTACGCCCGAAACGACGTCAACTTCACGCGGGGCACGTTCCGCGTGCGGGGCGACACGCTCGAGATCATCCCGATGTACCAGGAGCTGGCCACCAGGGTCGAGTTCTTCGGTGACGAGATCGAGCGGATCCAGACGCTGCATCCGCTGACCGGCGAGGTGCTCGGCGAGGAGAACGAGACCTACATCGGTCCTGCGTCGCACTACGCCGCGGACGCGAACAGCATGGCGCGGGCGACCGAGTCGATCGAGGCGGAGCTGGAGGAGCGGCTCGCCGAGCTGGAGCGGCAGAACAAGCTGCTCGAGGCACAGCGGCTGCGGATGCGCACGTCGTACGACCTCGAGATGATGCGCGAAGTCGGCTTCTGCTCCGGCATCGAGAACTACTCGCGGCATATCGACGGTCGTGCGCCCGGCGAAGCACCGCACTGCCTGCTCGACTACTTCCCGGAGGACTTCCTACTGGTGATCGACGAGTCACACGTCACCGTCCCGCAGATCGGCAGCATGTACGAGGGCGACATCAGCCGTAAACGGGTCCTCGTCGATCATGGATTCCGGTTGCCGAGCGCGATCGACAACCGGCCGCTGACCTGGGAGGAGTTCCTTCGGCGCACCGGCCAGACGGTGTATCTGTCGGCGACGCCCGGCCCGTACGAGCTCGGTAAGGTCTCCGGCGTCGTCGAGCAGATCATCCGGCCGACCGGCCTGGTCGACCCGGAGGTCATCGTCAAGCCCACGAAGGGGCAGATCGACGACCTCATGGGTGAGATTCGCAACCGGACCGAGCGCAACGAACGCGTTCTTGTCACCACGCTGACCAAGAAGATGGCCGAGGATCTCACCGACTATCTGCTCGAGCACGGTATCCGGGTTCGCTACCTGCACAGCGAGGTCGACACGTTGCGCCGCGTCGAGCTGCTGCGTGAGCTGCGCAGCGGCCTGTACGACGTGCTGGTCGGCATCAACCTGCTGCGCGAGGGCCTCGACCTGCCCGAGGTCTCGCTGGTGTCGATCCTGGACGCGGACAAGGAGGGCTTCCTGCGCTCCGGGCGTTCGCTCATCCAGACGATCGGCCGCGCGGCCCGTAACGTCTCCGGGCAGGTGCACATGTACGCCGACTCGATCACCCCGTCGATGCGCGACGCGATCGACGAGACGAACCGGCGCCGCGAGAAGCAACTCGCGTACAACGCCGAACGAGGCATCGACCCGACGCCGCTGCGCAAGCGGATCGGCGACATCACCGAGATGCTGGCCCGTGAAGATGCCGACACCGACGACTTGATCGGTGGCTCCGGCCGAGCGGTCAGCCGCGGTAAGGCGCCGGTGCCGGGTATGAAGAGCAGCTCGGACGTGGGCGCCCACGCGGCCGAACTGGCCGGCATGCCGGGCGCCGACCTCGCGCAGCTGATCCAGCAGCTGACCGACCAGATGCACGCCGCGGCCGCAGAGCTGCAGTTCGAGCTGGCCGCGCGGCTGCGTGACGAGATCGGCGAACTCAAGAAGGAGCTGCGCGGCATGCACGACGCCGGAGTGGCCAAATGACGCGGGACGAGCTGATCAGATATTGCCTGGCCAAACCCGGTGCGTGGGACGACGAGCCGTGGGAGGGCGACCAGGTCGCGAAGGTCGGCGAGAAGATCTTCGCATTCTTCGGCGGCGTCGGCTCGGTCGGGGTGAAGTGCGGGAACAACCGTGACGAAGCCGACGAGTGGCTCGTACGGTACCCGGGCGACGCGTCCAAGATGGCCTATATCGGCCGATCCGGATGGAACACACTGCGCGCGAACGGGTCGATCCCGGACGACGAGATCCGCGACGCCATCGACACCTCGTACGACATGGTCGTCGCCAAGTTGCCGAAACGGCAACGTCCCGTGGCGTAGCAGCTCGCCGCTTCGTCGCGGGGCTCTGGCGCGGCTTCCCCGTCCGCCGTGGGATTATGGGCGTGCAGGAGAGGAGTATTCCTTCGCGGCTCTCTCGTCACCACGGGCCCGCCCCCGGGGGTGCCGGCCACTCGCTGGCGGAAGAGACCTCCGCCAGCGCGGTGACACCCGCCGCACGTGGCCGTCGACGAAAGGGAATCGTTGCTAGACCTGCCCGTCTGGTTCGAGATCGGCACGTTCATCGGCTTGAGCCTTCTGCTCGCCGCCGACTTGTTCATCGTCACTCGGCGGCCACACGAGCCGTCCATCAAAGAGTCCTCGATCTGGGTGACGTTCTACGTCTCACTGGCCTTGCTGTTCGGCCTGGTGATGCTCTTCGTTGCTTCGCCGCAAGCATCCGGTGAGTTCTACGCCGGCTGGATCACCGAGTACAGCCTCAGTGTGGACAACCTGTTCGTATTCGTGCTGATCATGACCCAATTCCGAGTGCCTCGCGAGTACCAGCAGACGGTGCTGATGTTCGGCATTCTGGTCGCGATCGTGCTGCGCGGCATCTTCATCGTCGTCGGTGTGGCGGCGATCAACCAGTTCTCGTGGGTGTTCTACATCTTCGGGCTCTTCCTCGTCTATACGGCCGCCAAACTCGCCAAGCAACAGGCTGAGCATCACGTTCACGACGAGTCGTACGAGAACGTGTTCATCCGCCGTGCCCGCAAGGTGTTGCCGATGAGCAAGGACTACGACGGTGTCAAGTTGCACACGACGGTGGATGGACGGCGCCTGTTCACGCCGATGGTGATCGTGTTCCTGGCCATCGCATCGGCGGACGTCCTGTTCGCCGTCGACTCCATTCCGGCGATCTTCGGGCTCACCCAGGAGGCGTTCATCGTCTTCACCGCCAACGTGTTCGCATTGATGGGGCTGCGCCAGCTGTACTTCCTGCTCGGCGGCCTTCTGGACCGGCTCGTCTACCTGCAGGCCGGGCTGGCGCTGATCCTCGGATTCATCGGCGTCAAGCTCGTGATGCACGCCTTGCACGTCAACGAGTTGCCGTTCATCAACGGTGGTGAGCCGCTGACGGGGATCCCGGAGATTCCGATCAGCGTGTCGCTCATGGTCATCGTGGGCACGCTCGCCATCACGACGGCGGCCAGCCTACTCAAGAGCAGACGGGACGCCAGGCGGGTGGATGCGCCTTAGCGGTGGGTGGCTGTCACGGTCTGCGTGACTTAAAGTCGGCGCTATGGAGATGCTCTCGATGGGGCCCGGGCGGCGTGCCGACGACACCCTTCTCCAAGTCGCGGACGACTCCGACGCTGAGCCGGTCGACCTGGGCGTGCGGAACGTGTCGGGTCCACGTGACGACACCAAGCCGCAGGATGTAGGCCAACGAGCGCCCGACGCGGAGACGTCGGGAGAGGATCTGGACGTGCCGAGCGACGGTAACTGGCTCTCCGGACTGGTACGTGCCGAGGTACTCGGTGTGAGCGGGGCGGCGCTGCTGCTGCTCATCGCGATCGGTCTGCCGTTCATGGCGACACTCGAGATCCTTCCACTCTACGGACCGATGGTCGAGGCGGGCGCTGTGTGGGCATTCGCGCCGTCGCTCGTGACGGCGGCGGTGGCTGCCGCGCTCGGACTTGGCGGGCTGCGCCAGGCCGCCTACCACGAAGCCGCGCTATGGGCGCGGATCACGTCCGGCGTCGCCGCTGTCGTCGGGGCGCTGGTGGCTACGGGCGCGGCGCTGGCGTGGTTCGCGGCGACGCGGTCGGAGTTGTTCGAGCAGTTCGGCCGGATGTAGGTCTCGCCGATTCCTTGGTAGTCCCGTTGACGATGCCGGCGAACCGCTTGGTCACGGTCTCCCATATCGCCCCGGCTACGGCGTCGTCCGCAACGGCCTGCCGGTGGAGTGAGTCCCGGTCGAGACCGGCGACCTCGAGTTCACCGGCGTCCCACTGCAGCAATCGATCAGGGCCGACCTCGGGATGGAACTGGACGCCCCACGC
>DASUTB010000131.1:0-26222 GCA_036374835.1 Jiangellaceae bacterium | reverse complement strand
TCGGCTTGGCCGTCGTACCGGACGTGTAGAGGATGTAGAGCGGATCCTCCGCATCATGCGCCTCCGGCGTGTGCTCAGCGCTCTGCGTCTCGACGACGTCGTGCCACCAGACGTCGCGTCCCTCGGTAAAGTCGACGTCCTGCCCGGTGCGCCGCACCACGAGGACGTTGCGCACGTTCGGGCACTCGGTCAGCGCTTCGTCCACTGCCGGCTTGAGCGAACTCGCGGCTCCACGACGATACCCTCCGTCCGCGGTGATCACCACACGGGCGTCGGCGTCCTGGATCCGGCCCTTGAGCGCGTCGGCGGAGAAGCCGCCGAACACCACCGAGTGGGGCGCGCCGATCCGGGCGCAGGCAAGCATCGCGATCGCGGTCTCCGGAATCATCGGCATGTAGATCGCGACCCGGTCGCCCTTCTGCACGCCGAGCGAGATCAGCGCGTTGGTGGCGCGGCACACCTCCTGCTGGAGAGCCGCATACGTGATCGTGCGGGAGTCGCCCGGTTCGCCCTCCCAGTGGATCGCCACCTGGTCGCCGTACCCGGCCTCGACATGCCGGTCGACGCAGTTGTAGGCGACGTTGAGCGTACCGCCGACGAACCACTTGGCAAACGGCGGATTGGACCAGTCGAGCACCTGGTCCCACTCGGATTCCCACGTCACCAGCTCGCGTGCCTGGCGCGCCCAGAAGGCCAGCCGATCGGCGCGTGCCTCGTCGTAGAGTTCGGTACTCGCGTTGGCCTGCGCAGCGAACTCGGTGGACGGGGCGAACCGCCGCTCCTCTTGCAGGAGGTTGGACAAGGCTTCACTGGTCACGTCGCTGCTCCAGTTCTTTTCGAGGGGTCTCTTGGTGCATACCTCATCATCCTGTGTGACGGACTGCAAGAGTGGCGATTGCCGACGGTCGGTCCCGCCGCCCGAGTGGCAGATGCACGACGATGAGCGGTCACGGCGACCGGCGGTCGGGCGGTATAGGGTGAGGCCGCCATGCCCGATAACCCCGCCGTACCGCATCTTCCCCATGACCCTTTCGCCGGCGTCGCCGACCTGGCCGGTGTCGGAGCAGCCGCCGGCCACGCGCGCGACGCGGTGGACGCCTTGCTGCGCCAGCCCGCGATCCGGCGGGACGCCGGACGGGTGGCCGCCGAATCGGCGGTCCGCGGCGCTCGCGCATCGGCCGCACTGGCCGGTGCCGACCCGGACAACGTGACCGACCCGCAGGTACAGGGTGCCTTGCGCGCGGTCGCCGAGGTGCCGTCGCTGGCCGCGTCCTGGCGAGAACGGCCACGTCAGGTCCTGGCCCGGCTGCACGTGCTCGCGGCACGAGGGACGACGGACGACGCCACCCTTGGGCAGCCACGCGCCGACCTCGACCACACCCGCTTCGACCAACTGCTCGGCCTGGCTGGCGCGCCGACGGCCGCGCCGACCGTCGTGGTCGCCGCGATCGTGCACGGCGAACTGCTCGCGCTACGCCCCTTCGGCTCGGCGGACGGTCTGGTGGCGCGCGCCGCCGAACGCGTCGTGCTCGTCGCGGGCGGGGTCGACACGAAGGCGGTCAGCGTGCCCGAGGCCGGGCACCGTCTGCTGGAGCGGGCCTACCTGCCCCGGCACGAGGTGTACCGGGACGACGGGCCGGAAGGTGTGGCCGCATGGGTGCGGCATTGCTGCGACGCATACGCGCGCGGCGCCGAAGAGGGCATCGCGATCTGCCGCGAGCTTTCGTGACCGCTCGATCATTCGCTTCCGGCACAGGCCCGGAACCCAGCTATTCTGAGCCAGGCCGAGACGTCAGCGTGGATCCGCAGCTTGTCCGGTGTGATCAGGTACACGGCGTCATAGGTGATGACACCCCCGGGAATCATGGGCTCGGCCAGATCGGCCGGATCGATCTCACAGTCGAACGTCCACCGCGTCGTGAGCGTGATCGAATCCTCGACGGGCAGGGTTATCGGCAGTGCGTCGGTCTCGACCATGTAAGGAGCACCGGCAGCAGCCTCAACGATCGTCAGAGCGCCGAGCCCGGCTCGGCCGTGGCCGGGGATTCGAACGTCCAAGACGTAGGCGTCGCCGTCCCAGCTTCTTGCCTCGACCTCCGGTTCGAGCACGATTCCATCGCCGCCGCAGTACCACTGACGAGGCCGGTCGAGAGTTCTCACCACCTCGTCGGTCAGCTCGAGTTCTCGCACCACACCGCGGACCGCGACGTCGAGCGAACCCCCGACCTCAGCTTCGCAGTCCGGTATCACCTCGAACGTCACGGCGGTCCATCCGCGCGGCGCGACATTGATCGAGTCGGACGACCCACCGACAGCCTCCCAGCCGCCGATCGCGAGCGGCTCGACACCCACGTCGCGCTCATAAGGGTTGTAGACGTCGATCGTGATCGCCAAGCCGCCATCCGAACCCATCTCCCAACGGGGGGTCTCACCTGCGACAAGATCGACCGGGTCCAGGTCGTCCGCGGTGATCAACGCGGCGCTGCCGGCACCGGTCAGTCCACCGGTAATGAACAGGGCGGCCAGGATCGCCACGCGCGGAGTCGTCATGATTCGCACACCTGATCCGCGATGGTCACGAGCATTGGCTCAACCGCATCCGGTAGATGCACCGTGGCCGGCCGATGATCGGCGAACGTGACCGTGACGTCGATCGGCTCACCCAGGTAACGCTCGGAACAGCCGGTGACGGTCCACTCCACCCGGAGATCGGCCACACTGTGGGTTTCGTGCCGCCCGACGAGGCCGCTCGGCTCGGCGTCGAGCCCGGGAACGGCCGACACCGCGACGTGGGCGACCTCGACCTCGTCAACACTCCAGCTGCGGATGCTGAGCGGGATGGCCACCGCCAATCCGGACTCGACCGGCTCGGCTACTTCCACACCCGTACCCCTCGCGCCCCGTGCCGGCTCAACCCATACCTCACCCGCCGCCGAGCGGCACGCCGAAGCGTGAACGAAGTTCGTGGCCGGCACCGGAAGCTCTGCTGACGCCACTCCGTCCTGTGTCTGGACATCGGCCCCGATCACATCGGGCAACCCCGTCCCGCAGTTGAGCTCACCGTCGAGCGCGATTGCGGCCTTCTCACCTGCCGGGATCACCGCCTCACGAATATCACCGTCACCGGCGGATGCCATGCCGGGCAGCCATGCATCGGTGACCGTGACCTCCTCGTCGCCGACGTTCCGTACGTACACGATGACTCTGGTGAGCGTGCCGTCCGAGTGTGGTGGCTCATGACGGATCTCGGTCACGATCAGGTCCACGTGGGCGGACTCGAGTATGTCCGCGCGCACGAACCACGCATAGCCGCCCACCATCACGCCGACGAGGAACACCGCGACCATGATCACCCAATGCCGGAACGGGTGCGTCACGGGCCGCTCGCCCGCAGATCCCCGCGGCGGCTCGTCCGCACGACCCAGGTACAGCACTTCTCGGCTGTGCTCGGCGTCTGATCCGCCGTCGGCCATCCCGCGTCCTTTCACGCCGTTTCGCCGGAAATAGATAGATTAGCCGACACGCCGTCACGAGACTAGGAGACGCGCGTAGGACGGCCATCGGCGGGTATTCAATTGCGAACGGCGCCCCTCGTGGAATCGGTCGAAGAAGGGGCGCCGCCGCTGGCACGTCGTACTGGGTTACCAAGCGTGCATCAATCCGTTGCCTCGGCTGTCCCGGGGTCAACTACCCTTACATGGGCTGGTCGCCGCGTGGGTGCCCAGTTGCCGTGCGTGGCCTCGCGGGCCATATTTCCATTTTCTAACCGACTCGCCGCGGTTCGCAAAGGGTAAACCCATGATCTTTACGTTCACGTGCCGGCAACACACTCCCTGACGGCGAACCTGGCCAGCGCAACGATCACATCGGGTGGCAGATCGACCGGAATATCGCTCCGGATCGGAGCCGATCTCGACGGGTGGCTCCAGTACCAGTGCAGCACCGGGCCGAGGAAATTGCCCGAGCTCGTCAAGTCGGGATCGCCGGCGTCGGTGACACCCGCGGCCGTGCCGCAGTCACGCACCCGCCAGTCCGTCGTCACCGTTGTGGTTCCACCGGATTCCAGGGCGGTGAGCCGCTCCGGCAACTCGACGGTGAACCCGGACGCATGCCCGGTCACCGCGGCGAGCTCGAAGTCCACCTCCGAGGCGGCGTCGTGGACGACCTCGACGTCGACGTGCAGCACGCCGCCGGCCGGATCCGTCCTCGCCGCCACGGTCCCGACCTCCGGTGTGTCGTCGATGACCGCCACGTCTCGATTCACACAGGCACGGTGCCGGATCGAGACGAGTCCTCGTGCAGCAGCGTCCCGCTCGAGCACGACCGCTTCACCGTCGACGCCCACGACCTCGACGCCCGAATCCAGAACCGATGACGAGCAGTCCGCGACCAGGTCGAATGACAAGAACGCCCAGCGTCCCGCGGGTACCGCGGTACGCACCAGATCCGCTTCCACGATCGTCCAGCCGGGGATCCGGACGTCGGCGACCTGGAAGTCCGCGGTGCCGTGATTGTTGACGGCAAGCCCCACCGTCGTGCGCCCCAGGTCGGCACCGCGCTCCGACGCCAGCACACTGAATCCGGCCAGCAGGACGTCCGGCTCAGCCTTGTCCGACAGCGCGCTCGCCGCACCGGCGCCGACCGCGCCGAAGGCGATGCCCGCGGTGACCGCCGCGATCAGGGTCGTGGCCCGCGGCCAGCCTGCCGTGCGCGAACCGGGCATCGTCAACACTCCCTGGCGGCGTAGTTGGCCAGGACGTACGTCAGATACGGCTCGGCCAGGACAACGGACTCGGTACGCTCGCCCGCGACGGACTCCACGGTCACCTCGAACTCCACCTCACGAAGGTCTTCCGCGGCGGCGCAGTCGATGATCTCCCACACCACGTCGACCCGGGCACCCAGCAGCATCGGCGCCGGTACCGAGCTCGCTTGACCGGTCACCCCTGATGCTGCGCCCGACACAGCGACGACCATGTTGTCCGCAATCGAGCCGGCCACGCTGATCTCGGTCACGAGTGATTGCTCGGTGCGGGCGTTGAGCCATTGGCGATCCTGCAACGCTGTGACGGTCAGCGGCGGCGCAGCGCCGGCACAGGCATCGCCGTAGACGCCGAGGTCGGCCTGGCCGGGCGGCAGCTCCAGCGCGATCGCCACATCTGCGGTGTCGCGACGGACCGTCGCAATGATTTCGTCGGGCACGGGGACGTCACAGGTCGGCACCGTGGCGACACCCACTGTGGTCCACGTTCCGGACTGGAGCATCTGGTCGCGCTCGTCCGGCGCACCGGGTTCCCAGCCGGGAAGTTCCAGGCCCAGCAGGCTCAGGTCGTGTTTTCCAGCGTTGTAGACGTTGAGCCCGAAATGTCGGAGCGCCGGGTTATCGGCGTCGGTCTGATTCTGGACGGCCATACCGCTCGCGACGAGTTCGATATCGACCGCGTTGTCGACCCGCGCCTGCCAGCCCAGCACGCCGATCACCAGCCCGAATACGAACAGACCCGCCACAACGCCGCGGCGGTGCCAGGCCGGAACAGGCTCCGGTGGCGGGGCGTACGCATCGTCGGCACCCGCCACACCGAGATCGACTTCGGCGAAGTCCTGCGCCACGTCCCTAGTGTGCCTTCTCCTACATCCGCGAGAGGTGCTCCCGGACGAACCTCGTGTGCGCCGGTGCGGTTACCGGCGGTACTTCACCGGCCCGAGCGTTCGACGTCGGGGGCAAATACAACCTCGTCGTCGGTTTCGCCGAGCCGGAATGCCGTCCTGGCCACCATATGCGCAGCTACCGGCGCCGTCAGCAGTTGAAAGACGACGATCAACAACAACATCCCCAGCACACTCGGCTCGCGCAACTCGAACGCCAGCCCGGTGACGAGCAGGATCAGGCCGAGAACCTGAGGCTTGGTCACTGCATGCATCCGGTTGAACAGGCCGGACAGTCGTACCGCACCCACGGCCGCGGCGAGCGAGAAGAACGCACCTCCCAGGAAACAGACGCCGGCTACGACGTCGGCGAGCACGGCCCAGTTCATGGTGCGTCCACCTCGTCGGCCCCCGGCGGCGGATTCTCGATCGGCTCGACGTCGCGGCCGCCGACGTAGCGAGCTACCGCGACCGAGCTGACGAAGCCCACCATGGCCAGGGCGAGCATGATCGGAATGGTCGTTCCGTGTTTGTTGTACGCGGCCTCGAGTGCGAGCCCGGCGACCACGGTGGCCACCACGACTTCCATCGCCATCGCCCTGTTCAGCAAGCCCGGGCCGATCGTCGCCCGGATTACGGCAAGCAAGGCCGCGACGGCCAGCAGCGCGCCGGAAAGCAACATCACCACCGTCATGCCCGCCCCCCTACGCCACTGCCGAACGGGTACGCACGCTCGAGCTCCTCGTCGGACGCGAAGGCGGCGAGCACTCTGTCCTCCTGGGCGCGGATCGAGGCGATCCGCTTGTCGAGATCGTCTTTAACGGCGAACAGATGTACCAACAGCGTACTTTCCGGGCGCCGCAGGTCGATCGAGAGCGTGCCCGGAACGAGCGAGATCATTTCGGCGGTAATGGTCAGGTACAGGTCCGAATCACTTCGCATGTTAAGCGACACGATGACACTGCGCGGCTGCCGTCCGAATCGGAACACCTGCCAGGCGACCTGGAACGATGCGACGACGACATCGTAGAGGAAATGCCCGACGAGCCGGAGAAGACCGATCGGGCGGATGGTGCCGCTGAACGGAATCGTCGGCATCGGCAGCGCCACGACCAGCACGCTCGCGATCGCGAGCCCGGCAAGCATATTGCCTACCGACAGATCGCCCCAGAGCAGCACCCACGTCACCGCCAGCGCGATGGCATAGGCCACCTGCGCGCGACGAGGACGCCTGAGCCGCCATCGGCTCATCACTCATCCACCTCCTCGTAGGACCCGAAGGCGGACTCCAACATCGTTTCGATGTAGCTGTCGCGATCCTGCAGCACCTGCGCAGAGCGCTCGGCGTAACCGAACAGCGGTCCGGCGGCGACCGTCAGTAGCAAGCCGAACCCGACCAGCGCCGCCGTCGGAACCGCCATGGAAATCCCGGCGGCCGATACGTCTCGTGCCGGAGACACTTGTGCGCCACCGTGCCAGCGGACACCCTGGTCAGACTCGGCACCCGTCCGGGAGGTTGTGCGCTCACCGTCGTCCGACTTCACGTCACCTCGATCGACGCCTTCCCGAGGCGCCTGGGCGACGGGCAGCGGCGGGGCCGCCCCGCGGGAACGCCAGAACGCCAGGCTCCAGATCTTGCCTATCGCGTAGAGCGTGAGCAGACTCGTCAGCGCCCCCGCGGCGACCAGTGCCAGCGCAAGCGGACCACCGTCGTCGACGCCGGCCTGCATCAGCCCGACCTTGCCGATGAAACCGGAGAACGGCGGTATACCCGCCAGGCTCGTCGCCGGGATGAAGTAGAGCACGGCCAGCAACGGGGACAGTCGCGCAAGCCCACCGAGGCGTTCGAGGGACGTACTACGGCCGCGGCGCTCGATCAGCCCTGCCACCAGGAACAGCGTCGACTGCACGGTGATGTGGTGCACAACGTAGTAGATCGTCGACGCCAGCCCGAGCGGCGAGGCCAGCGCTACTCCGAACACCATGTAGCCGATATGGCTGACGAGGGTGAACGACAGGATCCGTTTGATCTCGGTTTGCGCGATCGCGCCGAGAATCCCAACGATCATCGTCGCCATCGCCGCCCACATGAGAAGTGTGCTCAGCGGGCTGTCCGGGAACAGCAGCGTCTGCGTGCGCACTATCGCATAGATGCCCACCTTGGTCAGCAGGCCGGCGAACACGGCGGTCACCGGCGCCGGTGCGGTGGGGTAGCTGTCCGGCAGCCACGCCGACAACGGGAACACCGCCGCTTTCACCGAGAAGGTCACCAGCAGCAGGAGTTGCAGGACGAGGCTCAGGCCGTCCGGCAGCTCATCGAGTCGTGCCGCGAGCAGCGCGAGGTTGACCGTTCCCGTCGCGGCGTAGACCAGGCCGATGGTCATCAAGAACAGCATCGACGACAGGATGCTGACGACGACGTACACCGTTCCGGCACGCATGCGCGGGCCGGTGCCGCCGATGGTCAACAGCACGAAGCTCGCGATCAGCAGGATCTCGAAGCCGACGAACAGGTTGAACAGGTCGCCGGCCAGGAACGCGTTGGAGACACCGGCGTTCAGCACCAGGTAGGTCGGGTGGTAGATCGTCATCGGTGTTGCCGACGTTCCGTCCGCCAAACCTTGGCCGAGCGAATAGAACAGCACGCACAGCGACACCACGGTCGACACGAGCACCATCAGGGCTGAGAATCGGTCCGCGACCAGAGAGATGCCCAGGTCGCCGGGCCAGTTGCCCAGCGTGACGAGTAACGGACCGTCCCGGTCGACGACGACCACCATGCTGGCCGCGATCGCCGTCACGATCGTCAGCGTGGTCACGCTCACGATCCACTGCGCCGTCCGGTTCCGGCCCATCGCGAGCGCGAGTCCGGCGCCGAACAGCGGCAGCGCGACCGGTAGCGTCACCAGGCTATTCATCTGGGATCACCCGCCGGTAGGCCATCGCAGGTGGTCATCGGGCCCGGAGCCACACCGCCCGCCGAGCGATCACCCGCCGGCACGTCCCGGCCGCTCGCCATGAGCTGCGTCGTCAGCGTGCTCATTGGCGATCACGCTCATCGAGATCCGTGTTGGCGCTTTCGTCCAGCCGCGCACGCCGGCGCACCAGTGCGTCCTCGAAGTCGTCCTTGACGTCGTCGGACCGGTTCACCTGCCAACTCCGGTACGCCATCGCGAGCACGAAGGCGATCGAACCGAACGCGATCACGATGGCGGTCAGGATCAGCGCCTGGGGCAACGGGTCACTCATTCGGTCCGGCTCGGTGACGCCGACCAGCGGCGGGCCACCGGCCGGCCCGCTGGCCAGGATCAGCAGCACGTTCGCCGCGTTGCCGATCAGCACGATGCCGAGCACGACGCGGGTCAGGGCACGCTCCAGCAACAGGTAGACGCCCGTCCCCACGAGCACCGCGACCACGAGGGTGAGTGTCACGTTGGTGTTCACGAGACTCCTCCAAACCGGGCGGGCACGTCCTGGTGAACACTGTTGTTCTCCGTGTCGACCTCCGATTCGCTCTCGACTTCAGAGCCGGCTTCGAGTTGCCGGTCGACCTCGGCGCCGAGGCTTCGCAGCATGTCGAGCACGAGCCCGACGACGACGAAATAGACGCCGATGTCGAAGAACAGCGAAGTCACGAGCTTGACCTGGCCGAAGAGGGGGACGTTCCACTCGAAGATGAAGCTCTCCAACATGCCGCCGCCGGCCAGCATCGTGACCAACCCGGTTCCGACGGCGATGACCAGGCCGCCCCCGACGATCCCGCCGGCGGCGACGGGGGCCGCGATGGCCAGCTCGTACCGCCCTCCGGCGAGATAGCGCACGACCAGTGCAAGACCGGCGACCAGTCCCCCGATGAAACCGCCGCCGGGATTGTTGTGGCCGGCGAACAACAGGTAGATCGAGTACAGCACGATCACATGGAAGATCAGGCGGGTCACGACCTCGAAGATCACCGACCGGGTCGAGGCGTCGGTCGCTTTGCCCACCGGGAGCCACGCGCGGTCACGTGAACGGCGGCGCGCGGTCTCCAGCAGCTGCCGGCTCGGCAACAGCTTGCCGCGCCGGCTGCGCAGGAAGATCACACTGGCGATGCCGGTCGCGGCGACGACGAGAACCGAGATCTCGCCCAACGTGTCCCAGGCGCGAATATCGACAAGCACGACGTTTACCACGTTCTCCCCGCCCCCGACGTCGTACGCCTGCTGCGGGAACACCTCGGACACCGGCAGGTGAATGCGAGCGCCGCCGGCCACGAACGTCAAACCTGCGACCACAACGGCGACGATCGTCGCGATCGCCACCCGCACCCAACGTTCGCCGGTCAACGGGCGGTCCGAGAAGTACGCAGGCATACGGCGCAGCACGAGCACGAAGGCGATGATCGTGACGGTCTCGACCAGCAGCTGGGTGAACGCCAGGTCCGGCGCACCGTGCAGGAAGAACAGCACACCTGCCCCGTAACCTGCAACGCCGACAAGGATCACGGCCTTGAGCCGCCGGCGGGAGCGCGCGGCAAAGACAGCGGCGAGCGCCACGACGATCCCGACGGCGAACTGCGCCGGGCTGTCCCACCACCGGAACTGGTCCGGCCACGACTGGTCCACCAGGCCCGCACGGAGACCGCCCACCGTCGGTACTGCCATCGCAACAAGCAGGATCACGCCCAGATAGACCGGAACCGAGCCGCGTTGGGTGGCGCCGGTGACGTCGGCGGCCACCCGCTCGGTCCCGCGCAGGCTCGCGACGTAGAGCACTTCCGCATTGAGCAGCTTCGGCAGGTAGCGGCGGCTCGTGAGTACCCGCCGCCACCAGAACACGGCCGCACCACCTGCCAAGGCGAGCACGGACAGGCCCAGCGCCGGCGTAAAGCCATGCCACAGCCCGAGGTGAATCTCCTCTTCACCGGGCGGGAACTCGGCGGCGTACGGCTCGACGAACACTTCAGCGGCACGGCTCCACACACCGAGGACCACACCACCGGCAGCCAGGATCGCCGGCCAGACCGGGAACCAAGTGCTGACCGCCTTGGCTTCGGTCGCGGCCATGCCGGGCTTGTCGGCGAACGCGCCCCACACGAACCGGATGCTGTAGGCGACGGTAAGCGCGGTTCCGACGACGATGCCGGCAAGCTCCAGCCAGGCACCGAGCGCGCCGATCCCGGTGTCATGCTCGATCATGGCGGGCAGGAATGCCTCGAGCACGGCCTCTTTCGCCGCGAATCCGACCAACGGCGGCAGGCCGGCCATCGACGCGGCGCTGACGAGGGCGATCCAGAACACACCGGGCATCTGGTGGCGCAGGCCGGATAGTTCCGGCAGCTCGCGCGTGCCGGTCGCCTTGTCGATGATGCCGACCACGAGGAACAGCCCGGCCTTAAACAGCGAGTGCGCCACGAGCATCGCCAGCCCGGCGAGTGCGGCCGCACGTGTCCCGATGCCGAGTACCACGGCGAGGAATCCGAGTTGGCTGACCGTGCCGTAGGCGACGAGCAACTTGAGGTCGGTCTGGCGCAACGCGGTGAATCCACCGAGGATCATCGTGGCGAGGCCGAGCGGAATGACGATCGCCCGCCACGGCACGGTCGCGGCGAACGTGGGCGCCAGCAACGCGAGGAGGTAGACGCCCGCCTTGACCATCGCCGCGGCGTGCAGATAAGCACTGACCGGCGTCGGTGCGGCCATCGCCGAGGGCAGCCAGAAGTGGAACGGGATCAGCGCGGACTTGGAGAGCGCACCGATCAGCACGAGCACGAGCGCGGCGGTGACGAGCGAACCGCTGGGCGGATCGGCCAGGATCTCGGAGATCGTGTAAGTGCCCGCCGTCTGGCCGATGATGATGAGCCCGACGAGCATGGCAAGCCCGCCGAGCGTCGTCACCAGCAACGCCTGCATGGCGGCACGGCGGTTCACGCCGCGCTCCGGGTTGTGTCCGATCAAGAGGTAGGACGTGACGGTCGTGAGCTCCCAGAACACGTACAGGAGCAGCAGATCGTCGGCAACCACAAGGCCGAACATCGCCCCGGCGAACGCGACGAAGACGGCGCCGAACTGGCCGAGTCCGCGCTCGCCGTCCCCGAAGTAGAACGCACAGTACGCCAAGACAAGTGCGCCGACGCCGCTTACCAGCAGAACCATGACCCACGACAGCGTGGCCATGCGAAAGTCCAGATCGAGCCCGAGCGTGTGGATCCATGCGGACGATTGCTCGACGGCCCGGCCGTCAGCGACGGTACTCGTCTGGGCAAATGCCCATACCGCCGCCGATGCCGGTGCCAGGGCCAGCAGCAGCATGGCACGGCTGCCGATCGCTCGGACGAGCCCTGGAGCAACCATGGCCGCCACCAGATGCACGACCAGAAGTTGCAACACGTTCGCCGCTCCGAAGCTAGGGGTGGCCGCGGAATTTACCCCCGACGGGCACGCGGTCACCTTACCAACGCGAGGTCCGGCGAAGCTCAGGTGTGCTTGGCTAGAGTCGCACGGAAGTCGCGTTGCGATGAGGAGGAGTGAGCGCCATGACGGTGCGTCCAGACGACCCTTCGGTCGGACAGCTCGTCGGTTCGATCCGGGAGGATCTCACGGTCCTGGTTCGTGGGGAGATCGATCTGGCCAAAGCGGAACTGCGCGAAAGTGCCGCGCGCGCCGGCGCCGGGGGCGCGCTCGTGGGAATCGCGGTGTATCTCGTCCTGGTGGCCTCGATACTGTTGGCGATCGCGGCTGGCTACGGCTTGGTGGCGGCCGGTCTCCATCCGGCGGTCGCGTTTCTGATCGTGGCAGCCACGTACATTCTTCTGGCCGTCATCCTGGGGTTGGTCGCGCGCGGCCGGTTCCGGAAGGTCAGTGGGCCGGTGCGGGCGAAGCGGACGGCGGCCACGGTCATGGCGGCGCTGCGTCCCGGAAGACGCCCGTGACGGGAACGAGCACGCTGTCCGACGTCATCGATGCCGCCGGCCCGTGGGAGCACCGGCGCGTGGCCGCCAACGGCGCACGTTTCCACGTCGCCACGCTCGGAGACGGGCCGCTCGTGCTGATGCTGCACGGCTTTCCCGAGTTCTGGTGGGCGTGGCGGCATCAGATGGAGCCGCTGGCCGCCGCCGGGTGGCGGGCCGCCGCGATGGATCTGCGCGGCTACGGTGGCAGCGACAAGACTCCACGCGGGTACGATCCGGCCACCTTCACCGCCGACGTCTCAGGGGTGATCCGGTCGCTCGGTGAGCGAACCGCGGTGCTCGTCGGTCATGGCTGGGGCGCTTACGTCGCCTGGTCGACCGCCGCGATGCGCACGGCGCACGTCCGCGCGCTCGCCGTGCTGTCGATGCCGCATCCGCTCGTCCTGCGGCGCAACATGCTCCGCGGCCGGCTCATCCGGCATCTACTCGGTTCGCAACTCCCGCTCGCACCCGAACGGCGGCTCGTCGCCGGCGGCGCCGCTCGCGTCGAAACGATCTTGCGGAACTGGTCGTCGCCGGAGTCGCCGTTCCCGGACCACGACGCCGCCGTTCGTTACCGCAACGCGATGACTCTGTGGCCCGCCCCGCACTGCTCGCTGGAATATCAGCGGTGGGCGTTGCGGTCGCTGCCCCGCGCGGCCGGTCGCCGCTTCGCAAGGCGGATCAGCGAACCACTGCCGATCAGCGTGCTCTCACTCCACGGTTCGGCCGACCGGATCGTGCCGCCGCGCCTCGCCGCGGACTCCGGCCAGCACGTCGCCGGGCCGTTCCGGTCGGTGCTCATCGACGGCGCAGGCCACTTCCCACACGAAGAAGCCTCGGAGAAGGTCACCACCGAACTAACCACCTGGCTCCACCACCTCCCCACCGAATGATCACGTAAACGCCCCCTCGGCATGCTTAACGACCCTTCAACGGGTCGCCAACCGTTACTTCGTGCGGACGACTCTTCTGACTGTGTGAAGCCACTATGGCACTACTACTTCCGTTTGCCTTTGTTTGATGTCATCATCCATGGCATGACGACGAAGATTTCCTTTCTGGCCGATTCGCAATTCGGCGTCTTCCTGCGCTCCCAGGCGATCACGGCCGGCTATTCTCCCCGGGAAATACAGCGGCGCCTCGGAGCTGCAGAGTGGGTCGGCGTACGGCGCGGCGCATATGCGATCGCATCGACTTGGCGCGGCATGACCACCACCGAACGTCATCGGGCCATGTGCTTCGCCGTCGCCACGAAGATCGGAGCGGACGCTGCCATCAGCCATACCTCCGCGGTCGCGATGCACGGCCTTCCCATGTGGGGCTACGACCTCAGCGAGGTGCACGTCTCCAAGGCCAACGTCTCGCGGCACTCCGGTGGCGTGTTTCACCACCGGACGGCCGTGCCGCCGGACCGCATCGTCGAGATCGGAGGCATCCCGGTGACGGCCGCCCCGCGAGCCCTGGTCGAAGCCGCGCTGATCAGCCCACCTGAGCCGTGCGTCGTGACGATGGACGCCGCCCTGCGCGACGGAATCACGACGAAGCAAGAGCTGGTCGAAACGATAGACGCCATGCGCGACTGGCCCGGAGCTCGCAACGCCGGCCGCGTCGTGTCCCTTGCGGACGGCAAGTCGGAGTCCCTCGGAGAGTCGCGCGCACGCTACGCGTTCTACCTCGCCGACCTGCCCGAACCACGATTGCAGTACGAGATCCATGATCGGCGTGGGTTGCTGGTCGCACGAGTCGATTTCCTCTTCGAGGAGTACCGCACCATCGCCGAGTTCGATGGCAAGGTCAAATACACTGGCGAGCTGACACCTGGAACCAACCCGACCGACGTGCTGTGGCGCGAGAAGAAGCGGGAGGACCGGCTTCGCGCGATGGGCTTCGAAATCGTCCGCATTACGTGGGCGGATCTCACCGACGTCAGCGCACTCGGAGCAAAGGTGCGCGCAGCGTTCGCCAGAGCTCGCGGCGGCGAAAGAGTACGCATGGCTACCCGTTGACGAGTCGTTAGGAATGCCGAGCGGGCGTTTACGTGATCATTCTTAGAGGCAGCGGCCGGTAGAGACCGGGTCCTCGGCTGCTGTGCCCTTCTCGAGGGCACGTGCGACCTCGGTATAGGTCAGCGCGTACCCCGTATCCGGATCGGTCATCGACGCGGCGAAGATCACGCCGTACACGGTACCGTCGTCGGCGATCAGCGGCCCGCCCGAGTTACCCTGGCGAACCGTGCCGCGCACCGACAAGACGTCTCGCGTCGTCTCCTCCTCCCCGTAGATGTCCCGGCCGACCAGCGCATGCTCCCCACGGACGCGGGCGGGCTCCACACTCAGCGGTCCGTTGTTCGGGTAGCCGACCACAGCGGCGTCGGCACCGGGCTCTGCGTCCCGCGTGAACTCCAGTGCGGGACGTTCCAGCCCCGGTACCGCCAGCACGGCAACGTCGGTGAAGGGGTTGAACACAACGACGCTCGCGTCCAGCGGGTTGTCGCCGACGAACACCCTCGGCTCTGCCACACCGGCCACGACATGCGCGTTGGTCATGACACGTTCGGACGCGACGACGAACGAGGTCCCTTCGATCAGCCGGTTGCACTCCGGCGCCCGTCCCACCACTTTCAGCACACTTGAGGCAGCGGCTTCGATCTCCGGATCGCGGTCGAGGTTCCGGTCGGGCGGGTCGGCTTCGACGATCGGCTCGGGGACCCATGGTGCGACTACCTCCGGAAACGGGCCGGACGCCACGACGTCCTGGAACGTCGATTGCAGCCGGTCGCCGGAGACGGGCACGACCTCGTCGATGTAGTGCAAGATCGCGGACTCGCGAACCGCCGCGGACGCGTACGGGATCGCGGACGTCGACAACGCGAACCCGATCGCCCAGGCGGCGACGAGTAGCCCGCCTACCGACAGCAGGGCACCGCTCACCGCGTCGAAATGCCGAGCCGGCTCGGATGTCAGCTGCCCGCGGATCCAGCTACCGGCCCATGCCAGCAACCCCTGCCCGATCGAGGCCATGGCGAGCACGAGAAGAATGCCCAGAAGCGCCGAACCCAGGCCGGCATCCAGGCCGCCCAGCAGACGCGGGACGAGCCACAGGCCGGCCAGCGCGCCACCGACGAACCCGACGAACGAGAGCAGCCCGACAAGGAAGCCGCGGCTCCAGCCGGTGTACGCGACGACGATGGCCAGCACGATTATCAGCCAGTCCACCACGTTCATCGGACCGTCCTTCCAGCGTCCGCCACTTCCGGCCACTCCTCGATCCGACCCTCGTCCCAGGGCATCGCCAATCCGGCCGAGTCGAGCAACGCCGACAGTATCCCGGCGGTGAACCCCCAGACCAGCAGTCCACGTACCCGGAAGGCGGGGCCAACGAATCCACTCCGGTGCCGTACGCGCAGTCGATGATCCGGGTTGATCAGCTCGGACACCGGAACCCGGTGTACCGACGCCACCTCCGCGGGATCCATCACGCGCACCGGCGTCGGCTCGCGCCACCAACCCAGGACGGGAGTGACGACGAATCCGCTCGGCGGCAGCCACAGGTCCGGGAACGTGGCAAGGACTTCGACCCCGCTCGGGTCAAGGCCCGTCTCCTCGACGGCCTCACGCAGTGCGGCGTCCTCCGGCCCGGCATCGTCCGGATCGATCGCGCCGCCGGGAAAGGCCGGCTGCCCGGGATGGCTGCGCAACGTATGAGCGCGCTCGATCAGCAGGACGTCCACCCCAGGCTCGTCCGGGTCCTGACGTGACCTCCCAAGACCATCTTGTCCGTTGCCGAACAGCATCAGGACCGCCGAGCGTCGCGCCTCGATATCGCCCGGCGCGAGGTGACGCGACAATGCGGCCAGCTCACCATAGTCGGTTGCAGCGGCGAGCCCTCGCAGCCACTGCGGCGGCTGCCTATTCACCATCCGGACTCCCGGATCAGCTTCTCGGCCTCCACCGGGTCGGTCGGCCCCAAACCCGCCGACGGGCACCAGCGCATCACCGGACACACACCGCATGCCGGGCGCCGCGCGTGGCATCGCCGCCTGCCGTGCCAGATGAGCCGGTGCGAGAGGATGGTCCACTCCTTGCGCGGGAACAGGCTGCCCACCTCGACCTCGACCTTGTCCGGATCGGTCTGCTCAGTCCAGCCGAACCGGCGGACGAGCCTGCCGAAATGCGTGTCGACGGTGAGCCCGGGCACGCCGAACGCGTTGCCGAGCACGACGTTGGCCGTTTTCCGACCGACTCCGGGCAGCGTGACCAGATCCTTCATCCGTCCCGGCACGACGCCGTCGAAACGTTCGGTTAGCGCCTGCGACAGACCGATGATCGACTTCGTCTTGGCGCGGAAGAACCCCGTGGACTGGATGATCGTCTCGACGTCCTCGGGATCGGCGTTCGCCAGATCCTCCGGCGTGGGGTACTTGGCGAACAGCCCGGGCGTCACCGAGTTGACTCGGGTATCGGTGGTCTGTGCGGACAACACCGTGGCGACCAGCAGCTGAAACGGGTTGGCGAAATCGAGCTCACAGTGAGCGTCCGGATAGGTCTCGGCCAGGACACGATTGATCTTGCGAGCTCGGCGGACGAGGGCGACTCGGGTCTCGGTGCTTGTAGTCGGCACTGCCCTAGCCTACGGCGATCGAACCCGCCAACGACGACCACGCCTTGCCAAGAAGGTTAGGCTGTCATGCGTGTGATGTGCGCCACTTCGCCCTCGGAACCATCGAGGTAGGCCAGGCGCCAAGGGAGGACGTGTGAACGACGTGCTGAGGAGCGCCACGCTCTTTCGTGAACTTGACGACGAGGCGGCCGCCGCATTGCGCTCCTCGATGACCGAGGTGCGGCTCGGTCGCGGTGAGACATTGTTCCACGAAGGTGACGCCGGTGATCGAGTCTTCGTCGTCACCGCTGGCAAGATCAAACTCGGCCGCCAATCTCCTGACGGCAGGGAGAACCTGCTCGCTCTTCTCGGCCCGGGCCAGATGTTCGGCGAACTCTCCCTGTTCGACCCGGGCCCCCGCTCGGCGACCGCCAGCGCCGTCACCGAGACGACTCTGCTGGCACTCAGCCACAAGGACCTGCTGCCGTGGCTTTCCGGCAGGCCAGAGGTCGCCAGGGGTTTGCTGAACCAGTTGGCCGCTCGGCTGCGCCGGTCGAACGACACGCTCGCCGACTTGGTCTTCGCCGACGTTCCCGGCCGGGTCGCCAAGCAGCTGCTGGACCTTTCGTCCCGGTTCGGTGTGCCCTCCGACGAGGGCGTCCGCGTCGTCCACGACCTGACCCAAGAAGAACTCGCGCAGCTCGTGGGCGCGTCCCGCGAAACCGTCAACAAGGCACTCGCAGACTTCGCCGCGCGCGGCTGGCTCCGGCTGGAGCAACGCTCGGTCGTGATACTCGATCTCGACCGGCTCACCCGCCGCGCCCGCTAACGCGGGAGTCACGCGCGTTGCCGCACGCAGCGATCAGGCGGCCAACACGTCACGCACGTGTCAAGCCGAGGGCGTCGCGCACGACACGGACCGCCTCGGCCGGCTCAAGAACCTTGCCGGAGCTGACGGTCTTGCCGTCCACGATGATCGCCGCGTAGGACGGCCCGTGGATCGCCGCGCCAAGCGCGCTGAGCCACCCTTCGCCTCGCCCCCGCGAATCCGCCATGAGCGTCGGGACCAGGAAAAGGTGGTTGCGGGGATCGACCACTTCCAGATCGACTTCCTCGGGAAGAGCATCACGAAGCGCACGGTAGACCAGCGCGAACGGACCCCAGTCGTCCCGTTCACCGAAGCCGGCGTGCGCTTCGTGATGCTCAGGCGTGGTGCACAGTCCCTTTGTGGAGCCGCCACCGCAGCACCCCGCACCGACTCCCTCGGACATGTCCCATGGTCGGATCAGGATGACACGATGGCGTTCACTCATTGTTCTGCTTCCTCCTGCTCGGCCTCGGCGGTGACGCCGGTGCGGCGCTCAGCCAGCATCGAGCGGAGCCGGATGGCTGCCTCTACCAACAACCATATCGACAGCGCCAGAATAATCAGGTCCAGTGGGACGAGAATCCACCATTCGTCCGCGTCGGCGAATTCCTGCACCTGCACGATCAGCGCCCATATTGTCATGACCAGCAAGAACGCCGCCGGAATGATCACCGCCAGCGGGTTGCGGTTGTTCCGCAGCAGCCAGACCATCACAACCGTCAGCGCGAGGCCGGCGGTGAGCTGGTTCGTCGTACCGAACAACCGCCACAAGGTGCCGAACGCGAAGCCCTGATCGCTCTGGCTCGGCATCAGCGCCAGTCCCAGCGGCAGCAACACCGCGACCGCCGTCGCGGCCCAGGTCGTCCGGGAGAGCCAGCGCCAGTTCGCGATGGTGGCGATCTCCTGGACGATGTAGCGCTGCAGCCGGACGCCGGTGTCCATGGTGGTTGCGGCGAACGACACGACCACGACCGCCGCGAACGCCGTCGCGAGCCCGAACTCGATGCCGAGGTTGGAGGCGAAGTGCGCGATGCCGTTCACGAAGTTGCCGACCGCACCACCGGACGCCGTCCCGTAGTCCGGGAAGATCTCTTCCCATTCGACGTTCAGCGCTGCGGTCACACCGGCCGACACCGCCAGCACGGATGCGAGCGCGAGCGTCCCCTCACCGAGCGAGCCGAGGTAGGCGACATGGCGCGCATCGGTCTCCTTGTCCAATTGCTTGGATGTCGTCCCGGACGACACAAGTGAATGGAAGCCCGAGACCGCCCCACATGCGATCGTGATGAACAGGAACGGGAAGATGCTCGGCTGGCCCTCCGGGATGTTCGTGTTGAACGCCGGAGCGTCCATCTGGTCCAGGCCGATGAGCACACCGAGGAACGCCACACCGAGTGCGACGAACAACTGGTGCGAGTTGATGTAGTCACGCGGCTGTAGCAGTAACCACACCGGCAGCTGTGCGGCGATGAACGTGTACGCGAACATGATGATGATCCACACCGTGCGCGGATCCATGCCCAGTGAGTCGGCAAAGCCGGTGATCTCCACCGGATTGTTGTTGCCCACCCAGATGAAGAAATAGAGCACGATCAGCGCGACAAGCGACGGGACCAGCGCCGGCGTTCGCGTCCGGTAGATGTACTGGCCGATGGCGATCGCGAGCGGGATCTCGACGAAGATCGGAATCACCGCGGCCGGGAAGTTGACGAACAGGATCCCGATGACGACGGCGAAGACCGCGTTGACCAGTGTCACCAGGAAGAAGATGATCAGCAGGAAGAGGATCCGCGACCGCTTGCTGATCACCTCGCTGGCGAGTGTTCCGATGTTCTTGGCCTTGTGCCGAACGGACACGACCAGTGCACCGAAGTCGTGCGCGCCGGACGCGAAGATCGTCCCGAACGTGATCCACAGCAGCGCCGGGACCCAGCCCCAGAACACCGCGATCGCCGGCCCGACGATCGGCGCCGCCCCCGCGACGGACACGAAGTGGTGGCCGAACAACACGTGTTTGTTGGTGGGCACGTAGTCCACGCCGTCGGCGAACTCGTGCGCGGGTGTGACGAAGGCCGGGTCGAGCGCGTAGACCTTCGTCGCCAGATACCTTGAGTAGAAGATGTAACCGAGGGCGAAGAGCGCAATAACCGTTACAGCTACCAGAATCGCAGGCATGCCGCACTCCTTGGAAGGTAGGGCATCGCCACCCTCCCCCATGGCAACGACGCCATAGACTCTGTGTAGAACTATGTCCTATGTCACATTCACGGGTCAATAGACCGCCACAGACTCGAACGTGGCTGAAATCGGAGGCCGGTCCCGGTGGCAGATGTCCGATCCGCGCTGCGCGCCGCGTCCGTGGGCGAATTGGCCTGGCTGAATGGGGACGGGCGTCCGGACGCCCTGCCGGCCACGCCGTTGCTGCTGGACGACGCCCCGGCGGTGGCGTATTCGTACGCGTACCGCGCACTCGCGTTGCGCATCGCGGCGTCACCGACCGTGGCGCTCGTGGTGTCCGACCCGCGGATGACGGGCTCGGGCTGGGAACCTGTCGCCGTCGTGGGCCGGCCCCGCCTGATCGAAGACGACGACGGAGTGTTCGTCGCCGAGAAGATCCTGACCCAGGAACTACGCAAGTACCCGCCGTCCCGAGCACTCGCCGACTCGATCATGCTCCGTACCGAGAACTGGTGGTACGTGCCGAGGCTGATCATCGCATTGGAGCAGCTGACGGCCATTGACGTCGCGGCCCGCTCCACCGCTGACCAGGTCCTAGCCGTGATTGGTCCGGACGGGTTGTTCGTGGACACCGTGAAGGTTGACAATCCGGACGCCGACGAGATCGCAGTCACCAGCCTCGCGGGACGAAGTGCTCAGCCAGGGCCGGCCGTCCTGCTGGGCCATGACTTCTCCGAGCCGGACCTCGAACGCTGGACGCCGTGGGTGACCCGGGGCCGGTACACCCAAAGCGGCGTTCTCCGCGTCGACGAACACCCCGAGCGGACCACGCTCGAGCCCGTGCTGAAATTGCGCCAGCGTTATCGCAAGCACCGCGAACTACAGAAGGCGTGTATCGCCGAACTCAAAGCCCGCTAGCCGAATACGCTCGTCGACAACGGTTAGCGACCCGTCGACGGGTCGCTAACGGATGCATGGGGTCGTTTACGTGATCAATCTGGCGGGCGGAGGTAGTCGAGCTGGGCGCGGACGGACGCCTCCGCCGCCGGCCACAACGCACGGTCGACATCCGCGTAGACGATCTCGACCACGTCTCGGGCCGTCGTCGCGCCGGAATCCAGCGCGGCGCGCACCTGCTCGAGGCGTTCGGCACGGTGCTCCAGATATTGCGCGGCCACCCGCCCCGTATCCGGACCGACCGGACCGTGGCCGGGCAGCAGTATGACGCCGTCCATCGTGCGCAGCCGCCGCAGCGAGTCCAGGTACGGCCCTAGCTGGCCGTCCGGGTGTGCGACGACGGTGGTGCCACGGCCGAGGATCGTGTCGCCGGTCAGCACCGCGTGCGACCGGCCGTCCGTCACCTCGAAGCACACCGAGTCGGACGTGTGCCCCGGGGTATGGAGGACGCGGATCTCCAAGCCGGGCATGCCGACGGTACCGCCGTCGACGGTCAGCGGGTCGGCGTCGATGCACAAGGCAGGATCGCGCGCCAACGTGGCCGCCCCGGTCATCTCGTGGAAACGCTCGATCGACTCGGCGTGGTCGGGATGTCCATGGGTCAGCAGCACGAGAGCCACGTCGCCGACCGCAGCGACCGCTTCGAGATGCTCGTCGAGCAGCGGGCCGGGATCGACCACGACGTTGCCGCCGCTCGTCGCCAACACATACGTGTTCGTACCGTCCAGGGTCATCGGACTCGGATTGTCCGCACGGATCAGCGTGCACCAGGCCGGAAGGGACGTCATGGCGGTCACTCTGCCAGGCCCACGTGCTTCATGCCCGCGCCAGGTCGTCACCCGGAAATCCCGGATCTCCAGGCAGCAGCACTCGGACCGCGTCACCGTCGTCCCGCCAGGCCGGCATGATCGGCTCGATCGTACGACCGGCCGCGGCGGCGCTGACCTCTTTGACCGATGCGAACGACGCGAGCTCGTTCAGGACCACCCGGGTGGGCGGCAGCATCGCGACCTCGTCGCGCCGTGCGGCCGCCACCGCATCGGCGGGACGCATCCACGCCGCACGGTCGGCCTCACCGGACACGTCCTGGGGCTCCTGACCGGGCGGAACGGATGCGACGAAGAACCACGTGTCGTAGCGGCGCTCCTCGAACCGCGGCGTGATCCAGTGCGCCCAGGCCGCGAGCAGGTCGCTGTTGATCGCCAGGCCACGGCGGTCGAGGAACTGGGAGAACGCCTGCTCACGGTCGACGAGAGTGCGCCTCGCCGCGTCCCATTCAGGTCCGGACGGATCGACAATGGGATCGGTCAGCAGGACGTTGGCCTCCTCGAACGTCTCCCGCACGGCCGCGCAGACGAACCCGCGCGACGCCGGTTCGTCCGTTCCGAGCCGCCGCGCCCACTCGCCGACATCGGGACCCGACCAGGCGACGCCCTCGCCGGCCACGTCGCGCTCGTCCACGCCACCGCCGGGGAACGCGTACATGCCGGCGGCGAACGCCATCGTCGAGCGGCGGCGCAGCATGTACGCCTCGATACCGGCACGGGAATCCTGCAGCAGGATGACGGTCGACGCCGGCCGCGCCGGGACGACGTCCAGGTCACCGGCGGCGAACCGGCGTGCCCGCTCGGCGAACTTGGGTGGCAACACCCAAGAGTCGTCGTCAGCCACGCCGTGAGCCCATCATGCGACCTTCGCGATCAGTTCGACCTCGACGGGCGCGTCGAGCGGCAACACCGCGACACCGACGGCGGACCGGGCGTGCGCCCCGGCGTCTCCGAACACGGCGCCGAGCAGCTCGCTCGCCCCGTTCACGACCTTCGGCTGCGCGGTGAAGTCAGGAGCGGACGCGACGAAGCCGACGACCTTGACGATCTGCCGCACCGCCGACAGGTCGCTGATCACCGACTGGAGCGCGGCGATGGCGTTGAGCGCGCACTGCTTGGCGCACTCCGCCGCCTCATCGAGACTCACCTCGGCCCCCACCTTGCCGGTGCGCATCAGCTCGCCGTCGCGCATCGGCAACTGACCCGCGGTGTAGACGTAGTTCCCGCTGCGCTGCGCGGGGACGTACGCCGCGACGGGCGCGACGACCTCCGGCACGGCCAGCCCCAGCTCGGCGAGGCGTTGTTCGGGCGTCATTCCTGCTTCTCCCGCTTGAAGTACGCCACGAGGTTCTCCGGATTCGGGCCGGGAATGATCGTCACGAGCTCCCAGCCGTCTTCGCCCCAGTTGTCGAGGATCTGCTTGGTCGCATGAATCAGGACCGGCGCGGTCGCGTATTCCCATTTCTTTAAGGGTGCTTGCGTCATGGGCGCGAGCCTACTTGGTCGGCACCCGTGATCATGAAGGCGTTTCACTCAAATCCGACCAGCTACGATTCATGATCACGGAGCGACCCAGTCGACGCCTCGGCCGTCGTGCTCGTCGAAGATCAGCCACGTTCGGGTGCCGCGGACGCCGTCGATCTCCTGAATGCGCTCGAGCACGATGTGCCGTAGCGCGGCGTTGTCCGGAGCGCGCACCAGTGTGAGGACGTCGAAGTCGCCGCCCACCAGCGCGAAGTGCTCGACATACGGGAGGTCCTGCAACGCGGCCGACACCTCCCGCCAGGTGTTCTGCTGGATGGTGAGCATCACGTACGCACTGGTACCCAATCCGGCCCGCTCGTGGTCGAGGGTTGCGGCGAAGCCGGTGATGACACCATCGGCGAGTAGTTGGTTGACGCGGGCGTACGCGTTCGCCCGGGAGATGTGGACGTCCTCGGCGAGCGCGCGGATCGAGATGCGCCCGTCCTCGGTCAGCTTGCCGAGGATGCGCCGGTCGACGTCGTCGAGGGTACGGGCCGAACGTCCGGTCCGCCACGTGCGACGGGGCTCGTCCCAAGACATTTGGTCGCTCATGCCACACCTCACTGACCGACTGTCGATGATTGCCCGCTGATCTGGAGATAACCATCTCACTGTCGCACGATTGGAGAATCGAGCGGGGGTTAGCGAAGCGTGCGACAGAAGAGGTGTCAGCGATGACCACCCAGACCGCCACCAAGGCAGCCGGCCAGCGGTCCACGAGAACGGCGCGGCGAACGGGCGGTAGGAAGAACCAGGCCCGCGAGGCGGCCACCCTGCTGCCCGCCGGGACTCCGATCCAGTTCCTCGACGACGAGGGCAAACCGGCCGCCAAGACCCGCCGCGGCGACTACGCCCAGCCACCGATGGAGCTGTTGACCGAGGCGTACCGCCAGATGGTGCTCGGGCGGCGGTTCGACGCGCAGGCAACCGCGCTCACCAAGCAGGGCCGGCTCGCCGTCTACCCGTCGAGTCACGGCCAGGAGGCGTGCCAGATCGGCGGGGTGCTCGCGCTCCGGGAGAGCGACTGGCTGTTCCCGACATACCGCGACTCGATGGCGCTCATCGCCCGCGACATCGATCCGGTCGAGGCCCTGACGCTGCTACGCGGCGAGTGGCACTGCGGCTACGACCCGGCCGCGACCCGCACGGCACCGCAATGCACGCCGCTGGCGACCCAGAGCCCGCACGCGGTCGGCGCCGCGTACGCGGCCAAGCGCCGGGGCGAGGACGCCGTTGCGATGGTGTTCGTCGGGGACGGCGGCACCAGCGAGGGAGATTTCCACGAGGGGCTCAACTTCGCCGCCGTCTACCAGGCGCCTGTCGTCTTCTTGATCCAGAACAACAGGTTCGCGATCTCGGTCCCGTTGTCCATGCAGACCGCCGCACCCGCGCTCGCCTACAAGGGAGTCGGGTACGGCATCCGCAGCGAGCAGGTCGACGGCAACGACGCGATGGCGGTGCTGGCGGTCCTGCAGCACGCCGTCGAGAGCGCGCGGGCGGGCGAGGGCCCGTTCCTGGTCGAGGCTCACACATACCGGATCGAGGCGCACACCAATGCCGACGACGCCAGCCGGTACCGCGACGCCGACGAGGTGGCCGCCTGGGAGCGGCGCGATCCGATCGCCCGCCTGGAGGCCTACCTACTCTCCACCGGCGCCCTGACCGACGAGGACGTCGGCGGAGCCCGCAAGCAGGCCGAGGTCTTTGCCGGGCAGGTCCGCGACGGGCTCAACGCCGACCCGACGGTCGACCCGCTGGAGTTGTTCGACCATGTGTACACCGAGCCGACTCCGCAGCTGCGCGAGCAGCGCGGCTGGCTCGCAGAGGAGCTGGAAGGAGACGCCTGATGCCCAGCCTCACCATGGCGCAGGCACTCAACGCGGCCCTGCGCGACGCCATGACCGATGACGAGTCGGTGGTCATCTTCGGTGAGGACGTCGGCACGCTCGGCGGTGTCTTCCGGATCACCGACGGGCTGGCCCGCGACTTCGGAGAGGACCGCTGCTTCGACACCCCGCTGGCCGAGAGCGGCATCGTCGGGTTCGCCCACGGCATGGCGATGAACGGGTTCAAGCCCGTGGTCGAGATGCAGTTCGACGCGTTCGCCTACCCCGCGTTCGAGCAGCTCGTTTCGCACGTGGCCAAGATGCGCAACCGCACTCGGGGCGCGATAAACGTCCCGATGGTCGTGCGGGTGCCCTATGCCGGTGGCATCGGCGGGGTCGAGCATCACAGCGACTCGTCCGAGGCCTACTACGCTCAGACGCCGGGCCTCAAGGTCGTAACCCCGGCTACGGTCGAGGACGCCTACTCGTTGCTCCGCGAGGCGATCGACGACCCCGACCCGGTCGTGTTCATGGAGCCGAAGAAGCTGTACTGGTCGAAGGCCGAGGTGTCGTTGCCGGCCCGGACCGAGCCGTTCGGCCGGGCGGCGATCCGCCGCAGCGGAACCGATGCGAGCCTCGTCGCATACGGCCCCACGGTGCCGGTCGCGCTCGAAGCGGCCAGTGCGGCCGAGGACGAAGGCTGGGACCTCGAAGTCGTCGACCTGCGCTCGATCGTCCCGTTCGACGACGACACCGTCGCGGCATCGGTGCGCAAGACCGGCCGGTGCGTAGTCGTCTCCGAATCGGCCGGCTTCGCCGGCGTCAGCGCGGAGATCGCCGCCCGGGTTCAGGAGCGCTGCTTCCAC
>DASUTB010000130.1:0-2263 GCA_036374835.1 Jiangellaceae bacterium | reverse complement strand
ATCCCGGTTGGCGAGTCAGTCGGGCTCGAGGTCCATCCGGACACCGACCAGTTCCTGCGGCTGGATGCCGGGCAGGGCAAATGCGTCATGGGCCCGGCTGAGGACCAGCTCGACTTCGAGCAGGAAGTCTCCGATGGATGGTCGATCCAGGTTCCCGCGGGCACCTGGCATGACGTGATCAACACCGGTGACGAGCCGCTGCGCCTCTACGCGATCTATGCCCCGGTCCATCATGCGGCCGGCATCGTCCAGGCGACGAGCGAACGGGCCGAGCGGGACGAATCCGCCGGTGCCGACGAGCCGCCCACGTGGAGTGTGCAGCCCGAGAACGCCGCGCCGGATCAGCACGCCGGCTGATGGCGTCAAACGGGATCAGCGACCGTGCCGGTGACGCCGGACGACCTCCGATCGCGTCGCGCAGCGGTCCCTGACGCCCGGATTTCGTGGCGCGGGATGGTCAGGTCAGGACTTCAGGAGGTGTCTCGTGGCGGACCCGATGCCGGAGGCGATGGACAGTGCCCGGAAGGAGCTGCGCCGGTCGCTGGAGTGCCTGGTGGGCGTGCATTTCACCGAGGGCAACAGCATCAGGGTGCTACGTAACGGGGATGAGATCTTCCCCGCGATGCTGGAGGCGATCCGCGCCGCCGAACACAGCGTCGATCTGATGACGTTCGTGTACTGGAAGGGCTGGCCGGCGCGCGAGTTCGCCGACGCGCTGTGCGAGCGGGCGAAGGCGGGGCTGAGCGTGAGGGTACTCATCGACGCGCTTGGCGGCTCCCAGATCGAGCAGGGACTGGTCGATGCCATGGAGGAGTCCGGGGTCGACGTGCACTGGTTCCGCAAGCCGTGGATGAAGTCACCGTTCAAGCAGAACCACCGCGGTCACCGCAAGGTGTGCGTCGTCGATGAGACGATCGGGTTCACCGGCGGTGTCGGGATCGCCGAGGAGTGGGCGGGTGACGCCCGGAACGAAGCCGAGTGGCGCGACACGCATTTCCGCATCGAGGGTCCCGCGGTCGACGGTTTGGCGGCGGCGTTCGTCCAGGACTGGGCAGAGACTGGACGGCCGCTTTACGACGGCCGCCGCCGGTTCCCCGACCAGCCGCAGCCGGGAGTGGCCGCGGTCCAGGTGGTCCGAGGGTCGGCCAGTCTCGGATGGGACGACACCCACACGGTTTGGAACGTACTCATCGACTCGGCCCGGCGGCGGATCAGGTTGCAGACCGCCTACTTCTCCCCCGACACCTCGGTGACCGATGCGCTCAAGGACGCGGCGGGTCGTGGCGTCGAGGTCGACATCCTGCTGCCCGGGCCACACATGGACAAGCGCGTCGCACAGCTGGCCGGCGAAGCGACGTACGCCGACCTGACTTCGGCGGGCGTCCGGATCTGGAACTACCAACCCACTATGCTCCACACCAAGATCATGGTCGTCGACGACGCCGCGGCTCTGATCGGCTCCAGCAACGTCAACCGCCGATCACTGGACCACGACGAGGAGGTCGCACTCGTCGTGATCGATCCGGCCACGGTCGACACACTGACCGGCCACTACCTCGGCGACCTCGAGCGCAGCCGCCGCATCGACCTGACCCGGTGGCAGAACCGGTCATCCTCCCAGCGGGCGCTCGAGGTCGCGGTGAGCGCTGTACGCCGGTGGCTCTAAATGCGGCGGTCAGCGTCCCCGCCAGCGGACGCGACGAACTCGTCGAGGACCCGAGGACCTGTGCCGACCCGGGGTTTGGTGGAGCTGAGGGGATTTGAACCCCTGACCCTCTCGTTGCGAACGAGATGCGCTACCAGACTGCGCCACAGCCCCCTGGGACAACCTGGGAAACTTTAGCATCGGGCGTGGTATTCCACCGAATTCGATCTTGCATGGGGATGGCGGCGAAAGTCGCGGTCTGGCTGGCTGGGCGTATCGGTGCGCCCAGGTCAACAAGCCAGCCGCGGCATCCATCCACCGGCCGACGGTCACGGCGGCCGTGCGCCGCTAATCGCCCATCGCGCGACGATCGTCGAAGCCGTCCCCGCCCGGGCGGTTCCGGGGAGCCTGAGCTCGCCGCCCCGGATAGTCGCGCGCCGGCGGCTCGAGCCGTCCGGACGTCCATGCACCTGCGCTGGACAGGTCGATCCGGCGCGCTTGCGGCGATGACGCCTTCGGCTTGGACAGGTAGGTCGGGCGCGGAACCGGCTGCGGCGTCCAGGCGTCGGGGTCGAGCGGTGGGGCGGTGTCCGGGTCGTATACCGCGACCCGCTTCGG
>DASUTB010000129.1:0-4276 GCA_036374835.1 Jiangellaceae bacterium | reverse complement strand
AGAGCACGAGCTGGGCCGGGATCGCAGGCGCAAAGAGGACGCCCATCTCATCACCGGTCGCACCACGTGGACCGACAACATGACCCGGGCCGGGACGCTGCACCTCGCCGTGCTGCGCAGCCCGGTGGCGCACGCCCGGCTCACCAAGGTCGACGTCTCGCCTGCGCTGGAGCGCGAGGGTGTGGTGGCGGCGTTCACCGGCGCCGATCTCGCCGATGACGCCGCCGGGCTGCCGTGTGCCTGGCAGGTCACCGAGGACATGGTCATGCCGGAGCACAAGGCGGTGGCGGTGGATGAGGTACGCCACGTCGGCGAGATCATCGCCGTGGTCGCGGCCACCGACCGGTACACCGCGGCGGACGCCGTCGAGGCGATCGACGTCGAGTTCGAGCAGCTGCCGGCCGTACTCGACATGGAGGAGGCGCTCAAGGACGGCGCCCCGCTCGTCCACTCCGACAAGGGCACGAACAAGACCTACACATGGACCTTCGACTCCGCCGGGGCCGGTACCGGCGGTGACGCCAACGCTGCTGTCGAGCAGGCCGACGTCGTCGTTTCCCGGCGGTTCCGGCAGCAGCGCCTCATCCCGTCGTTCATGGAGCCCCGGTCGATCTACGTGGCACGGGAGGGACAACAGTGGACGATGTGGTCGGCGACGCAGGTTCCGCACATCCTCCGCCTGATGCTGTCGCTTGTGACCAACACGCCCGAGCACGAGGTCCGGGTCGTCGCGCCGGACGTGGGCGGCGGCTTCGGCGGCAAGCTCCAGATCACGCCTGAGGAGATCATGGCGTTCGCGGTCGCCAAACGGCTCGACAAGCCGGTGAAGTACACCGAGTCGCGCAGTGAATCGATGATGAGCGGGCACCACGGCCGGGACCAGATCCAGAACATCACGATCGCCGCGGACCGCGACGGCACGCTCAAGGGCCTGAAGGTCGAGCTGCTCGCCGACATGGGTGCCTACCTCGGTGCTGTGACGCCGGGCGTGCCGCTGCTCGGGGCGTTCATGTACAACGCGATCTACAAGATCCCGGCCTACCGGTTCGACTGCACCGGTGTGTTCACCACCAAGCCGTGGACCGACGCGTACCGCGGCGCCGGCCGCCCGGAGGCGACCTTCGCCATCGAGCGCATCATGGACGAACTCGCCGCCGAGCTGAACATGGACCCGATGGAACTGCGGCGCAAGAACTGGATCACTCACGAGGAGTTCCCGTTCACCACCGTCGCGGGCCTCGAGTACGACTCCGGCAACTACGAGGCCGCCACCGACAAAGCGATGGAGATGTTCGGCTACGACGCGCTGCGCGAGGAGCAGGCGGCCCGCCGCCGCAGCGGGGACGCCGTCCAGCTCGGGCTCGGCATATCCACCTACACCGAGATGTGTGGGCTGGCGCCGAGCCGGATCCTCGGCGCGCTGAACTTCGGCGCGGGCGGTTGGGAGCACGCCAGCGTACGCATGCTGCCCACCGGCAAGGTCGAGGTGGTCACCGGGACGTCGCCGCACGGTCAGGGCCATGAGACGGCGTGGAGCCAGATCGTCGCCGAGCGGCTCGGCGTCCCGTTCGACGATGTCATGGTGCTGCACGGCGACACCATGACCGCACCGAGAGGCCTGGACACCTACGGTTCGCGGTCGCTGGCGGTCGGCGGTGTTGCCGTGGTCGGCGCATGCGACAAGGTCATCGACAAGGCAAAGGTGGTCGCCGCGCACATGCTGGAGGCGTCGCCGGAGGACGTCGAGTTCAGCGGCGGATCGTTCTCGGTCCGGGGCACACCCGACGTCACCAAGTCGATCCAGGAGGTGGCGTTCGCCGTCACCCTGGCACATGACCTGCCGGACGGCTTCGAGCCGAGCCTGGACTCGGACGCGACGTTCGACCCGGAGAACTTCTCGTACCCGCACGGCACGCACCTGTGCGCGGTGGAGGTCGACACCGAGACCGGCGCGGCGCGGATCCGCTCGTACGTGTGCGTGGACGATGTCGGAAAGGTCGTCAACCCGCTCATCGTCGAGGGCCAGGTGCACGGGGGCGTCGCGCAGGGCATCGCGCAGGCGCTGTTCGAGGAGGCGGTCTTCGACGCGGACGGCAACCTCGTCACCGGCACGTTCGTCGACTACCTGGTGCCAAGCTCTAACGATCTTCCGTCGGTTGTCAGCGACCGCACGGAGACACCGGCGACGACAAACCCGATCGGTGTGAAGGGTGTCGGCGAGGCCGGCACAATCGCCTCCACCCCGGCGGTGATCAACGCAATTGTGGACGCGCTGCGACCTCTCGGTGTCAATGACGTCACGATGCCGGCGTCCCCGCAAAGTGTGTGGACCGCGATCCAGCAGGCCGCGGCGACGAAGGAGGCGGCGGCATGATTCCTGCGGCATTCGACTACATCAAGGCCGATTCAGTGGACGCGGCGGTATCCGCGTTGAACGACGACGCCAAGGTGCTGGCCGGCGGCCAGAGCCTGATTCCGCTGCTGCGGTTGCGGCTCGCCGTCCCCGAGTTGCTCGTCGATGTTGGCGGTATCGCCGAGATGCGTGGGGTCCGCGAGGACGGGGACCGGCTGGTCATCGGCGCGGCGACGACGCACGACGAGGTGATCCGCGATGGTCTCGTGCAGCAGCACTGCCCGGTGCTCGCGACGGTGACCCAGACGGTCGCCGACCCGGCGGTGCGCCACCGCGGCACGTTCGGCGGCTCGGTCGCGCATGCCGACCCGGCCGGCGACCTGCCCGCCACGGTGCTCGCGCTGGACGCCACGATGACCGTGGCCGGTCCGGGCGGGCGGCGTGAGGTGCCGGCGTCGGAGTTCTTCGTCGACTATCTCGAGACGGCGGTCGGCGCGGACGAGGTGCTGGTATCGGTGTCCGTACCCAAACTCGGCTCGGGATGGGGCCACGCGTACGAGAAGTTCAACCGCACGGCGCAGGCCTGGGCACTCGTCGGCGCGGTGGCGCTGGTCCGGTCGAATGGATCGATCAGCGAGGTACGCGTCGGGCTGGTCAACATGGGCGCGACGCCGGTGCGCGCGTCGGCCGCCGAACAGGCACTGGCCGGCGCGTCGTCCGCCAACGACGTGAGGGCGGCCGCCCAGGCGGCCGGCGAAGGCACGAGCCCGGCCAGCGATATGCACGCGTCAGCGGACTACCGGTCCCATCTCGCCCGGGTGCTCACCGGCCGGGCGGTCACCACGGCAGCAGGGATGTAGAGGTACATGCAGTTACAGCACGAGTTCACCGTCCCGGTCCCGGTCCAGCATGCCTGGGACGTCCTGCTCGACGTCGAACGGGTGGCGCCGTGCATGCCCGGCGCCACCGTTGAATCGGTCGAGGGCGACAGCTTCACCGGCAAGGTCAAGGTGAAGGTCGGCCCGATCACCGTGGCGTACGCGGGCTCGGCTTCCTTCCGCGAGAAGGACGCCGAAGCCCGCCGCGTGGTGGTCGAGGCCAAGGGCAAGGAGACGCGCGGTGCCGGGACGGCGGCCGCAACCGTGACCGCACAGCTCGCGCAGGCCGACGGCGGAACCAAGGTGGCCGTCACGACCGACCTCGCCATCACCGGCCGTCCTGCGCAGTTCGGCCGCGGGGTGATGGATGACGTCGGCAACAAGCTGCTCGGTCAGTTCGCCGATTGCCTCGCCGACCAGCTGTCCGCCGGAGAGGCGCCGGCCGAGCCGACCCCGGAGGGTGCTGGGGAGCCGATCGGCGCGGCGCGATCGGCCGAGACCGCGGCGCCGGAGCGTCCCACCTCGGATACCATCAACCTGGCCCAGGTGGCGGGTGGTTCGGTAGCCAGGCGCTTCGGGCCGGCGATCGCCGTGATCGGTATCATCATCGTCGTCGCGCTGGTCCTGTTGCTGACCTGACGAGGAGAAGTGTGCGCGGAGCCCGTGCCGTCGGTGGGTTCGCGGTCGTTCTGGCATCGCTGCTGGCGCTCAGCGCCTGCGGTGAGGTGCCGAACGAGCTGCGGACCGCCGACGCATCCGGGCTGCCGCTGGTGGAACGGCCACAGTCGCCGGAGCCGATCGCCGCCACCCCGGACGGTGGCCGGGTGACCGCCACGCTGTCACCGGCACCGACCGCTACACCTTCGGCGACGGCTGAGCCGAGTTCCACGCCCGACACGTCCACGCCCACCACCACCGCGCCGCCGGATCCGCCCCCCGAACCGCCGTCCGAGCAGGAGTTGCTCGAGGCCGAGGTGGTGGAGTTGACCAACGACGAGCGGGCAAGCGCCGGGTGTCCGGAGGTCCACGTCGACGACCGGCTGGC
>DASUTB010000128.1:0-15190 GCA_036374835.1 Jiangellaceae bacterium | reverse complement strand
GCGGGTGCGATCAAGGCGGACTCGCCGGCCGGCGAGTACCTGAAGTCGCACGGCGTGACGCGGCGCGACTTCAACTCGTACGGGTCGCGGCGCGGCAACCACGAGGTGATGATCCGGGGCACGTTCGCGAACATCCGGCTCAAGAACCTGCTTCGGTCTCCGGAGCAAGCCATTCCAGAGGGCGGGTTCACCCGCGACTTCACCCAGGACGGCGGGCCGGTGACGACGATCTACGACGCCTCGGTGAACTACGCGAACGCCGGCATCCCGCTCGTCGTGCTCGCCGGCAAGGAGTACGGCTCGGGCTCGTCCCGCGACTGGGCCGCCAAGGGGACCAAGCTGCTCGGGGTCCGTGCGGTGATCGCGGCGTCGTACGAGCGGATCCACCGGTCGAACCTGATCGGCATGGGCGTGTTGCCGCTGCAGTTCCCGGAGGGCCGGGATGCGGACTCGCTCGGGCTCACCGGTGAGGAGACGTTCGACATCAGTGGTGTCACGGCGCTCAACGACGGCGACCGTCCGTCCACCGTGTCGGTGACGGCAACCCGGCCGGACGGTTCGACGGTCGAGTTCGACGCGGTCGTGCGGATCGACACGCCGGGGGAGGCCGACTACTACCGGCATGGCGGCATCATGCAGTACGTACTGCGCAGCCTCCTCTAGCGCCCACCCAGAATGATCACGTAAAGCTGGGAAGTCCCGGCTTAACTCGGTCTGTAGGCCGAGCAAAGCCGGGACATGCCGCGCAAAGCGTGCTCCCGCGGACGCAGCTGTCGAGCCCACGTGACGTGATTGTGCAAGCTCGACCCGGACGGCCGTCCCGACCCACTGACACCCGTAGACTGACTTGTGGCTGATCCGCCACACGGCCACGGCAGGAAGCGAGACAGGTGTGCTGGAAGACATCCGCGAGCCTCGAGATATCCGGGACCTGGATGACGACCAGTTGACCGACCTGGCCGCCGAGATCCGCCACGTTCTGGTGGAGACGACGGCAAGGACGACCGGGCACCTCGGCCCGAACCTCGGCGCGGTCGAGTTGACCGTCGCCGTCCACCGCGTGTTCGACTCGCCGCGCGACCCCATCGTGTTCGACACCGGCCATCAGGCGTACGTGCACAAGCTCCTGACCGGACGGTACGAACGGTTCAGGACGCTCCGCCAGGAAGGCGGCATCTCCGGCTACCCGAATCCGGCCGAGAGCGAGCACGACTGGGTGGAGAACTCGCACGCCTCGACCGCACTGTCCTACGTCGACGGCATCGCCAAGGCGTTCGCCGTCCGTGGCGAGCACGACCGCACCCCGGTGGCCTTCGTCGGGGACGGCGCCCTGACCGGCGGCATGGCGTGGGAGGCACTGAACAACATCGCCGACGGCAACCGTCCGGTGGTGATCCTCGTCAACGACAACGGACGGTCGTACCAGCCCACCGTCGGGGGTCTCGCCAAGCACCTCGCCGGGCTGCGCACCAACCCGCGCTACGAGCAGGTGCTGGACGTCGTCAAACGGTCGCTGGGCCGCACGCCGCTGGTGGGTGAGCCGCTGTACGACGCGCTGCACGGGATCAAGAAGGGCCTCAAGGACGTGCTCGCGCCGCAGGGCATGTTCGAGGACCTCGGCCTGAAGTACATCGGCCCGGTGGACGGTCACGATCGCGCCGCGGTGGAGCGCGCGCTGGCCCAGGCCAAGCGGTTCCGCGGTCCGGTGATCGTGCACTGCGTGACGAAGAAGGGCTTCGGCTACGACGCCGCGCTCCACGATGAGGTCGACCACTGGCATCAGGTCAAGACGTTCGACCCCGAGACCGGCGTCCCCACCGCGATCTCTGCCCGCACGTGGACGAACGTGTTCAGCGATGCGCTGGTAGCTGCCGGCGGGGAACGTCCCGACGTCGTCGCGATCACCGCGGCCATGCAGGGCCCGACCGGGCTGGACAAGTTCGCCGAGGCGTACCCCGACCGCTGTTTCGACGTGGGCATCGCCGAGCAGCACGCCGCCACCTCCGCCGCCGGCATGGCATTGGCCGGGCTGCACCCGGTGGTGGCGATCTACGCCACGTTCTTGAACCGTGCCTTCGATCAGGTCCTGATGGACTGCGCCCTGCACGAGTGCGGCGTCACGTTCGTACTGGACCGCGCCGGGGTGACCGGTGACGACGGACCGTCCCACAACGGCATGTGGGACATGTCGATCCTTCAGGTCGTGCCCGGTCTGCGGATCGCGGCGCCACGTGACTCGAAGCGGCTCGTGGAACTGTTCGGCGAGGCGCTCGACGTGAGCGACGCCCCGACCGTCGTGCGGTTCCCGAAGGGACCGGCCGGACCGGACGTCCCCGCGCTGGAGCGCGCCGGTGGGTGCGACGTGCTTGCCCGCTCGGGCGAGCCGGACGTGCTGATCGTCGCCGCGGGTGCGATGGCCGCGGCCGGCGTCGACGCCGCGTCCCGGCTCGGTGCGCAGGGCGTGGGGGTGACGGTGGTCGACCCGCGGTGGGTCAAGCCGCTGGACGACGCTCTGGTCGAGATGGCGCGCCGTCACCGGCTCGTGGTGTCGGTCGAGGACAACGGACGGGTCGGCGGCGTCGGTGCGGCGATCGGCCAGTTGCTGCGCGACGAGGGTGTGACGACGCCGGTCCGCGACTACGGCATCGCCCAGCAGTTCCTGCGGCACGCCAAGCGCGAAAAGCTCTTGAGTCTGCTGGGCCTGACCGGGCAGGACCTGGCTAGGGAGATCGCCGGAGTGGTCGCCGCCCTCGACGCCTCGGCCGACGCGCCGGTCATTGTCGATGGACAGTAAACCGGATACGGTTCTGCGGTGAAGCTCAGCGAGCATCTCCGTGAGATCGGTGTGCCCGCTTGGCTCGTACGGTGGGCGATCATCACATTGAGCGCCGGCGCGTTGCTGATCGGCGGTTATGTGCTGATCCTGTTCGCGTTGCGAGTGCAGTTCATCACGATCGCCGTGATCATCGGTTTCGCAGAGGTCTCCCTGCTGTGGCCTGTGGTCAGGTGGCTGCGCGATCACGGTGTCCCGCAGGTCATCGCGGCGATCGCGTGCGTGGCGGCCTTTCTGTCGTTCTTCATGGTCCTGCTGTTCTTCGTCATCGCCCAGGTCGTGAGCACCAGCCGGGACATCGCACGAGATGTCGTCGGCGCGGTCGAGGAGTTCTTGGAGTGGGTCCGGGACCGGCCGTTCGGTGTGGACGACGCCACCGTCCAGAACCTGATCGACCAGTTGCAGGACTTCGCGACGGGTTTCATCAGCGACGTGGGCGGCACGGTCGCGACCGGCCTCGGGGTGCTGGCCAACCTGTTGACCGTGGTGTTGGTCGCCACCTTTTTCGCGATCTTCGCGCTGGCCAGCGGCGATAAGCTGTGGGCGCAGTTCACCAGCCTACTGGCGGTCGAGCACGTCCGTCCGGCCACCGCCGCGTTCCGTTCGGCCATGCGCACGACGGGCGCGTGGTTCTACGCCTCGGTTGTGACGGGTCTGGTGGACGGGACGCTGATCGGGCTCGGCCTGTGGCTCCTCGATGTCCGGCTAGCCCTGGCGATCGGCGCCCTGACGTTCCTGATGGCGTTCATCCCGCTGCTCGGTGCCACCATCGCCGGTGCGGTCGCGGTCGCCGTGGCGTTCTTCTCCGGTGGCCTGGGGACGGCGATCTGGGCGTTGATCATCGTGTTGGTCGTACAGCAGCTCGAAGGTAATGTCCTCGCGCCGCTGTTGATGGGTCGGGCGGTGCGCTTCCACCCCCTGATCATCCTCGTGCTGACGACGACATCCGCGTCTCTGTTCGGCATGGCCGGGCTGTTCCTCGCCGTGCCGTTGACCGGAGCCGTCGTCGCCGCCGTCACCGGCTACCGCCGGAACAGCTTCGAGGCCGTCGGCGATTCACCTTCCGGCGCGAAGGTACCTCCACCCGTGACCAAGGTCGTCAAAGCCTAAGAATGATCATGTAAAGCTCGGAAACCCCGGCCAAACCACGTCCGTAGAAGACGTATGGCCGGGGTTTCCGGGCTTTACATGATCATTCGGTTCGGATGCTGGCGATGCCGGGGGAGAGGAAGCGGCGGCCCGTCACCTTCTCCGAGAACCCGGCACGGTCCAGGTACGGCGTGATCCCGCCGAGGTGGAACGGCCAGCCGGCGCCGAGGATCATGCACAGGTCGATGTCCTTCGCTTCGGCGACCACATCCTCATCGAGCATGATGCGGATCTCCTCGGCCAGCGCCGACAGTGCCCGGTCGCGGACCTCGTCCTCGCTCAGCACGGTGTCGCCGGTCTCGAGCAGTTCCTTGGTCTCGTCGTCCAGGTACGGCTCGCCGTGCTCGGTCCAGGACCAGATCCCGGGTTTGCCGGCCTCGACGATGCGGCGCAGATTCTCCGACACGCCGAACCGCTCAGGGAACGCGTCGTGCATCGTCTCGGCCACGTGCAGCGCCACGGCCGGGCCGACCAGCTGGAGCAGCACGAACGGCGACATCGGCAGGCCGAGTGGGGCCAGCGCGCGGTCGGCCACCTCGACCGGCGTCCCTTCATCGGCGGCGCGGGTCACCTCGCCCATGAGGCGGGTGAGCAGCCGGTTGACGACGAAGCCCGGCGCGTCCTTGACCAGAACGCTGGACTTGTTCAGCGTCTTGCTCACCGAGAACGCGGTCGCGAGCGTTGCGTCGTCGGTCGCCTCGCCACGGATGATCTCGAGCAGCGGCAGCAGCGCGACCGGGTTGAAGAAGTGGAACCCGACCACGCGCTCCGGGTGCGACAGGTCCGAGGCCATCTCCGTGATCGACAACGACGACGTGTTCGTCGCGAGCACACACTCGGGTCCGACGACGGACTCGAGCTCGGCGAACACCTGCTTTTTGACCTTCATGTCCTCGAAGACGGCCTCGAGCACGAAGTCGGCATCCGCGAACACGGCCTTGTCGGTCGAGCCGGACACCAGGCTCTTGAGCCGGTTCGCCTTGTCGGGGGAGACGCGTCCCTTGTGCAGCAGCTTGTCGACCTCGTCGTGCACGTAGCCGACGCCCTTGTCCACTCGTTCCCGGTCAAGATCGGTCAGGACGACCGGCACCTCGAGGCGGCGAACGAACAGCAACGCGAGCTGGCTGGCCATCAGCCCCGCGCCGACGATGCCGACCTTGGTGACGTCCCGAGCGAGCGCGCGGTCCGGAGCACCGGCGGGACGTTTGGCCCGGCGCTGAACCAGGTCGAACGCGTACACGCCGGAGCGGAACTCGTCGGTCATGATGAGTTCGGCCAGTGCCTCGTCCTCGGCGGCAAAGCCCTCGTCCCTTGAGCTGGTGCGCGCCGCGGCGATCAAGTCCAGCGCCCGGTAAGGGGCGGGAGCCGCGCCGTGTACCTTGCCGTCCGCGATGCCACGGCCCCGGGCCACGGCGGCGTCCCACACGTCCTGGGAACGGTCGATCTCCGGGCGTTCGACAGTGACGTCGCCCCGAACCACCTTCGCCGCCCACTGCAGCGACTGCTCGAGGAAGTCCGGGCTCTCGAACATCACGTCGGCAATGCCGAGGTCGGCGACCTGCTTGCCCTTGATCATCCGGTTCTGATTCAGCGCGTTCTCGATGATGATGGTGACGGCGCCCTCCGGGCCGATCAGGTTCGGCAGCAGCCAGTTGCCTCCCCAGCCGGGCACGAGGCCCAGGTAGGTCTCCGGCAGCCCGGCACCGGCCATGCTGTCCTGCACGGTGCGGTAGTGGCAGTGCAGCGCCACCTCGAGCCCACCACCGAGCGCGAGCCCGTTGATGAAGGCGAAGCTCGGAACTCCGGCGTCCCCGAGGCGCGACAACACCCGGTGGCCCAGCTCCGCGATCTCGCGGGCCTGCGCTCTGTCGGTGACGAGCGCGACGCCGTTGAGGTCGGCGCCGGCGGCCAGGATGAACGGTTTGCCGGTGACGCAGATCGCCGCGATGCCCGGCTCACCGAGCGCGGTATCCAGCGCCTTGTCGAGTTCGAGCAGGCTCGCCGGCCCGAGCGTGTTGGGTTTGGTGTGGTCGTGCCCGTTGTCGAGGGTGATCAGCGCGGCGCGACCGGCCTCGAGTGGCAGATCGATGAACCGGACGTACGCCTTCGTGACGACCTCGTCCGGGTACATGGCGGTGACGTCGGATGCTGTTGTCATCGCGCTGGGACCTCCTCGGCGTTGTAGTCGGCGTGGTTCGGGTTCTCCCAGACCACCGTGCCGCCCATTCCGAGGCCGACACACATCGTCGTGATGCCGTAGCGGACTTCGGGATGGTCGGCGAACGACCGCGCCAGCTGCACCATGAGCCGCACGCCGGAGCTGGCCAGCGGGTGGCCGACCGCGATGGCCCCGCCGAAGGGATTGACCCTCGGGTCGTCGTCGGCGATGCCGAAGTGGTCGAGGAATGTGAGCACCTGGACGGCGAACGCTTCGTTGATCTCGATCAGGCCGATGTCGTCGATGGACAGCCCGCCCCCGGCCAGCGCCTTCTCCGTGGACGGAACCGGACCGACGCCCATGAACTCCGGTTCGACACCTGCGAACGCGTACGACACCAGCCGCATCTTCGGCGTGAGGCCGAGTTCGTCAGCCGCCTCGGCGGAGGCCAGCAGGCACGCGGTAGCGCCGTCGTTAAGCCCCGCGGCGTTGCCGGCGGTGATGTTGCCGTGCGGCCGGAAGGAGGTCTTGAGCTCGGCGAGCTTCTCGACCGTGGTACCCGGCCGCGGCGGCTCGTCCGCGATGGCCAGGCCCCAGCCGTTCTCGGAGCTGCGGGTGGCGACGGGCACGAGGTCCGGTTGGATCTTGCCGTCCGCCACCGCCTTGGCGTACTTGGCCTGGCTCCCCGCGGCGTACGCGTCGGAGCGCTCCTTGGTCAGGTGCGGGAACCGGTCGTGCAGATTCTCCGCGGTCTGACCCATCACAAGGGCGCTCGGGTCGACCAGTTTCTCGGCGATGATGCGCGGGTTCGGGTCGACGCCGGCGCCCATCGGGTGATGGCCCATGTGCTCGACGCCACCGGCCAGCGCTACGTCGTAGGCGCCGAATGCGATGCTGGCCGCGGTGGTGGTGACGGCGGTCATCGCACCGGCGCACATACGGTCGATCGCATAGCCGGGCACACTCTTGGGAATGCCCGCGAGCAGGGCGGCCGTCCGTCCGATCGTCAAGCCCTGGTCGCCGGTCTGTGTGGTCGCCGCGATGGCGACCTCGTCGATCCGCTCCGGCGGCAGCGACGGGTGGCGTCGCACCAGTTCCCGGATGCATTTGATGACGAGATCGTCGGCCCGGGTCTCGTGGTACATGCCCTTGGGGCCGGCCTTGCCGAATGGGGTACGGACGCCGTCGACGAAGACGACGTCGCGGAGCTGACGGGGCACGGGTGCCTCCTTGCGAATGAAACGGGTAGGCCTCAGTCGTTATGCTACTCGTCAGTAACATAACGCGGAAGGCAGCGTCCGGCCAAGCGCTCGCACCGGATTGACCACGTCTGGTACCCGCGAATCCGGTAAGCACGCCGGTAGGCCGTCTCGGATGGCTGCGATGCGGGCAAATTGGGGTTTAGGCATTAGGCTGCGCACAAGATGAGCGGCTCCCAGGATCTGGTGGTGATCGGCGGCGGCCCCGCAGGCCTCGCCGCCGCGTGGCGCGCTGCCCGGCGCGGCATCAAAGTCACGGTGTTGGAACGTGGTGACCACGTCGGCGGGCTCGGCGCGTCCTTCGACATCGCCGGCATGCGCGTCGACCATGGATCGCACCGGCTGCACCCGTCCATTCCGCCGGAGATTCTCTCCGATCTGCGCAGCGTGCTCGGGGACGACCTGCAGACGCGGCGCCGCAACGGCCGGCTGCGGGTCGCCAACACATGGGTGCAGTTTCCGCTGCGTGCGGGCAATCTCGCGAGCGAGCTGCCGCCGTCGATCATGGCTCGGATCATGCGCGACTCCGCGACCAGCTCGTTCCGCCGTCCCAGGGCCGACACGTATGCCGAGGTGCTGCGGGCGGGGCTCGGGCCGACGCTGTACGAGCACCTGTACGGCCCGTATGCCAAGAAGCTGTGGGGTATGTCGGGCGACCGGCTCGCCGGTGAGCAGGCCCGCCGCAGAGTGAGCGCGGACACCGCGTGGAAGGTGGCGCTGCGGTTGATCCGCCAGAGCCCGTCCGAGGGCCGGGGCCACGTCTACTACTATCCGCGCCGTGGCTTCGGCCAGATCGCCGAAGCGCTGGCCGAGGCCGCAATGGCGTCCGGGGCCGAGATCCGGCTTTCCGCCGAGGTCGACAGCATCCGGGCGGTCGAGGACGAGGTCATCGTCACGACACAGGACGGCGACCTGGTCACCGCCGGATACGCGTTCTCCACTCTGCCGCTCCCGCAACTGGCGCAGATCTGCCGGCCGGCGCCGTCGCTGACCGACATGGAGTCGGCGACCCGGCTTCGTTTCCGCGCGATGCTTCTGGTGTACGTCGTACATGCCGGTGGACGGTGGACGCCGTATGACGCGCACTCGATTCCCGGACCGGAGACGCCGGTGACGCGGATCTCCGAGCCGGCGAACTACCGGGACAGCTCGGCCGATCCGACCGACCTTTCGGTGCTGTGTGCGGAGATTCCGTGCTCGATGACGGACGACGTGTGGGGCCTCAGCGACGATGCCCTCGGCGACGTGGTGGACGAGGCGCTGGCTCGTACCGGGCTGCCGAAGGCACACCGGATTCACGTTGAGTCGCGGCGGCTCGGCCAGGTGTGGCCGATCTACCGCAAGGGGTTCGAGCGGGACCTCGCGGCGATCGATCATTGGTCGCGCATGTTGCGTCGGGTGGTCAGCTTCGGGCGGCAGGGTTTGTTCGTCCACGACAACACGCACCATGCGATGCAGATGGGCTACGAGGCCGTAGGCGCGCTACGGGACGACGGCCGTTTCGACCGGTACGCCTGGACTGAGTCCCGCGAGCGTTTCTCGAACCACATCGTCGAAGATTGATCAGGTTAAGGTCCGTTGGCCGGTGTTCACCGGCATTGCGCGGCATACAAGCCACGTAAAGCCGGGATTCAGGAGCTTTACATGGTCATTCCGAGGCGGCGAATGCGGTCGCGACGGCCAACGCCGTGAGACGGACCTGCCACGGGCGAGCGCCCCACTCGGTCAGTGCCGTCGCGACGGCGTCCTCGGTTACCGGGTCTGGAGGATCCCAGGCGACCCGGCGCAGCGTCTCCGGGGAGAGCAGATTCTCCACCGGAAGCGAGTGTTGCTCAGCGATTTCGGCCATCGCGGCACGCGCGGCGCTGAGCCGGTCGGCGGCCGCCGGATCACGGGACGCCCATGTGCGCGCCGGCGGCGGGCCGTCGTACCGCCGCGTCAGCTCCGGCAATTCCGCGTCCGGAATCTCGCGCACCGATGCCACGGCGGCGAACCACCGCTTCATCTCGCGGCGCTGAGCCCGGCCGCGAAACACCGGCAGCGCGGCGAGTTCGCGCGCGGACTTCGGACGGGTCAGCGCGGCCTCGACGATCGCGGCGTCGGGCAGGAGCCGCTTGGGCGAGATGTCGCGTTCCTGGGCCAGCTCGTCCCGCGCGCTCCATAGCGCCCGCACCGCGGCGAGTTGACGCCGGTCGCGTACCCGGTGCAGGCCCGACGTCCGGCGCCACGGATCCGGCCGCGGCTCGGGCGGGCTGGCAGACGCGACGGCCGCGAACTCCTCCTCGGCCCATTCGAGCTTGCCGGCCTCTTCGAGTTGCGCGACCAGCACCTCACGCAGGTCGGTGAGCAGTTCGACGTCCAGCGCCGCATAGCGCAGCCAGTCGGCGGGCAGCGGACGCGTCGACCAATCGACAGCCGAGTGACCCTTCTCGAGCGCAAAGCCGAGGACCTCCTCGACCAGTGGTCCGAGACCGACCCGCGGGTAGTTCAGCAGCCGGCCGGCGAGCTCGGTGTCGAAGAGCCGGGACGGACGCATGCCCACCTCGGCCAGGCAGGGCAGATCCTGGCTGGCGGCATGCAACACCCATTCGGCATCGGCGATCGCGTTGCCGAGCTTGGAGAGGTCGCCGCAGGCAATAGGGTCGATGAGTGACGTACCGGCTCCCACACGGCGCAACTGGATGAGGTAGGCACGCTGCCCGTACCGGTAGCCCGAAGCACGCTCGGCATCGATCGCCACCGGACCCGATCCGGCGGCGAACGCGTCGACGACCGTCGCGAGCCGGTCCTGGTCGGCGACAATGGTCGGTAACCCGTCGCGAGGTTCGACCAACGGGGTGGGAGTTGGGGTCACCGACGCCGCGCACCTCGCTGTGTTGGCATCGGAACAACTCCTGCAGGAAGCGGCAGCAACCCCGCCGCGGTCGTCAGTACATCACCAAAGGCCAGCATATGCGGGCCCATATCGGTTTCGAGAGGGGTCCAGGACGCTCGGATCTCGATCTCAGCGGTCGCCGGCCGATCCGCCATGCCGCCGAACGATTCCGACGACACACGTGTGACCGTGCCGCTGGGCGCGATGTACCCGGCGTGGCGCTCCTCGAGCGCCTCGGTCAGCCACGACCAGCCAACCGACAGCACCATCGGATCCGCGGCGATCTCCGCCTCGAGTCCGGCGCGCACGAAGGTGACGAGGCGGTACTGGCCCTGCCACGCTTCCTGCCCGCCCGGGTCGTGCAGCAGGACGAGCCGCCCGGTCGCGGTCTCGTCGTCGACTTCGGCGGTCATCGCGAATGTGTACGGCGCGAGACGCTTGGGGGCCGCGGTCTGTTCGATGATGACTTCGGGCCGGAGCTGGACGGCGCGCAGCGACTGCACCGCGGCACGGAATCCGGGCGGTGTGTCATCACGGCGGCGGCTGGTGCCGCTGCTGGGCTCCACACTTCGGAGCGTACGTCTCTAGATCGCGGATATCACGGAACTCGCGTGAATGGGACAACGTGTCGCCGTCGGTGATCAATTGTGGTTCGGTCACGATCGGTGTACGGACGGTCGGCCGGCTCGGTCGCTGTGATCCTTATCGACCTTTGGGTCTCGACGTTCGCGTCGAAAGGGTCTACGGTGAGTTTACTGCGCTGCGCAACTGGTGATCATGAACGATCACCCTGTCGGGAGGTTGACCGATGCGCGCGATCAGTCGGATGCTCATCGCGGGAGCCGCAGCTGCCTTCTTGACGTTGGCTTCTGCTGTTTCGGCCGTGGCACACGGCGAGGATGAAGTTCCAGCGCGCGACCTGGTCTTGCAGGCCATAGCGTTGATCGTCAACCAACCGGACGACGTCCACGAGATCGAGGAGCACGTCGAGCGGGCGCTCGACGCGGAGGAGCACGAGGGCGTCGACGTCGAGCTCGTGGAGGAAGCGGCGGCCGCGCTGGAGGACGGCGAGCTCGCGGAGGCTCGCGAGTCGTTGCAGACCGCTATTGGCGCCGGGCCGGCCGCCGGCATCGGTGTGCCCGAGGAGATCGGCGAGAGTTCGGGGGAGCCCGGCCAGCCTGTTTTCGCCGCGGGTGCCGAGACGGGTACCACGGTCGTGCTGGATGAGTACGAGCCCGACAGCGCGGTCGGCGGCGGCGAAGTCGCACTGCTCGCCCTGTCGGCGGCAGCCATACTTGGCGGCGTGGCGCTGGCCTGGTGGCTCCGGCCGTCGGTGACCATGCGGCAGTTGCGCCGGAGCGCCACTGCTCCCGGGGAGACGCGATGACCACCGGCGTGCACGGTGAGCGCCGTACCGATACGCAGAGTGAGCGGCGGGGTTGGCCGCACCGGCTGCTCGCCGCCGTGGACGAACGCCTGGGCATCGACGCGTTGCGGTATCCGGTGCCGGACCATGCGAACCGGCTCGGTTGGAGCCTGGGCGCGCTCACGGCCCTGAGCTTCCTCGTCCTCCTGGTGACCGGCGTCTATCTCGCCCAGTTCTACAACCCGATCCCGGAGGCGGCCAACCAGTCGATTCGTGGTTTGGCGGATGTGTGGCTCGGTACGTTCTCGCGGAGCCTGCACTTCTGGTCGGCGCAGGCAATGTACGTGCTGGTGATCCTGCACTTGCTGCGGGTGATCTTCCATGGTTCGTACAAGCGCCCGCGGGAGGGCAACTACCTGGTCGGCGTGACCATGTTCGCACTGGTCATCGCCGCGTTGTTCACCGGCACCGTGCTCAAATGGGACCAGGAGGGCTTCGAGGCGCTGGCGCACAACATCGAGGTCGCCGAACTGCTCGGCGGGCTGGGGTACTGGTTCACGCCCGAGGTCGCCGGTAGCCTGCCGATCCTGGTCCGGCTCTACGACGCCCACGTCGTGATCGTCCCCGGTTTGATCATCGTGCTGTTCGTCCTGCACGCGTTGTTGATCAAGCGGCACGGGATCTCGGAGCATCCCGCAATCCCGCCCGCAGGCAGGGCCCGCGAGGGGCAGCATCCGTTCACCGGCCACCTGGGCCGGGCCGGCGCGTTCGGTCTGGTCGTGGTGGGAGCCCTGAGTATCGTCGCCGTGCTGTTCCCGCCGGCGATCGGGCCCACGCCGGTGGAGGGCATCGAGGTCACCAAGCCGCCGTGGCCGTTCCTGTGGATGTACGCACTGGAGAACTGGTTCGGGCTGCCGGCAATCCTGTGGGGTGGCGTCGTCCTATTCGGCCTGCTCGTCCTGCTGCCGTTCGCGGACCGCAGTCCGCGGCGAATCTGGCGGCAGCGTCCCGTTGTGATCTCCGCGACCGCACTGGCGGTGGCGGCGATCATCGCGCTGACGATCATCGCTATCGTCACGACCCCGGAGGCGCACTTGTGACCAACCGCCCGTACCGCCGCGCGCGGTTGGCGTTCTGGACGCTCGTCGGGCTGTCGATCGTGCTCATAGGAACGCTGGGGAAGGTCGTGCAAGCACCACCGAGTCCCCGCACCGGCCTCGAGGTGGCAGTCCTCGGCGTACTCACCCTCGTCGCCGTCGCCCTCGCCGCGCGATTGCTGCTGGCGCTGAGCGGTGGACTGTCCGGGCAGCGAAATCGCCGGCCCGATGCGCGGGGGGAATGACCGCGCGAGCCCGCAGAGTGTGATCGGACCAAACCCGGCGAGTCAGGCGTCAGGTGTGCGAATGGACCGCGTCGGCAACGCGAGCCAGTACGGCCGGGTCGGTGTCGGGTAGGACGCCGTGCCCCAGGTTGAAGATGTGCCCCGGCGCGGCCGTGCCCTCGCCGATTATCCGGTCGATCTCCGCGGCGATGACGGGCCAGTCCGCGAACAGCAGCGCCGGGTCGAGGTTGCCCTGCAGCGGCACGCCGGGCACCCGGGAGGCGGCCTCGTCGAGCGGCAACCGCCAATCCACACCGATCACGTCGGCACCGGCGGCGGCCATCAGCGGCAGGATTTCGGACGTCCCGACCCCGAAATGGATCCGCGGCACGTCGAACCCGGCGAGCGCTTCGAGGACGGTGGCGCTGTGCGGCTGGACGTACGTCGCATAGTCCGCCGCGGACAGTGCCCCGGCCCACGAGTCGAAGAGCTGGACGGCCCGGGCGCCGGCGCGGACCTGCGTCACGAGGAACTCGGCGGAGATCGCCGCCACCCGCGCCATCAGGTCGTGCCACAGCTCGGGATCGGATCGCATGAGCGACTTGGTGCGCGGATGCTGGCGGGACGGCCCGCCCTCGACAAGGTAGGACGCGACGGTGAACGGCGCGCCCGCGAAGCCGATGAGCGGCACCTGCGGATCGAGTTCGGACACGACACCGCGGACCGCCTCGTCGATCGGCGTGAGATCGGCCGGTTCGGGACGGCGCAACACGTTGAGTTCGTCACGGCTGCGGATCGGTGTGCCGAGAACCGGCCCCACCCCCGGCTTGATCTCGACGTCGACACCGACCGTTTTGAGCGGCACCACGATGTCGGAGAAGAAGATCGCGGCATCGATGTCGTAGCGGCGTACCGGCTGTAGCGTGATCTCGGTCGCAAGGTCGGGCCGCAGGCAGGCGTCCAGCATTGCAATTCCGGACCGGGCCTTGCGGTATTCGGGCAGCGACCGGCCGGCCTGGCGCATGAACCACACAGGCGTCCTGGCCGGCTTCTCGCCTCGGCATGCTTGTAGGAGAGGAGCGTCGTTCACTCCACGAGTCTCGCACTCTCGGCGTTCTTACGGCGCCGCAGGACCAGGAACGGTGCACCGACGACGGCCGCCGCGGCGAGGAACGGCAGCACTGCTCCGAACCCGGCGCTCACGTACGTCACCGCCGCCACGAACGCGTTCCAGCCGCTCTCCAGACCGCTGAGGAATGTCGGGGGATCGTCGGAGTCGGCGTCGAGGCTCGCCTCGCCCTCCTGAGCGAACGTCACGGTGATCGTGGCCAGCGTCGTGAGCGAGCCGAGCTCGGCCTGGCGCGAGAGCAGCGAGTCGAGGTTCGCTTCGCGGCGCGCGAGCTCGGCCTCGATCGAGACGATGTCGCCGAGGTCGCCGGCCTCGTCGAGGAGTTGCCTGATGCGCGCGATGCTGCGCTCCTGGGACTGAATCCTCGCGTCGACGTCCACGACCTCGGAGGTGACGTCTTCCGCGTGCCGGCTGCGTTCGATGACCTCGCCGAGGTTCTCGAGTTGGGTGACTATCGACGCATGATCGTCGGCCGGTACCCGCAGGGTGAGCGTCGCGGATTCGTCACCGAAGGTGTCCTCGCGCGCGACGAACCCGCCCGCGGACTCGGCCAGCGCGATGGCCTGTTGCGTCGATCGGACGAGGTTCTCGGTCTCGATGTACAGGTCGATGTTGTAGATGATGTGACGGCCGTCCTCGGCCCCCTGGATCGACGTCTCATCGACGGCCGTCGCCGCGTCCGATTCGGCCGATTCACCGGCGCCCGCACTGTCGTCGCCGGCATCGCCCTCCTCGGAGCGGTCCTCGTCGGCTGGCGGTTCCATGTCGGCTTCGTCGTCGAACGCACCGTTTTCGGCGGTATCGGCGTCCTCGGCCGTGGCGTCGTCGGCACCGGAGCAGGCAACGAGCGCCAGTCCGAGGGCCGCCGTCCCCGCCAAGAGTCGTATCCGTCGCATGATGCCTCCATGCCGTAGTGACCGGCGTCGGTGCGCCGTAGTCTGTACTGCTCGGACGCAGCTGTGGATCAACCGGTTGCGGCCGTTCGGTCACGATCCGGCTACGGTTGCCGGCACCGGCCGTTCAGCGGGTCCGGGCGGCGGTCTGCTTAGCTAGGAACCGTGGCTGTCGACGTTGTGGTGATCGGCGGGGGCATCAGTGGC
>DASUTB010000127.1:0-24697 GCA_036374835.1 Jiangellaceae bacterium | reverse complement strand
CGCGAAGGTTTCCCGCGGGCTCGGCGAGCCAATGGTCGGGATCAACGTCGAGGACGTGCCCGAGCCGCACCGCCTCGCCGAGCGCGGCTGGTGAACCGGAACTCGAGTGAGCAGGTGACCTGGTGAGCCGCTGGTGACCGGGTGCACGCTGGCGATGGGGTGAAATTGTGCTCGACGAGGACGCGGTGTTCGCCGAGGAGTGGACGCGTGCTGACGACGGCGTCTACGAACGGGACTCGGCGCGGGTCGTCATCGTCGACGGCGACCGGCGCGTGTTGCTGATGCGCGCCAGCAAGGGCGAGCGCAGCTGGTGGTTCACCGTCGGTGGAGGTATCGGTGCCGGCGAGGACGAGCGCACCGCGGCGGTCCGCGAGGCGTACGAGGAGACCGGTCTGCGGTTCACGCCGGACGATCTCATCGGTCCCATCGCGCGGCGTTTGCCGACGTTCGACTTCCTCGGCCGGACGTGCCGCCAGGAGGAGTGGCTCTACCTGGCCAAGGTGCCCGCGGCTACCGCTGTCAGCACGGACGGCTGGACCGATGTCGAGCTCGTCGCGATGGACACCGTCGCCTGGTGGCCGCTCGACGAGCTTCGCCGGACCGACGCCACGATCTACCCACCCAACCTGGGCGAGCGGGTCGCCACGATTCTCGACCACGGGTGGGACGGCATGACCCCAATGTGCGAGTGAGCGATGACGGTTATCGGAGTACTAGCCCTGCAGGGCGACGTCCGCGAGCACCGGCGGATCATGGAATCGCTGGGTGCGAAGACCATCGCGGTGCGCCGTCCGACCGATCTGGACGAAGTGGACGCGCTGATCATTCCGGGCGGCGAGTCGACGACGATCGACAAGTTGCTCCGCGCGTTCGAGCTGGCCGAGCCGCTGCGTGAGCGGATCAAGCGCGGCATGCCCGTCTACGGAACGTGTGCGGGAATGATCATGCTGGCCGACCGGGTCGTCGGCGGAACCGACGATCAGCAGACGCTCGGCGGTATCGACATGACGGTGCGCCGCAACGCCTTCGGCCGTCAGGTCGACTCGTTCGAGGTCGACCTGGCGGTTCCCGCGCTGGCCGGCGGCGGAGCCGATTCAGGTGAGGAGGACGACCGTCCCACCCATGTCGCGTTCATCCGCGCGCCGTGGGTGGAGGACGTCGGCCCCGGCGTGCAGGTGTTGGCTCGCGTGGCCGGCGGGCCCGCCGACGGTAAGATTGTTGCGGTTCGGCACGGGGCGCTGCTGGCGACTGCGTTCCATCCGGAGATCACCGGGGACGAACGGGTGCATCGTCTGTTCCTCGACATCGTTAAGGAGAGCAAGGGCTAATGTCCGGCCATTCGAAATGGGCGACGACCAAGCACAAGAAGGCCGCGATCGATGCCAAGCGCGGCAAGCTGTTCGCCAAGCTGATCAAGAACGTCGAGGTCGCGGCGCGCACCGGCGGCGGTGATCCGGACGGCAATCCCACGCTGTACGACGCCATCCAGAAGGCGAAGAAGGCGTCGGTACCGAACGACAACATCGAGCGCGCGGTCAAGCGCGGCTCCGGCGCTGAGGCCGGCGCGGCCGAGTACCAGACGATCATGTACGAGGGCTACGGCCCGAACGGCGTCGCATTCCTCGTGGAGTGCCTCACCGACAACCGCAACCGTGCCGCCTCCGAGGTTCGTATCGCGATGACCCGCAACGGCGGCTCGATGGCCGACGCCGGGTCGGTGTCGTACATGTTCAGCCGCAAGGGTGTCGTCGTCGTGCCGAAGGAGCAGGACGGCCGCACGCTGAGCGAGGACGACGTGCTCGAAGCCGTGCTCGAGGCCGGCGCCGAAGAGGTCGAGGACCTCGGTGAGTCGTTCGAGATCCGGTGTGATGCCGGTGACCTGGTCGCGGTGCGAACGGCGGTGCAGGCCGCGGGCCTCGACTACGACTCCGCCGAGTCCTCGTGGGTCCCGTCGGTGACGGTGGAGCTGGACGAGGAGGGCGCGAAGCAGGTCTTCCGCCTCATCGAGTCCCTGGAGGACAGCGACGACGTCCAGAACGTGTACACCAACTTCGACGTCTCCGACGAGATCATGGAAGCCGTCGGCTAACCCACCCTCTGGCAAAGCAGCGATGCGTGCCCTTTACCGGCTTTGCTGTGTCTGTATGCCACGTAAAGCTGGGGAATACCGGCTTTACGTGATCATTCTTAGTGTGTCGCGGCGTGTCGGCGGCGGGAGTTGCCGGCGTGGTCGGGTAGCGTCGCTCACGAACATGTGTTCGTTGATCGGAGGATTCCGGTGCGCGTGCTGGGCGTGGATCCAGGGCTTACCCGGTGCGGACTCGGCGTGGTCGACGGTGAGCCCGGCCGGCCGCTGCGCCTCATTGATGTCGAGGTCGTCCGCACACCGTCCAGCGCGCCGATCGGCGAACGGTTGGTCGCGATCGAGGCCGCAGTGGAGAAGTACCTGGACGAGCACCGGCCGACGGCGGTCGCCGTCGAGCGGGTCTTCAGCCAGCACAATGTGCGCACGGTGATGGGAACTGCGCAGGCCAGCGGCGTCGCAGTCGTGACCGCGGCGAAGCGGGGCATCCCGGTCGCGCTGCACACCCCGAGTGAGATCAAGGCCGCCATCACCGGCACCGGCAAGGCGGGTAAGGAGCAGGTGGCGGCCATGGTGACCCGGTTGCTACGGCTCGAAACGAAGCCGACCCCGGCCGACGCCAGCGACGCACTGGCCATCGCGATCTGCCATGTGTGGCGCGGTGCTGCCCAGCAACGTCTCGACGATGCCAAGTCGATGATCATGTCGAAAGACCGTGCACATCGCACGGTAATTGAACATGATCATGGGGGAGTGGGGGTGGTTCGGTGATTTCGTTCGTTCGCGGCACTGTTGCGTCGGTGGGCGGCACCGATGTCGTGGTGGACGTCGGAGGCATCGGGCTGACGCTGTCGTGTACCCCGTCCGCCGCATCGTCGGTGCGGCGCGGCGAGCAGGCCGAGCTGGCGGCCAGCCTGGTCGTGCGCGAGGACTCGCTGACGCTCTACGGTTTCGCGGACGCGGACGAGCGAAACACGTTCGAGTTGCTGCAGACCGCAAGCGGCGTCGGGCCGAAGCTGGCGCAGGCGATGCTCGCCGTGCTGAGTCCGGACGAGCTGCGCCGCGCGGTGGCAACCGAGGACCTCACCGCACTCACCCGGGTACCCGGTATCGGCAAGAAGGGCGCACAGCGAATCGTCATCGAGCTCAAGGACAGGCTCGGCGCGCCGGCAACCATTGCCGGTACGGCCGTTCCGGCAGGCCACAACGGGGCCGGCGAGCCATGGCGAAACCAGGTACATGCCGCCTTGCTCGGCCTCGGCTGGCCGACCGGCCAGGCCGATGCGGCGGTTGACGCGGTGGCACCGCTCGTCGGCGACGGCATCGACACCGCAGACGTCCCCGGAATCCTCAAAGCGGCGCTGCGTACGCTGGCAACGTCATGACGTCCCATCCCGAGACCCGCATCGTCGGACCGGAGGCCGACGCCGACGAACGTGCCGCCGAAGCGGCGCTCCGGCCCAAGACGCTCGACGAGTTCATCGGCCAGGAGCGTCTACGTGAGCAGTTGTCGCTGGTGCTCGAAGCGGCCCGCGGGCGTGAGCATCCGGCCGATCACATCCTGCTGTCCGGCCCGCCCGGGCTCGGCAAGACCACGCTGGCGATGATCGTTGCCGCCGAGATGGACGCGCCGCTGCGGGTGACGAGCGGCCCGGCGATCCAACACGCCGGCGACCTCGCCGCGATCCTGTCCGCGCTGCTGCCCGGCGACGTCCTGTTCGTCGATGAGATCCATCGCATGGCCCGTCCGGCCGAAGAGATCCTCTACACCGCCATGGAGGACTTCCGGGTCGACGTGGTCGTCGGAAAGGGCCCGGGAGCCACCGCGATCCCGCTGGAGCTGCCCAGGTTCACGCTCGTCGGCGCCACGACACGGACCGGTCTGCTGCCGGGCCCGCTGCGCGATCGGTTCGGTTTCACCGGCCACGTCGAGATGTACGAGCCGGGAGAACTCGAACGCGTGCTTACGCGCTCGGCTACGTTGCTCGGCGTGGAGCTGCGCCCGGACGGCGGCACCGAGATCGCCCGGCGGTCTCGCGGCACACCGCGAATCGCGAACCGCCTGCTGCGCCGGGTGCGCGACTTCGCCGAAGTCCGCGCCGACGGCGTGATCGGTATCGAGGTCGCCAAGCAGGCGCTGGCGGTCTACGACGTCGATGACATCGGGCTGGACCGGCTCGACCGGGCCGTTCTCGACGCGTTGTGCCGGCGGTTCAGCGGTGGGCCGATCGGGCTCGGCACGCTGGCGGTGGCTGTCGGCGAGGAGCGTGAGACGGTCGAAGAGGTGGCCGAGCCGTTCCTCGTGCGCGCGGGCCTGCTCGCCCGGACGCCGCGGGGCCGGATCGCGACGCCGGCGGCCTGGGAGCATCTCAACATCTCGGCCCCGCCGGCCTGGGCTCGCGCCACCATCAACGATGCCGAACCCGACTTGTTCTCCGATAGTGTTTAGTATTGCGGGGGTATTCCCATATCCTCGGGAGCCGTCCCCGAATCAATCGGCCTAAGGAATCGCGAAGACTTATGGAAGCCCTCCTCCCACTCATACTCCTCGTTGCTGTCTTCTACTTCCTGCTGATCCGGCCACAGCAGAAGCAGCGCAAGCAGCTCCAGGAGGTGCAGCAGTCGCTCACGCCGGGTAGCAAGGTCATGACCGGCTCCGGTCTTATCGGCACAATTGAGGCGGTGGAAGGCGACGAGGTCGTGCTCGAGGTGGCGCCGGGCGTCACCAACCGCTTCGTCCGCCGCGCCATCGTTCAGGTCATCCCGGACGAGCCGGTGGTGCCGGACGACGCATCCGGGCTGACCGGCTCGGAAGGAGTCTCGCTGAACGAGTCGAACGCCGAGCACAACCCGCGCAACGACGACGGCGACGAACCCGACACGCCGAAGTCCTGAGCCGGACCTGAGCTTGTGAGCGGTGATGTCACACCGGTCGGGATCACGGATGCCGACCGCGATCTCCTTTTGTCCAAGATCCGTGACATACCGGACTGGCCGAAGCCGGGCGTGGTGTTCAAGGACATCACCCCGTTGCTGGCCGATTACGATGCCTTCGCCACCGCAATCGACGCGCTGGCGGCGGCCGGCCGTGACGAGTCGGGCAATACGGTCGTGGATACGGTCGCCGGCATCGAGGCTCGGGGATTCATTCTGGCCGCTCCGGTAGCTCAGCGACTCGGCGTCGGGTTCGTACCGATTCGCAAATACGGCAAGTTGCCTTTCGAAACGCGCTCGGCCAATTTCACGCTCGAATACGGTGAGGAAACCGTCGAGGTGCATACCGACGCGTTTCAACTCGGATCTCGGGTGCTGGTCGTGGACGACGTCCTGGCGACTGGTGGAACGGTCGAGGCGACGGCCAAGCTCGTCGCTTCGGTCGGAGCCGAGGTGACCGCCGTCGCAGTGCTCATCGAGCTGGGATTTCTCGGCGGCCGTGACCGGCTCGGTACGCTTGATGTAAGAGCGCTGCTGCACGTGTAGGCGGTGCCTCCCGCAAAGGCGCGGGCATGCGTAAACTTAACTCCTTATCCAAACCGGGGGTGAGGTGATGGTGGCCGAAGAGACTGGCACAGTCGGTGCGCTGACCCCTGTCCGCGTACGGGCCAGGCTGGCGCGTCTCACCTCACAACGCCACCAGACCGATCCGGCGCTCGAACCCCTGTTCCGCGCCATCCGCAAGACGCATCCGAAGGCCGATCTCGCCATCGTCGAGAAGGCGTACCAGACCGCCAGCCGTGCGCACGCCGGGCAGAAGCGCAGAAGCGGTGATCCGTACATCACCCACCCGCTCGCGGTGACGGCCATCCTCGCCGAGCTCGGCATGACTCCGCCGACCCTGGCCGCGGCATTGCTGCACGACACCGTCGAGGACACCGACTACGGGCTCGACGAGCTGCATCGCGACTTCGGCGACGAGGTCGCCGGACTCGTCGACGGCGTCACCAAGCTGGACAAGGTCAAGTACGGCCAGGTGGCCCAGGCCGAGACGGTCCGCAAGATGGTCGTGGCCATGGCCAAGGACATCCGGGTGCTGGTCATCAAGCTCGCGGACCGGCTGCACAACGCGCGCACCTGGAGGTACGTGCCCAAGGAGAACGCCAAACGCAAGGCTCGCGAGACACTCGAGATCTATGCTCCGCTGGCTCACCGGCTCGGCATGAACACGATCAAGTGGGAGCTCGAGGACCTGTCGTTCGCGACGCTGCACCCCAAGATCTACGACGAGATCGTGCGTCTGGTCGCCGAGCGGGCGCCGTCGCGCGACGACTACCTCGAGACTGTGATCGAGCGGGTCAACGACGACCTCTCCGAGGCCAAGCTACGTGCCGAGGTCACCGGCCGACCGAAGCACTACTACTCGATCTACCAGAAGATGATCGTGCGGGGGCGTGACTTCGCGGACATCTACGACCTCGTGGGCATCCGAGTCCTCGTCGATTCGGTACGCGACTGCTACGCGGCGCTCGGCGTCGTGCACGCTCGGTGGAATCCGGTGCCGGGCCGGTTCAAGGACTTCATCGCGATGCCGAAGTTCAACATGTACCAGTCGCTGCACACGACGGTCATCGGCCCGGGCGGCAAGCCGGTGGAGATGCAGATCCGTACCCACGCCATGCACCGCCGGGCGGAGTACGGCATCGCCGCGCACTGGAAGTACAAGGAAGACACCAAGAAGATCGCGATCGAGCCCGGGACGATCCCGAGGGCCGCCGGGGACGCGTTGGCGCCCGGCGACATGGCATGGCTGCGGCAGCTGTTCGACTGGCAGAAGGAGACCGAGGACCCAGGAGAGTTCCTCGAATCGCTGCGATTCGAGATCGAGTCGAACGAGGTCTACGTCTTCACGCCCAAGGGTGAAGTCGTGCCGCTGCCCGCGCAGTCGACACCGGTGGACTTCGCGTACCAGGTGCACACCGAGGTAGGGCACCGGTGTATCGGGGCGCGGGTGAACGGACGGCTCGTACCGCTGGAGTCAACGCTGGACAACGGCGACGTCGTCGAGATCTTCACCTCGAAAGCCGAGGGCGCCGGGCCGAGCCGCGACTGGCTCACGTTCGTCAAGAGCGGGCGCGCCCGCAACAAGATCAAGCAGTGGTTCTCCCGGTCGCGCCGCGAGGAGGCGATCGAGCACGGCAAGGAAGCCATCGCACGGGCAATGCGCAAGCAGGATCTGCCGTTCCAGCGCATGCTGTCCAGCGAAGCGCTCACCGCGGTGGCCTCCGACCTGCGGTACAACGACATCTCCGCGCTCTACGCGGCCGTCGGGGAGGGCCACGTCTCGGCGCAGAGCGTCGTCCAGCGCCTGGTCGACAGCCTCGGCGGGGAAGAGGGAACGAGCGAGGACGCCGCGGAAGTCTCGATGCCCGATCGTCGCCGGCGGCGCCGCGCGACCGTGGACCCGGGTGTCGTGGTCAGAGGCGCCAACGGCGAGAGTGTCGGCGAGGTGTGGGTCAAGCTGGCACGTTGCTGCACGCCGGTCCCGGGCGACGAGATCGTCGGTTTCGTGACTCGCGGCTCCGGCGTGTCGGTGCACCGCGCGGACTGCGTGAACGTCGACTCGCTGCGACGTCAGGACGGCCGGATCGTCGACGTCGCCTGGGCGCCGACGGCCAACAGCATGTTCCTCGTCGCGATCCAGGTGGAGGCGCTCGATCGGGCTCGGCTGCTCTCGGACATCACGCGCATCCTGTCCGACCAGCACGTGAACATCCTGTCGGCCACGGTGAAGACCGGAGCGGACCGCATCGCCAAGAGCAGGTTCACGTTCGAGATGGCCGACCCTAAGCACCTCGGCCACGTACTTCGCGCCGTCCGCGGCGTCGAAGGCGTATTCGACGCGTACCGGTTGACGAGCGCCCGCGACCACAACTGACCCGACGCGGCGTCCCGCGTCCGAATCGCCCGTTTGTTGTTCGATCACGTTCAGCAGGCGCAGCCACATAACACCATGCATGTGCGCCTGTTGTGATGTCGCCACGCCTGCCGAACGTGATCGAACGACGGGCAACGATGGGTCTTTAGCGGAGATCGTCCAGCGCTCGTTCGGCCTGCTCCAGCCAGGCGCGCCGCGCGGCGAGCGCCTCTTCGGCCTCAGAGGCCTTGCGCTCGTTGCCGGCGTCGCGCGCGTTGGCCGCGGTCGCTTCGAGCTCGCTGATCGAGGCCTGCAGCTGCGCGACGGTACCCTCGGCCCTGGCACGGGCCTCCGGATTGGTACGCCGCCAATCGGACTGCTCGGCCTCGCGAATCGCGTCTTCGACGCGGCGCAGCCGCGACTCGACGGACTTCATCGACTCCCGCGGAACATGACCGATCGCCTCCCAGCGCTCCTGAATCGAACGCAGCGTGGCGCGAGCGGCCTTCCAGTCTGAGACCGGAAGGAGCGCTTCGGCCTCGGTGAGCAGCGCCTGCTTGGCCTCGAGGTTCTGCTGTTGCTCGGCGTCGCGCTGGGCGAACGTCGCCGAACGTGCTTCGAAGAAGGTGTCCTGCGCGGTCCGGAATCGCTTCCACAGTGCCTCGTCCACCGCCCGCGGGGCAGGGCCGGCGGCCTTCCAGCGCGACATCAGGTCCCGGAAGCGCCGGGCTGTCGGGCCCCAGTCGGTCGACTCGGCGAGCTCTTCGGCCTCGGCGAGGATCTCTTCCTTGATCTCCCGGGCGTTCTCCCGACGCTCGGCCAGCTCGGCGAAGTGAGCCTTGCGGCGGCGGGTGTAGTGCGTGCGTGCAGTGGAGAAGCGCCGCCACAGCGCGTCGTCGGTGGCCCGGTCGAGCCGGGGGAGGGACTTCCACTCGTCGAGCAGCTGGCGCAGCCGGTCGGCGCCGTGCCGCCAGTCGTCACCTGCGGAGATCGCCTCGGCCTCGCCGGCGACGTGTTCCTTGCGGGCGCGTGCTTCGTCGAGTTCCTGGGCGCGTGCCGCCTTTCGCTCGGCCCGCCGCTCGGACACCTGCTCGCGCAGCGCCTCCAGGCGAGCACGCAGCGAGTCCAGGTCGCCGATCGCGTGCGGTTCGGCCAGCGCCTTACGCAGCTTGGCGATGCCGTGTTCGGCGTTGTCCGGGGACGCGGCGCCGGACGACAGGCGCTGTTCCAGCAGGTCGACCTGGACGACGAGGTCGTCGAACTTACGGCGATAGAAGGTAAGTGCCTGCTCCGGCTCGCCGACCTGCCACGAACCGATGTGCCGCTCACCTTGCGCCGTGCGGAGGTACACCTCACCGTTGGCGTCGACCCGGCCCCATTCGTCCTGTGCGACCGTCTCGCTCGGTTCAGGGGGCGGCGCCTGGCCGCCGCTCCCATGATCCTTCTCGGCGCTTGCTTCGGAGTCGGATGTGTCGCCCTCGGCGCTTGCTTCGGTGTCCGACGTATCGCCCTCGGCGCTCTCCTCGCTGGTCGACGTGCCGGCGCTCGCCGCACTTCCTGAACTGTTGTCGCCCGCGCCGGGGCGCGCCGGCGACGCGTTCGCTCCCTTGGTGGCGGCCATGAGATCGGCAGGGGTCACCCGCGCCGTGCCGCCAGCGCGGTCGTCCTGTCGTCCGGCCGGCTCCGATGCCGCCGACTGCGAGGTAGCGTCGCCGTTGCCGCTCGTCGACTCACCCTGAGTGCCGGCCGACTCGCCGTGAGCGTCAGTCGCGTCGCCCTTGGCGTCGGCGGATACCGTGTCCGCGCCCGGTGAGTTGCCGTTGGCGCTCGAGGACGTGTCCTGTGACGCGCGGTCGTCGGCTGCCGCGTCCGGACGCTCGGATGCGGTGGCCGTGTCGGCCCTGGCGTCGCCTTGGGTCCCAGCCGCGTCGTCACGCTGCGGCTCAGAAGGTCCTGGCGTTGGTGTCGTCGCCACGATGGTCTCCTTGCACTGTCATTCTCGTGCCAGGATCGCACCTGCGGCGATGGAAGTCGCGCAGGCCAGCAGCAATCCCGGATGGGACAGTCTAGGCAGCGATCGACCACTGCGGCGTAACGAGTTAGCCACATGACGGTATCCGTCGATAAGCTCGTATGGTGCTGGTGATCGGTTTCCCCGCTCAAGCGTTCGCGACGAATTGTTACATTCTGGCCACTGATTCTGGCGAAGAATGTGTCATCGCCGACCCCGGAATCGGCGTTGTCGATCAGCTCGACTCCGTTCTGCGAGAGCATCGGCTCAAGCCCGCGGCGGTGCTGCTCACCCATGGTCATCTCGACCACGTCTATTCGGTCACGCCGGTCTGCGGGGCACGCGACGTCCCGGCGTACATCCACGCGGACGACCGGTACCGGCTCGAGGATCCGCTCGGCACGCTCGATCCGAGCCTGGTCGCCATGCTCGAGCAGCAGTTCGGCACGGCCGCGTCCTGGGCCGAGCCGGACGACATCGCGGTGCTCACCGACGGCGCCGTGCTGCCGATCGCAGGGCTGGACTTCCGTGTCGACCATGCACCCGGCCATACCGAGGGATCAGTGATGTTCCGGCTGCCCGCAATCGACGAACCTCTGGCGTCGGAGGGGACGGATGTGATGGGCAGTGAATTGCGGCGGGCCGGCGCCGGAAGCTCACTGTGTCTGTCCGGTGACGTGCTGTTCGCCGGCAGCATCGGACGCACCGACCTGCCGGGCGGCGATCATGCGGCCATGCTGCGCAGCCTTGCCACCAAAGTGCTGCCGCTTTCCGACGAGACGCACGTGCTGCCCGGCCACGGCCCAACGACCACCATTGGCCAGGAGCGCTCGAGCAATCCGTTCCTGCGGGGTCTCGAGGTGCCCGCCGACCGCCAAGCCTCTACAACTCGGGCGGCCGGGACACGACCGGCTGCCGATGCATAGTTCGGAGTCAGGACTTCATGGCACGACCAACGGCACTCTCGGGTTTTCCGGAGTGGCTTCCCGCCGACCAGATCGTTCAGCAGCAGGTCATCGAGACGATCCGGCGAACGTACGAGCTGAACGGCTTCACACCGATCACCACGCGCTCGGTGGAGCCGCGTTCCCAACTCGCCGGCGACGCCGACGCCAACAAGGAGATCTACCTGCTGCGGCGCATCAATGCCGCTCAAGGTGATGAGGATGCCGGTCCGGAGCGCCAGCTCGGCCTGCACTTCGACCTGACCGTGCCGTTGGCGCGGTACGTCGTCGAGAACGCCGGCAAGCTGACCTTCCCCTTCCGCCGCTACCAGATTCAACCTGCGTGGCGCGGCGAGCGTCCACAGGAAGGGCGGTTCCGCGAATTCATCCAGGCCGACATCGACGTGGTAGGGGACGGTGAGCTGCCGTTTCACTACGACATCGAGATGCCGCTCGTCGTCGGCGAGGCACTCAGCGCGCTGCCTGTCCCTGCGGTACGCATTCACGCCAACAACCGCAAGCTGGCCGAGGGTTTCTATCGCGGGCTGGGGCTGGCCGATGTTCCAGCGGCGCTGCGCGAGGTCGACAAGCTGGACAAGATCGGGCCGGACGGCGTGTCGCGCACGCTCGTCGAGATCGCCGGTGCGAGTGACGCACAGGCCAAGGCATGCCTCCAACTCGCCGAGATCAGCAGCGACGACCTGTCGTTCGTCGATCAGGTGCGGTCGCTCGGCGTGACCGATCCGATGCTCGACGAGGGGCTCGACGAGCTGGCCCAGATCGTCGACGCCGCGAGGGAGCACACGCCGGGGCTCGTCCGCGCCGATCTTCGGATCGCCCGGGGGCTGGACTACTACACCGGCTCGATCTACGAGACGTTCCTGGTCGGCCATGAGGACGTTGGGTCGATCGCCAGCGGCGGGCGGTACGACAACCTCGCCAGCGTCGGGGAGCGGCGTTATCCCGGTGTTGGCATGTCGGTCGGCGTGACCCGGCTGCTGTCGCGCGTGTTCGGCGCGCGTCTCGTCGAGGCGTCCCGTTCGGTGCCGACCGCGGTACTGATCGCGCTGGTCGACGAGGACTCGCGACCGGCCGCGGATCGGCTCGCACGGACATTTCGACAACGGGGCATCGCGACCGAGGTGGCCCCGAGCGCGGCCAAGTTCGGCAAGCAGATCCGGTACGCGGACCGGCGCGGCATTCCGTACGTCTGGTTCTCCGGCCGGGACGACGAGCCGCACCAGGTCAAGGACATCCGGAGCGGCGAACAGGTGGACGCCGACCCGGAAACGTGGACGCCGCCCATCGCCGACGCTAAACCGGAGATCCGACCCACCTGATGTAGTTCGATCACGTTCGGCAGGCGTAGCGACATAGCACCATGCACGCGTGGGTGGTGTCATGTGGCTGCGGGTGGTGAACGTGATCGAACCACGGACGGGCGAATCAGGCCGGACGCGTTGATATTGCGGCGAACGTATGTTCGAATATGGACATGAGGTGGGAGCCGCAGACGATCGACGCGGAGGACGACGCCGCGCTGCCCGGCATGGGCAAGATCGCCGGACTGCTCCGGAGTGTCCAGACTCCCGACTTCGCGGGCGTGACGTTCCACGAGGTCCGGGCCAAGAGCGTGCTCAATCGGGTTCCGGGGGAGTCCAACATGCCGTTCCAGTGGACGGTCAACCCGTATCGCGGTTGCACGCACGCGTGTGTGTACTGCCTCGACGGCGAGACGCCGGTGCTGATGAGCAACGGGCGGACGCGCCCGCTGGCCGACATCAGGGTCGGCGACACCGTCGTGGGAACCGAACAACGGCGGCTACGGCGACGCTATGTCGAGACGACGGTCACGGCACACTGGCGTACCACCAAGGCCGCCTACCGCCTGGAGCTGGCCGACGGCACGACCTTCATGGCAAGTGGCGATCATCGTTTCCTGACGACTCAGGGCTGGCGCCGGGTTGGGGATATGGAACCGGGTGAACAGTTCGTCGGGGACGCGCGTCTGCGCCGGCTGCCGCGGCACGCTCAGAACCGCTCGATCCTCGGCTCGCCGGTGGGCACCGACAAGAGCCTGCAGGTGGCCACCGTGGAGCCGACCGGCTCCGACGCGCCGATGTACGACATGACCACCGGTACCGGTGACTTCATCGCCGACGGCGTGGTCAGCCACAACTGCTTCGCGCGGGGCAGCCACTCGTGGCTGGAGCTGGATACCGGCGTCGGTTTCGACACCGAGATCGTCGTCAAGGTGAACGCGGGTGACGTCCTGGCCCGCGAGTTGCATCGCCGATCCTGGACGCGCGAACACGTCGCACTCGGCACCAACACCGACCCGTACCAGCGGGCCGAGGGACGCTACCGGCTCATGCCCGGCATCATCCGCGCCCTGGCGAACAGCGGAACGCCGTTCTCCATTCTCACCAAAGGCACCCTGCTGCGCCGCGACCTGCCGCTGTTGTCGCAGGTGGCGAGGCACGTCGACGTCAGCCTCGCCGTCTCGGTGGCCATCTACGACGACGAGCTGCACGCCGCGCTCGAGCCCGGGACGCCGTCCCCGCGTGCCCGCCTCGACCTGGTCCGGGCGATCCGCGACGCCGGCTTCGACTGCACGGTCCTGCTGGCCCCGGTGATTCCGTACCTCACCGATACCGAGAAGCACCTCTCCGCGGCCCTCGAGGCGCTCGCCGGTGCTGGAGCGACGCACGTCACGCCGATTCCGCTGCACCTTCGAACCGGCGCCCGGGAGTGGTTCTTCACGTGGCTGCAGCGCGAGCATCCCAAGCTCATGCCGCGCTACGAGAATCTCTACCGGCAAGGCGCCTATGTGCCGAAGTCGTACCAGGAGTGGCTGGACGATCGTCTCGATCCGTTGCTGCACTCGTACGACCTGGACGGCTCCCGAAGTCTCGAGGCGCGGTCGAAGCACCGCGGCGGCGGGCGGGTGGAGCACAACCCGCAAGACGAGAATGGGGCCGAACAGCTCACCCTTCTCTAGACGGCGCGCGCACCACACTGCGACGCGGGAGCGCGACCACCGCACCCGCAACGGCACCGACGTGCCCCAACACCGCCACGTAGGCACCGCTGCCGGACAGCACGTCGGCGATGAGGCCGGGAACGGCTCCGGCGACGAATCCCAACCAGGCACCGACGAGTGCGCGGACGAATGTCGCCCGCGGCGGCTTCCTGACGACGATCCCACCGGCCGCGACAAGGATCCCGATCAGAGTGACCGACAGGGCCGGCATCAACATGGCAACTCCTTCGAACCAGCGTTTCCCTTCCAGCTTGGCTGGTGGCGAGCGGGCTGCCTATCGGGGACACTCCGGAGCCTTCCCTGGCTCCACCCCTAAACGGTTCGGCCCGGGCCGCACCTGTTGCGTAGAATCGCGAGCACGCTTTCGTTCATCCCGAAACCTCTTTGAAAGGGACCCTTGTGCTTCGCACGCATTCCGCCGGTGAGCTCCGGGCCGAACACGCTGGTCAGACCGTAACGCTGTCCGGTTGGGTCGCGCGGCGCCGCGATCACGGGGGCGTCGCGTTCGTTGATCTGCGTGATGCCTCCGGAGTGGCGCAGATCGTCGTGCGTGACGAATCGGCCGCGCACGGGCTGCGCACGGAGTCGTGCGTCCAGATCACCGGAGAGGTGGCCCGGCGGCCTGAGGGTAACGAGAACCCGGCTCTCGCCACCGGCGAGATCGAGGTGATCGCGTCGACCGTCGAGGTGCTCAGCCAGGCCGAGCCACTGCCATTCCAGCTTGACGAGCACCACGAAGTGGGGGAGGAGACCCGGCTCCGGTACCGCTACCTCGACCTGCGGCGCGCTGCGTCGGCGGAGGTCATCAAGCTGCGTTCGCGGGCCAACCAGGCCGCTCGCGACGTTCTGCTCGCTCACGACTTCGTCGAGATCGAGACCCCGACGATGACCCGGTCGACGCCTGAGGGCGCACGTGACTTTCTCGTGCCGGCCCGGTTGCACCCCGGCTCGTGGTACGCGTTGCCGCAGTCGCCCCAGCTGTTCAAGCAGTTGCTCATGGTCGCCGGCTTCGAGCGCTACTTCCAGATCGCCCGCTGCTATCGCGATGAGGACTTCCGCGCCGACCGCCAACCGGAGTTCACCCAGCTCGACATCGAGATGAGCTTCGTCGACCAGGACGACGTGATCGCGCTCTCGGAGCAGATCGTCGCCGCGCTGTGGAAGCTGATTGGCCTTGACACAAGTCGTCCATTCGCGCGGATGACCTATCACGAAGCGATGGACCGCTACGGCACCGACAAGCCGGACCTGCGCTTCGGCCAGGAGCTCACCGAGGTGACGGAGCATTTCGCCAACACGTCGTTCCGAGTGTTCCAGGCGCCGTACGTGGGTGCGGTCGTGCACCCGGGCGGAGCGGCGCAGACCCGCAAGGAGCTCGACGCCTGGCAGGACTGGGCGAAGGCTCGGGGTGCGAAGGGCCTGGCATACGTGCTCGTCGGCGCGGACGGCACGCTGGGCGGACCGGTCGCGAAGAACCTCGGGGACGAGGAGAGGTCGGGCCTGCCGGAACTCGTCGGTGCCGAGCCGGGTGACGCGATCTACTTCGCGGCCGGGTTCCGTAAGCCGTCCCAGTCCCTGCTCGGTGCCGCTCGTGTGGAGATCGGACGCCGCACCGGCGTTATCGACGAGGACGCCTGGTCGTTCGTCTGGGTGGTGGACGCGCCGCTGTTCGAGCCGGTATCGGAGACCGAGGATGTCGCGGTCGGGTCCGGCGCATGGACGGCGGTCCATCACGCCTTCACCTCGCCGAAGCCCGAGTTCATGGACTCGTTCGACAAGGATCCGGGATCGGCCCTCGCATACGCCTACGACCTCGTCTGCAACGGCAACGAGATCGCCGGCGGGTCGATCCGTATCCACCGTCGCGACATCCAGCAGCGCGTCTTCGACGTGATGGGAGTGACCGAGGAGCAGGCGCAGGAGAAGTTCGGTTTCCTGCTGGAGGCGTTCAAATACGGAGCTCCGCCCCACGGCGGTATCGCGTTCGGCTGGGACCGTGTCGTTGCGCTGCTGGCCGGCAGCGACTCGATCCGGGACGTCATCGCGTTCCCGAAGACCGGCGGCGGGTACGACCCGCTCACCTCGGCTCCGGCGCCGATCACGCCGGAGCAGCGCAAGGAAGCCGGCGTCGACGCCAAGCCCGCGGAGACCGACGCGCCGAAGTCCTAGCGGGGCAGCGATGCCCATCTCGCCGTACATCCGCCGTGTCCGTGAGTCGATCGGCCACGACCTGCTGCTGTTGCCCGCCGTTGCCGTGCTGCCCCGCGACGACGCCGGGCGGGTACTCCTCGTGCGCCAGACCGACAACGGGCGATGGGCAACGATCGGTGGTTCGGTCGAGGTCGATGAGGATCCCGAAGTGGCCGCGGTCCGCGAGGCCGCTGAGGAGGCGGGTGTCACCGTAGAGATCACCAAGCTCGTCGCCGTGCAGGGAGGTCCGCAATTCCGCACGACCTACCCGAACGGCGACGAGGTCTCGTACGTCAGCGTGATCTACGAGGCACAAGTCGTCGGCGGGGAGCCGCGGCCTGACCACGACGAGACGAGCGAGGTCGGCTGGTTCCACCACGACCAGCTCGCCGAGCTGGATCTGGCCGCGTTCGCCCGGCACACGTTCACCGCCCTGGGGTGGCTGGCTGAGGAAAGCACAAAGCGGCAGCTTCGGATGGCCTATGACGCGCGCGCCGCACAACGCGACGCGATGGACGACGCTTCGTGGAAGCAGCGCGAGCGAGATCGGTTCCTAGCGGCGGTGACAGATCGCGGCTCCAAGCGGCTGCTGGAGATCGGCGCGGGTCACGGTGTGAGCGGCCGGTTCTACGCGAACCACGGCCTGGACGTGACGTGTATCGATCTGTCGCCCGAGCTGGTCGCCCGGTGCCGGGCGAAGGGCCTGAGAGCCTACGTCATGGATCTGGCTCATCTCGACTTCCCACCGGAGAGTTTCGACGCGGTCTTCGCGATGAACTGTGTAATCCATGTGCCGCGCGCCGAACTCGACGGAGCACTTCGGTCGATCCATGGCGTGCTGCACGACGGCGGCCTGTTCTATTGGGGCCAGTACGGGCTCGCGGAGCCGTTCGAGGGTGTATACGACGGTGACGACTATGAGCCGAAGCGGTTCTTCAGCTTTCTCACCGCCGACGAGATCCAGCGTGCCGCAGCCGGTGTCTTCACGATCGTCGACTATCGGCGGATCGCGCTTGACGGCGATCGATGGGGATATCACGGCCTTATAGCACGGAGATAGCGGCTTCGCGTGACGAACAAGCGAGTCGGCAACGTGAGATTCGGCACGTCCGGCTCGCCGTGGGGGACTAACTTCTCACCCGAGCCCGTTTCACAGGTAGGGTCATCAGCAGTAGGGCCCTTCCCCGGGAGGTGAGACCGTGTCGACCGATTCCAACGCCGAACGTCCTCGCCGTAAGAACGTCCGTGACGACGAGGCGGACGCTCAGGTGGCATTCCTCGAAGAAGAGGTCACCGCATTGCGGCGCCGTCTTTCCGAGTCGCCGCGCCAGTCGAGGCTGCTCGAAGACCGGTTGGCTGAAACGCAAGCTCAGCTGGCCAGCGTGACAGCTCAGAATGAGCGGCTCGCCGCCACGCTTCGGGAGGCGCGGGAGCAGATCGTATCGCTCAAAGAGGAGATCGACCGGCTGGCCCAGCCGCCGTCGGGCTTCGGGGTCTATCTCGCGCCCTACGACGATGGCACCGTCGACGTGTTCACCGGCGGCCGCAAGATGCGCGTCGCAGTCAGTCCGGACGTCGAGATCGAGTCTTTGCGGCCTGGCCAGGAGGTCATGCTCAACGAGGCGCTCAATGTCGTGCGAGCCATGGAGTATGAGCGCGTCGGCGAGGTCGTCATGCTCAAGGAGTTGATGGACGACGGTGACCGGGCCCTGGTGATCGGTCACACCGATGAGGAGAAGGTCGTCCGTATCGCCTCGCCGTTGGTGGGCTCGGTGATGCGGGCAGGGGATTCGTTGCTGCTGGAGCCCCGGTCCGGCTTCGTCTATGAACGGATCCCCAAGACCGAGGTCGAGGAGCTCATTCTCGAAGAGGTTCCGGACATCGACTACGACGACATCGGTGGCCTGGCCGGGCAGATCGACCAGATCCGCGATGCCGTCGAGCTGCCGTACCTGCACGCGGACCTGTTCCGCGAGCACCAGTTGCGCCCACCCAAGGGCGTGCTGCTGTACGGCCCGCCCGGTTGCGGCAAGACGCTCATCGCCAAGGCCGTGGCGAACTCGCTGGCCAAGGAGGTGGCGCGCAAGACCGGCAAGGCCGAGGGCAAGTCCTACTTCCTCAACATCAAGGGCCCGGAGCTGCTGAACAAGTATGTCGGCGAGACCGAGCGGCACATCCGCCTCGTGTTCCAGCGAGCCCGGGAGAAGGCGAGCGAGGGCACGCCGGTGATCGTGTTCTTCGACGAGATGGACTCGTTGTTCCGTACCCGCGGGTCCGGCGTGTCGTCGGATGTGGAGAACACGATCGTCCCGCAGCTGCTGTCCGAGATCGACGGCGTCGAGTCGCTGGAGAACGTGATCGTGATCGGTGCGTCCAACCGGGAGGACATGATCGACCCCGCCATCCTGCGGCCGGGCCGGCTGGACGTCAAGATCAAGATCGAGCGTCCGGACGCCGAGTCGGCGCAGGACATCTTCAGCAAGTACCTGACGCCGGAACTGCCGCTGCACGACGACGACGTCGCCGAGCACGGTCGCGACCGGGAGCAGACGGTCCGGGAGATGATCCAGCGCGCCGTGGAGCGCATGTACGCCGAAACCGAGGAGAACCAGTTCCTCGAGGTGACGTACGCCAACGGCGACAAGGAAGTGCTCTACTTCCGCGACTTCAACTCCGGCGCGATGATCCAGAACATCGTCGACCGGGCGAAGAAGATGGCGATCAAGGAGTTCCTCGACAACGGGTCGCGCGGTATCCGGGTCCAGCACTTGCTCAACGCCTGCGTCGACGAGTTCGCCGAGAACGAGGACCTGCCCAACACGACGAACCCGGACGACTGGGCTCGCATCTCCGGAAAGAAGGGCGAGCGGATCGTGTTCATCCGCACGCTCATCTCCGGCAAGCAGGGCTCGGAAGCCGGCCGCTCGATCGACACCGTCGCGAACACCGGTCAGTACCTCTAGGAGGTCGTTCGATCACGTTCGGTATGACTCACGTCGCTTCACCAGGTTTGCAGGCCTGGTGAAGCGACGTTATGCCTGGTGGCCCCGTTGCAGCGAAGCGCCGACATGTTCTGCCGCTCGGCTGTGCTGCCGGACGGCTCGATAGCCACGTAGCCTGTTTGACATGAGCGTTCGACGCATAGTCGGGATCGAGAGCGAGTACGGCATCGCCGTGCCGGGCAACCCGGCCGCCAACTCGATGCTGACCTCGTCCCAGGTTGTGAACGCGTACGCCGCCGCGACGGCCCGCGCGCGCCGAGCACGGTGGGATTTCGAGGAGGAGAGTCCGCTGCGGGACGCCCGCGGCTTCGAGCTGAGCCGCGACGGCGCCGACCCGAGCCAGCTGACCGACGAGGAAATCGGCCTGGCCAACGTCATCTTGACCAACGGTGCGCGGCTCTACGTCGATCATGCCCACCCGGAGTACTCGTCGCCCGAGGTCACGAATCCGCGGGACGCGGTGGTGTGGGACAAGGCGGGCGAGCTGATCATGGCCGATGCCGCCCGGCTCGCTACGCAGGTTCCGGGTACGTCGCCGATCCAGCTGTACAAGAACAACGTGGACAACAAGGGCGCGTCGTACGGCACGCACGAGAACTACCTCATGAGCAGGTCGACCGCGTTCGCCGACATCGTCCGGCACTTGGTGCCGTTCTTCATCTCGCGCCAGGTGATGTGCGGTGCCGGACGCGTCGGGATCGGGCAGGACGGCGGCAAAGACGGATTCCAGATCTCGCAGCGCGCGGATTACTTCGAGGTCGAAGTCGGCCTGGAAACCACGCTCAAACGTCCGATCATCAACACCCGCGACGAGCCGCACGCCGACCCGGAGCGGTACCGCCGGTTGCACGTGATCATCGGGGACGCGAATCTCTCCGAGATCTCGACCTATCTGAAACTCGGTTCGACGTCCCTCGTGCTGGCGATGATCGAAGAGGGCTTCCTTTCGGTCGACTTGACGGTGGAGCGTCCGGTCAGCTCATTGCACGCGGTATCGCATGACCCGACCCTCTCGCACTTGGTCACGCTTGCCGATGGCCGCCGGCTGACCGCGCTGCAGCTGCAGATGGAGTACGCGGAGCAGGCGCGCAAGTTCGTCCAGGACCGGTACGGGCCGGACGTCGATCCCATCACCGCCGACGTGCTGGACAGGTGGGAATCCGTGCTGACCCGGCTGTCGGCGGACCCGATGTCACTGGCCGGTGAGCTGGACTGGGTCGCAAAGCTGGCGCTGCTGGAGTCGTACCGTGAGCGAGACGGCTACGACTGGTCGCATCCGAAGCTACAGCTGGTCGATCTGCAGTACGCGGACGTACGTCCGAACAAGGGTCTGTACCACCGGCTCGTATCGCTGGGCAGGATGGAGCGGCTTGTCACCGACGACGAGGTGGCCGCCGCCGTCCAGCACCCTCCGGTGGACACCAGGGCGTACTTCCGGGGCAACTGTCTGGCCAAGTACGCCCAGCATGTAGCCGCGGCGTCCTGGGATTCGGTCATCTTCGACCTGCCCGGGCACGACGCACTGCAGCGGGTGCCGACGCTCGATCCGCTGCGTGGGACCAAGGAGCACGTCGGCGAGTTGCTGGAGAACAGCAATACCGCGGATGATCTGGTGCGCGCGCTGTCCGGCGGCTAACCCACGAATGACCACGTAAGCGACCCAGCGGCATCGTTGACGACCCGTCGACGGGCAGCAAACCGTTACCTTCGGTTACGATCACCGAACACGTTGCGCTTGTATACGCTTCGCGACCCGTCAACGGGGCGCCAACGGCTACAAGGGATCGTTTACGTGGTCATTCCGGGTTTCGCGGGTAGCGAGACGCGCGAGCCGGTGGCGCCTTATCCGCCCCGCTATGGGTAGGGTCAGTGGTAGCCGGAAGTGAACCGGACCAGGAGCCTTGGAGGTGGACCATGGCGCGTGACACGGGCGGGCAGCAGCGTAAGCAATCCCGCAAGTCCGACGAGGACGAGACTGAAGAGACTCCTGAGGTTTCTGAGGAACTGAAGGAGCGCCAGGACAAGCTGGCCGACGATGTCGACGCGATGCTCGACGACATCGATGAAGTCCTTGAAGAGAACGCCGAAGATTTTGTCCGTGGATTTGTGCAGAAGGGCGGGGAGTAGTGGAGCAGTCCGATTCGGCCGGCCTGCCGGCGGCGTTCCTGCGTCCGGGAACGTCGTCGTTCACTGAGTTCTTGGGCGAGTACGCCCCCGAGATGCTGCCGGCACGCCGCACAGCGGGCAGTGGCGACCTTGCCGGGAAAGTTCCGCACGGCACGACGATCGTCGCGGCGACCTATCCCGGCGGGGTCGTCATGGCCGGAGACCGGCGCGCCACGATGGGCAACATCATCGCCCAGCGCGACATCGAGAAGGTGTTCCAGGCCGACGAGTACTCGTGTGTCGGTATCGCCGGGGTCGCCGGGCTCGCCGTCGAACTGGTCAAGCTGTTCCAGCTCGAGCTCGAGCACTACGAGAAGGTCGAAGGAACGGTTCTGTCACTCGAAGGCAAGGCGAACCGGCTCGGGCACATGATCCGGAGCAACCTGGCACTCGCGATGCAGGGCCTCGCCTCGGTGCCGCTGTTCGCCGGGTACGACCGGCGAGCCGAGAACGGACGTATCTTCTCGTACGACATCACCGGCGGCCGCTACGAAGAGCACTCGTACTACGCGGTCGGGTCCGGCTCGCTGTTCGCGCGGGGCGCGTTGAAGAAGCTGTATCACGACCGGCTCACCCAGGACGACGCCGCGACGGTCTGCGTCCAGGCGTTGTACGACGCGGCGGACGACGACTCCGCGACCGGCGGGCCGGACCTGTCCAGGCAGATCTACCCGCTCGTCGCCGTGGTCGACCGCGACGGCTTCCGTGAGTTCGACGAGGCCGCTGTGGGGGCGATTGTGGAGAACATGGTTGCCGGACGGCGGATCCGCCCGGACGGCCCACACGCCCCGCTCGAGAGCACGCCCGGTACCGAGAGCTGAGGATCGAAGGGACTTACAGCGGTGTCGATGCAGTTCGGGTACGTCTCCCCGGAACAGTTCTACAAGGACAAGGCCGACTACGCGCGCAAGGGCATCGCGCGCGGACGCTCAGTTGTCGTGATGCAGTACGAACACGGCATCGTGTTCGTAGCCGAGAACATCTCGCGTTCGCTGCACAAGATCAGTGAGATATACGACCGGATCGCGTTCGCCGCGGCCGGACGCTACCCGGAGCTGGAGACCCTGCGGGTGGCCGGCGTCCGGCTCGCCGACCTGCGAGGGTACTCATTCGGACGCGGCGACGTCACCGGCCGCGCCCTGGCCAACACCTATGCCCAGACGCTCGATGCGATCTTCACCCGCGACCCGAAGCCCTTCGAGGTCGAGATCGCCGTCGCCGAAGTCGGCGACAGCCCCGAACGTGATCAGATCTACCGCCTCACGTACGAGGGGTCGGTTTTCGACGAGCACGGCTTCACCGTGATGGGCGGTGCCGCCGACCTCGTCAGCCAGCACCTGACCAACAACTACCGTGAGCAGATGCCACTGGCCGATGCGGTCAAGCTCGCGGTCGCCGCGCTCGGCCGGGACACGGCGGGCGCGCCGGCCCAGTCCGGTCCACGCGAGGTAGCCTCGTCCGCCCTGGAGGTGGCGGTGCTCGACCGCAACCGGACGCGGCGCAAGTTCGAACGCATCCAGGGCGAGGCGCTCGATGCGCTGCTCGCCAACGGCGACGGCGATTCCTCGCCCGATTCGGGCACCGCGGCTGAAGGCCCCAAGAGTGACGACAGCGGTTGAGTCGAGAGTCCACCGTCCACCGATAAGCACGATGAGCCCCCAGGGCCATAAGCTTGATACATGGATCGGCGTATTTTCGGGCTCGAGAACGAATATGGCGTTACGTGTACCTTCCGCGGGCAGCGCCGTCTCTCGCCCGACGAGGTAGCGCGCTACCTCTTCCGGCGCGTCGTCACGTGGGGCCGCAGCAGCAACGTCTTCCTGTCCAACGGGGCGCGGCTGTACCTCGATGTGGGTAGCCATCCGGAGTACGCCACACCCGAGTGTGACTCGATCATCGACCTCGTCACGCATGACAAGGCGGGCGAACGAGTCCTCGAGGGCCTGCTGATCGACGCGGAGAAGCGGCTGCGCGAAGAGGGCATCGCCGGTGACGTCTACCTGTTCAAGAACAACACCGACTCGGCCGGCAACTCGTACGGCTGCCACGAGAACTACCTCGTCGGACGGCACGGTGAGTTCTCGCGGCTGGCCGATGTGCTGATCCCGTTCCTGGTGACGCGCCAGATCATCTGCGGCGGCGGCAAGGTGCTGCAGACGCCCCGCGGTGCGGTGTTCGCCGTCAGCCAGCGTGCCGAGCACATCTGGGAAGGGGTCTCGAGCGCGACGACGCGCAGCCGTCCGATCATCAACACGCGGGACGAGCCGCACGCGGACGCCGAGCGTTATCGCCGGCTCCATGTCATCGTCGGCGACTCGAATATGAACGAGACCACGACCTTGCTGAAGGTGGGCGCCACCGACCTGGTGCTGCGGATGATCGAGGCCGGCGCCGGGCTCCGAGACATGGCGCTGGAGAACCCGATCCGGGCGATCCGTGAGATCAGTCACGACATCACCGGCCGCCGCAAGGTCCGGCTGGCCAACGGACGGGAGATGTCCGCGCTCGAAGTGCAGCAGGAGTACTACACCAAGGCGCGTGATTTCGTCGACCGGCGCGACATCGCCACGCCGGCGATCAAACGGGTGCTCGACCTCTGGGAACGTGCGATCAAGGCGATCGACTCCGGCGATCTCACCCTCATCGAGCGCGAGATCGACTGGGTGACCAAGTACCAGCTGATCTCCCGCTACTGCGAACGGCACGACATGTCGCTGGCTCATCCGCGCGTCGCCCAGCTCGATCTCGCCTACCACGACATTCACCGCGACCGGGGTCTGTACTACATGCTGGAGCGGCGCGGCTCGGTCGAGCGGGTCTGCAACGACGTGAAGATCTTCGAAGCGAAATCGGTGCCGCCGCAGACCACACGGGCCCGGCTGCGCGGCGAGTTCATCCGCCGCGCACAGGAGCGGCGGCGTGATTTCACCGTCGACTGGGTCCATCTCAAGCTCAACGACCAGGCGCAGCGGACCGTGCTGTGCAAGGACCCGTTCCGCTCGACGGACGAGCGCGTCGAGCGCCTCATCGCCAGCATGTAGCGCTTGAGAATGATCACGTAAACGCCCCTTCAACCTTGTTGACCACCCGTTGAACGGTCGCCAACCGTTACCGGCGACACGTCGACGTTCGGGGCGGTCTCAGTTGGCAGGATTACCGGATTCTGAGGTTCTGCGGCTACTCTCGAATGCGGGCTTGGCTCCGCGTAGCGCAGGTCCCTTCCCCAATCCAATCGCGAGGAAAACCATCGTGCGCCGTACAACTGCTGTTGCCGCCATGGTGTTGAGCAGCGCCGTCGTGCTGTCCGCCTGCGGTTCCGATGACGAGCCCGACCCGGCCGCGTCCGACGCGGCGGGCGAGGACGCGGCCGAGACGGAGTCAGCGCCGGGCTGCACCGTCGAACCGCC
>DASUTB010000126.1:0-3672 GCA_036374835.1 Jiangellaceae bacterium | reverse complement strand
ACGACCAGTTCGGTTGGCAGCGTGTCGTTGCCGGCGGGCTCGGCGCCTCCGCCCATGTCCTCTAGCAGCAGCGTCGCCGCCCGAACCGCCAGCTCCTCGACGGGTTGGCGGACGGTCGTGAGCGGCGGTCGCGTCCGGCGGGCGAACGGCGCGTCGTCGAAACCGACGATCGCGACGTCGTCGGGGACGCGTCGTCCGGACAACCGCAGCGTGCGTATCGCGCCGGCGGCCATGGCGTCCGCGGCGGCGAACACCGCGTCCAGCTTCGGAGCCCGCTCGAGCAGCCAGCGCATGCCGTGCACGCCGGAGGCGAAGCTGAAGTCGCCACGCGCGATCGGCACGTTCGCGACGCCGAAGGGCTCGAGCGTGGTGCGGAATCCGGCGAGCCGGTCCTGCGCCGCCGGGAAGGTGCGGGGCCCGGCGATCACCCCGAATCGCCGCCGTCCGCCGACGATCAGATGCTCGGCGACTTGACGGCCTCCGTCACCGTTGTCGACGTCGACATACGGAAGCCGGATGCCGTCCGGCGGCCGTCCGGTGCAGCGAACCGGTACGCCGGAGCTCGCGAGCGCGACCGCGACCGGGTGGTCGTCTCCCGCGCCGATGACCAGCACGCCGCCGAACATCCCGGTCAGCAGGCGGCGCACCGTGTTCGTATCGGGCGAGGGGACGATGACCAGCGAGACTCCGCGCTCGGTGAGCAACTCCTCGACGGTGGACAGCAGCCGGATGTGGAACGGGTCGCAGATGGCTCGCGGGAACGGCTCACAGACGGCCGCGGCTACAAGCAACGTGGATCGTGGTGTCGGGGGAGAGTAGGCGGCCCGTCGGCGGATGTAGCCCAGCTTGGTGACCGCCTCGGTGACGCGTCTCCTGGTGGACGTCGCCACCCTGACCGATCCGCTCAAAGTGCGCGACGCGGTCGCCGGCGAAACGCCTGCAGCGGCCGCTACCTCGGACAATGTCGGTGCGTGCGCCATTTGGAGCGCCTCCACATGCCAGGTGTGTGGGAGCGCTCCCACCATCGAACTATATGGCGAAAAAGTCAACACTTCGTATCATGTTCATTGCCTCGTCGTTAATCGCCTGGTCATGCCGGGTCGGTGGACGCGATGGAATTGAATGTTTCAGGGCATTTTGACGGATGATCCATTGCGGGCGCACCGTCAAGGGACCGGTCCGACGGCTTACGGAGATGGTCCCGATGCGGCTGCGTCTTTCGCTATTCGCTCTCCTCGCTACGCTCACCCTGGCGGCCGGCGCGTTGACGGCGCTCCCCGCCCAGTCCGATCCTGTCATCGGCCCCGCGGTCAAGGTCAACAACGTCGCGTATGCTCCAGGGCTGCCGAAGTTGGCCTCCGTCGTGGACGGTTCCACGTCCCCGCTCGCGTGGACGGTTCGCGACGGCGGCGGCCAGGTCGTCGCCAGTGGGATGACGTCGGTGTTCGGGGAGGACGAAGCGTCCGGAGATCACGTGCATACGGTCGATTTCAGCACCGTCGACACACCGGGCACGGGATACACGCTGGAAGTCGCCGGCCAGCAGAGCTACCCGTTCGACATCTCGGCGGCGCCGTACGAGCAACTGCGGTACGACGCGCTCGCCTTCTACTACCACCAGCGCAGCGGGATCGAGATCGAGGCGCAGTTCGTCGGCAGTGAGTACGCACGACCGGCCGGGCACGTCAACGTCCCGCCGAACACCGGCGACGACGACGTGCCGTGCCGGCCGGCGACACCGTGCGATTACACGCTCGACGTGCGCGGCGGCTGGTACGACGCGGGCGATCACGGCAAGTACGTCGTCAACGGCGGCATCTCGACCTGGCAGTTGATCAACGCGTACGAGCGTATGCTGCACGTCGACGGTGCGGACGGCACGGCGCTCGGCGATGGCACACTGGCGATTCCCGAATCCTCGAACGGCGTGCCGGACATCTTGGACGAAGCGCGGTGGAGCGTCGAGTTCCTGCTGTCGATGCAGGTGCCGGACGGTCAGCCGCAAGCCGGCATGGCTCACCACAAGATCCACGATGAGAGCTGGACCGGCTTGCCCACGCTGCCGCACGAGGACTCCCAGCAGCGTTACCTCGCCCCGCCGAGCACCGCGGCAACGCTCAACCTGGCCGCCGTCGCGGCGCAGTGTGCGCGGGTCTGGTCCGGGATCGACTCGTCGTTCGCGGCCGAATGCCTGGAGTCGGCCGAGACCGCGTACTCCGCAGCGCAGGCGAATCCCGGCATCATCGCCGACCCGAACGACGGGCAGGGCGGCGGCGCGTACAGCGACCAGAACCTGGACGACGAGTTCTACTGGGCTGCCGCCGAGATGTACGCGACGACCGGCGAACAGCAGTACCGCGATGATCTGATCTCGCACGAACGGTACCTGGGCGAGAGCTTCGGCACCCGCGGCGCGGACTGGGGCAACACCGGGTTGCTCGGCGACATCACGCTGGCGCTCGTGCCCAACGGGCTCCCGTCCGGCGACGTGACGGCTCTGCGCGCCGACTTCGTGTCGTTCGGGGACACTCTGCTCGGCCTGATCGACGGCCAGGGCTACCCCGCCCCGTACCGGGAGCAGCGCCAGGGCGGGCTCTGGTACGACTGGGGCTCGAACAACCTGCTGCTCAACAACGCCGTGGTGCTCGCGCTCGCGGCCGACTTCAGCGGCGCGGACGGGTACCGGGACGGCGTGTTCGCCACGCTCGACTACATGATGGGTCGCAACCCGTTGAACCAGTCGTACATCAGCGGCTACGGAGAACAGGCGGCGACGAACGTCCATCATCGCTTCTGGGCGAACCAGAACGATCCTTCGCTGCCGTCCGCTCCACCGGGTGTGCTCGCCGGCGGACCGAACACCGGGCTGAACGACCCGCTCGCGCAGCAGGAACTGTCCGGGTGCGCGCCGCAGAAGTGCTACCTCGACCACATCGACTCGTGGTCGACGAACGAGGTGACCATCAACTGGAACTCGGTTCTGTCCTGGGTCGCGGTGTGGGCCGCGGACAACCTGCCGGACGACTCGCAGCCGGAAGACACCGAGCCGCCGTCGCAGCCGGGGACGCCGGCGGTTTCGGACGTGACGGCGACGTCCGCCGGGGTGAGTTGGACGGCGTCGACTGACAACGTCGGTGTGAGTGGCTATGACGTGTACGTGGACGGGTCGTTGGAGACCTCGGCGGTGTCGCCGTCCGTCACACTCGGAGGGTTGACGCCGGAGACCACGTACCAGGTGGTCGTGGTCGCGCGCGATGCGGCCGGAAACCAGTCGGCGCCGTCCGGTGCCACGACGTTCACGACCGACAGTGACGGCGAGCCGGGTAGCGCGTGCGCCGTCACCTACGATTCCGGCCCGTGGACGTCCGGTCCCGGTCAGGGTGGATTCACCGCACACGTGACGATCACGAACACCGGCGACACGACGATCGACGGCTGGGAGCTGGAGATCGAGCTGCCGGACGGGCAGTCACTCGACCACGGCTGGAGCGCGACGTGGACGCAGGACGGCCAGACGGTGCGCGCCACACCCCTCGACTGGAACGCCACGATCGCGCCGCTGGGGTCGCAGCAGGTCGGCTTCAACGGGCTGTGGGCCGGAAGCTACACGGACGCGTCCGTGTTCCGGCTCAACGGCGCGCCCTGCGAATGACCATGTTTGGCCGGGGTTTT
>DASUTB010000125.1:0-28061 GCA_036374835.1 Jiangellaceae bacterium | reverse complement strand
GCCAAGTGCGGAGCCGATTCCGGCGCCCACGAACGCCGACTCCGACAGTGGTGTGTCGCGGATGCGCTCGGGTCCGAACTCCTCGAGCAGCCCTAGGCTGACCGCGAAGCAGCCGCCGTATCTGCCGACGTCCTCGCCCATGAGGAATACCCGGTCGTCGCGGAGGAGAGCGTCGCGGATCGCCGCGCGCATGGCCTCGCGGTAGGTTGTCTCGACGGTGGTCATGACTGCTCCGAGTAGACGTATCTGGTGAGGTCCTCGACCGGCTCGAGCGGCCCGGCGTCCGCTGTTTCGATCGCGGTGGCGAGCTCGTCGGCCACGGCTTGTTCGAGCGCCTCGACGTCGGCTGCGGTGAGATCGCCGTCCGACGTCATGCGGGAGATCAGCCCTTCGATGGGGTCCTGTTCCTTCCACCGCTCGATCTCGGCCTTGTCGCGATACCGGTCCGGGTCGTACATCGAGTGGGCACGGAAGCGGTAGGTGCGGAACTCGAGGAAACACGGACCGGCGCCGCTGCGGATGACGTCGAGGGCACGACGGGTCGCATCCTCGACCGCCAACACGTCCATGCCGTCCACCGGCCAAGCCGGCATGCCGTAGGACGACGCACGCAGTGCCAGGTCGGTCTGAGCGTGGCTGCGGCCCAACGCCGTGCCCATCGCGTACTGGTTGTTCTCGCACGCGAACAGCACGGGCAGCCGCCACAGCGCCGCGAGGTTCATCGACTCGTGGAACTCGCCTTCGGCCATGGCGCCGTCGCCGAAGAAGCAGGCGGTGGCGCGGGTGCTGCCGCTCAGGTGGTCGGCAAGCCCCAGCCCGACGGCCAACGGCAGGCCGCCACCGACGATCGCGTTGCCGCCGAAGAACCGGTGCGCCGCGTCGAACAGGTGCATCGACCCGCCGCGTCCGCGGCTGCAACCGGTGGTTCGGCCGAACATCTCGGCCATCACCGACTCCATGGACAGTCCACGGGCCAGTGCGTGGCCGTGCTCGCGATAGGTCGAGACGAGGGCTTCGTCGGACTGCAGCGCCGGAATGGCGCCAACCGCGACGGCTTCCTCGCCGACGTACAGGTGGAGGAAACCACGGATCTTGGTAGCGCTGTAGAGCTCGGCGCACTTCTCTTCGAACCGGCGGATCCGCAGCATCTGATACAGCAGCTCGTGGCGGTGCTTGGCGCGCACTTCGTCGGTACTCATTGCGTGCTCTCCAACGTCGAGACATCTCCTTCGGGCAGACCCAGCTCGCGGGCCTTGAGCAGCCGGCGCATCACCTTGCCGCTGCGGGTGTGCGGCAGGTGCTGGTCGAACGCGATCTCCTTGGGCGCCACACCGCCGAGCCGGCGGCGGCCGAACGCGAGTAGATCCAGGCGTAGCTCGTCGGTGGGTTCCACGCCGGGACGCAGCGTCACGAACGCCTTGACGATCTCGCCCGCGACCGGGTCCGGCTTGCCGATCACGCCCGCCTCGGCGACGGCGTCGTGCTCGAGCAGCGCGCTCTCGATCTCGAACGGACCTACCAGATGGCCGGCCGACTTGATGACGTCGTCGGCGCGCCCGACGAACCAGTAGTAGCCGTCGGCGTCCCGGCGGGCCAGGTCGCCGGTCATGTACCAGCCGCCGGCGAAGCACTTGGCATAGCGCTCGTCGGCATGAAGGTAGCTGCGGAACATCGACGGCCAGCCCGGCCGTAGTGCCAGCTCGCCGACGACGTCCGGCTCGGTGATCTCGGTGACCTCACCGTCGGACACCGCGGCCCGGCCGTCCTCGCCACGGACGAGCAGACCGGCTTCCACGCCCGGCATCGGTCGGCCCATCGAACCCGGCCGGATCTCCATGCTGGCGAAGTTGCTGATCATGATGGCGCCGGTCTCGGTCTGCCACCAGTTGTCGTGAATCGGCAGGCCGTACGCCTCCTGGCCCCACACCACGACCTCAGGGTTCAGCGGCTCGCCGACGCTGGCGATGTACCGCAACGCGGACAGGTCGTACTCCTTGGCCATCTCAGCGCCCTGGCGCATCAACATGCGCAGCGCCGTCGGTGCGGTATACCAGACGGTGACCCGCTGGTCCTCCAGGATCTGATACCAGGCCCGGACGTCGAAGTCGCCGGCGTCGACCACCATCGTGCAGCCGTGGGTGAGCGGGGCGATGATGCCGTAGGACGTCCCGGTCACCCAACCCGGGTCCGCGGTGCACCAGAACACGTCGTCCGGGTGCAGATCGAGTGCGAAAGCGGACGTGGCGTGGTGCGCGATCACGGCCTCGTGCACATGCACCGCGCCCTTGGGCGTGCCCGTGGTCCCGCTCGTGAAGTGCAGCAAGGCCATGTCGTCCGGGACCGTGGGTGGGACCTCGAACTCGTCGTCCGCCGCGTCCAGCGCTGCGCGAAGGTCGATCGTGTCCGGTTCGTCCGCGTCGCCGACCAAGAGCACATGTCGCAGCTGCGGAAGAGAGCCACGGGCCGCTTTCACCCTGCGCTTGTATAGCTCGGGCGTCGTGACCAGCACGACGGCGTCGCCTAGCTCGAGCCGCTGCCGTACCGGCTCCGGGCCGAAGGCGGGGAACAGCGGGGAGAACACGCTCGTGTTCTTGAGCGTGCCCAACGCCGTGATGTACAGCTCCGGCACCCGTCCGAGCAGTGAGAACACCCGGTCGGTACGGCCGACGCCGAGCTGGCGCAACACGTTGGCGAAGCGGTTGGTCTTGCGCTGCAGTTCCCGGTAGGTGAGTTCGGTGATCTCGCCGTGCCGGTCCCGGAACCGGATCGCGACCTTGTCCGCGAACGGCCCCGCCGCATGGCGGTCGACGGATTCGTACGCGATGTTCAGCCCACGACGACCTGGTAATCCCGTCAGCCGACGGCGCGCGTCCGTCCAGGTGAACTCCTTGCGAGTGATCTCGTAGTCCGCCAGGTTGGGTTCCAACTTCGGACTCTCGGTCTTGTGAATCGGCTGCCAGCTCATCGCCGAACCTCCCGACATGGCGTAGTCCTCAATGTCAGGCTCACCGTGGCCGCGGAATCAGAGTAGAGACCAAGGTCCCGGTGGGCGCCGCCGAACGTCTACCGAAGCGAGGGGAGGAGGAAAGACTGCAGGGCAGGACCTTTAGGCCCTAAGAAAGCTCGCTGCTTAGCGGGTTGGGTGGGAGTGGAAGGAAATAGCTACCCAACGAGGCACGACCCATGGCGCTACAGGATCTGCTGAATCGGTTGCGGCCGGTCGGTGCTCCGGGACCGGCCGGTCCGGTCGCCGTGCCCGCCGAGGAGGAGGATCGGGCGGCGGCCGAGCTCGCGCCGGTCTTCGCCGCGCTGGCCGAGACCGCTGCCGAAGCCGATGCCGTACGCCGGTCGGCCACGGACCGAGCCGCCGCGACCACTGCCGAGGCCGAGCGGGAGGCGGCCTCGCTCGTGGCGAACGCGACGTCGCGGGCGTCGGCCGAACGAGCCGCCGCAGCGGCCCGAGTGCATGCCTCGGGGGAGGAGGAGGCAGCGGCATTATTGGCCGAAGCGAAGCAGCAGGCGGCCCGGTTGAAGGAAGACTCCGGACCACGCCTCGACGAGCTCACCGACCTCGTGATCGCGAACCTGCGGGAACACATCACCGCGACTGACTCCGGGCCGATGCAGGTGGCGCGATGAGGTCCAGCTGGGTGGCCGCAACCGTACGGGCGCGGGGGATCGGCCGGCGGCGCGCCGGGACCGAGCTGTCCCGCCGGATTGCCACGGCGCCGGACCTGGACGCCGGGCTCGCACTGCTCGCCGGCACGGCGTTCGAGAACGCGGCGAAGCCGGGGACGTCGCTGCGTGACGCCGAGCACGGTATCCGGGCCGAGCTGCTCTGGGAGCTACGCGTCCTTGCCGGCTGGATGCCCGCTGCCGGTGCGCCGCTGGCACGTGCGCTGGCCGCCCGTTTCGAGATGAGCAACATCGAGGCGCACCGAGACCGGCTCGCGGGAGGTGACGCGGTCCCGGAGTTCACCCTCGGAACACTGGCGACGTCGTGGCCGAGACTCGCCGAGGCGACATCTCTCGAGCAGTTGCGGGACGAACTGGCGTCCTCGCCGTGGGGCGACCCCGGCGACGTGAGCGCACCCGCCCTGCATGACACCTTGTTCGTCACCTGGCTGCGGATGGTGGACGCGAGTCCGTCCAGGACGCCTGCCGTGGCCAAGTGGGTAGGCGGCGGCGCGGCGCTGCTCGCCGCCCGGACGATCCTGACATTGGAACAGGAGCCGTCACACGTACTCGCCCGGTCGCTCGGACCCGTGATCGGCTGGCGATGGACGGACGCGCGGTCCATTGCCGAACTGCGCGACGCGCTGCCCGGCCGCGCCAGGTGGGCGCTGGCCGGAATCGACGCACCGGAGCAGCTGTGGCGGGCTGAGGCCCACGTCCGCGGACGGATGGAATCGGACGGTTTCAAGCTGCTCCGCGGCGCACAGCCCGGACCCGAGTCGGTGGTCGGGGCGCTGGCCGTGCTTGCCGTGGACGCGTGGCGGGTTCGGGCGGCGCTCGCCGCCGCGGCCGGCGGGCGTGGCTCGAGCGAGGTGCTCGATGTCGTGGCGTGAGAGTCTTCAGCCGATCCGCATGCAGCGCATCGCACTGGTCGCTCCAACGGCGGTGCTCCCGGACATGCTCGAACGGGTCGGCGACGCCGGCGTGGTCGAGTTCGAACCGACCGACACGGAGCCGACCCGCGATGCCGAACTGCGTAAGCGTTCGGAGCTGGCCGCCACCGACGGTCCGGTCGCCGCGCTCGCCGGGTGGGTTCCGGCGCCGGCGTTGCAGCAGCTGGGAGACGCCCTGGGGCCAATCGGTGCCGCTGCGGTACCGCTGGAGCATCCCCGCGGGGTCCAGCCGCCAACCCTGCTGCGGCAGCGCGGGGCGCGAGCATTCGACCCACTGGTCAAGGGTTACGCCACGGTCCCGTACCCCGACGTGGACCCGACGCTGCTCGCCGGGCTGGCGTACGTCGCCATGTTCGGGATGATGTTCGGCGACGTCGGCCACGGGCTGCTCTTGCTGGCGGCGGCCATGGTGCTGCGCTCCGGCCGGATTCGCAGCCTGCACGGTGTTCGGCGGGCTTGGCCGTTCGTTGCCGGCGCGGGTGCCGCCGCGTCGGTGTTCGGAGTCCTCTACGGCGAGTTCTTCGGACCGACCGGTCTGCTGCCGGTGGTGTGGCTCGCACCGATGGAGGAGCCGGTGACGCTGCTGGTGACCGCCGTCGGCGTCGGCGCCGTGCTGCTCGGCGGCGCCTACGCCCTCGGAACGGTGAATCGGCTCCGCGAAGGCGGCTGGGGCTTTGCCCTGTACTCCCGCACCGGCATCGCAGGCAGCCTGCTCTTTCTCGCGCTCGGCCTTTTGGCCGGTGGTATCTACTACGACATCAGCCCGCTCGTCGCCGGCGGTGCCGGTCTCGGCCTGCTAGGGCTGGCGCTGGCGTTCGTCGGGCTGCTCGCCACGGCCGGCCGTGGTGGCGCGGCGGTACTGCAGGCCGTCGTCGAGCTGTTCGACGTCGTCATACGGCTGGGGTCGAATCTGGTGTCGTTCGCCCGGCTGGCCGCGTTCGGGCTCACCCACGCCGCACTCGGAGCGGTCGTGTGGCAGGGCACGACGGCGGCCTGGGGACCGGGCCTTGCCGCGGTCGCCGCGGTCGCCATCTTCGTCGTGGGCAACGCCATCGCGCTGACGCTGGAGGCGCTCGTTGCCGGTGTCCAGGCGCTTCGCCTCGAGTACTACGAGTTGTTCTCCCGAATCTTCGACACCGAGGGCCGGCCGTTCCGCCCTTGGACGCTACCGACATCGGAACCGACGGAGGTCACCCCATGAGCAGTTGGCTGTCGAGACGAGCCTTCCGGCGAGTGCTTTTCGCGGTCAACGGTCTGTTGATTGCGTCCGCGATCGTGACGTTCGCCGCCATCATGGCGGCTTTGCCCGCCGATGCCGCCACGGTGGCGCAGGCAGGGACCGAAGCGGCCGAGCAGGCCAACGGTGCGGCACTGATCGCCGCGGCGATCGCCGTCGCCGGCTCGTCGCTCGGAGCGGCGATCGCGGTGGCGTACACCGGTGCCGCGGCGCTGGCGACGATGAGCGAGCGACCGGAGATGTTCGGTCGGTCGATGGTGATCGTCGGCCTGGCCGAAGGAATCGCGATCTACGGACTGATCATCGCGATCATCCTGGTCGGGCAGGCGTGAGGTCGCGATGAGCACCGTTGCCGTCATCGGGGCGGAGGCGAAGATCCGGGGCTACGCGCTGGCCGGCGCGGTGCCGCTGGTCGCCGCGACTGAAACCGACGCGCGTGCCCAGTGGGCCGCGTTACCGGCGGAGGTCGTCGCCGTCGTGCTGACCCACGAGGCGGCCGCGGCGCTGGCCGAGGAGACCGCGGCACCGGGCGCGCCGTTGACGGCGGTGATGCCGGCATGAGGCCGAGCCTTCCCAAAGGAGCCGAGGCGGCCCTCGAGCCGGTACGCGCGGCCCTTCGAGCCGAAGCCGGCGCGCAGGCGCGGACCAGCACGGAGGACGCACAGCGGCACGCCGACGAGGTGCGCACCGCCGCCCGCGAGCGTGCCGAGCGCATCCTCGACCAGGCCCGCGCCGAGGGTGAGCAGCAGGCAAGGGCCGCGGTTGGCACAGTCCTCACCCGGCGCCGCCGGGAGGCCCGCGACGTGGTGCTGGCCGCGCAGCGCGAGCTGTACGACGAGCTGCGGCAACGGTGCCACGATGCGGCGATCGGTCTGCGCGACTCCGCGGACTATCCGCACCTGCGCCGGGCGCTCTCCGAGCAGGCGATCGCGGTGCTCGGCCCCGATGCGTCGATCGAGGAGAGTCCGTCCGGCGGTGTGGTGGCGGTAGCCGGCGGCAGGCGAGTCGATCTGTCCTTGCCGACGCTGGCGGACCGCGAGATCGAGCGACTGGGATCGGCGGTGGAACGGCTATGGGCACCGTGACCGCGCTGGAGGAGCGTGCCGGCGGTGGGCGGGTCACCCGGGTCAACGGGCCCCTGGTCGAGGTGGCCGGGCTCGCCGGCGCCGCGATGTCGGAGGTCGTCGAGATCGGTCTCGACGGCATCCCCGCCGAGGTCGTGGCGATCTCCGACGGCACCATCACCACCCAGGCGTACGAATACACCGGCGGTGTGCAGGTCGGGGACCGGGCGATACCGCAAGGCGGGCAGCTGTCGGCCCGTTTGGGGCCCGGGCTGCTCGGCCAGGTCTTCGACGGACTGCTCCGGCCGCTGTCGTCGGCGCCGGTCTGGCTCACGGCCGGCCGAGACGTCGGAGGGCCGGCTCACACCTGGCCGTTCACGCCGACGGCCCCGGTAGGTGAGCACGTCGGCCCAGGCACGGTGCTCGGCACCGTAGAGGTCGGCGCAAGCCTCCCGCATCGTGTTCTGGTGCCGCCGGGCCGGTCCGGAGAGCTCACCTGGCTGGCCGAGGCCGGTGCCGTGGGAGACGACGACGCCGTGGCGCAGGTGGACGGTCGGCCGGTAACACTGTGGGAGCACTGGCCAGTGCGCCGGCCGCGCCCGTTCCGGTACCGCGAGAACGCGGCCGCGCCGCTGCATACCGGGCAGCGCGTGCTCGACATGCTGTTTCCGGTGAGCCGTGGTGCCGCCGCCTGTGTACCGGGTGGATTCGGCACCGGTAAGACCGTCCTGCTCCAGCAGATCGCCAAGTGGTGTGACGCAGCCGTGATCGTCTACATCGGCTGCGGGGAGCGGGGCAACGAGATGGCCGACGTGCTCGGCGAGCTGTCCGAGCTGACCGACGCGCGGACCGGTGGCCGGCTGATCGACCGGACGGTGATCCTGGCCAACACGTCCAACATGCCGATGATGGCCCGCGAGGCGAGCATCTACACCGGCATCACGGTGGCCGAGTACTACCGCGATATGGGCTACGACACCGTCGTGATCGCCGACTCGACCTCGCGGTGGGCCGAGGCGCTCCGGGAGTTCTCGTCGCGCACCGGGGCGCTGCCGGCCGAGGAGGGCTATCCGGCCGACCTGGCATCCGCGCTCGCGGCGTTCTACGAGCGGGCAGGTCAGGTCGAAACGCTCGGTGGCCGACGCGCATCGGTGACGGTCATCGGCGCCGTGTCGCCGCCCGGCGGTGACCTCGCCGAACCCGTGACGACGGCGACCGAACGATTCGTCCAGAGCGTCTGGACCCTCGACCGCGAGCTGGCGTACTCCCGGCACTATCCGGCCGTCAGCTGGAGCGGTTCGTTCGCCCGGCAGGTCGAGGCGGTCGCCGGTTGGCATGCCGCCCACGACGACACGGATTGGGCCCGCCGGCGCGAGCGCGCGGCCACGCTGCTCAGCGAGGCCGACCGGCTCGCCGACCTCGCCGAGATCATCGGCGTGGGCACGTTGCCCGGGCACGAGCGCATCGTGCTGCTGGGCGGCCGGCTGCTGCGCGAGGCCGTCCTGATGCAGAGCGCGCTGAGCGAGAACGATGCGTTCTCCAGCGCGGCCAAGGGTGCGGCGTTGCTGCAGGCCGTGCTCGACGTAGTCGATACCTGCGACGGCCTGATCGAGCGGGGGGTGCCGGCCGCGGTCATCGAGGAGCACGACTTCGGCCCGCTGATCAGAGTTCGGGACGAGGCCGGCCCGGATGAGACCGAGCCGGTGGACGAGGTCCGTGCTGAACTCCTGCGCTCGCTCGAGGAGCTGGCATGACCGCCCGAGAGAACACCACGGCCCGGCGGGTTGTGCAGCCGGAGTACACCGACGTCCAAGCCATGCAGATCTCGCTGCTGTTCCTCAGGAACACCCATGGCGTCGGCTGGGACGAGTCCGCCGAGATCGAGGTCGACGACGGCTCCAAACGCCACGGCGTCGTCCTCGAGGTCGACCGTGACCTGGCCGTCGTCCAGGTGATGGAGGGGACCGTCGGTCTGCGTCCTGGCAGCATCGGCGTCCGGTTCGCCGGCGAGCCGCTGCACATACCCGTAGGCACCGGCTGGCTGGGCAGGACGTGCAATGGCAGAGGAGAACCGATCGACGGCGGCCCGCCCATCTTTGGCGAGACGGCAGCCCCCGTGGCGGGATCGCCGCTCAACCCCGTGCACCGTGCGCCACCGTCCGAGCCCGTCCTGACCGGCGTTTCGGCGCTGGACGCGCTCACCACACTCGTGCGCGGGCAGAAGCTGCCGGTCTTCTCCGTGCCGGGCCTGCCGCACCTGCAGTTGGCGCTGCAGATCGCCGCCCAGGCCAGCGCCGGCCGGGCGAAGGAGTCGTTCAGCGTGGTCTTCGCCGGCATGGGGCTCACTCATGCGGACGCCGCGTCCGCCCGGGACGCCTTGGAGGCGCGATCCGGAGCGGGCGAGCTCGTCACCCTGCTGAACACTGCGAACGACCCGATCATCGAGCGGCTGCTGACGCCGCGGATCGCGCTGACCGTCGCAGAGCACCTCGCTTTCGTCGAGGGCCACCACGTTCTCGTGGTCATGTCGGACATGACCAGCTACTGCGACGCGGTGCGCGAGGTCGCCGCGGCGCGCAAGGAGGTCCCGGCTCGGCGTGCCTATCCCGGGTACCTCTACAGCGACCTGGCCTCGCTCTACGAGCGCTGCGGGCGGGTGCACGACCGGCCGGGGTCGGTGACAATCGTGCCGGTGCTGACGATGCCGGGTGGCGACCTCACCCATCCGGTGCCCGACCTCACCGGCTACATCACCGAGGGACAGGTCGTCCTCTCCCCGGAGTCGCATGGCCGCGGCCTCTACCCGCCGATCGACGTGCTGTCCTCACTCTCGCGGCTGATGCGTAAGGGCGCCGGACCGGGCCGGACCCGTGACGATCACCTCGACGTGGCCGCACAGGTGATCGCGGCCCTGGCTCGGGCGCGGCAGGCCGGCGAGCTCGCCGACCTGATCGGCGCGCAGGCGCTCAGCGAAACCGACCGCAGCTACCTGGAGTACCGCGACGCCGTCGAACAGCAACTCATGCGGCAGTTACCGACGGAGTCCCGGACTCTGGACGAGACGCTGAGCCTCGCGTGGAAGGCGCTGGCAGTGCTGCCCCGCCGCGAGCTCACCATGCTGCCGGCCAAAGCGATTCAGAAACACCTGAACGGAACGCCATGACCACCGCGACGGCGTCCGGGCGAGCGGGTCGGCTACGGCTTCGCCGCCGGCTCGCCGCGGCGCAGCGGGCCAGCGACCTGCTGGATCGCAAGAGACGCATCCTGGCCGGCGAGCTGGAACGTCTCGAGCTAGTGGCCCAGCGCGCCGAAGCGGAGTGGGAGCGGTGCGCCGAGCATGCGGCCGGCTGGCTGGGGCGCAGCGCCGCACTCGACGGCCAGCGCGGCCTCGCGGCGGCTACTCCAAACGCCCCGGCAACTGTCCAGGTGGAGCGTCGTAGCGCAATGGGCGTGGACTATCCGGTCCATGCCACCGTCAGGCCGTCCGACGCACCGGTCCGTCCAGGTAGCTCCGCGCTGGTGTACACCATCGCCGCGCATCGCGAGGCGTTGGAGGCCGCGGTACTCCATGGCGTCGCCACCCGGGCGGTCGCGGTTCTCGAGGCCGAGTTGGCCGCGACCCGTTCCCGGCAACGGGCCATCGAGAACCGGTGGGTTCCTCGCTTGGAAGAAGCGCTGCGGACACTCGAGACGCAGCTCGACGAGCTCGACCGTGAGGAGAATGTCCGGCTGCGCTGGGCTGCGGCCCGGCTCGAGGACGGAGGCGGTTTGTGATGAAACGTATCGTGGTGGCCGTCGACGACTCGCCGGCCGCACTTCGGGCAGTGGACGTCGCGATCTCGCTCGCCACGGCGACGGGCGCGACGCTCGTCGCTGTGATGGTCCTTCAGGACCACACGCTGGACGAACGGATCAGCGCCGCCTCGGCACCTGTGGGCGGCCGCCGGATACTCGCGGCAAACGCCGTGCTCCGGCACATTCAACAGCTGGCCGATGTCGCAGGCGTGCCCGTCGACACGGTCCAGGTGTCCGGTTCTCCGGCGGCCGAGGTGCTGGCCGAGGCCCGCCGCTCGAATGCCGACCTGATCGTCGTCGCGCGGGCGTCGCACCGCGCGGTCGGCATACCGCACGTCGGCAGCGAGGCACTGCGAATCATGGAGTTCGCCGACGTCCCGGTCATGGTCGTGCCACCGGTCGCTCCCATTGGCGATCGGTCACCGTAGCGGCTCGCACCGGCAGGTCGATTCGGGTGCGGCGCACAGGGCGCAAGTCCCGGGGAACGGGGGTCGTCGGTCTCTATGTTTCGCGACAGCGGCGGTCAACGCTGGGAATGAGGTCGGTGACCGCACGGTCACCGCACTCATCCGTAGGGGAGTCCGTGATGACCGGCACAGCCGTTCGGGCAGATCAGCACCCGGACCAGAAGGTACCGACGCCAGAGCGATCCGTGGCGCTCGTGGCGGCCGTCCACCGGAACCGCCGGGCGGCGCTGGCGATCGCAGCCGTCGCCGGTTTCCTCGGCGGCTGGCTGACCGCGCTGATCACGCCTCGCGGCCCGACCACGCCCGGAGCTCGACCCGACTGAGACGTGGACCGAGCAGTATCTGCACTGGCACTACTGCTATCGCGGTGCGGAGTGTGACCGTCCACCGATGCCGTCACGGTCGACGAATGATGGTGGCCGCCGGGCAACGGCGGCCACCATCATTCCGGCTCACTTGCCCGACGGGTTACACAGGCTGAAGCCGCGGTGGGAACCGGGCTTGTGCACCTGCCCGATGATTCCGTCGTGCGCACCCTGCACGATGTGGTGCATAGCGTACTCCTGGCCGCTGAACGCGCCGTCCCCATCGGCGTCGTTGCACGGGCCGAGCTGGTGCGCGGAGGCGACGCCTGCCGAGCCGAGCAGTAGGACGCCGGTAGCGAGCGTAGTGGTGACGAGCCTCTTCATGGATTCCTCCTATCTGTGGGGTCTCCTCGTAGCCGGCACGCTCGGCGATTCGAAATGGTTCACCGCCATGCTGGGGATTTGCACGGTGCCGCCCGGCCGTCGCGGGGCGTGTGTGAGCCACTGTTGCTGCGGACGGCAGGTGCGGCCGGCTCGACTTGAGGCCCTACAGCTCACTGAACAGGGACCATTGGCACTGCGCAACGACGGATGGGATACCCGAAACTCAGATCATCCCGGCGACAGCCCAGGAGGTTGTCATGACTACTCGCACGGTGTTTCGGGCCTTGGCCATAGCTGTACTGGGAGCGCTGCTCGTCGGCGGCCTGGCAAGCACGGGTGCAACGGCGCCGGACACGCCGGTCCGCTATCCATCGGGCTCTTCGACGACGCGAGCCAGTCAGCTGGGCTTCGACACGTGCGCGGCACCGTCGCTGGCGACGATGAAGGCCTGGCGGGCCAACTCGCCCTACCGGGTGGCCAATATCTATTTCGGCGGCCTCAACCGTGGCTGTGCCCAGCCCAATCTGACCAAGGCATGGGTACGTGACGTCACCGTGATGGGCTGGAAGCTGCTGCCGACGTACTTCGGGTACCAGCCGTCGTGCATGTTCGGCGCCAAGACGTACCGGTACACCTCGTCGACGGGGACGTCGCGCGGCACGTCAGACGCCCAGGACGCGATCGCGCGAGCGAAGGCGCTGGGAATCCTGCCGGGCAGTGCGCTCTACGCCGACGTCGAGCACTACGACCGGACCATCTCGTCATGCCGGACCGCGGTGCGCCGGTACGTGTCGGCGTGGACGACCACCTTGCACGCGTCCGGGTATCTCGCAGGTGTGTACGTCCACCAGAACTCCGGGCTGCGGGATCTGTCCGACAGCTACAACTCGACGACCTACGCCCGGCCGGACGCGGTGTGGATGGCGCGCTGGGACGGCAACAAATCACTGACCGGCTGGCCGACCGCTCCGGACAACCAGTGGGCGATGTGGCAGCGGGCGAAGCAGTACCGGGGCGACCACTACGAGACCTGGGGCGGGGCGCGACTCAACATCGACAACGACGCCATCAAGGCGCCCCTCGCGACCGTCGCCCGGACCTACAAGGTCACCTCCACGACGTCGCTGAACGCCCGCTCAGGCCCGTCGACCTCCTATGGCATTGTGCGGACCTACGCATCAGGCAGCTCGCTGCAGGTCGTCTGCCAGACGACCGGACAGAAGGTAGGCAGCACATCGGTGTGGGATCGGCTGACCAACGGAACATGGGTGACTGATTATTACGTCTCGACGCCTTCGAGCACAGGGTTCTCGTCCGCGCTACCTCGCTGCACCTATCCGGGGCAGGTCACAGCCTCCATATCGCTCAACGCCCGCACCGGCCCGGGTGTCTCGTACCCGATCAAGGGAAACCCGCTGCCCCGTGGGTCGCTGGCCTATGTGATGTGTCAGAAGTCCGGCAGCAAGGTCGGCACGACCACGGTTTGGAACAAGATACGGGACGGCCGCTGGGTGAGCGACTACTACGTGTCGAACCGGTCGAACACCACCTGGAGCCCTCCGGTTCCCCGCTGCCCGTGATCGCCGGGCCCGGCTCTGAACGGCATCGCGGTCATTGCTCGTGGACTGTGATCCAGAGTTGCCATACGGGCAGCATCTCGGAAGGCACGTCGGTGTCGACATCGCGGAGCGACACCTCGACCACGAACTCCCCGGCACGGATGGCGGCGACCGAGAGGTCGACGCGCACAGACGCCTCGGCCGGGATCTCGATGGGTACGCGTTCGGGGTAGATCTCCAGGCCGTTGCTCGGGCCCCGCATCTGGACCCGGATCTCGCCCAAGTCCACCATCGACGGGTTCTCGATAGTGAGCGAGAGCCGGGTCTGGACGTCCTTGACGATCGTGTTCGGCTCCAGCGTGCAGCGCAGCTGCCGGTAGACGGGTTCCCTGGCTTCGGCCTCCTCGCGGATTGCCCGCCGGAGTAGCGCAGGGGTTACGCCGAGGTGGGCTGACACCGCGTCGAGGTCCGGCTGGTCGCTCGGGTGGTAGCTCCGGTAAGCGTGCAGCTCGTTGCGCAGCTCCCTGCGCAGCTCTTGCCCGATGGCGACGAAGGCGTGCTCAAGCTCGGCGTGGTCGCCGAAGTCAACCTCGATGACGCCACGTTCCATCGGCGGCAGCGAGGCTTCGTCTGGCCCCAGCTCGGCTAGCGTCTCGTTCTGACCCTTCGGCACCAATACCATCCGGTCCCGGATCGCCAACGCCGGCAGGAACGCATCCAGACCCGCACCATGGGCGTGGAATTGCCGCGCGACGATGGTCGAGTACGGGGGCATGACCATCTCACCGTCCGGATCGCGGTACACGGCGTCGAAACTCAGCGGCCAGTAGATCCGAAGGTAGATCCGGCTGCCGAACAGCTCCATGTCGGTGACCGCCTCGATGGTGAGCTCGCGTTCGGGCGGGACCGAGGCGTGGAGCAGCTTCGTATAGCGGCGACCGATCTCGTCACGCTCGGGCCAGGCCGACTCGGTGTTCATCACCCGGAGCGCAACCGAGGGGTCGACGAAACTCTGGAGGTAGCGCACCATCGATGCCGCGATATCGACGTGCTTGTCCAGGCAGAAGAACTCAGCGTCCATCGCGACCCCTCGGTGAGTCGGGCTCGAGTTCGGTATCGGACTCACGCTCGGTGCCGGCGCCGCCGAGTAGCCGGGAAACCCGGGTGTTCAGGCGGGAGCTCGCGGGGGCCAGCACCCGGGCGAGGGTCGCGGCTTCGATCGTGGTTCGCACGGGGCGGGCCGCGAGCTGTTCATAGAGGTCGATCGTCCGGCGCGCGATCGTCGTCCAGCCGAACTGCTCGGCACGATGACGCGCGGCGGTGCCGGTGGCGTGGGCGAGCTCGCGGTCGGAGAGCAGTGCGGCGAGCCGTCCGGCGAGACCGAGATGATCGTCCGGCTCGACGAGGAAGCCGGATACGTCATCCTCGACGATCTCGACGAGGCCGCCAACGCGGCCGACGACGACCGGGCAGCCACTCGCCATCGCTTCCAATGCGACGAGGCCGAAGGGCTCGTAACGGCTCGGCACGGCGGTGACCATCGACGAACGGTACAGCTCGCTCAGCTCGTCGGGCGACCGCCAGCCGAGAAAATCGACGTGCTGCCGCACTCCGAGGAAGCGCGCCAGGCGTTCGAGGTACAACCGCTGGTCGCCGTCGCCGGCGATTACCAGACGCGCGGCCGGGTGCCGGCGAAGGACGGCGCCGAAGGCCCGCATCAACACGTCCACGGCCTTCTGTGGGACAAGCCGTCCGGCGAAAAGGACCCGCTGCCGATGGGGAGGCGCAGCGCCGGGCGAGAACCGAGCCAGATCGACGCCGTTAGGGATCACTGTGATCTCGTCGCGTCGGTCACGCCTGCGGCCATCGACCCAGCCGCGCCCGCCGTCTCTGATTCCGCGGCCGAGCAACTCGCCGCGCACGGCCTTACTGTTCACCACGACGCCGTCGGAACCGAGCAGCCCGATGTTCTCCATAACGACGTTGGCAGTGGTGCTCTGCGGCAGGTGGACCGTCATCGCAACCGGTGTGCGCGTCGCCGGGCGCGCGGCGAGCGCACCGAGAACCGTCATCCAGTCATGGCAGTGGACGACGTCGAAGCGTCGGCCGAAGTTCCGGAGCGACTCGCCGGCCGCTTCGCTGTAGCTCAGCCAGAAGTCCTCGTTGCTCGCGACGCTCCGGACGGGAACGGGGGAGAGCTCGACGCCTGGTGGCGGCTCGGTGTAGCCGTCGACTGCCGGGACGAAGACCACCACCTCGACACCTTCGGCGGCGATCGAGCGCGAAAGCGCTTCTACGACGGTTCCGAGACCACCGTAGACGTGCGGCGGATACTCCGAGGCGAGGAATGCAAGCCGTTCGACTCCCACGATGCCCCCGTATCACTCGTCGCTCGGCGACAGCGCAGGTCGAAAGCCGATCGTGAAGCCGAAGTCGTCTTGACGGGCTGTGTTGCGGGTGGCGCACCGGGCCATGAAGCGGTCCTGTTCGAAAGCACCGCCACGGATCACCCGGTGGCCTTCGGCGCCCAAGTCCTCACGCCCGTCGTCCGATCGGTACGGGTAGGGATCGCAGAAGCTGCTGCACCACTCCCACACATTGCCCGCCATGTCGGCGGCTCCGTAGGCGCTGTCGCCCTGCGGTGACCACGAACCGACCGGCGTGAGGCCGTCCGAGCCTCCTTCGGCGTTGGCGCAGAGGTCGGCGCGCCACTCGTCGCCCCAGGGCCAGGTACGGCCGTCGGCTCCACGTGCGGCCTTCTCCCACTCCGCCTCGGTCGGCAGCCGGGCGCCCAGCCAGTCGCAGTACCGGCGGGCGTGTGCCCAGGACACAAGGGTGACCGGATGACGTTCGAGGCCGGCGCGGAACCGCCGGGAGTCCTGGTCCCACGCGTAGCGGCTCGACCACGGGTCGTGCCGAACACTCGGAGCCGCGTCGCCCGATTCGTCGACGAACTGCTGGAACTGCTCATTGGTCACTGGGAATCGGGCGATGTAGAAGGCGGGCAGTTCGACTTCGGTCCGCGGAGCTTCCGCGGCGAACTCGGGCCGGCCCCGCTCCCTGGCCAGGTCCTCGGCCCGTTGCCGATGGGTACCCATGGCGAAGCTGCCGGCCGGGACGTAGACGAAATCGACCCCCTTGACTCGCAGGCGCGGGGGCTCGAGTCGGCGATCTGCGGGCCAGCGGTGCAGCGCCTCGCTTGCCGCGATCGCCACCGCACCCGGGCTGCCCGAGAAGCCCAACGAGGCGATCCCGACGACCTCACCGCTGACGGTGTCGACGACGGGAGAGCCACTGAACCCCTTCGGCACGGTCTCTTGGGTGTCGATGTGCCATCCGGCCACCCGGTGGCCGGCCGTGCTCAGCACCGCCGCACCGAGAGTCCCTTCAATAAGCCGCGTCTGGTGGACGTCGCGGCTGATCTTGCGGTAGCCGACGATCGTGCACGTCTTGGCGCCGGCCCGCCTTCGCCCCAGTTCGAGAGGCAGCGTCTCTGGAGGAACTTCGGTCTGGAGCACCGCAATATCGTCGGCGCCGTCGGCGGTTCGCACCACTTGGACCGGGTGGCCGCCGACCCTGACCGCCTCCGGGCCGCCGACGTTCTCGACGACGTGGGCGCAGGTCACGACGTAAGCACGCCCCTGCGCGTCGCGACCGGCGAAGAACGCCGTGCCGAAGTCCGCTCTGTCCGGATCGGCGCCCGTGACGAGGAACACCGATCGCTGCAACCACGACCAGCCCGCCATTTCCTTAGCCCGCCTCGCTGCCTTCTTGTCCCTCTGGGGCTTCGGCGTGGCGTCAACGTCGCTTCAGCGTCAGCGTCACGGTGAGGTTGGCACCTGCCTTTGCCTTTGTCACGAAGATGTTGCCCTCGCCCTCGAAGCTGAGGCCGAGTTCCACTCCCACCGACTCGACCATGACGTCATCGCCCATCGCCGCCCACGCACGTGCCACCGGCTTGCAGACGTTGACCAGCAGCCGCTCGATATTGTCCATTGAAGCCGCCACCTTGTCGGCAGCGCCACCGGAGATCGGCCGCGCCTCCGATGCATCGACCTCGGCCTCCACGAGGAAGCCGTCCGAAAGTTCGATCAACTTCGTCGCCATGGTGGAACCCCACTCCCGATCGCCGTGTGCTGCCCGGCCGCTGCCCAGAACCCTACGCCCACATTGCGACGGCACCGGCCGTACCACCGCAGGCGGGCAAGATCAGCTGCCCGACGGTGCCGGCGGTTTGATCGCGCGCTTCATCTCAGTGCCCGATTCGAAATGGCGGGTATTCGTCGGTGACGAGAATGTATGCGTAGCCGGCGACGCGGTTGTGCCAGCGCAGGACGCCCTCGACGAAGTCGAAGAGGCCGCGGGGGTAGCGCCCGGTGAAAAGGATCGCGAACCATGCGACCACCACTGAGACGATCGCAGCGATGTAGAGGAAGAACAGCACGATGTAGTGCGGGATCGCCAGGAACCATTTGACGAGTGGCAACCAGCGGTTGAGGTCGTTCGGCACGTCCGGGTAGGCGTAGTTGAGATGGACGGCCTGTTCGTCGTCGGTGGCCGGATAGCGGTCGTCCATCAATGCGAGGTACGCCGCGACCCGGTTGCTGAACCGGAGCAGCTCGCGGTTCCAGTCGAACCACCAACGCGGGTATTTCTGCCGGAAGACGATCATCAGGAGCGGGCCGAAGAAGAGCAGGCCACCGGCGCCGGCGGCGACCGCGGTCCCGTCATCGTAGCTCCATTGCCACGTCCCACCGGCCACCGTCCCGATCAGTATCATGATCGGGATCGCAACGATGAGCCGGAAGAACGTGGTCAGCCGGTCGAGTGGACGGTCGGGATAGTCGACGGAGAACTGAATGGGGTACGTCGGCTGCTGCATGGTCACCTCCAGGTCGGGATCATCAACGCCATGTCACAGCGCTAGGCCATTGAGTGGTCAGTAACCACGATCATCGCACCATTTGCCGCCGGTCCGCCCGAAGCAGGGCCGATGGACGCTGCGCGGGATCGCAAGCCGTGCGGTGACCGCAAACCACGACAGGTCATTGGCTCGCGCGACTTGCCAGTCGTGGTCCGGTCCGACATGCTGATCGTGAAGCCTGCATGTGACGCACATCATTTGGGTATGTGATATGTGGACGAACAAGGACCGTCCATGACACGGTCGTCAATCGAGGTGAAGTAGAGATGACCGCAACAGATGAGGCAAATGCCGGCCGTGGTCCGGCTTATATCGAAGAGCCCCGGATCGCCAAGTGGTTCTTCGGCTCCAGCCAAGCCGCGTGGATCTGGCTCATCGCCCGGCTATGGCTGGGCTGGGAATGGCTTCAAGCCGGGTGGGGCAAGGTGTTCGGAGGCAACCTGACCCTCCGGTTCTGGAGCGATGAAGAGTTCACGTTCACCGGAGACGCCAACGTCGGCTGGGTACGCTCCAGCGGCGACGTGGGTGTCGGCGACTCCGTGGCGGGTTTCGCCAGCGGCGCCATCGAAGCATCGGAGGGCCCGCACCCGGACGTCGCCTACGACTGGTACGTCACGTTCTTGGAGTGGATCCGAGACACTTCGCACCCGTGGTTCGGGCCTGTGGTCGCCGTCGGTGAACTGGTGATCGGTGTGCTGTTGATTCTCGGCCTCTTCACCGGGATCGCCGCCGCGCTGGGCGCGATACTGAACTTCTCGTTCGTCTTCGCCGGATCAGCCGGGGTGAACCCAGCAATGATCTTAGTGTCGCTGCTGCTCATCCTCGCGTGGCGCAACGCCGGCTGGTACGGGCTCGACCGGTGGGTCTTGCCGCGTCTGGGTACGCCGTGGCAACGCGGTCCACTTCTGTCCCGCCGCAAAGAGCCTGCCGAGGAGGCGCCCCCGTCCAGCGGTGTCTAGCTGAGCGGGTCCGGCGTACAGACGCGGAGACCTGGTCCGGTGGTGGGCGTCCGCATCGGGCGCGCACCACCGGGGGTCGCTCAGGGACGGGCGGCCAGGTAGATCGGCAGCGCGGACAGCAGCAGGCCGGCACCGCCGGCGACGAGCAGGATGATCGCGATCCACGAGAGGTCCGGCACCTCGGCGGCAGCGCTTGCGGTGACGCTGACGCCGCTGGTGCCGTCAGCGTTCATTGCCACTACCACCCACCGGCCGGTCTCGGGTTCGAAGGTGAGGGTCTGCGGGCCCTGGCCCTCCGTCGAGGTCGTCCAGAAGTCCTGCTCACCCGGAGCCGAAGCGGGATCGTCACCCGGGTGCGGGATGTACGTGACGTCGACACCGCGGATCTCACTGACCTCGTCGTAGCCGAGTTCTGCGAGATAGGCCTCGGCTGCGTCTTCTTGAGCGATGCCCACGAAGATCGACTCGTCGCCCGCGCCCTCCACGGTCAGCTGGAGTTCGCCGATGAAGTCCCGGACCTGAAGCCAGCCGGGAACGCTGGTGTCGATCTCCAGACCGGCGCCGACGATGGCATAGCCGTCGCTCTCGAAACCCACGGTACGTGTGGTGAGATAGCCGGCCGAGTCGCGCTGCGTCTGGTCGATCGCCAGTGTCGTCACACCGCCTGCAAGCAGGCCGAGCGAGAAGAGTGCCAGCAGGGAGCCGAGCACCAAGACCATGACGCGCCCGCCGGTCCACGGCCGGCTCGGCGGGGTCGGACTTGGAGCGGGTCCGTATGTGGGGTGTGGCGTCGTGGCGTACGGTTCGGTCCGGGTACCGCCGGACGGCGCAGGCTCATTCGGATAGCGGAAGTCGCTGTTAGTCATCGCAGGTCACCTTCTTCGGCTGCTTGACACCTCCATCTGAGACCGACGGTGCAGGCCTGTTCAGAGCATTAGGTTGACACCGGCAGGGACCAAGTGCCTTCGATCGGCTCGCGGTGAGGGTCTTACGGCCCTGGTGGCCGCGACGGTGCCGCGGGACAGTGTCTCGAAACGGATTGGAGGCATTGCGATGACAAGTACGAGCAGACCAACCGCGACGCAGCAAGCCGCGGAGCCGGCGACCGCGATGCTGATCGACCGCTGCCTTCCCGCTTTCGACGTGACGCTCATCGAGCACACCGTTGTCAACGCGGACGTCGCTACGACCTGGCGTGCGTTGACCGATCTGGACCTGCTAGACGTCCACTCGCCGCTGCTGGACGCGGCGTTCTTCGTGCGTGGCCTGCCGGCGAAGGTGGCGGGGTTGCGTGGACGCACGCGCCCACCCAGTGAGCCGGCCGAGCTGAAGCTCAGCGGTGTCGATGAGCACGGCCTGGAGGGATGGTTGCCCCTTGGCCGGATCGAGAACCGGGAGATCGCGCTTGGTGCGGTCGGGCGGTTCTGGAAGCCCAACATCGAGTGGTTCGACGTCAGTGAGATGACACCGGAGGAGTTCGCCGAGTTCGACGACCCCGGCTGGGGCCGGATCGCGGCGAATTTCACGCTGCGGCCGTACGGCGAGGGTCGCACGCTGCTTTCCTACGAGGCGCGCACCGCCACGAACGACGACGACTCGGCGAAGAAGTTCGCCCGCTACTGGGGCCTCGTTCGGCCATTCGTCGGGCACGTGATGCGCGCTGCGCTCGCAACCGTACGGCGCAATGCCGAACAGGCCTGAACGCCGGCCCGAGTTGCGGCCGTTCCCGGCCGGCCGGCGGATCGTGACGGGTGCGATCCGGGCCGGCCGGCCGATGGCCCTGATGCACGGCCTGATCGACGTGGACATCACCGTGGCGTTGCGCCGGATACGTGCATGGGATCCACCGTTGTCGGTGGCGGCCTACGTCGTCGCATGCGTGGCGCACGCCGCGGCGATGCATCCGGACGTACATGTCTACCGGAACTGGCGGGGCCGCGTTGTGCTGACACCCAATGTGGACGTGGCGATCCTGGTCGAGCGGCAGACCTCCGACGGACCGGTTCCAGTCGGTCACGTCATCCGCGGAGCGGACACGCGAAGCGTCGAGGATGTCAGCAAGGAAATCCGCTCGGTGCAGGTCGAACCGAGCCGTGACATCGGGGATCGCCGGCTCGATCAGTTCTCCGCGGTGGCGCGCGTCCCTGGCATGGCCGCGCTGTTCTTCCGGTTGGCGCGCCGCTCGGTGCGAATGCACGCAATTTCGGGGACGGTGGCGGTGAGCGCGCTCGGCGCGCTCGGCGGCGGAAGTGGCCACGGCATCGGCGTTCCCACGGTGTTGAGCTTGAACGTGACGGTGGGCGGGATGAGCCGGCGGCCAAGAGTGGTGGACGGCGAGATCCGACCCAGGGATGTGCTGGATCTGACCATCAGTGCGGACCACAACGTCGTGGACGGAGCTCCGGCGGCGCGGTTCGCCGCGTCGCTGCGCGAGCTCATGGAGAGTGCGGAGTTGCTGCCGAACGCCGACCCCGCTGCGGACGCCAGAACCGACGCAGCCGGTCTGAAGGAGGAATCATGAACGAGATCCGGTGGGAGCGGTTGGGCGCTGCTTCGGGATTCGCCGTGGTCGCGCTCGGCGCGGCGGGCGCCGCCTTTGAGCGCGGCGCGCCGGACGCGAGCGCTACGGGCGAGGAATTCGTAGCGTTCTTCGCCGACAACCGTGGCGCGCTGCTGATGCAGAGCCTGCTGTTCGTCCTGAGCGCCGGCGCCTTCCTCTGGTTCCTCGGAAGCCTGCGCGACTTCCTCGCCAAGGCGGAGGGCGGCACCGGACGGCTGTCGATGGTGGCCTTCGGCGCCGGGGCGGTCGGCATCGCGATCAGCGTGCTCATCCAGGCTCCGCAGATCGCCCTGGCTGTCGCTTCCAGGACGGAGGTGGAGCCGGGGCTGGCCGGCGTGATAGCTGGCCTCGGATACGCGCTGACCTTGATCGCGTACGTCCCACTGGCGGTGATGTTCGCTGCGGTCGCGGTGATCGCGTTTCGCACTAGGGTGTTCCCGGTCTGGCTCGGATGGTTGTCCGCCGTAGCGGCCGCCGGCTATCTGATGATGTCGCTCGGGATCGTGGTGGACAACGGACCGCTGGTGCCGGGTGCAGAGTTGACTTATATCGTGCTTCCGATCTACGTGGTGTGGCTGATCGCGGTCACCGCCGTGATGATCGCGCGACTCCGGGAGCCGGCGACTGCGGCGACCGTCGGCGGTGAGCGATGAACAACGTGAAGATTCCGACGCCCGGTGGCGAGATGACGGGTTACCTGGCGAATCCTGATGGGGACGAACCCAAACCCGGCGTGATCGTCGTACACGACGCGCTCGGCATGACGACCGACCTTCGCAACCAGGCCGATTGGCTGGCCGGATCCGGTTTCCTCGCCGTCGCGCCCGACCTCTACTACTGGGGCGGCCGGATGCGCTGCCTGTTCGCGACGATGCGGGCATCGGTGGCACGGCAGGGACGCGTGTTCGACGACCTGGAGGCGTGCCGAACATGGCTGGCCGGCCGGGACGATTGCACCGGCCGGGTCGGTGTCATCGGATTCTGCATGGGTGGCGGGTTTGCGCTCCTGCTCGCGGCGACGGGAGACTACCAAGCCTCCAGTGTGAACTACGGCACCGTTCCGGGCGGGGCGATGACCCTGCTCGCCGATGCATGTCCGGTCGTGGCCAGCTACGGCGGCCGGGACCGAACGCTGAGGAAGGCGCCGGCCCAGTTGGAACAGGTGTTGGCCGGCTGCGGCGTGGAACACGACGTCAAGGTCTACCCCGAGGCTGGCCACGGCTTCCTGAACGACCACGCATCAGGAGAGATACCCGCCTGGGCGCTCATCGCCGGCAAGTTCGCCAGTACCGGCTACCACGAGCCGTCCGCGGCCGATGCCCGCCGCCGCATCGTGGCGTTCTTCAACACCCATCTGGCGGCTTAGCCACCGGGCAAGCTGTCGCGCAGGCGAAGGGGACCTTCGGCCCTAGGCGCCGACCGGCTGACTACGCCAGGCTTCGATACGGACCGCTGAACGAAATCGGGGGACATCGATGAACGCGACGGGCAACCACGGGCCGATCGGCGGCCCACGAAAGTCAGGTTCATGATGAGCGACGATTTGAACGAACTCACCCACTCGTTGGTTCGGCAGTATTCCGGCGCGGTACCGGCTCGAAACGTCGCTCGGGCCGTTGACCACGTTGCGAGGTCGATGCGGCGCAACAGAGTCGACGAGCGCCGAGTCGTGGCGAGAACTGAGCAGGTGGTCCGTCGCATGCTGATCGACATGACGCTTCGGCCACCACGTCGGTAGGTAGGTAGCTCGGATCGGCGTCCCGTCGATTGCCCGAGGCGGCTACGGTTGTGGCCGTGTCGTTCGACGTGAAGGCAATTCGCACCGCATACCCGGCGCTGTCCGACGGCTTCGCCTATCTCGACGGCGCGGCGGGTACCCAGGTGCCGTATCCGGTCATCGAGGCGATCACCGATACCTACCGGCGCGGGATCGGCAATGCCGGTGGCGCCTTCCCGGCGAGCGGACGCGCGGACGACATCGTGTCCGCATGCCGCGGGGCGGTCGCCGATCTCGTCGGAGCCGAGCCAGGAGGCGTTGTTCTCGGCCCCAATATGACCACCCTGACGTACCGCATCGCGTACGCCTTGGCGAAGACTTGGAAGGCCGGCGACGAGGTCGTCGTCTCGCGGTTGGACCACGATGCAAACGTGCGGCCCTGGATCCAGGCCGCCGAACGGGCGGGCGCGACCGTACGATGGGCCGAGGTCGACACCGTTAGCGGCGAGCTGCCGGTCGAGCAGTACGACGGGCTGCTGAATGAACGGACCCGGCTGGTCGCCGTGACCGCTGCGAGTAACGTGCTGGGCACTCGCCCGGACGTCGCCGCGATCACCACCATGGCGCACGGCGTGGGCGCGCTCACCTACGTCGATGGGGTGCACGCCAGCGCGCACGGCCCGGTCGACATGGCAACGCTGGGGGCTGATTTCTACTCGACGAGCGCGTACAAGTGGTGCGGTCCACATGTCGGCGCGGTCGCCGCCGACCCGGCCCTGCTGGACCGGCTGCAGCCGGACAAGCTTGCTCCGGCGCCGGAGGCCGTGCCGGGGCGTTTCGAGACGGGGACGGCGCCGTTCGCCGACCTGGCCGGTGTATCGGCGGCCGTCGAACACCTCGCGCGCCTTGACGACACCGCGGCGGGTAGCCGGCGCGAGCGGTTGCTCACCTCCATGGCGGCCGCGGAGGCACATGAGCTGGAGCTGTTCGAGGTGCTGCTCGCCGGCCTCCAGGAGATGCAGCGCGTACACGTCTACGGTGCGCCGGCTCGCCGTACCGCCACCGCCTACTTCACCGTCGCCGGATGGACGCCCCGCGAGGTCGCCGAACATCTCGCCGCCGCCGGAATCAACGTATGGAACGGCCACAACTACGCATGGGAGGTCACGGGCGTGCTCGGTATCCGTGCGAACGGGGGCGCGGTGCGCGCCGGCCTCGTCCACTACAACGACCGCGACGATGTCAATCGTCTACTCGAGGCCGTCGCCGATCTGGCGAGTTGAGCACTACCGCTTGCCGGCCCCTGGGCGCACAAAGCGACACCCGTCGGTGGGTGCTAGTGGAGGTGCCGTTCGGGCAGATGATTCATCTTGGCGATGATGGGTCACGCGATTCGAAAACCGCCTTTCCCTTCTTCTCTGCCTCTGCGGCTCCCTACCTCTTCGCCGGCGGGTGCCACTATCAGAATCGTCGACCGCCTGGTTGGCCATCAGAGTCGATGGGCCCGGACCGGTAGGGCCGAAAGTCCCGTTGCGCAGCCCGGCGCCACCGCGTAGTCGCCCGCCTGCCGTTCGGGTGCCGACTCCGCGTGCCACTGACCGCGAGCCTGCGGCATGTGCGGGAGGCCGTCCGGCCAGCCGAGCCCGAAAGGCGGCGCGTCGGACCTGGGTGATGATCCGATCGAGTCCTTCGATGGAGCCCCAGATCGTGTCGGCCGCATTACGGTTGTCGACGAGCGCCACGGCGGCGTGCAGATCGAGACTCGCTGCGAACAGCCGGTTCACCAGCCAGTCCCGCTGAGCGTCGGACGTTCTGTTCCTGGCGTCCGCCTCATGCCCCGTACTTGTTGATCGCTGTTCGGTGCCATGGTTAATCGTGGCCACCCCCCATCCGACGGCTTTGGCGAGCCGATCTGGTGTGCGCGACCACGCCGCCCGAGTCGGAGCGAGCTTTCGACCGCACCAAGGGCGAAGCCCACAGCATGGCTGAAACGGGGTCACATGGTCGGCGCGAAACGAGCCAGGACGCTCGGCCGACTGCGCCATCATCGGCCCGTGTTCGACCCCCGTTCCTGGTGCGTCGATTCCCCCGCGAACGACGCACTATCGATGTCCACTGGCCCGATGATGGCACAACCGGCCGAGATGTCCTCGACCATTTGTCAACTGTTCGCGAGCAGGGAACGACGGGCACCAGGCTTCGTGATGCAGTCCGGCAGGCCAGACACTCACCCATGTGCAGCGCTGTTCCAGTAGATCGGATCAGTCGACGCCGCCAGGGTCTGGAGCGGCCCGCTCTCCGTGGAGAGTCGTTCCAACTGTACAACGCCTGAGACGAATGGGTCCAGAGGGCGGGTGGATTCTTGCTGCGCTACTACTGCTGTGGCCGCGACAGGTGAAGGCGGCCGTCGACCACGGCGTGTGCGGTTTCGGAGAGTTTATTGTTATTGGTTCGGGCGTGCTGGCGAAGAATACTGAAGGCTTCTTCGATTGAAATGCCGAGTCGTTCGACCAAGATTCCTTTTGCCTGTTCAATCACGATCCGGCTGTTGAGGGCCAATTGCAGCTGCTCGGTCACCACCTCGTAATGATGGACCGTCCGCGCATGCATAATACCGATGGTGGCAACGTCGGCCAGAGCCTGCCCGAGTTCTATCCGGTCGGAATCGAGTGGTTGTGATGTCGTGCGGAACAGATTCATCGCGCCGATGACCGAGTCCCGTAGCCGCATCGGAAACGCATGAACGGAGCGAAAGCCTCGCGCGTCTGCGGCCGGCGCGAACCGCGGCCACCGGCCATCGGCCTTGGCCAGATCGTGATCTTGCACGGGGGAACCAGATTGGTAGCACTCCAGGCAGGGACCTTCGGAGTTCTGCAACTGCATCAACTCGAGCATCCGGGTGTCTTCGGTAGTGGCAGCGATCAGGTTCAGCGTGTCATGCTGATCGGCGACAACAAGTCCACAGGCCGCGACATCCAGCAGACTGGTGACCCGATGGGCCAGAGTGTCGAGGAATGCGATGATGTCGTAGTCGGCGACAAGCGTATCGGCGAGTTCGACGAAGGTCCGTCGCACTTGTTGTTCTGCTGTAATCATGCTCGAGACTCCGGATCGGTATCGTCGTCGGTAGGATCGTGACCGTTTGCCCCGTCGGATGTGAACCGCAGCCTCCTGGCCACGACGGCCGCCGCCACATCCACGAGACGCCGATCATGCACGTAGGCGTAGGCCCGTAACCGCGCCAGTGCTTCGGCGACCTGAACACCGAGCTGGACGCTTACCATGCCTGAGGCCTGGTGAATGTCCATCCTCCGGTCGGATAGCCTGACCATCTTCTGGTCGGAAAATACGACATCGCCAGGATACTCCGCGTCATGCCGGCCGCTACCGATCCGCTCGTCGAGCGCAAGCTCCAGAGCCGCCTCGGCACACACGAGTCCGTCCGCCAGTTCGTCGACGGACAGCGATCCGGCCGACCTCCTGTGAACGCTGAGAATTCCGAGCCGCGCTGCGCCGACCGCGACCGGGAAAGCGAAGATCGCTCGAACACCCTGAGCGACCGCGGCCGGCGCGAAAACGGGCCACGTCAGTTCGGCTGCCGGTGCCTCCAGGTCAGGTGCCAGCACCGGCGGGGTCGAAGCGCCGGCGTCATATGCCGGGCCCTGCCCGAGCGTGTACTGGAGTTCCTCCAACGCCTCGGTGCTAGCGTCCGTGGTGGCCAGTGGCTCCAGTGACCCCCCGCCAGTGCTCACCGACATTGTGGCCCCCATTCCCGAGAGCAACTCCCTACATACCAGACACACATGCGAGAGAGTCGGCCACGAATTGTCGTCGCGGGCGCGTGAATCGATCAATGTCCACACCCGGCGAGTTCGCCGATTTGGCATGCGCACCAGCCGTTCTCGTTGGATCCGGCATTTTCGCAACGTCGGGACTCTATGCTCACCTGCGAATACTAGGAGATCGACCGTGATGGGCAATGGTCAACCGGGTCCTTGAGGCGAGGTGGAGGCCTTCGGCGACATGACACTGAGGCCACGCGCCGAGCAGTAACGGTGCGCCGGCAGCCCACTGGCCGAGTGGCGCCGGCGCAGGCTTGGGTCCACTCCCGGCAGTCGGTTGTTCGGCTTCGAGCGTTTCCAGGACTACCGCACCGTCGATCGTTTCGTGTTCCTGCAGGATCTTCGCGAGCCGGTCAAGGGCGGTCCGGTGCGCACGGAGCAGCCCGACCGCGCGTTCCTCTGCTTCGCGAAGCAGTCGGGCGACCTCCTCGTCGACGACCTTCTGGGTGTGCTCCGAGTACGGTCGTCGAGCCAGATCCGCTGCCGTCTCGCCGAGATACCGGGGCCCTTCTGTGGCGTAGCCGACCGGGCCGATCGTCTTGGACAGCCCGAACTCACGCACCATGCGGGTGGCGATCGAAGTGGCCTCGGCCAAATCGTTTGCCGCCCCGGTGCTGCCC
>DASUTB010000124.1:0-5013 GCA_036374835.1 Jiangellaceae bacterium | reverse complement strand
CTAGAACGCGACGCCGGGACCCCTCCGGGTAGGAGACGGAGGGGCCTCGCGGCACACATCGGATATGCCGTGCCGACGGGATGAACGGCCACAAAACAGTTACCAATACACGACACGGCCATGAATTCTCCGGCCGGCTTTGGCAATCACCGAAACTCGTGCGGCATACTTGAAGTGCGGACAAGAGAGGCCCCCTCTATGTAGGAGATAGAGGGGGCCTCCCCAATGCCACCCCAGCCGCGACTCCGATGGCTCGGCACCGCAAACCAGTGACATCGCCACCTGAAATACAACCTAGGCCAACGACGGGCCGATGGCCGCGACCTCCACTCCGTCCGGCTCCCAGGGAACCGATTCACTGTGGTGATCTTCGGTCGCCATTTCTGGTGACGAGAGATTTCTAGTCCTCTTCCGGCGGGTGCGCAACCCCAGAGCGTCCGAATTTTCAAGATTCTTTGTAGCCAAGGCGCTCGTCCACAATCACATGCCGGTTGCCCACAGATCACGGCTGGTTTTCCACCGGCTCGTCCACAGGTGTGCAATCTTGATCTCGCTCGAGCTCGTCACGCCAGCGACATGCCCCTGTCGGCCAACGTCTCCTTGAGTATGCGCACCGCTTTCGGCCCGACGCCGTGCAGCGCAAGCAACTCATCCTCGCTCTTGGCGGTGACACTCTCGAGCGACGTCAGCCCGGCACCCGATAGCGCGCGCAAGGCCGGCCTTCCCATAGCACGAGGAAGATCACCAACACTCTGCCCGCTGTCGGCAGCCGCTTCGGCCGAGTCGAGCGACGCCACCAACCGTTTTGGCGCCCGTGCCGCCCAAGCCCGCCGTACCAGGGCGTTCAGGTGCTTGCCATCGATGTCCGCCAGCGGGATCGTGACGCCGATCGGTGTGCCCATCCGGACCAGTCGTTCACCGGTCGGATGCTCGGTGACGGCAGCCTCGGCCACTTCATCGGGCAGCTGTAGCTGCACCGCGCCGTCCTTGGTCACCGACGCGAAACCCTTTCCGCGCACGGTGAAGGCCACCATGCCGAAGTGCGTGCCTTCCTCCACCTCGGGCAGCGCGAGCGCCGCCTTGCGGAGTTGAGCGATCGTGGTCATAGCGCGACCCTAGCTAGCCGCCCTGACAACCTGTGCGGGTTGGCTATTGAGACGACGCCCCACCGAGTACGACGATGATCTCCTGCCCGGTGCCGTCGCGCGTGTAGGTGAGGCGGAGTCCGTCACCTACCCGGCTGGACTGAACCGCGAAGACAAGCGCATCGGGCCCATCGATCGGTTCGTCTCCGAGCCGGTTGATCACATCGCCGGCGCGTAGCCCGGCCTCGTCTGCCGGACTCTCGGCGATGACCTCGTGCACAAGTGCACCACCGCCCTCTGTTTCGCCGACCTGCACGCCAAGGTACGGACGCACCACCCGTCCGGTCTCGATGAGTTCAGTCGCGATCCGGCTGGCGACGTCGGACGGTACGGCGTAGCCGATCTCGAGTTCGTCACCGCCGACCGTCGTGCTCGTCGTCATGAGGATTCCCACGATCTCGTCATCGCTGTTGATCAGCGGAGCTCCACCGACTGGTGCCGTCGTCTCAAAGCCGATCTCAATCATGACCGAACCATCGATGATCCGGTCTATCGCACGCACGACGCCGACCGCCTGTTGGTCCGGATCCATCGGCCCGCCCGACAACCGCACCTCGTCATCGACTTCGACGGCATCGCTCCTACCGAAGACCGCCGGTGTCAGATCCTGCACACCGTCGGCCCGTACCACGGCAAGACGACTCTGCGGGTCCCTGCCGACGATTTCGGCATCGACCTTTTCACCGCTGGGAAATACGACATCGAGCAAGCCACCGTCAGCACTGTTCACCACATCGACGCTGGCCAAGACATACCCGTCGGCCGTCACGACAACGCCAAGGCCGGCAGCTTGCTCGGTCTCGACTCGAACAAAACTCTCCTCGGGTCCGGTGCCAGGCTCATCCGCACCTTCCTGCGACGGCTCAAGTGTGCTCGGTGAGTCAGCTGCCGCCGGCGCGGTTGACAACCCCTCAGCATCAGGGGAACTCGAGCAAGCGGTCAGGATGAGACCGAGCGCAAACGACCAAACCATCACCGATACCGACGCTCGCATCCCGTGGGGCCTCCTCCTCCGATCTTGAGTGATCACCGCATACGCTACGACGAGGTGCGAACCGGCCATCGGGCGGTCGGCCCTTCGTTTGACGAGCGTCGTACCGAACGCTGCCGCCCTGAATGCCGTCTGAAGTTGCGGCAAGTGGTGAAATCACGGCATGACTCTCGAGTTGGTGCATCCGCCAAAGGCCCGCCGTGGTGACAAGGTGGCCGTTCTGTCCCCGTCGTTCGCAGCGCCGGGCGTCGCGCCTGCCGTGCATGAACAGGCGATGCGGCGGCTGACCGAGGTCACCGGCCTCATCCCCGTCGAGTATCCGACGACTCGTCGGGTCGATGCCGAACCTCGCGATCGGGCGGCCGACCTGAACGCCGCGTTCGCGGACCCCGAGATCAGGGCCGTCCTCGCGACGATCGGTGGCGAGGATCAGATCACCGTGATTCCGCACCTCGACGCCGCCGTCGTGCGGGCGGATCCGAAGCCGTTTCTGGGCTACAGCGACAACACGAACCTGCTCTCGTGGCTGTGGACGTTGGGGGTCGCCGGCTTTCACGGTGGCTCGACACAGGTGCATCTAGGCCCCGGGCCGGCGGTCGACGAGTGCCACCGCACGGCGTTACGGGCCGCTTTGCTGACCGGCGAACGGCTGGAGATCATCGAACCCGGTGCGTCCGAGGATATGGGCCTCGACTGGGCGGACCCAGCGGCGCTCACGACGTATGGCGAACGCGAGCCAACCGAGCCGTGGGTCTGGGCTGGTCCTGCTCGCAGCGTGACCGGTACGACTTGGGGTGGCTGCCTCGAGGTCGTGCAATGGCTGCTAACTGCCGGACGATTTCCGGCTGATCCGGCGGTGCTCGAAGGTGGTGTGCTGATTCTCGAGACGAGCGAGGAGATCATCCCGGCTCGGGAGTTCGGCTGGATCCTGCGTTCGTTGGGCGAACGTGGTCTGCTGGCTGCGGCGGACGCGGTGCTCGTCGCCCGGCCGCCGGCATCGAACTTCGAGAAGAAGCCATCGGCATCAGAGCGAGCCGCTTACCGTGCCGCGCAGCGCGATGCCGCCATCGAGGTGGTCGGCCGCTACAACCCCGACGCGGTCGTCTGTGTCGGGGTACCGTTCGGCCACACCCGACCCCAATGGATCCTGCCGTACGGCGGCGAGATCACCGTTGACGGGATCGATCACAAGATCTGGGCCGACTATCGCTGAATTCTGAGCCACCTTGGCCGGCGTCGCCAGACCCGACCCAGGCAGTTTGGGGCAAACGATCATAGTAGGTTCAAGCTTGTGACGATTCTGCATCTTGCGCGGCGGGCCGATTGGGACGCCGCGCGCAGCAGCGGCGAGTACCGCATCTCGACGCGGGACGCGACGGTCGATCAGGTGGGTTTCATCCATGCGTCGTTCCCAGACCAACTCGCAGCAATTGCCGAGTCCTTCTACGCCGATGCGGATGATGAGCTTTGCGTCCTGGTGATGGACGAGGAGGCGATCCAGGCCGCCGGAACACCTGTTGTGGTCGAGGACGGCGGATGCGGCGAGAGGTACCCGCACATCTACGGCCCGATCGACCCGGCGTGGGTCATGGAAGTCCGGCCGGCAGGCTTTTCGGCAGAAGGTCGATTCCGTTTCTGACCGTCCCCGGTTCGGCACTGCGGGAATACGGATCTGGATCTTGGCGCGGAAACCGTGCGTGTAGTCTGGTGGCCGCGCCATCACGCGATGACCTCACGGCATGAGCAGGGAAGGACGGGAACTGTGGCGACCGACGATGCGCAAGCTTGGATGAAGAACACCTCCGACCATCCGCCTGCGCCCGGCATCGACACGTCGGTGCCTCACTCGGCCCGGGTCTGGAACTACTGGCTCGGCGGCAAGGACAACTTCGAACCCGATCGTGCCGTCGGCGAGATGGTGAAGCAGACCTTTCCGGAGATCGTGACCGAGGCTCGCGAATCGCGCGCGTTCCTCGGCAGGGCGGTGACCTACCTGGCCGGCGAGGCCGGTATTCGCCAGTTCCTGGACATCGGCACCGGGCTACCCACCGCGAACAACACCCATGAAGTGGCTCAACGGGTCGCGCCAGAATCTCGGATCGTCTACGTCGACAACGATCCGCTCGTGCTGGTCCACGCCCGCGCACTACTCACCAGCACACCTGAGGGCGCAACCAAGTACGTCGAGGCTGATCTGGCCGAGTCCGAGAAGATCGTGCGATCGGCCGGCGAGCTGCTCGACTTCGACCGTCCGATCGCGGTCATGTTTCTCGGGATCCTGGCCCACGTCGAAGACTACGAAGCAGCGCGATCGATCGTCCGACAGATCATGGACGCGGTACCGTCCGGCAGCTATTTGACGATCTCGGACGGCGCCGATACAAACGAAGCCGGCGTCGAGTCCATGCGCCAGTACAACGAGACCGCTCCGATTCCCTACCACCTGCGCAGCCCGGAACAGATCGCCGGCTACTTCGACGGCCTGGAACTGGTAGACCCGGGCGTTGTACGACTCTCTGAGTGGCGGCCCGACCCGGCTTCTGGTCCGCCGGCAAATATTGACGGTTTCGGCGGCGTAGGGCGCAAGCCCTAGCGCGCCCCGAACAGTCACACCCGATCTGGATCTTTCGGCCAAGGAACAGACTGTAGGCTTGGTCTCCGCACCATCCGAGGACCTCACCCCCCCCATTAGTAGGAGGCCGGGCAGTGCCGACCGAAGAATCCCCAGCTTGGATGACGAACACTCCTGAGCAGTCGCCCCCGTCCGACCTCAATACGGACATACCGCATTCGGCGCTCATCTGGAACTACTGGCTCGGTGGCAAAGACAACTTCGAACCCGACCGCGCGGTCGGCGAGATGGTGAAGCAAACCTTT
>DASUTB010000123.1:0-17255 GCA_036374835.1 Jiangellaceae bacterium | reverse complement strand
TGCCCCACATCGTGAGGTTGGTCGGATCGAGATTCGAGCCGAGTGGCCGGAGCTCTGTGTCGCTCAGCTCGAACCGGGACGCCTCCAGTTGCTCCGCGGTGCGGGCGCACGTGTCGCACCCGTCGCCGAGCCACCGCCAGGGACGGCGAACCAGACGCTGATAGGCCCGGCGCAGACCGTGCTGCGGCGCCGCAACGTGTTCGATGAACAACAGCCGCCCACCTGGTTTCAGCACTCGCCAGATCTCGTCCAGCATCGCCGGCGCGTCGGGGACCGAGCACAGCACGAGCGTCGACACCACGACGTCCGCGGACGCCGCAGGGAGTCGGTCGGCGAGCAGGTCGCGCCGCAGCTCCAACTCGAGACCGTGCTCGCGCGCCGCCTCGCCCAGATCATCGTCGAAGTACGGGTTCGGTTCGAACCCGACGACACGTGCGCCCTGCGGGTAGAGGCTGAAGTTGCTGCCGCGGCCGGGGCCGATCTCCACGATATGGGCAGGAAGGTCGTGGAGCACGGCGCGCTTGGCCGGAAGCACTTGCTCGTGGACGGCCTGGTCCATCGAACGCCACAGCTTGGCGAAGCGTTGCTGACGGCGGGCGGTGCGATGATCCGTGCTCTGAATGGCGGGTGTTGCGGCGGGCACTGTTGCACTCCAATCTACAGACCAACTAGTCGGTCTGTGACAATAGAACAGACCATTTGGTCTGTCAACTCGTTATGCTTGCCCCATGCCGACTGTCAGCACCAGGCCCACGCCCGCGCGCGAGCGGATCCTCGACGCCGCTCGGCGGCTCGTCCTCGAGCACGGCTTCGCCGCCACCACGGTCGACGCGGTGCTCGCCGACGCCGGGGCGTCCAAGGGTGCGTTCTTCCATCACTTTCCGACCAAAGCCGCGCTGGGGCGTGCGCTTGTCGAGCAGTACGCCCGAGCCGACGAGCACGTGCTGGAGGAGCACATGGCGGCCGCCGAGGCCGGCTCCGACGATGCGGCCGAGCAGCTGATCGCTTTCCTTCGCGGGTTCGAGGAGGCGACCGATGACATCTTGGCCGTCCAGCCGAGCTGCCTGTTCGTCTCGTTCATCTACGAGACCGAGCTTGCCGACGCCGAGACCGACGGCATCGTTCTCGGGTCGGTGATGGCCTGGCGCCACCGGATCCTGGCCAAACTAAACGAGGCCGCCAAGAGCCACCCTCGTCTCCGTGAGCTGGACCTGACGGCACTGGCCGACCAGGTCTTCACGGTGTTCGAAGGGGCGTTCCTGCTTGCGCGTGCCACCGGCGACCCGTCCGCGGTGCGGCGCCAGCTCGCGCACCTGCGGCGGTATGTCGAGCTGCTCTGCTCAGATTGAATGCCTTCAGACGTGACGTCGGCAGCCGCGACGGGCAGCTACCTGACACAGTGCCTTAGGCTCGCGTCCCGTGAGGACGTTGGTAGCGCTGGGCGGAAACGCCATGACGAGTCCGGACGGCCGGGCGCGGCCCGAGGACCAGATAGCCGCCGTGGCGGTCGCCGTCGAGCCGGTGGCCGACCTGATCGCCGACGGCGTCGACGTGGTGCTCACCCACGGGAACGGACCACAGGTGGGCAACCTGCTGGTCAAGAACGAACTGGCGGCGGCCGTCGTCCCGCCGGTGACGCTGGACTGGTGTGGTGCGCAGACTCAGGGGACCATCGGGATGATCCTGATGAACGCGCTCGAGCGGGCGCTGGCCGCGCGCGGCGTCGACCGTCCCGTCGCGGCACTCGTCACCCGCACCCTGGTCGACGCCGCCGATCCCGCGTTCGAGCGGCCGACCAAACCGATCGGACGCTATCTCCCTCGCGACGAGGCGCTGCCGCTCATCGAGCACGGCCAGAACTGGGAGGATCGCGGTGAACGCGGCTGGCGGCGCGTGGTGCCGAGCCCGCAGCCTCGGCGGATCCTCGACGCACCGGCGGTGTCCACGTTGATCGCGGCCAGGTACGTCGTCGTTGCGGCCGGTGGGGGAGGCGTGCCCGTCGTGCGCGATCGGGACGGCTCGGTCCGCGGCGTCGAGGCGGTGATCGACAAGGATCTGGCGGCCGCACTGCTCGGCCGGACGGTCGGCGCCGACGTCCTGGTGATCGCCACCGATGTGGACCACGCGGTGCTGGACTTCGGGACACCGGACGCGAAGCCCATAGAAAGAGTGGACGTGCCGACCATGCGGCGACATGCCGACGCGGGCCAGTTCGAGTCCGGCAGTATGGGTCCGAAAGTGGAGGCGGCGTGCCGGTTCGTCGAGCAGGGCGGGCAGCGTGCCGTCATCACGTCGCTGGAACAGATCGCCGCCGCCGCGCGCGGTGGTGTCGGCACCGAGGTGGTGCCGGTGAGCCGGAGTGAACGGGAAGGTGGAGTCGACCGTCATGCCTGAGCCCATCGAGGTCCGCAAGGTCCCGCTCAAGAACGTCACCGACGCGTCCGGTCTGGCCGAGCTCATCGACGCCGGTGTGCTCGAGGCGGACCGGGTGGTCGCCGTCGTCGGCAAGACCGAGGGAAACGGCGGGGTGAACGACTACACGCGGATCCTCGCCGACCGCGCCTTCCGCGAGGTGCTGGTCGAGAAAGGCACCCGATCGGATGCCGAGATCAGGCAGCTGCCGTTCGTCTGGTCCGGCGGCACCGACGGCGTGCTCAGCCCGCATGCCACGATCTTCGCGACGTTACCGGCGGAGCAGGCCGTCCAGACCGACGAGCCCCGCTTGACCGTCGGCTTCACCATGAGCGAGCAGATCCTGCCCGAGGAGATCGGCCGCCGCGGCATGATCGAGAAGGTGGCTGCCGCCGTCAAAGAGGCGATGGCCAGGGCCGGCATCATCGACCCGGCGGACGTCCACTACGTCCAGACCAAGACGCCGCTGCTGACGATCGACACCATCCGCGACGCGAAGTCCCGCGGCCATACCGTGTGGACCGAGCACACGCTCGAATCGATGGACCTGTCCAACGGGTGCACCGGGTTGGGCATCGCGGTCGCGCTGGGCGAGATCGACATGCCGTCGGACGAGGATGTCATGACCAACCGCGATCTGTATTCGGCCGTGGCGTCGTGCTCGTCCGGCGTTGAGCTCGACCGGGCCCAGGTGGTCGTCGTCGGCAACGCCCGCGGTATCGGTGGACGCTTCCGGATCGGCCACTCGGTGATGCGAGACGCACTGGACGCCGACGGCATCTGGGCGGCGATCCGGGACGCCGGCCTCGACCTTCCGGATCGGCCGCATCCGGACGATCTCGATGGCCGGCTGGTCAACGTCTTCCTCAAGTGCGAGGTCAGCCAGGACGGCATGGTGCGCGGCCGGCGCAACGCGATGCTGGACGACTCCGACGTGCACTGGCACCGGCAGATCAAGGCCTGCGTCGGTGGTGTGACGGCGGCCGTTACGGGAGACCCGGCCGCGTTCGTCTCGGTCTCGGCCGCGCACCAGGGCCCGGACGGAGGCGGGCCGGTCGCGGCGATCGCCGACCTTGCGTGATGGCCATATCACCAGCCCGTCCGACGGTGCCCGTGCGGAGGTGGGCGAGAGCGTCACACTCGGCGCGTCAACGGTCCTGCTGCCGTGCGACAGCCTGGACTGGCACAGCACTGTGGCCGACGACCCGTTGCCGGTGTCCGGCTGCTCGGCGGACGTAACTTTCTCGACCCCGGGCGAGCGCGTGCTGACTGCGACCGGTACGAACTCGGACGGCACCTCGGCGAGCGCGGACGTCACCATTGAAGTGGTCGAGCCTGACGAACCGACGAGTAAGCCCACGACGCCGCCGGCCGGGAACCAGCCACCGATAGTGGAGATCACGAGCCCGGATACGGGCGAAACATTCGACGACGACGACCCGCTCGCGCTCGTGGCGACCGCCGAAGACCCGGACGGTGACCCGATGAACGTCGAGTGGTCCACAGTGCGGGCAAGTGACTGCCCGCCGCAAGGCTGCGTTGAAGGCGGGTTCGGCCCGGAGCCGGTCGTTCTCGGTACCGATACCGACATTGCGTGGCGGCCGTCGGAGACGCACGACGTGTCGGAGGGTGAGTCGCTGAACGTGCTGTTGACGTTCACCGCGCTGGACTCCGAGAGCAACGAGGCTTCGGACAGTGTCCGAATCACAATCGAGAATCCCTTCGAGGTCGACTAGCGGAGCGGACGGGTCGGACCAGGTCGCCGCCGAGATTGCCGCCGGGCTCATCGACCGTGGATCGACGAGGCCGTCGATGCTGCCGTCAGAAGGGATGAGGCTTCGCTCCACCGCATCGCCGGTGAGGGCCGCGAGTTCCTCGGTGATTTCCCAGTACCGGGGTATCGCGTACAGCTGCAGACATGACGGGCGGTGTCGGGTTCCCGGCGGAGTCGCCCGGTGTCGAAGATGGACCGCTGGCTCCGTCTTATTGGGTGTAAGAGCTGTTCGGCGACGTGAACGCGGGACGGCGGACGATCACCGATAGGAGGACATGATGCGCAAGCTGATCGCGAACGAGTGGATGACTCTGGACGGGGTGGTGCAGGGTCCGAGCTCTCCCGATGAGGACACGACGGGGGACTTCCAGCACGGCGGCTGGCATAGCCGCTACTTCGATGAGTTGTCCACGAATTGGGTAGTCGAGAACGTCCGTGGTGCAGGCGGCTACCTGCTCGGCCGTGGCACGTATGAGCTGTTCGCCGCCCACTGGCCGAATGCGCCGGAGGACCAACACGTCCTGGCCGAGCCGCTGAACACATTGCCGAAGTACGTCGCCTCGACGACTCTTGACGAGCCTCTCGGATGGGCGAACTCCGTGTTGCTCCGAGGCGACATCGGCGTGGCCGTGCGCGCGCTAAAGGCTGAGGACGGAAGGGACCTCCATGTCATCGGTAGCCCCAGGCTCGTCCAGACGCTATTGGACCTAGGTCTGGTGGACGAGCTCCGGTTGATGATCGACCCGCTGCTCGTGGGTGGCGGCAAGCGCCTTTTCCGCGACGAAGGCACACTTCGGCCGCTGCGATTGGTTGACTCCCTGGTAACCAACACGGGAGCGATCATCGCGACTTATGGCGTGGCGGCCGAGTAGCCGTGATCGCGCCGGTCGAGGAGCCGTAGGCTCTAGAGGATGACGGTTGCGGAATCTGATGCGGTAGTAGTCGGCGCGGGTGTGATCGGACTGAGTACCGCGATACGGCTGGCCGAGCGAGGCATGGACGTCGTGGTCGTGACGGACGCTCCGCCGGAACGGACCACTTCGTACGCGGCCGGCGCCATAGTCGGCCCGGTGTTCATGGCCGGGCGGGACATCGGGAGTGATCGCGAGCGCGAGTCGTACGACACGTTCGCCGGCCTCGCGTCCGAGCCAGGCAACGGCGTGGAGATGAGGGCCGGACGGTTCGTAGCCGGCCCGGATGCTGCCGGGCCGCCACAGATCCAAGTGCCCGTCGAGATCGAGCCGCTCGGTGGCCGAGACCTGCCCGAGCGCTACACGTCCGGCTTCCGGGCGCGTATACCGAGCGTCGACATGCCCGTCTATATGGAGTATCTGCGGCGCCGGCTCGAAGCTGCCGGCGGCCGGCTCGAGACGCGGCGGGTCGGCAGCCTCGACGAGGCGACGGCGCTGGCACCGCTGGTGGCCAACTGCACCGGCGTCGGCGCCCGCCAGTTCGTGCCTGATCCCGAGGTCCGGGCGGTGCGCGGCCAGCACGTCATCGTGAAGAATCCCGGTATCGACTCGTTCCTGATCGAGGCACCGGTCGGGCCGAGCTGGGTCGGCTTCTTCCCTTTCGACGAGCACGTCGTACTCGGCGGCGTCGCGATGGAGGACGACTGGCGGCTCGACCCTGACCCGGAGGTCGCCAGACAGATCATCGAGCGCTGCGCCGCGGTCGAGCCGCAGCTCGGCACGGCCGAGGTGATCGGGCACCGCGTCGGGCTGCGGCCGGTGCGTCCGGACGTCCGGCTCGAGGTCGAGAAGCGCGGCGGCGCTCGCATCGTGCACAACTACGGCCACGGCGGCACGGGCGTGGCCATGTCGTGGGGCTGCGCCCGCGAGGCGGCGGACTTGCTGCTCGCGTAGTTGGAGGTTGTTGCGAAAAGGTCCGCTTGGCTACCCGTTGAAGGGGCGCTAAGCAGCACTCAGTGCCGTTTACGTGATCATTCTTGTGAGGGCGGTGATCGCGTCGTCGAGGTCGTCGACCACACGATCCACGGCCCGCGTCGGTGACAGGAAGAGGAGCACGCCGCGCGGAACGGGGCGGCCGGTCGCGGCGCGCAGCGCTGCCACATACGCCGCGATCTGCGGGCGGTAGAACGCGACCCGGTGCTCGATCGCCGCGGCTGGCACGGTGTCGGTCTTGAAGTCGACCACGACGAGCCCGTCGTCGTCCTCGTAGACGAGGTCGACGAAGCCTTCCAGAACCTGGTCGCCGACCACCGTCCCGACGTAGGTCTCACGCCAGTGCCGGCGCGCCGCAGCGCGCTGGACGACGTCCGAGTCCAATGCGGACCGGGCCAGCGCCGCCACGATGTCGGCGCTTTCCGCGACTCCTTCGGCGAGCGCCTGGGCGGCCACCGCGTCGTCCAGCCCGCCGCCGGTGGCCAGGTCGACGGCCTGCAGCACGCCGTGCACCGCGCGCCCGACCGCCGTGCCGTACCGGCCCTTGTTCCACGGCGGGAGTTCGAGGTCGCGCTCCTGTTTGGCCAGGCCGGGATCGACCGGCTGGTCGAGCCGGTCGAGTGCGGTGGCCCGCGGCGTCGGTGCGTCGAGCAGGCCCTCGAAGTAGGACGCGCTCACCGACGACGGACGGCTCGAGCGGCTCCGGATCGCGGCCGCCGCTTCGGCCCACTCCGGCCACGGCGGCGGCGGGTCGCTGTGCAGCCCGGAGGCGCGCGCGCCGCGGTCGGGTTCGGACCGCTCGGTGATGAGCTCGCCCTGGGACGGCGCGCCGTCGCACGCCTCGTACAGCAGCTCGGCGTTGGTCAGCGTGTGCGAGTTCTTCGGCGCCGACTTGCGTTCGCGGCGGTGCAGTGACACGACGAGGTGGTCGCGGGCCCGGGTACACGCGACGTACAGCAGGCGGAGCCGCTCGTGGTAGCCCATCTGCTCGTCGATCGGCTTGGCGTGCTCGAAATCGCTGGTCTGCAGGTCCTTGCGCAGCTTGAACTCACACCCGCCGCCGGGCGGCCAGAGCACCTCGACGCCGGACCGCGCCATGGACGGCACGCTGCTCATACCCGAAGCGATCACCACCGGGAACTCCAGACCCTTGGCGGCGTGGATCGTCATGATGCGCACCGTGTCGGTGTCGGTCTCGGGCAGCACCGCCTCGGCGACCCGCGCGGTCTCATCACCCTGGCGGTACGCCCAGGCCAGGTAGCCGCGCAGGCCGCCGGGGTCGACCTCGGACCAGGCGCGCGCCTGGTCGACGACGAACCGCAGCTGCCGCCACACGTCGCGGGTGCGCCGCCCGTACACGGCCGCTTCGAGGACGCGGCGGTCCGCGACGATCCGGCCGAGCACCTCGCTCGGCGTCAGCCAGGTGCGGTCGTTGTGCAGCCGTTTGAGCCAGACCACCGCGTCGCGCACCGGATGGTCCTGCGGCACGGCGTCCGGGATCGGGGCGAGGATGTTCCATCGCCCGCCGGCCTGGTACCAGGTCCAAAGGTCGTCGTCGCCGCATCCGAACAGGGGAGTTCGCAGCGCGGTGACCAGCGCCAGCGGGTCGCTCGGATCGTCGGCGGCCCGGGCGGTCATGAGCAGGTCGCGCACTTCCTGGGTTCGGTAGACCAGTGAGCTGGCCTCGGCCCGGTACGGGATGCCGGCCGCGTCGAGTGCGTACTCCAGCTGCGGCAACGAGGTGCGGGCCGGCACCAGGATCGCGATGTCGTCGAGGCGGACGTCGCGCCAGCCGCCGTCGCCGTCGTCCACCTGCCAGCGCTCGCGCAGCGCCGTGCGTATCGCCGTGACCACGTCGTTCGCCTCGTGCGTGCGGATCTCGTCGGCGGTGGCCCCGGCCTTGTGCAGCTGCCGGCCGGTGACCAGGACGGACGGGCCGGACGGTGCGGCCGGACGATGCCGCTGAAGCGGACGGTAGCGCGGCTGCGACCCCGGCTCGGGCGCAATGAGCCGGCCGAAGACGTGGTTTATCCAGTAGAGCACCGGCGCTGTGGTACGGAAGTTCGTCTCGAGCACCACGTCGTCGCCGATGTGTTCCTGCGCCTCGAGGTAGGTTCCGATGTCGGCACGGCGGAAGCGGTAGATCGACTGCTTCGGGTCGCCGACGACGAACAGCCGCCCGTCCGGGACGGCGATCTGCGTCCATTCGGCGGCGTCCGCGGCCGAACCGCCGGCGATACGCGTAGCCAGCTCGATCTGGATCGGATCGGCGTCCTGGAACTCGTCCAGCAGGATCCGCCGGTAGCGCTCGTGCAGTATGGCGCGCACCGTGGGTCCGTGCTCCGGGTGGGTCACCAGCTCGCGGGCGAGCACCAGTAGATCGTGGAACTCGAGCCGGCCGTCGTCGCGCCGGGCGTGTGCGGCGGCGAGCGTGTCCTGGGCGACCCGGCGGCTGAGCCGGCGCAAGGCGGCGTCCAGTACCTCGGTGCGAGTGGCTCGTACGTCCTCACTGAGTGCCGCGCACGCCTCGCGGACTCGTGCGACCGGGTAGTCCGGCCAGTTGTCCTTGCGCCCGACGTTCCAGCCCCGGTTGCCGAACTCGTGGAGGACGGCGAGTCGTGCCGGGTCGTCCGCGGCGGCGTCCAATCTGTCCGCCCAGGCGTCGAGCGCCGCGAGCCTGGGCAGCAGCTTGTCGGACTCGTCGGTGCAGTACCTGTGCAGCGCGGCCAGCCGGCGTGCCTCGGCGGAGAAGCGAGCGACGTCCAGACTCGCCAGTTCCGGGGGAGTGCCGGCCAGGACGCGCTTGTCGAGCAGGTCCCAGTTGTCGGTGAACGCGCGCGCCATCGAGCGAAGGTCGTCCGGCTTCATGCCGGCGGCCATGGCGATGAGCAGGGCGGGCGCGAGAGCCTCGTCGTCCAGCAGGTCCGCGCGCAACGACTCCCAGCGCTGGTCGAACGCGACGCCGGAGCCGACCTCGTCCATCACCTCGATCAGCGGCGGCAGGCCCGCCTCGACCGGATGCTGGCTGAGAACGCGCTGGGCGAACGAGTGCAGGGTGCCGATGGCCGCTGCGTCGAGATCGTCGAGCGCCTCGGTGGCCAGCTCGGCGGCCGGCCCGTCGGGCGTCTTCGCGATCTGGTCCTCGAGGGCCGTCCGCATCCGGTCGCGCAGCTCCGCCCCGGCCTTCTCGGTGAACGTGACGATCGCCAGATGCCGCAGCGGTACCGGGTCGTGCGGGTCGAGCACGATCGCGACCGCCCGCTGGACGAGCGAGCGGGTCTTGCCGGAGCCCGCTCCGGCCTCGACGAACAGCGTGCGGTCGAGCCGCGCGGTGATTCCGTCGCGGGCTTCGGCGTCGGCGAGTATGGTCATGCCGCCACCTCCTCTTCCGGCTCGACCAGAGCGACGTACTCGGCCAGCCGCGGGTCCGCGCGCTTGCGCTGCCACCGGGCGAACAGCGCCTTGGTACCCATGCGGTCCGGATCGCAGTAGTCGCACTCGATGAACCCGGACCACCCGTTGTCCTTCGGCGGGCGGGGCGGGAACAGCCCGGCTCTGATGCCGGAGGCGATCACGGACAGCGCATGGGTGTGGGTGCGGTAGACGTGGTCGGTGAGCGGCAGTTCGATGCGCTTGCCGGAGCGGACGAACCAGTACTCGGCGGTGACGGGCGTCCCCGGGTCACCCAGCGCGGCCCGCGCCGCGTGCGCGTAGACCGGCAGCTGGAGCTTGGTACCGCTCGCGGTCGGGTCACCTTCGCCGATGTCGGTGAAGTTGCGCTCGCTGCCGGACTTGTAGTCGACAACCACGAGTGCGTCGGCGGCCGCCGCCGCGTCCGCTGTCGCCGACGACCTTCCCGGCTGTGCCGACGGGCCTGCCCGGTCGACGCGGTCGGCGGCGCCGCGGAACCGGATGGACGTCCCGTCCGGCAGCGCGACCTCGACCGGCTCGGAACCGCGCATGCCGAATACCAGCTCCGAACGAACCTGCCGCCGTCCCGTGTCGGCGCGCACCTTTTCGTCGTGATCCAGCAGCAGTTGCAGCTGGTTGATGATCCGCATCCGTTCCTGCGCCCACAGCAGCCGGTGGCCGGTGACGCCGCGCGCCTCGAACCCGTCGGCCACCTCGGCGGTGACCCGGGCAAGCGTTGCACGCTGCTGCGCCGTCCAGGGCAACGGGCCGGCGGGGACGGCGTCCCGCTCGCTTTCGTGCGCGAAGAACCGGTCCAGTGCCTCGTGGATGAGGTTGCCGGTCTCGATCGGGCTGATCGTGATGAGCGTCTCCGGCAACTCGACGGGTTGGACGTGCAGAAGCCGCTCCATGAAATACGCGTGCGGGCAGGTGGCCCATGACTCGAGCGCGGTGGGGGAGACGACGCGGTCCGGCGCGGTCGGATGCGGCAGTTCGAACCCGGACAGGTCGCCGTCGAACCGGGTCAACGTGTCGCTGCCGCGTGCTCTGGTCATCGCCAGCGCGCGCCGCAGGGCGTCGTCCTCGTTCATCGGCTGACCGGCCGCCGCGGCGCGCATCCGCCACTCCTGCTCCGAAGCAAGTGTTCCGCTGCCGGTCAGCGCGGCGGCGAACGACGGCGAGCCGTCGAGCCACTCGCCGGTGACGGATGCCCAATCGGACGCGCTGAGCGCCGGATCGCCCGAATGGACCCGCAGCGACGGCAGCAACCACCGGGATGGGAGCCGGACCGTGCTGTGCCGAAGATCGCCGCGCGGGAAGCTGGCGACGACGCGCGGTGCGGCGGCGAACGCGGCCAGCAGGCGTCGGTGCTCGCGGTCGACCCGCGCCCGGACCGGGGGCAGCTGCCCATCGGTCCAATCGCGGGCACGATCCGGAAGCAGCGCGTCCTCGCTGATCCGGCCCGGGGCGGAGTCCTCGGCCAGCCCGACGACGAACACCACGTCGACGTCGAGGCCGATCGCGGACGACAACGGCCCGACCAGCACGCCACGCCCGGCGACGCCGTGCCGGGGCAGGTCGTCGGCGAGTTCGAGCTCGAGAGTATGCCGCAGCGCGGTCAGATCCGCGGTCTCCTCGACGGCGCCGAGGCCGGACAGACCGGCGAGTACCCGCTCGACCTTCTCGGCCGCCCGTACCTCGTCCTCGGGCAGCCACAGCTCCTCGTCAAGATCACCGACGAGGGCGTGGTACGTGTCGGACGCCCACCCTGCGATCTGCGGCCAGGTCGTACACCGGGCACCAACATCGAGCCGATCCCGGAGCCCGGCGACGAACGCGCGCAACTCATCGGCGGCCGCGGCGTTGCGTTCGCAGCGCTTGATCAAGCCGGGGCTAGGGGCGTCGCTGTTCTCGGACTGGCGGGCGGTGGCCAGCTCCTGGTCGGCGTAGCCGCGCAAGCGGGTATCCCAGTCGTCGCCGGAGACGACCCCGGCCGCTCGCGATATCCGGTCCCACCGTGACGCCGGAGTGCGCCGGCCGTCCGCATCGCGCACCGGAGTGGACGTGAGCAGGGTGAGCAGCTGGTCACGGCGCCAGTCGTGATCCGGCAGTGCCAGCAGGTCGAGCAGAACGCGGCCGAGCGTCCGCGAACTCGTTGGCCGCACCGCGGTGCCGTTCGTGGTGAGACCGGCGGCACCGAGGTGCTCGGCCAGCAGCCTGGCGTACGGTTCGGTGGCGCTGAACAGGACGGCGATGCGGTGGGCCGGCACGTTACGCAACGCGTCCGCGACCTGGCGGACGACGCACCGGACCTCATCGTCGGCGTCCGATGCATGGAAAACCTGCGTCGCGGACGGCAACGTGCCGTCGTTGCCGGGGTCCGGCGAGGTACTGCCGACGCCGCCGAACAGGTCGAGCGACAGCTGAACACCCGGGGCGGCGTCGCCGTTGTCGGCGTCCCGCTCCGCGAGGTCGGTGCCGTCCGGCGGCCAGGCCGGGGGAGTGCCGGCGATACCGAGCAGGTTGAGCGATTGGCGTACTCCGGCATCGGCACGCGCGTCTGCGGTCAGCCCGGCAATCGCGACGACCGGTGCGACCTCGTCGAGCCGGCGCACGAACCGGGCCGCGCCGGGCCGTAGGTCCTGCGGAAGGAACAGGACCGGCGTACCCAACTCGGCGGCCCGTGCGGGTTCGCTGTGCAGCGCGTCGGCGGCGGTGCGCCGCAGCTCCACGCTGTCGTACCAGCGGTCGGCCAGGATCGTCACGACGCGCCGGTGCAGCCGGAGGAGGTCTGCCGCGGCCGCTTCACCGATGCCGGCGATCGCGTCGAGGCCGGCGTCGTCGACCTCCCGAAGTTCGCGATGCGCGCGCACGAGCGCCTGCACGGTGGCGCGGTGCCGGGCGACCGGCCCGAACACACCGGCGTCCTCGTCCAGCGCCTGGCGCCATGCCGCAGCGACCACGGGACCGATCGCCGGACGTCTCCCGGATCCGGCCAGCGCCGGCGAGGCGATCTGCTCGGCCAGCCGGTCGACCGTCAGGACGGCGAGGCCGGCGATGCCGTTGCCGCCCGCGACACCGTGCGCCAGCGTGCGACGGACGATCACGCCGCACAGTTGCGTCGGCACCAGGACGGTCACGGTTGCCAGTGGATCGTCCCGCTTGATGTCGCCGACGACCTCGCGCAGGGCGTCGTACGCGTAGCGCCCGTAACGGGTCCAGATCGCTTGCATGCACCCCCTATGGAAGCCGCGGCCAGATCAGGCTACGGCGAACTCTAGCCCCGGTCGACCCCGTGACGACAACGCCGCGCTCGTGCATTGCGCCGACCGAACGAGGTCAGCACTCAGAGTGGTATTTCGGCGGTGTGTACGCCGCCATCCAGGGGCGCTAAGTGTCTTGTGCGGGCGACGCTGTGAGCTCGTTCAAGGTCGCTCTCGCATGCTCGTACTTGGCCGTTAGGCGGGCCTGCGTCCCTTCGTCGAGCGATACGAGACGGTCGGGGTCGGAGTTGTCCGCCAGGTCGGCGAGCTTGACCACGAGCGCGATCGGGTCGGCCGCGACCCGCGAGTAGTACATCTCGGACTTCTCGCCGGGCCTACGGGTGAGCGCGTCGACCGCGGTGACGACCGGCCGCGGAACATCGCGCTCGATCAGGTCATCGAGCGTGACGTCCGTGTCCTCGACGACGTCGTGCAGCCACGCGGCCGCTTCGACGAGGTCGGCCTGGGGCTCGCCTGCTCGGTCGCGCGCGCTTGCTGCCACTCGCGCCGGATGGCCGATATAGGGCGCTCCGGCCTTGTCGACCTGGCCGGCATGGGCGTCCTGGGCGATCTCGGTCGCCAGGGCGACGAGTTCTTTGCCGCGCATCGGAACCTCCCCGGAGCTGCGGATTGTACCGTGGTGCAGGCGAGGACGGCCGGGGCGCGCGCAGCGCCCGACGACGCCTGATCGCATCGAGCGCGCGCAATCGAGGAGAGCGATGAACGACCGGGAAGACCCCACTCGTCCGGACGTCCAGGCTGATCAGGATGCCGGCGACGGGCCCTTGAGCGGCTACCTCGTGATCGACCTGACCAAGGCGCTGGCCGGTCCGCACGCGAGCATGATGCTTGGCGACCTCGGTGCCCGTGTCATCAAGGTGGAACCGCCTGCCGGGGACGATTCGCGCCACTGGGGTCCGCCGTTCGTCGGGGACGAGGACGAGCCGGCGTCGACCTATTTCATGTCGTGCAACCGGAACAAGGAGTCGGTGGCCGCGGATCTCAAGTCCGAAGGCGGTCGTGACCTGCTCGAGCGGCTGGTGCGAAGAGCGGACGTCCTCGTGGAGAACTACCGCCCCGGTGCGCTGGATCGACTCGGCGTGGGCCTGGAGTGGATGCACCAGATCAACCCCCGGCTCGTGATCCTGAGTATCACCGGCTTCGGGCACGACGGACCCGAAAGTGCCCGTGCCGGGTATGACCAGATCGCTCAGGGTGAGGCCGGCCTGATGTCGATCACCGGTCCGCCGGGTGAGCCGACCCGGGTCGGAGTGCCGATCGGAGACCTGCTCGCCGGCATGTACGGCGCCGGCGGCGTGCTGGCAGCCCTGTTGGACAGAGAGCGGACCGGCCGTGGCACGGTCGTTCGGACCTCGCTACTGGCCGCCATCGTCGGTGTGCACGCGTTCCAGGGCACCCGGTGGACGGTTGCCGGGGAGGTCCCGATCGGCACCGGGAACCACCATCCGTCCATCGCACCCTACGGGCTGTTCCACGCCGCGGACTCGCCTATCCAGATTGCGGTCGGCAGCGAAAGTCAATGGCGGGCGTTCGCGCCGATCGTCGGCCTGGATCCAGCCGATCCTCGGTTCGCGACCAACCGGGAGCGGGTCACCAACCGCACCGAGTTGGTGGCGGCGATCGACGCCGAGCTACCCATCGCGCCGGCCGACCAGTGGCTCGCCCAGTTCTGGCGGGCAGGTGTGCCTGCCGGTCGGGTGCGCAGCCTGGACCAGGTCTACGAGTGGGAGCAGACTCGCTCGCAAGGTCTCGTGATCACTGTCGACGATTCACAACTCGGCGCCGTCGACCTGCCCGGGCCACCGCTGCGCTTCGGCGACCGCCCGTACGCCGGCGGCCGGGCGAAGCATGAGCCACCGCCGCGGCTCGGCGAGCACAACGAGACTGTACGGGCCTGGCTGAACGCAGGCGAGGAACGTCCTGGGTGAGGATGCTGTAGCTATGGCGACAGCATCCTCACCCAGGTCCGCTCAAGCGATCCGGATCAGGTGTCGATGCGCTCGTGGTCGAGTTCGGCGGCGCCGGCCAGGATGACGTCCTTGCGGCGGGCGACCTCGTTACCCATGAGGATCTCGAAGATCTCTTCGGCCTTCTCCGCGTCGTTGATCGTGATGCGGCGCAACCTGCGGTGGCGTGGATCCATGGTGGTCTCGGCCAGCTGGCTCGAATCCATCTCGCCGAGGCCCTTGTAGCGCTGCGGCGGTGACTTGTAGCGCACGTTGCGCCGGTCGAGGTCGCGCAGCTTGCGCTGCAACTCCGAGTCCGAGTACGTGTAGATGTGCTTGTCCTGCCCCTTCTTCGGGTTGACCAGTTCGATGCGGTGCAGCGGTGGCACCGCGGCGAACAGGCGCCCGGCTTCGATCAGCGGCCGCATGTACCGGTAGACGAGGGTGATCAGCAAGGTACGGATGTGCGCGCCGTCGACGTCGGCGTCGGCGAGCATGATCACTTTCTGGTAGCGCGCCATGTCGAGGTCGAACGTGCGTCCCGACCCGGCACCGATGACCTGGATGATCGCGGCGCACTCGGCGTTGTTCAGCATGTCGCCGACCGAGGCCTTCTGCACGTTGAGGATCTTGCCGCGGATCGGCAACAGCGCCTGGTACTCCGCGTCCCGCGCCGCTTTGCCGGTGCCGAGCGCAGAGTCGCCCTCGACGATGAACAGCTCGGACCGGTCCACCGCACCGGAGCGGCAGTCGACCAGCTTGGTCGGCATCGAGCTGGTCTCCAGGGCGTTCTTGCGCCGGATGTTCTCTTTGTGCTGGCGTGCCGCGACCCGAGCCTTGGCCGCGTTGACGACCTTCTCAAGAACCGCGGTGGCCGCTTGCTTGTCGGCCCGCTTGGAGGAGTTGAGCTTCTTGGTCAGCTCGCGCTCGACGACCCGCGAGACGATGCCGCGCACGTCGGCCGTGCCGAGGACCTCCTTGGTCTGCCCTTCGAACTGCGGCTCGGCGAGCCGGACCGTGACGACCGCGGTGAGCCCTTCGAGGACGTCGTCCTTCTCGATCTTGTCGTCGCCGGCCTTGAGCCGCCGCGCGTTCCTGCGCACCTCCGAGCGGAGCGTCTTGAGCAGGCCCTGCTCGAAGCCGGCGCGGTGGGTGCCGCCCTTCGGGGTGGCGATCACATTGACGAACGAGCGGAACTCGGTGTCGTAGCCGCCGTCCCACCGCAGCGCTATGTCGACGCCGCATTCGCGGGAGACCTCGCGCGAGACCATGTGGCCGTCGTCGTCGAGCACCGGGATGGTCTCGGTGAACGTTTCGGAGCCGGTGAGCCGGATGACGTCCGTGACCGGCGTGCCCTGGCTGAGGAACTCGACGTATTCGGCGATGCCGCCGTCATGCCGGAACGTCTGGACCGAGGGCTCGTCGCCGCGCTCGTCGGTGATGGTCAGCTCGAGCCCGGGCACGAGGTAGGACGTCTGCCGGGCCCGGCCGACAAGCTCCTCGTCCATGATGCCGGCATCGCGCAGGAAGATCTGCCGGTCCGGCCAGAACCGCACCCGCGTGCCGGTGACGCGCTTGGCGACCCGGCGTACCGTCCGCAGCTCGGAGTGGTCGGTGAACGGCTCGAACGGCGCGTCCGGTCCTTCGCCTGCGAAGATGCCGGGCTCGCCGCGGCGGAACGACATGGCGTGCACCTTGCCGTCGCGGTCGACCTCGACGTCCAGCCGGGAGGAGAGGGCATTGACGACGCTGGCCCCGACGCCGTGCAAGCCGCCGGTGGCCGCGTACGAGGCGCCGCCGAACTTGCCGCCGGCGTGCAGTTTGGTGAACACGACCTCGACGCCGCTGAGCCCGGAGCGCTGGTGGATGTCCACCGGGATGCCGCGGCCGTCGTCGCGTACTTCGACCGAGCTGTCGGCCCGCAGGATCACCTCGACGCGCTGGCAGTAGCCGTTGAGCGCCTCGTCGACCGCGTTGTCGATAATCTCCCAGACACAGTGCATGAAGCCGCGCGAGTCGGTCGACCCGATGTACATGCCCGGCCGTTTGCGGACCGCCTCCAACCCTTCGAGCACCGACAGGTGCCGAGCCGTGTAGTCCTGCGGGCTCGTGTCAGACAGCGTCAACTCGGCCGGTTGGGCGGTCACAGGTCTGCTGCTCCTTCCGCGCGTGTGCGCAGATCGTCTCATCTGGCCTCACCATAGCCCGCGAATCCGACAACTCCAGTATCGGCGCGCCGCACCGCCGCTGCCCCGCCGCCGTCATCCAAGGCGAAGATTCTTAGTGCTGTGCCCCTACGCAGATGGCCGATTTCATCAGCTCGTATTGGGCTCCGGGTCGGTCCGCGGGTTACTCATCAGGGACACCGTCCTTCTCATTGGCTTTGCGCATGACCCGCTGCGCGATGCCGGGGGCGGCGACGGCGAGCAGCGCCCCGATGACGACGATGTTGAAGAAGACCTGGACCATGTTCACCGCCCGGGCCAGCTGCCCGACGGCATGGATGTCGCCGTAGCCGACGGTG
>DASUTB010000122.1:0-2739 GCA_036374835.1 Jiangellaceae bacterium | reverse complement strand
GCGGGTCGTCTGCATCTCGGTCAGCTCGACCTCGTCCGCGTTCATGATCGACCGGGTGTAGCCCACCCTGCTGGTGAGCTCGTTCATGTTCGGTGCGGTGATCACCGTCGCGACTTCCTGCAGCCGGCCGACGCTCCCACGCCGGTAGGCCGCGCTGGCGAGCCTCGCCATGTCGCCTTCCTGACCCTCGATCTCGAGGTTCAAGGCATCGATCTTTGCCAGCTGGGCGCGAACCTGCTGCTCGGCCTCGGCAAGCCGCTCGGCAGCACGGGCGTCCTCCGCCTTCGCCGCGGCCAGCTCACCTTCGGCCTGCGCCAGTTCGTCCTGGGCCGCGGCACGCTCGGCTTCGGCCTGCGCGAGGGCCTCTTCCGCGGACGGTAGCTGCGCCTCGGCCTTTTCGTAGGCTTCGGTCGCCTCGTCGAGCGCCTTGGTCGACTGGTTCAGATCGTCACGCACATCGTCGAGCTCCTCCTCGACGCGATCACGCTTGTCCTCGAGATCGCCGGCTGCGGCGAGCGGGCCGGCGGGGACGAGCAGCGCCGCGACCACGGCCAGAAGTGCGCACACAGGCAGGCTAATGCGAGCGGCGGTCGTCACTTTAGTCACTCTGGCAACATCGACCACAAAAGTCACCCCCGTACCGGTGATGAGCACGAGAGTACACCCGTATCACGGAAAGGTGTAGGAGGCAGCCGAAAAATAGCTACACGCGTAGGTAGCGGCGCAAGGTAATCATCGCCGACATCGCGGACAATGCGATACCAACGATCAGCAGCACCGGCAGGATCGCCAGCGTCTCGCTCCAGGTGACCCAGGTCTCGACGAACCGCAACGGCTCGAGCTTGGTGTCGATGACCCACGCCTTGGTCAGCACGACGCCGCCGCACGCGAGTATCGCTCCGATCAGGCCGGCCACGGCCGCCTCGAGGATGAACGGCAGCTGGATATAGAAGTTGGACGCACCGACCAACCGCATGATCGCGGTCTCCCGGCGGCGGTTGTAGGCGGCCAGCCGGATCGTATTGGTGATCAACAGCACCGCGGCGACAACCAGAATGACGGCCACCACGACGGCGCTGGTCTGGATCGTGCCGAGCACGTCGAAGACCTGCTCCAGGATCTCGCGCTGGTCGATGACCTGTGCGACGCCGGGAAGTCCGCTCACCGCGGACACCACACCCTCGAACTGCTCCGGATTCTCCAGGGCTACCCGGAACGACTCCTGCAGATGGTCCGGCGTCGTGCTCTCCGCGAGCCCTTCGTCCAGTTGCTTGAGGTGCTCGTACGCCTCCTCCTGGGACTCCTCGAAGACGGTGCGCACCTCGGGATGCGTCTCGAGCGTCTGCTTGATCTGGTCCTTCTGATCCGCGGTGACCTCGCCGTCGGCGCAGCCGACGGCCGTCTCGTACTCGTTGCACATGAACACCGAGATCTCGACCTTGTCGTACCAGAAGTCCTTCATGGTGTCGGCCTGCGCGCGCATGAGCAGGCCGGTGCCGAGGAAGGTCATCGAAATCGCGACGGTCAGCACGACCGCCAGCGTCATCGTGAGGTTCCGGCGAAGGCCGGCGCTGATCTCGGAGAGTACGTATTGGAATCGCATCAGTGGTGCCGATAGTCCTTACCTGTTCAACGGCCGTAGCCGTAGACGCCGCGGGATTGGTCACGTACGAGATAGCCGCGATCGAGTTCGATGACGCGCTTGCGCATCTGGTCGACGATCGACTGGTCGTGTGTGGCCATGACGACGGTCGTCCCCGTGCGGTTGATCCGGTCCAGCAGCTTCATGATGCCGACGCTCGTGGTCGGGTCGAGGTTTCCGGTGGGCTCGTCCGCGAGCAGCAGCAGCGGCCGGTTGACGAACGCCCGCGCGACCGCGACACGCTGCTGCTCACCGCCGGATATCTGATCCGGATACCGGTCCTCCTTGCCGGCGAGGCCGACGAGGTCGAGCACGGCCGGGACGTCGCGCTTGATCTGCCGGCGCGGCTTGCCGATCACCTGCAACGCGAACGCGACGTTCTCGAAAACGGTCTTGTTCGGCAGCAACCGGAAGTCCTGGAACACCGCGCCGATGCGGCGGCGCAGTTGGGGCACCTTCCAGTTCGACAGCCGGTGCAGGTCCTTGCCGGCGACGCGGATCCGTCCGGACGACGGCCGCTCCTCCTTCAGCGCGAGCCGCAGGAACGTCGACTTCCCCGAGCCCGATGGACCGACGAGGAACACGAACTCACCCTTGTCGATCTCCAGAGTGACGTCGTGCAGCGCCGAGGTCGCCTGGTTCGGGTAGACCTTGTTGACGTTGTCGAATCGGATCACGGTGCCTCACCGGTGCGATCAAGATGTGCGTTGCCAGCACCGCGGAACGACCGGCCGGGCGTGGCCGCACCACCACCCGAAGAGCCATTGCCCGCGCTGTCGGCTGGTGCCTCTTGTGGACACCAGCATCCGAGTGTACGACGGTGCGCCGCAACGCGATACTCAGCGCGCCCGGCTTCGCGAAGACCATGAAGTTCGGGCTGGGCGGAGCGGTTCAGCCGTTGTCGCGGACCCGGCGACGGTCGTGCAGCGCCGTCCACCGGCCACCGAGCCACCACCGGCCGGGCGTTCCGGCAGTGGTGCCGAGGGCTTCGGCCGCCGCCAGGCGCGACCTGTCACCCGGCTACCAGGCAGCACACGTCCAGGGCGTTCGCCTCGACGGCTACTGCTGCTTGCGCCAGCGGATGGCCGCCTCGAGGA
>DASUTB010000121.1:0-6469 GCA_036374835.1 Jiangellaceae bacterium | reverse complement strand
TGCTGCTCGACCGCCTGGGGCCGATCGAGATGGAGAACCGCTCACTTCGGGTCGACCGGCCCGAAGCGTTCCAGGGTGACGAGCGCGACGTGATCTTCCTCGGCCTCGTCACGTCCCTCGAAGGGGACGACGGCCCGCGCCGCATCGGCGTCCTGTCCAAGCGCTCCGACCAACAGCGGATCAACGTCGCCGCGAGCCGGGCTCGGGACCAGGTCTGGGTGTTCCACAGCGTCCGGCCGGACCAACTGTCCGGCGGCGACGTGCGTCGCCAGTACCTCGAGTACCTCGCCCAGCCCGGACTCGACCAGGATCCCGATCTCGGCGAGGTGCGGCCGGACGTCCTGCATCCCGCGTTCGACAACATCTTCGAGCAGCGCGTCTACCTGGCGATCACCGCACGCGGCTACCGCGTCCTGCCCCAGTACCCTGCCGGCCGATACCGCATCGACCTCGTCGTCATGGGAGGCACCGACCGCCTGGCCATCGAGTGCGACGGCGACGAGTTCCACGACGCCGGCGGCGAGGCCGACGACATCGTCCGCCAGCGCGAGCTCGAACGTCTTGGATGGACCTTCTGGCGCGTACGCGGCAGCCAGTTCTTCAGAGACCCCGCCGCTGCACTCGAAGAGCTCTGGGACCTGCTCGACCGGCTCGGCATTGAGCCCGAGCCGCCGACGGCCGAGGTCAGCGTCCATGAGGAAGTCACCGCACCCGACCCCGTCCGGCAGGCTCAGCCAAGCGACTCTCCATGATCCGGTGCACTTACTGACTTATATGAGCAGTAACTGCACCGGATCATGGAAGTCCTGGCCCTAGCTCGCTCACGGCGACAGGAGAATCAGTCGTGGATTCAGATGTACGCAGTTGCCCGACCAAATGATCATGCAGCCTGATCTGCGGGTCTGATGAACGGCCGCGACGCTCCATCCCGTGCCGACCGCACGGCGGGCGCACTGCTCGGTGTCCACGCCGGCGATGCACTCGGAGCCACCCTGGAGTTCCATTCGTGGTCGAGGATCAGAGATCTCTACCCGGACGGTCTGACGGACATCGTCGGTGGCGGCCCGTTCGACTGGCCAGCCGGGCACGCCACGGACGACACCGACCTAACACGCGCAGTGCTGCTCGCATACCTCGAACCCGGCGATGACGTCGTCGCGGTCGCTGCCGATGCGATGCTCGACTGGCTGGACGGACAGTGGCCCGGACGGGTCGCCGGGCAACGTCCTCGCGACATCGGAGCCGCGACCAGCTCCGGCCTCGAGCGTTACCGCTCCACCCGCGATCCCCGCGCCGCCGGTGCAGGAATCGGCCGCGCCGGCAACGGCTCGCTCATGCGGTGCATCCCGACCGCGCTCGCCGTGCACGACCGGGAGCGTCGCATTCGGGAGTCCATCGAGATCTCCGCCATTACCCATGACGATCCGCGGTGTACCGCCGCGTGCGCCGTTTACAACGAGATCGCCGCCACGCTGCTCGGCGGTGCCGTGCCGGCTGATGCCGTCCACGCGGGCCGGGAGACCGCAGCCGAGCTGGGCTCTGCCGACGTCGCTGCGGCGATTCAGCACGGGCAAGAGCTAGACCTGCGTCTCATGGCCGCGACCGGGGAAATACCGCTGCCCGACGGCGGTGCCGGCTATGTCCTCGATTCGCTCACCCTGGCCGTCGCCGCTGCTCTCGACCGGCGCAGCTTCCCCAACGTTCTCGTCGATGTCATCCGGCTGGGCAACGACACCGACACCAACGGCGCGATCGCGGGCGGACTGCTCGGTGCACGGGACGGAGTTGACGCCATTCCGACTCGATGGATCGCCGTCCTCCAGTTCGCCGCCGAGTTCAGCAGCGCAGCCGAGCGGCTCAGCGGCGCGTATGCATGATGCGCAGGCCGACGAGCCCGTGAACGGGACGCCGGAAGCCCTCAGAGACAACCGCGGATCTCGAAACCCAGCGCGTACGCCGAACTGTCAGTGCACTTCCATAGCATCTACGCTATGGATTGGGGTAGCGTGGAGTTGGAACCGGAGGTCCGGGACTGGCTGGAGGCTCTGCCGACCGAGAAGTTCGCGGCAACAGCGTTCTACGTCGACCTCTTGGCGGCGAACGGGCCGCTGCTTGGCGAGCCGTACACGCGGCAGCTCGACGGCAAGCTCCGAGAACTCCGCTTCCACCTGGAGCAACGAGCAGTACGCGTTACGTACTGGATTGCACCGGGACGGCGGATCATCCTGCTCACCGTATTCGCAAAGACGCGAATGCGGGAACGGCGAGAGATCGCACGGGCGAGACGTGCGCTGAAGCGGTGCATCGAGACGGCGCACACGGTCGAGGAGGACAGCAATGGTTAAGCGCGCTGACTGGGCAACGCTACGCGATCGCCGGATGCGCGAGCCCGACGCTCAAGAGTCCTATGCCGCGACCGCGCTCGCTTACGAACTCGGCCGCGCGGTCCGCCAACTCCGCGAGCAGCACGGGTGGAGCCAGAGTGAACTCGGGCACCGCTGCGACATGACCCAATCCGCGGTAGCACGCTTCGAAGCCGGCGGCACCATGCCAACCCTGCCAGTGCTAAGTCGACTCGCCGACGCGCTCGACGCCGACTTGGTTGTAAACGTCAAGCCACGCGCTTGAGGTTCATTCTGACGGACCTCACCACATAGCCAGGCCGGCATCGCCTATCAGGGTATGCGTCCGACTCCACGGAACTGCGGCGCTTCTCGATCAGAGTAGCTTGTCCTCGTCCGGTCGCCACAGCGAGCACGAGCCGACATCGGGTTCGAGCAGATGTTGCTGACGAGCACCTCATCCAGCAGGCGTCACCGGCGCCTGCTCGCCATCCTCCTCAGGCACGGCGGGCCGAGGCTTCGGCGGCGGGGCAACGTATGCCCGTAGATGCTGGCCCACCTGCTCGTAGAACCGTGGGACGACGTCTTCAAGGAGTTCGATGAAGGTCTTCGTTCCCGCGAATCGGCCCGCGATGTCCGAAATCAGCAGCACGTCGAATTGGGTCGGCACCAGCGAGCGGTTCTCCGGCTCCAGCAGGCCGGGATTCTCGCGCAGGGCGGCCAACGGCGCCTGGGTGTCCGGCGCCCGGCCGGGCCAGTGTGCGCGGACATGGAGTTCAGCAGGGTCCGACTTGACAAGCTGACGCAGCAACCAGTTGATCCGGCTCGACGCACGTTGTTTGTCCTGGGGAGCTGTGAGCGAAGCCGAGACAGAGATACAACGCCGTTGTAGATCCGCCGTGACCACCAGCGGAGCCGCGGCGTCCGGAACCTCCAGGACGGAGCGCAGTTCGTGCTTGCTCACCAAATGCTCGCTCTCATCCTTAACCCGCGCGAAGGGCTCCTCCGCGTGCGCACGGGAGAGGCGCTGGCGCACTGGCCGGTTCAGCGTACGGCTCATCAGGAGGCTCAGATCGCGGCACTCCTGATGCCAGGCGGCGACGCTCGCCTCCACCTCCGGAGCCGACTTCGCCAACCGGACACCGGCTTGGACCTTGGAGTTGAGTTCCTTCCATTCGGGGTTCATCCGATCGAACGTCGCTACGGAAACGCTCGGGTGCGCGAAGTAGCGCACCACCTCCGACAGGAGGTAGCGCTGCTCGGGATGATCGAAGCTGTCCTCACCCAGCAGCAACTCGGCATTGGTCAGCACCGAGATCCAGGACCAGTGATACGTCTGGACACCTCGGCTCGCACTCTTGGCGATCTTGACCGGCGAATGGGTCGGCAACGCCACGAACTGATTGGACACCGTGAGCACACCATCGATCCCGCATTTGCGGGCAAGTGCCAGATATGTGGTGAGCTGCTCCTGGTCGACCGCCGCACGGCCGATCTTTGCCTCGACCAGACAGCGCCACTCACGGCCACGCCCACCGTCGAGTACCATCAATCCGTCCGGGCGGATCTTCCCGGCGTCGCTGAGACCAGCTGCCAGAACCACCTCGGTATAGCAGTCGAGACGTGCCCGCTTTTCCGAGTCGTTGGCCCAGCGGTCCGAGCATCACCTGGGCAAATGGCGGCACCGCCGAGAGCGCAGCCATGAGAATCGACGCGGCCCGCACCTCCTTGCCGCTGTCAGCCGCCACCGGGATCAGCCGTGCCTGCTCCCCCGATTCCAGAAACGCCGGTCGATCCATGGGTCCCCCACCCCTCGACAAAGAAGCGCCATTGCTACTTGATCGCCCCTTGCCTACCACAGCCCCCGGACGAATCCAAGAGTGCGGGGCACCGATTGATCCGTATTCATTTATCGGATTGGGTGGGATTGTTCAGGCTGACGAGAGCTGCAAGACTCCTGCAGCGAGCAGGGAAAACGTGATGATCAATAGCCCGGCGAACACGAAGTGCCCTGGACAACGATCTTCATCAGGCAGCGAACCTGGCACCGTGGCCGGCTCCCAGCGGCCACCGGCCGCTCGCAATTTCCTGGCCGGCTCAAGTGAGATCACTCCGTTACTGTGCCGCGGTGCCATCCCGCTGACGCTCGCGGCTCACTACGACAGGCGCTTGTACATGATGTGCAGACCGACGAGCCCGTGGACGGGGTGGTTGAATGCGTCGGGGACAACCGCAAGGGTCTCGAAACCCAGCGCGTGCCAGAGCTTCACGGCCTGGGTGTTGGTTTCAACGACGGCGTTGAACTGCATCGCGTGGAAGCCGTCCCTGGCGGCCCGGTCGAGCGCCGCCTCGCCGAGCGCCCGGCCCACGCCACGGCCCTGGAACGCCGGGTCCACCATGAACCCCGCGTTGGCCACATGCGAGCCCTGGCCGGGCAGGTTGGGGTGAATCTCGACGGTGCCGGCCACCTGCCCGTCCACCTCGGCCACCAGGACCGACCCGGGCGACACCTTGTCCATCCAATACGAGCGCACCCACTCCTCGGATGTGTCACGCGGCCACGGGTACGTCTCACCGGCGGCGACGATCGGACGGGCGAGCGCCCAGATAGCCGGCCAGTCGCTCGGTTCGGCATCACGAATCCACATGGGTCACACGCTATTCGCTCTGCACTGAGCAGTTTCGAGCCATGTTGTCCAGTCGACACGACCGGATTGGGATGGTCGAATATCTCCGGCGCCCTTGACGGCCTTCCCGAGTGCCACGGCCGGGAAGGCAGGAGCGATGGGAGATCCCGGTGTCCGTTCGGTTCGAACTTGTTTCCCTTGCGGTCGGTGAAACCCAGACCTTCAGGCTGGACGATGGCCGGCTCGTGATGGTCGTCGCCGTCCCCGCGGACGTGGCCTGATGGCATTCGAACTGCCTGCGGTCGATGCGGCGAGCCTGGCCACGTGGTGCGAGCTGCATCTGGGCAGTCCGGCCGAAAGCGAGCTGTTCCGAACGGGTCACCTTACCCGGGTCATCGGAACGCGGCTCGCCGACGGGCGCGAGGTCGTGGTGCGGGTCCGCCCGGCCGCGCCGCGGATCACTGCCTGCACCGTGGTGCAGCGCCTCTTGTTCGATTCCGGGTATCCCTGCCCGCGGCCACTGGCCGGCCCGGCACCGCTCGGTGAGTATGAAGCGACCGCCGAGAGCCACGTCACAGGTGGGGTTCTGCTGCCCGAGGCTGGCCGCACCGCCGAGCCGTTTGCCGCAGCGCTTGCGCAACTGGTGGACCTGGCTCCGCCACTCGAGCAAGTGCCGTCGCTAGCGCCCGCGCCAGCATGGGCAGCATGGAACCACAGCCAGGGCGGGCTGTGGCCATGGCCCGAGGACCTGGAGGTGGACCTGAACCAGGTGGATGGGCCAGGCTGGATCGATGCGGCGGGCCAGGCCGCTCGGCACAAGCTACGGGACGGACAGGACCAGGCGGTGATCGGGCACAGTGACTGGATAACGGACAATCTGCGCTGGCACGGCAACCGGCTGCTGGTGGCCTACGACTGGGACAGCCTGATCGCCGACAGCGAAGCGGTCATCGCCGGACTGGCTGCAGCCATTTACCTCTACCCGGCGCTGCCCACCGTGACCGAGACCAGCGAGTTCCTCGATGCCTACGCCACCGCCCGCGGACGGCCGTTCAGTCCCGAACAGCTACAGCGCTGCTGGGCCGCAGGCGTCTGGACGAGGGCCTTCGACGCCAAGCAGGAGCACGCCGCCGGACAGCCAGTCACCGCCTTGACCCAAGACGAAGCCGATGAACGCCTCCGCCGGGCTGGAATGCGCTGAGCCGCCACACTGATTGGCCCAACTCAGGCCAAGAGCCCAGGCTCGCTGGACGCGGCGTGCCCGCCAACAAATGATCACCTGCTAGCGTGCGTGCGAGCAGTGTGGAGTCAGCGGCTCGGCGGTTGCCTCGCGCCGGACAGCTACCCAACGAGAACCGATGGACGTGGCATTCGCGTCCGTCCTCGGCGCTGGTAGCACCAGGCGCCCAGGTCCGTACAGCTCGGCGGGACCGCTGGTGTGGAGCTGTGAGACGGTCTCAGCGTGCCGGGACCTGCACCAGATCGAACTCGGCATTCGCC
>DASUTB010000120.1:0-21332 GCA_036374835.1 Jiangellaceae bacterium | reverse complement strand
GGCCTACGAACACGCCCTGGCGGCACGTCGGCGCACCGCAAGGATCGGCGTCGTCCGCGAGGTCGTGGGCGTGGCGGCCTACGCGGCGGGCAAGTACGCCGAGGCACTGGCCGAGCTTCGTGCAGCGCGGCGCATCACCGGATCGGACGCGTACTTGCCGATGATGGCGGACTGCGAGCGGGGCCTCGGCCGTCCGCGGCGTGCGCTCGAACTGGCGAGCGACCCGGGCGTCGATCGGCTCGACAAGAGCGAGCGTATCGAGATGCTCATCGTGGCGGCGGGAGCGCGCCGCGACTTGGGCGAGATCGACGCTGCCGTGGTCTCGCTCCAGGTGCCCGAGCTACGTAGCACGTCGTCCGACGAGTGGGTGGCGCGGCTCAGGTACGCCTACGCTGATGCCCTCGAAGCGGCCGGGCGCAGGGCCGACGCTGAGCGCTGGTTCGGACGCGCGGCCGACGCGGACGTTGACGGCTTGACCGACGCCGCTGAGCGCGCAGCTGAGCTCAGTGCCTCAGGGTCGTAGTAGGCCGTGACTGTTCAGGGCGCATCGTCCGGCTTCTGAAGTCCGAAGAACCCCGTCATTCTATGGATTCGGCCGTCCTCGGTGAACTCAACAAAGTCGACGCTGTCCTGCAGCGAAGTTCCATCGGACCGGACCAGCCGCCAGGTGAACCGGCCGAACTGGTGATGCATGTCAACGTCACTGGTACGAACGATACGTGCGCCCGGGTACGCGCTGAGGACTTCACCGATGTATTCGACGATGCCGGCGCGGTCGCCCACCTGCTTGCTCGGGTCGCTGTAGCCGCCGTCGTCGGCCATCACTTTGGCGAGCAACCGCGCTCGCTCGTCCGAGTCGGGTTCGTTCCAGGCTTCGAGGTAGATGTCGATGGCGCGCAGTGCCGAGTCGGTATCGAACATGGTCGTTCCCTGCGGCGGTGTGCTCCGTTGGTTCACAGCAGACCTCCGTCTCGATGATCGCGCACCTGATCTGCAATCTACGGCTTCTGGACGAAGTTTTCACTCGGCCATTGGCAGGACGGTCAGATCGACGCTGCCGAGCACCGTGCCGTTGACCCAGACGTCGACCGTGTGCCGGCCCGGGTAGATGCGTCGGATCGAAACCGGCTTCAAGGCGTGCCGGCGGCTGAACATCTCCGGCGTGCCGGGCTCGAGCATACGGCGGGCGAGCTTGAAGACCCTTGGGCGGCGGCGCGTCCCGTTCGCTCCGGCGTAGTGCACGCGGTAGTCGACGATCGCCTCGACCGGGGCGGCGTCCTCGAGTTCGAGAACGAACGCCAGGGTGATCTCGCCTCCGATCGTGACGGTCTCGGGGTCAACGCGCAGGTCCGCCAGCCGGATGCGGGCGTGGGTGGCCACACCGAGCAGTGCCATCGCGTCGGGGTCGCCCGCTTTGACCAGTGACCGCAGGCCGTGCCGGACCACCCAGGCGTGCCCGAGATCGTTCCAGCGACGAGCGATCTCCACAACCAGGTCAGGATGATCCTTCGAGATGTCATTGAGGTGGTTGGCCACGGATCTGCGGACATACTCCGACGGGTCGCCGGCGAGGTGGTCGAGCAACTCGATGTTGGGGCTCGGGTCGTCCATCAGCGCACGAAGCCGCGACGCCCACGGCAACCGGGGCCGCGTCCCCTCCGAAACGAGCCGGCGCACGTGCTCATCCGAATCGGACATCCAGCGGTGGAAGTGGGCGTAGGCGACGTCCGGGTGGTGCTCGATGAACGGGCGGACGGCGAACTCGCTCGACCAGCGCGGCGTCATCCCGGCCAGTAGCGGCAATGCCACGTCCGGATTCGCGAGCCCGGCATCAGAGACGTACCGGCTGCACGGCAGGATCATCCAATCGGTGAACGTATCCGACTCGAGGGCTCGCCACAGCACCCCTGCCCCGTCGGTGAACTCGGCAGGCAGCACCTCGGAGAGGCGGTCCGCGAGCAGGCCGACGCGGTCCATGAGCTCGAGCGGCTGCAGCTCGGCGTCGAGCCCGGTGGTAAACCGCTCGCCGTCGAAGGCCGGCCAGGCGTACCGGAGCTCCTTGACGAGCTGCCCGGCAAGTTCCGGCGAGATGTGGTTCTTGAGGTCAGCCACAGTGCATCACACGAGCATTCTGCCGACGGGCACTGACAGGTCCTGCCGATGTCGTGCACGTGGATTCTGACACCGTGAGGCAAACGGCTGAGTTATCCACAGATGGTTCGGCACATGGCGCGCCGTTCGGTCAGTGCTCCACATAGTGAGCAGGTCCGTACACCTCTGGCGCGAAAGGGCCCGCACCATGTCCAACCCTCACGAGCACCGCAACGAAGTCCACCTGGTGGGACGCGTGACGCGTGATCCCGTCGTCCACCGGCTGCCGAGCGGCGACACCGTCGTCAGCCTGTGGCTCGTGGTGAAGCGTCCACCGCTGACCTTGATCCGGCGTGGGCGCCAGAGCGTCGACACCCTGGAGCTGGTGGCGCGGACGTCGTCGGTGAAGGATGTCGTCGCCGAATGGCGCCCGAACGACGTCGTCGCGGCCAGTGGGGCACTACGGCACCGGTTCTGGCAGGGCAATGGCGGGCTGCGCAGCAAGTACGAGGTGGAGCTGGCCGACGTCGTGCTACTCCACCGCCCGGATCCGTACGGCGAGCCCGCGGCCGAGTCGGGTTGACGACGATGCGTGCGCTGTGCCTGCTTTGGCATGCATACCAGGCAGGTATGGCTGGGATTCAGGTGCTTAACGTGGTCATTCGTCGAGCAGGCGGATCAGCAGGCCGGTGCGCGGTTTGGGGCCGAACGACGTCGACTTGCGCGGCATGCGTTCGCCACGTGCGGCGAGGGTCAGCACGTCCGACAGCGCGGCACTCGGTAGGAGCAGCGCTACACCGCCGGTCTCCTGAGCACGCCGGATCGCATCGTCCCGCGAGTGGTGGTACGCGACGCGCGGGTCCGTATCCGGCACACCGAGGAGCTTCGCCAGGACGAACTCGCACAGCAGGCTGGCGGCCAGTCGTCGCCACTCGTCTGAAGCCTGGGACGGCATGCTCGCCGCGACGAGCGCGGCGTCCGGCTCGGACAGGACGACGTGCCGCTCACCGTCACTGAGTACAAGGCGCGGCCAGCCGGGAGCGCCACCTCCGAAGTCGTCCAGCGAGGCCGGGCTCACCTCTGCGAAGCCGCCGCGAGCGGCCGCGAGCGCGTCGTCCCAGCCCAGGTCGCCGACCGATCGGTGGATCGCGCCGAGCCGTAGCGGGTGCCGGCGCGCGTCGACCAGCATCGCCAAGCCGTGTCCAGCGCCGTCCGGGGCCGCCGGGTGGTCGCGGAGCGCCCGGTAGGCGGCATAACGATGGTGGCCGTCGGCGATGAGCGCCTGGCGCTCGGCGAGATCTGCTTGAACGGTCGCCAGGACGCCAGGGTCGGTGATCCGCCAGAGCCGGTGCAGCGCCCCGTCGGCGGTGGCGACCTCGAGCAGCGGCGCGGTCTGGAGCGTGTCGTCGACGACGTCGCTGGCGGCGCCATCGCCGTCGTAGGTCAACAGGATCGGTTCGAGCTGGGCCTGCGTTGCGAGCATCAGGGACGTCCGATCGACGACCGCGCCTGCGAACACATCCTCGTGCGGCAACACACGGCGGTCCGCGACGTCGTGCACCGACACCGCGCCGACGAGCCCCGCGGTGACGTGGTCGCCGTGGGTCAGCTCGTACACGTAGAGGCCGGGCTCGTCGTCGCGTTCGAACACGCCCGCAGCCCGCCATGCCCGAAGGTCGGCGGCGGCCCGCTCGTACTTGTCGGTATCGTCGATGGGGCGGGGCAGAATGAGCCGGACGATGTTGTGCGGGTCCGCCGCTTCGAACGTCTCGACGCCATGTGCGTTGATCACGTCGTACGGTGGGCAGGTGACCGCACCGAGGTCCGGAACCGCACCGGGGTTGTAGCGCAGCGCTCGGAACGGCGCCAGCTCGAGCCAGGGTGTAGCTGACGCGCGCGCGTCGACCCGTTCGTCCACCAGATGAGACTAACGTGAGTGACTATGAATGAGCACGACGGAGGGCCCGGCGACCGGCCGGTTGGCGAGCCCGACTCCGAGCCGACCGAGCACGAACGGCTCGACGATCAGCCAGATCTTGCCGAACACGAGGCAGCCGTGCCGTCGGCCGCGGAGGACAGGCCGCTCGACCCGACGGAGAACACCCCGTCCACCGGGGATGACCGCGTGGACGAGGCGCTCACCCGGCTCGCGGAGCTGGATCGGCTCGAAGTGACCGAACACGCCGGTGTGGTCGAGGACGTTCACCGCGCACTCCAGGACACGCTCGCCGAGGAAGCGGGCTAGGCCGCGTGCCTGGGCGGCGGCGGCTGGACGCCGAACTCGTCCGGCGCGGGCTGGCACGCTCCCGGGACGCGGCTGCCGAGCTGATCCAGGATGGCCGCGTCACCGTCTCGGGTCGGCCGGCCACCAAGGCGGCGACGGCGGTGGCGCCGGGCGACGCGATCGTCGTGACCGAACTTGATACCGACCAATACGTCTCGCGCGGCGGGCACAAGCTGCGTGGCGCCCTTGACGTGTTCAGCGCCGACGGTCTGACGGTGGCTGGACGGCGGTGCCTGGACGCCGGCGCGTCGACCGGCGGGTTCACCGACGTACTACTGCGAGCCGGCGCCGCGCACGTCGTGGCCGTCGACGTCGGCTACGGGCAGCTGGCCTGGTCGCTGCGGACCGACGACCGGGTTACCGTCCTGGACCGCACGAATGTTCGTGAGCTCACGCCGGATCGTATCGGCGGAGCGGTGGATCTCATCGTCGCGGACCTGTCGTTCATCTCGCTGCGGCTCGTTCTTCCGGCATTCGCCGCCTGCGCGACGCCCGGGGCCGATCTGGTTCTCATGGTCAAGCCGCAGTTCGAGGTAGGCAGGGAGAACGTCGGCAAGGGAGGAGTCGTCCGCGACCCCGGCTTGCGCGTTGAAGCCGTGATGGAGGTCGCCGGCACCGCCGCCGAACTCGGCCTCGGCGTGGCGGGAGTGGTGGCGAGCCCGTTGCCAGGGCCGTCCGGGAACGTGGAATATTTCCTGTGGCTGGCTTTCGGCGCGCCGCCGCCCGACCGGGACGCCGTCCACCGCGCTGTCAAGGAGGGACCGCAGTGAATGAGATCCGGACAGTGCTGCTCGTCACGCACACCGGCCGGCCGGACGCGCTCCAGGCCGGGCGCGAAGCGGCCGAGCTGCTCATCAAAGCGGGTCTGACGGTGCGCACGCTCTCCGGGGAAGCCGACGATCTGCACGCCACCGGAACCACACCGGTCCAGTTCGGGCAGGACGCGGCGGACGGCTGTGAGCTCGTGATCGTGCTCGGCGGCGACGGCACGATCCTGCGCGGCGCGGAGTTGGCCCGTCCGTCGGGAGTCCCGATACTTGGCGTCAACCTCGGGCATATCGGCTTCCTGGCCGAGGCCGAGCGCGACGCGCTCACCTACACGGTGGGCCGCGTCGTCGATCGTGACTACGAGATCGAAGAGCGGATGACCGTCGACGTCGTCGTGCGCTCGGACGGCGAATTGATCGCGTCGGGATGGGCGCTCAACGAGGCGAGCGTCGAGAAGGCGAGTCGCGAGCGCATGGTCGACCTCGTCGCCGAGGTCGACGGCCGGGCGTTGTCGCGGTGGGGCTGCGACGGCGTGGTCATGGCGACACCCACCGGCTCGACCGCATACGCGTTCAGCGCCGGTGGTCCGGTGGTGTGGCCGGAGGTCGAGGCGCTTCTGGTGGTCCCGATCAGCGCTCATGCGCTTTTCGCCCGTCCGCTCGTGGTGGCGCCGACGTCGGAGCTGGCCGTCACCGCGCAGCCGCGGACCGCCGGCGGCGTGCTGTGGTGCGACGGCCGCCGCACCGTCGACTTGCCGCCAGGCGCCCGGGTAGAGGTCCGCAAGGGTGCTCAGCCGGTCCGCCTGGCCAGGCTGCACCGGGCGCCGTTCACCGACCGGCTCGTCGCCAAATTCGAACTTCCGGTCGAAGGGTGGCGCGGGTCGCGATCCCTTCCGGGCAAGGAGAACGCGTAGGATTTCGGACGTGCTCGCTGACATCCGGATCCAAAGCCTGGGAGTCATCGAGGCTGCCGAGCTCGAGTTCGGTCCCGGGCTCACCGTGCTCACCGGCGAGACCGGTGCGGGCAAGACGATGGTTCTCACCGGCCTCGGCCTGCTCATGGGCGGCCGGGGAGATCCCGGCTCGATCCGCTCCGGCGCGGACAAGGCCGTGGTCGAGGGTCGCGTCCGCGTGGGCAGCTCGGAGCGGGTCGCCGAACAGGTGGCCGAAGCCGGGGGAGAGGTCGAGGACGGTGAAGTCGTGCTCGCTCGAACCGTCTCATCAGAAGGTCGCTCGCGTGCTCATGTGGGCGGCCGGTCGGTTCCGGTCAGCACGCTCAAAGTGTTGGCCGATGACCTGATCGCGGTGCACGGTCAGAGCGACCAGCAGCGGTTGCTGGACAAGGCGCGGCAACGGCTCGCGCTGGACCGGTACGCCGGTGCGGACGTCGCGACGCCGCTGAAGGATTACCGCCGGGCGTACGAGCGGTTGCGTGAGGTCGACAGCGAGCTCACCGAGGTGACGACGCGCGCCCGAGAACGGGCCCAGGAAGCCGAGATGCTTCGCGTCGGCCTTGCCGAGATCGAGGAAGTGGAGCCGGTCTCCGGTGAGGACGAGGCCCTGCGTGATGAGGAGAGCCGGCTGTCCAACGCCGACGCGCTCCGCACCGCCGCGTCGGTCGCCCACGAGCGCCTGGCCGCGCCGGAGACGAGCGCCGACCCGGTGGACGTGCTGACGCTGATCGGGCAGGCGCGGCACGCCGTCGAGGCCGAGGCCGGGCACGACAATGAGCTTTCCGAGCTGAACCAGCGCCTCACCGAGGTGTCGTACCTGCTGGCCGACCTCGCGGCGGACCTGGCTTCGTACGCGGACCGGATCGACGTCGACCCGGCCCGGCTCGGCGAAGTACAGCAACGCCGCGCCGATTTGGCCGGCCTGACCCGCAAGTACGGCGAGACCATCGACGAGGTGCTCGAGTGGTCCGAGAAGTCGAGCGTCCGGCTCCTGGAGCTCGAGGGTGACGACGACCGGATAACCGAGCTGCGCGCCGAGCGGGAGCGGCTGCGCGCCGAGCTCTCGGAGCTGGCCGGCACCATCAGCCGCGCGCGGTCGGAGGCCGGCAAGCGGTTCGCTGAAGCGGTCGGTGCCGAGCTGACCGCACTCGCGATGCCGCACGCCCGGGTCGAGGTGCGGGTCGGTCAGCGCGAGGATCCGGAGGGCCTGGAGTTCGGCGACACCACGGTCGCCTTCGGCCCGGACGGCATCGACGACGTCGAGCTGCTGTTCGCCGCGCATGCCGGGGCGGACGTCCGTCCTCTCGACCGCGGCGCGTCCGGCGGTGAACTGTCCCGCCTGATGCTGGCGATCGAGGTCGTGTTCGCCGGTGCGGACCCGGTGCCGACGTTCGTGTTCGACGAGGTGGACGCGGGCGTCGGCGGCGCTGCTGCCGTCGAGGTGGGACGGCGGTTGGCGAAGCTGGCGCGGACCGCGCAGGTTCTCGTCGTCACGCACCTGCCGCAGGTGGCGGCGTTCGCCGACCGGCACCTACGGGTTGTGAAGACCGACGACGGGAAGATCACCAAGAGCGGTGTGCTGGCACTGGATCCGGATGCCCGCATCGGTGAGCTGTCGCGCATGCTGGCCGGCCTCGAAGGGTCGGCGACGGCCAAGGCCCACGCGATCGAGCTGCTCGCGACGGCCGCCGAAGCCAAGTCCACCCAAGAATGATCACGTTAAGCTGGCATTTCCCGGCCTTACGTGGCCTGTAGAACGCGCAAAGCAGGGAAACACTCAGCATCGTGTTTGGTTAACGTGATCATTCTGAGTGGTGATGCCCTGGGCGGCGGCGCAAACGGCGCCGTGGCAAGATTCACCTAGTGAAACTCCCACGACTTGGCCGCAAGAGCGCAGTGGCAAACCCGGGCGTATCCGGCGTTGCCCGCCTCGACAAGCGGACCAAGAACCTGACGAAACGCCTGCAGCCCGGCGAGATCGCGATCATCGATCACGTCGATCTCGACCGGGTGAGTGCCGAGGCGTTGGTGGCGTGCGCTCCGGCGGCGGTCGTCAACGCCCGGACGTCCATCAGCGGTCGCTATCCGAACCTCGGGCCGGCGATCCTGCTCGAGGCGGACATCCCCTTGCTCGACTCGGTCGGGCCGTTCGTCTTCGACGAGGTCAATGAGGGCGACGAGGTCCGGATCGATGGCAAGGCGCTGTACCTGGCGGGCGGGGAGGAGCCGATCGCCGACGGCCAGCGTCACACCATGGAGTCCGTATCGGATCTGACCGACGCGGCGCGGGCCGGGCTCTCCACCCAGATCGAGGCGTTCGCGGCGAACACACTGGAGTATCTGCGCAACGAGAAGGATCTGCTGCTGGACGGAGTCGGTGTCCCCGACGTCGACACATCGTTTCGCGGGCGCCACGTCCTCGTTGTCATCCGGGGGTATCACTACAAAGAGGACCTCGCGATGCTGCGTTCGTACATCCGCGAGTACCGGCCGCTGCTGGTCGGTGTGGACGGCGGAGCGGACGCGCTGCTCGAAGTCGGCATGAAGCCGGACGTGATCGTCGGCGACATGGACTCGGTGACGGACAAGGCGCTCATGAGCGGGGCGGAGTTGGTCGTGCACGCCTATCGGGACGGTCGTGCTCCCGGGCTCGACCGCATCGAGAAGCTCGGGCTGTCCGGTACCGCGTTCCCCGCGACCGGGACGAGTGAAGATGTCGCGATCCTGCTGGCAGACGAGAAGGGTGCCGAACTGATCGTTGCGGTCGGCACGCACTACACTCTGATCGAGTTCCTCGACAAGGGTCGCGCCGGAATGGCCAGCAGCTTTCTGACCAGACTGCGGGTGGGCGGCAAGCTGATCGACGCCAAGGGCGTGAGCCGGCTGTACCGGAGCCGGATCCCGGCGTGGACCGTCGTGCTGCTGGTGGTCGCTGGCCTGGTTGCAGTGACGGTCGCTCTCTGGGTGACGCCGACCGGTGAGGCATACCGTGAGGTGATCGCGTCGTGGTGGGACCAATTCGAATTCTGGCTACGGGGAATAATCTGACGTGATCGATTTTCGTTACCACCTGGTCTCAATCATCGCGGTGTTCTTTGCCTTGGCGGTCGGCATTGTGCTCGGCGCAGGCCCGCTCGGCGAACGGGTACAGCAGAACCTTCCCGCGCAGCTGGAGTCCATGCGGGAACAGAACAGCGAGCTGCAGAGCCAGATCCTGGCGTTCGAGATGTCGCAGGAGTACCAGCAGGAGTTCGTCGAGTTGGTCGCCGACCAGCTCGTCAGCGGGCGGCTGGCCGGCCAGAGTGTGCTGGTCATCGGCCTTCCGGGCGTCGGCGGGGACCGGCTCGGCAACGTCAGAGGCATGCTCGAGCGCTCGGGCGCGACCGTCACCGGCACCATGGAGGTGGACGGCTCGTGGGCCGATCAGGATTCCGAGGCGGCGCTGGATGCGTTGGCCGTTGAACTGACGACCAAGGAACTCAATACCGAGGCAAACGGATACCAGCGGGGTGCGACGGTGCTGGCCGACGCCGTGCTGACCTCGGTGCGACCCGAGGATGTGTCGGTTGATCCGGCGGCGGGAGTCGAAGGCGCGCCGGGAGACCCGTCGCAGTTCGTGGTCGACGAGTCGATCGTCGCGGGCTTCACCGGAGCCGATTTCATCGAAGTCGAGGGTGAACTCACCGCGAAGGCGAACGTCGCCGTCGTGGTCGCGGAGCCGACGGCTCGTGCCGAGCCGCCGGCCGAGGGCGAGGATGGCGAGGCGAGCGAGGCCGAGGGCGAACCGGAGGAATGGTTCGACCGGATGATCCAATTGATCGACATCCTGGATGACGCGGCACGAGGCGTGGTCGTCGCCGGTGACCGCAACACGGCAGCCGGGCACGACGTAATCGGCCTCATCAGGTCGGGCGAGGGTGTCGACGGCGACGTCTCGACGGTGGACTCGGTCGAGCTCAAGACGGGGCAAGTGGCCGTCGTCTACGCCGTAGCCGAGCGGGCCGGCGGCGGCTCGGGGCACTACGGGCTGACCGAGTCCGCTGGTGCGCTGAGTCCGCCGGTTCCGCCACTGCCCGAGCCGGAGCCGCCGGCCGAGGAGACTCCCGAAGGTGACGACGCCGAAACCGGCGAGGATGGCACTGGTGAGGGAGACGGCAGCGGAACCGACGGTGAGAGCTCCGACGGCGCGGACGAAGGCGGCCCGGACGAGGATGATGCAGTGGGCGCCGGCGCTACGACAGGGGAGGGCGAAGCATCGTGAGTGTGTGGGGACGGCTCGCCGGCACGGCGGTGGCAGCCGCGGTCGGTGCCGTGACGGCGCGGGCCGTGATGCGCAAGATCGGCGACGATCCGCCCGGCGGCGCGATCCGCTGGGAACGGACGAACCACCGCGGTGAGACCGTGACGCTCGCCGCCGGTCCGGCCGCTGCGGCCGGAGCGGCCGCCGGCGCCGCGCTCGCACCAGGCGCGTCCCGGCGCGTGTGTGCCGCGGGGGCGCTGAGCGCAGCCGCGGTCGGGGCCGTCGGCCTGTACGACGACCTTGCCGGCACCTCGTCCGACAAGGGCCTGAAGGGGCACCTGAGCGCCTTGGCGCGCGGCGAGGTGACCAGCGGGACGGCGAAGATCGCCGTGATCGGTGTGACGGGTCTCGTCGGCTCGGCGCTGGTGAGCCGGAACACGCTGGACACGTTGATCGGCGGCGCCGCGATCGCCGGCCACGCCAACGTGATGAACCTGCTCGACCTGCGACCGGGCCGGGCGATCAAGGCCGGGCTCGTGCAGGCGCCGCTCGTGCTGGGCGGGCCGGCCGGCACGGTCGGCGCGGCCGGGCTCGGCGCCGCCGGTGCACTGCTTGCAGACGACCTCGCCGAGAAGTCGATGCTCGGCGATGCGGGTGCGAACGCGCTCGGTGCAGTGCTTGGTCTTGCCCTCGTGGCGCGTGAGGGACGCGCCGCCCGGCTGGTGCACCTGGCCGCGGTTACCGGCCTGACCCTGGCCAGCGAGAAGGTCAGCTTCACGCAGGTGATCGCCCGCACGCCGCTGCTGCGCGAGCTCGACGAGTTCGGCCGCCGCCCACCCGAGGCCTCCGATTGATCACGTTCGGCAGGCGTAGCGACATCACACCATGGCTGCATGCATGGTGTGATGTCGCTACGCCTACCGAACGTGATCGAACCACTCCGGTCGGATGAGGCGGGTCGCAGCCGGCGCCGCGGCCGGGATCGCCGGCGGCGCAGCCCTGGTGGCCGCGATCAGCGTCCTGTCCCGAATCGTCGGGTTCGGCCGCCAGCTGGTATTCCAGGGCACGGTCAGTGAGACGACGCTCGGCTCGGTCTACCAGACCGCGAACCTGCTGCCGAACGTGGCGTTCGAGATCGTCGCCGGGGGAGCGCTGGCCAGTATAGTCGTCCCCCTTCTGGCCGGTGCGGCGATGCGCGGTGATGAGGACCACGTCCGTGCCGTCACCGGCGCGTTGCTGGGCTGGGTGCTTGCGCTGCTGATTCCGGTCGCACTGCTCGGCGTCGTGCTGGCCGGGCCGGTGATGGAACTGATGCTGCGTGGCGAGGGCGGCCCGGCGGGCCTCGAGGTCGGTCGCCGCATGCTTCTGATCTTCCTGCCGCAGATCCCGCTGTACGGGCTGGCCGTCGTCAGCGCGGGCGTATTGCAGGCACACCGCCGCTTCCTCGCCGCCGCGTTCGCACCGATCAGCTCGTCCATCGTCGTCGTTTGCGCGTTCCTCCTGTTCCAGGCCACCTTCGCCGGCGACCGGGACGACTTGAGCACGGTGACGGCCACCGATGAGTGGATTCTCGCCGGCGGCACGACGCTAGGTATCGTGGCGCTCGCGGCGACGTCGGTCGTACCCATGCTGATCAAGATCACCCGGGCGACGCCGACCTTGCGGTTCCCCGAAGGTGTGGCGCGTCGCGCCGTGACGTTGGGTGGCGCCGGTCTCGCCACGCTGGGTGCGCAGCAGGTCGCGATGGTGGTCGCGATGTTGATGGCGAACCAGGAGGCGCCCAACGGCGGGTTCGTCACCTACGTGAACAGCTGGCTGGTCTACCTGCTGCCGCATGCCGTACTCGCGGTACCGATCGCGATAGCGACGTTCCCACGACTGTCCGAGCACGCTGAGAGTGACCGGGCCAGATACTCGGCGACTCTCGCCGAGACGACCCGCGCCGTGCTGATCGTGGCGGCCGCGGGAATGGCGGCACTCATCGCCACCGCCTGGCCGATCGCCCGGTTCTTCGCCGCGTTGAGTCAGGCCGACGACGTGCCGACCGAACGGATGGCTTGGGCGCTCGTCGCGTTCGCCCCGGGTCTGTTGGGCTACGGGCTCGTCGCACACCTCGGACGCGCACTGTTCGCCCGGCATCGCAGCCGCGCTGCCGCGGTCGCGACCGCGACGGGCTGGCTGATCGCCGCCGGCGGCGGTGTGCTGATCGCGCTGCAACTGCCTCCGGAACGGGTCGTGGCCGGTCTTGGCGGAGCCCACGCCGTGGGGATGACAGTGGCCGGAATACTGCTGATCCGCGCCGTCGTCGCCGACTCCGGCCGTGCCGCCCTGGCCGGCGTGCCACGGACACTCGTGTTCGCCCTACTCGGCGCCGTGGTCGGTGCCGGCGCCGGCACGGCCATCGCCGTCGCGTTGCCAACGACCGGCGTGGTCGCGACGGTGGGCGTGGGAGTGCTTGCCGCGGTGGTCGCCGCCGGATGTGTCGTCGCCTCGAGCTCGTTCGGTGCCCGCGATGACCTCCGGCGCGTTCTCCGTCGCTGAGCGCGCGTGCCGGCCCGCCGCAGTGGAACTGTATGTTAGCGCTCACAGAGTTCGTCCGAACGTATCGAACTGACCGCTCGAGGAGGACCGCCCCCTATGCATGCTGCCGAGACGACGATCACCGTCCACCCGGCGTTCCGAGTAGGTGAGATCGATCATCGACTGTTCGGGACGTTCGTCGAGCATCTGGGACGGTGCGTCTACACCGGAATCTACGAGCCGTCCCATCCGAGCGCCGACGAGCATGGTTTCCGCGGCGACGTGGCCGAGCTGGTGCGCGAGCTGGGCCCGACGGTGGTGCGCTATCCGGGCGGGAACTTCGTCTCGAACTACCGGTGGGAGGACGGCGTCGGACCTCGCGAGCAGCGGGAGCCCTTCCTGGACCTGGCATGGCGGACCGTCGAGCCGAACGAGGTGGGTGTCGACGAGTTCCTCCAATGGTGCGAACGAATGGACCTCGAGCCGATGATGGCGGTCAATCTCGGGACCCGCGGGGTGGACGCGGCGGCGGCGCTTGTCGAGTACTGCAACGCGGAGGCCGGCAGCCGGTGGGCCGACCTGCGGGTCGCGAACGGGCGGGCCGAGCCGTACGGCGTGAAGCTGTGGTGCCTTGGCAACGAGATGGACGGGCCGTGGCAGGTCGGGCACAAGGACGCGGACGACTACGGCAAGCTGGCCGCGGCCGCCGGCCGGGCGATGAAGCTGGTCGACCCGTCGATCGAGCTGGTGGCATGCGGGTCGTCCTCGATGGACATGCCGACCTTCGGCTCGTGGGAGCGTACGGTGCTCTCGCACTGCATCGACGTGGTCGACCACATATCCATGCACGCGTACTACGAGCAGTTCGGAGATGACCGGGCGAGCTTTCTCGGATCGGCGACCGCGATGGATCGGTTCATCGACCGGGTCGTTGCGCTCGCGGACTCGGTCGATGCCGAGCAGCGCACAGGAAAGCAGGTCACCATCTCGTTCGACGAGTGGAACGTCTGGTACCTGCACACCCGGTTCGGAGGCGGAGAGCAGGCGCTGCCCGTGCAGCGGGACGCCCCGCGAATCATCGAGGACGTCTACTCGGCCCGCGACGCCGTTGTGGTCGGCGACCTGCTGATCACAATGCTCAACCATGCCGACCGGGTCCGGATCGGATGCCAGGCGCAGCTGGTGAACGTCATCGCGCCGATCATGACCGAGCCCGGTGGCGCTGCTTGGCGGCAGACCACCTTCCATCCCTTCGCGGCCACCGCCCGGCTGGCTCGAGGCGCCGCCCTCGACGTCCGGATCGCCGCACCGACGATGTCCACTCCGCGCCACGGCGATGTGCCGATGGTGACCGCGGCGGCGACCTGGGACGAGTCGGCCGGGCGGTTCGCCCTGTTCCTGGTCAACCGGTCGGCCGAACCGCGGACGGTGACCGTGGACCTGTCCGGATTCGACGTGGAGTTGACCGGCGGGCTCGAGCTGGTGGGTGACGACGAGGGCCCGCGGGAAGGTCGGCAGCGGGCCGAGGCGGTGCAGCTTGTCGAACGGCCTGCCCGGGCCGGTGCCGGCGGCGCCGAGCGGATCGAGCTGTCTCCCGAGTCGTGGAGCGTTTGGACCGGGACGTCGGTCACACCAGCGTGATCGCTACGCCTGGCGTGATGCCTGGCTCGACTCGCGCACGATGAGCTCGGGCTCGAAGACGACCTGCCGATGCGTGTGACCGTCCCCTACGCCCTGGTTCTCGACTTCGTCGAGCAGCAGTTCGATGGCCGCCCGGCCGAGTTGTTCGCGGGGCTGGCGCACCGACGACAGCGGTACGGCGGCGGCCGCGGCGAAGCCGATGTCGTCGTAGCCGACGATGGCGATGTCGTCGGGGACCTTGATGCCCTGCCGGGTCATCTCCTGGAGAAGCCCGATGGCCAGCAGGTCGTTCGCGCAGAACACGGCGGTGGGGCGGTCGGCATCCGGCATGGCGGCGATCTGCTCACCTGCCCGGCTTCCTTCGGCGACCGACAGAGAGGGACGTTCGATCGCGGTGATGTGCGCGTCGGCGACCTCGGCCATCGCGGCCTGCATGCCGGCGTACCGGTCTTCCACCTGCTTGATCGAGAACGGGCCGCCAACGAAGGCCAGCCTTCGGTGCCCGAGCTCGGCCAGGTGCGCTCCGGCGAGCCGTCCGCCGAGCACGTCGTCCACCGCCACCGAGCAGCGCTGCGCAGTTGCGCCGCGGTCGACGAGCACGACCGGAATGCCGCGCTCGACCAGCCGGTCGAGGTGTGGGTTGTCGGTGGCGACCGGTGTGATCAGGATCCCGAGGACACGCTGCTCTTCGAGCTGGGCGAGGTGCCGGAGTTCGCGCTCCGGATTCTCGCCGCTGTTGCACAGCACGACCATGGTGTCGTGCGTGTCCGCCAGTTCCTCGACACCGCGGGCGACATCGGTGAAGTACGGGTTGGCCACGTCCAGGACGACGAGGCCGACCGTCCGGCTCCGGCCGGCCCGGAGATGGCGGGCTGCCTCATTGCGGACGAACCCGAGTTGCTGAATAGCCGTCATGACGCGCTCACGGGTTATTGGGGCCACGGAGTCCGGCCGGTTGAGCACGTTGCTCACCGTTCCGACAGACACACCCGCGTGCCTGGCCACCTCTTTGATGTTGGCCGTTGCCATGCCACAACCGTAACGCGTTGTGAAACGAATCAGTAGTCCGGGCCTGTTTCATCAGGGGACTGCCGACGTCGTTGCCCGGATCCCGATGCGTAACGATTGCGAAAAGCGTGGTTGACGGCCTATTGACGTGGTGTCGACGGGAAGGCTAGCGTTCACTAGCACGTGAATCGTTTCATAGTGCAAGGACCGAAAGGTGGCCAGGGTGGCTCGTGTTACGGCGGACATTTCGCGCGAGGTCGCGCCCGTCGTCGCACTCGAGGGGGTGAGCAAGAGCTTCGGCGCGGTGGCCGCCCTGCGCGAGGCTCAGCTCGAGTTGTTCGCCGGCGAGGCGCACGCGCTTGTGGGTGAGAACGGCGCCGGCAAGTCGACGATCGTGAAGATCCTGGCCGGTGTGCACGAGCCGGACGGGGGCTCAGTGCTCGTCGACGGCGCGCCAGTGCGCTTCGACGGTCCGGCCGCAGCTCAGGCGGCCGGCATCGCGGTGATCTACCAGGAGCCGACCCTTTTCCCAGATCTCTCGGTGGCCGAGAACATCTTTATCGGCCGCCACCCCCTGCGCCGGTTCCGCCGCATCGACGGAGCGAAGATGCGCGAGCAGGCGACCGCGTTGTTCGAGCGGCTCGGCGTCCAGATCAACCCGGACCGGCCGGCGCGCGGCCTTTCCATCGCCGACCAGCAGATCGTGGAGATCGCCAAGGCAATCTCACTCGACGCACGCGTGCTCATCATGGATGAGCCGACCGCCGCATTGTCCGGTGTCGAGGTCGAGCGGCTGTTCGACGTGGCGCGGGGTTTGCACGACACCGGAACGGCCGTGCTGTTCATCTCGCACCGGTTCGAAGAGGTGTTCGCGCTGTGTGAGCGCATCACCGTCATGCGGGACGGCGAAACGATTTCCAGCGACCCCGCGGCTGATCTCACTGTGGAGACCCTCGTGCGGCGCATGGTCGGGCGGGACATCTCGACGCTGTTCCCGAAGAACGGCCACGAGGCGGGCGACCCCGTGCTCGAGGTATCCGGCCTCACCACCGCAGGAGTCTTCGAGGATGTCGGATTCAGTGTGCGTGCGGGCGAGATCGTGGCGCTCGCGGGGCTGGTCGGTGCCGGCCGCAGCGAGATCGTCCGAGCCGTGTTCGGTGTCGATCGCTACGACTCCGGCGAGGTCCGCGTGGGCGGTGTTGAGTTGCCTGTGGGCAAGCCGAGTGCCGCGATGGCCGCAGGCGTCGCATTGGTGCCCGAGGACCGCCGGCAACAGGGCCTGGTAATGGAGCTGTCCATCGCCCGCAACGCCACCGTGACCCGTCGGCGCGCACTAAGCCGCTGGGGCTTGCTGTCCGGCGCAATCGAGCGTCGCGCAGCCCGCGAATGGGTCGACCGGCTGCGGATCAAGGCCGGGTCTCTCGACAACGTGGTATCGACGCTGTCCGGTGGCAACCAGCAGAAACTTGTGCTGGCGAAGTGGCTGGCCACAGCTCCGCGCCTGCTCATCGTGGATGAGCCCACCCGCGGAATCGACGTGGCCACCAAGGGCGAAGTGCACGGGCTGCTGTCAGATCTCGCCAACCAAGGCGTCGCGGTCCTCATGGTCTCCTCGGAACTGCCCGAGGTTCTCGGCATGGCCGATCGAGTGTTGGTCGTCCACGAAGGCCGCCTCGTCGCGGACCTTCCTCGATCCGACGCCAGCGAGGAATCGGTGATGTATGCGGCGACCGGCGAGCACGGGAGGTCGGTGTGAGCACCGCAGCCGGCACGGCACGGGCGTCGACCGGGGGAGTCGCGGCAGCGCTACTGCGCTTCCGCGAGGTCGGCATCTTCCTCGCGCTCGCGCTCCTCATCGTGGTCACGACGGTCGCCAATTCCCGGTTCTTGTCCACACAGAGCGTCCGCGATCTGCTGCTCGGCGCTTCCATTATGGTGATCCTCGCCGTCGGGCAGGCTCTGGTGATCGTCACCCGCAACGTGGACCTCTCGGTCGGCTCGATCCTCGGCTTGACCGCGTTCGGCACGGGCTCGCTGTTCGTCGCCCAACCGAACCTGCCGATCGTCGTCGTCATCATCGTCGCGATGGCGTTCGGTGCCGTATTGGGATCGGTCAACGGAGCACTGGTGACCCTTGCTCGAGTACCGGCCCTGGTCGTCACGTTGGGCACGCTCTATGTGTTCCGCGGCATCGACTTCGCCTGGGCCGGCGGCCGGCAGATCAACGCGGCGGACATGCCGCGCTCCTTCCTGGACTTCGGCACCGGCCGGATCTTCGGCATTCCGATCCTTGCCCTGGTGGCACTCGCGGTTGTGCTCGTGGCCGGCTGGTGCTTGAGCAACCTGCGCAGCGGACGCGAGTTCTACGCGATCGGCTCCGACCCGGACGCGGCACGGCTCTACGGCATCCCGGTCGGCCGGCGGATCATGATCGCATTCGTGGTCAACGGTGCGCTGGCCGGCCTCGGTGGAGCGCTCTACGCAGCCCGCTTCGGCACGCTGGACGCAACGGCGGGGACGGCTCTGGAACTGCAGGTCGTGGCGGCCGTAGTCGTCGGTGGCGTTGCGATCTTCGGCGGGAGCGGGACGGTCTACGGCGCCGCGATCGGTGCCGTCCTGTTGACGACCATTGGCAGCGCTCTCGCAGTGCTCCGGGTCAATCCGTTCTGGCAGCAGGCCGTCGTGGGCGCCATGATCGTCGGTGCCATCGCCCTGGAGCGGATGCTCGCCGCCCGGGTCGCACGCCAGCTTCAGGGAGGTGGTCGACGTGGTGCGTGACACCGCATTCGAGCAGCCCATTGCAGAGGCGCCGGTCGCGACCGGGCCGGTTGCGGCGGGCCGGCTGGGCTCGCGACTGGCGTCGTGGGACGCGGCGATAATCGGCATCCTGGCCGTCACCCTCGTAGCGGCCGGAGTCCTCGTCGAGGGCTTCGCCACCACTCGCAATACCGGGTTCTTGCTGTTGGACGTTGTCACCATCGGCCTGCTGGCGCTGCCACTGACGCTGATCATCATCACCGGCGAGATCGACCTTTCGATCGCCAGCATGCTCGGCATGTCCAGTGCCGTCATGGGCAGCCTGTGGCTCAACGGCATGCCGATCGAGACGATCATTCCGGTCTGTATCCTCATCGGTGCCGCGATGGGAGCGTTGAACGGCTTCTTCGTCACGGTCATGGGCCTGCCATCGCTCGCCGTGACGATCGGCACGCTGGCGCTCTTTCGCGGGCTGGCCTTCGTCGTTCTCGGTGACCAGGCGGTCGCGGACTTTCCCAGGTCCTACACGTCATTGGCGACGGACAAGATCGCCGGTACGGGGATCCCGTACTCGGCACTGCCGCTGGTGATGCTGGCGATCGTCTTCGTGATCTTGCTGCACTTCACCCCGTTCGGCAGATCGCTGTACGTCATCGGGTACAACCGGAACGCCGCGGCGTTCTCCGGGATCAATGTGCTGCGCACAAAGTTCCTGCTCTACGTGACCAGCGGTGCCGTCGCCGGTTTCGCGGGGGTCTTCTGGACGCTGCGTTTCGCCAGCGCACGCGGCGACAACGCGACCGGCCTCGAGTTGGCCGTCGTCGCCGCCGTCCTGGTCGGCGGTGTCTCGATCTTCGGCGGCAAGGGGACCCTTCCCGGAGTATTGGCCGGAGTCCTGCTGATGGGTTCGCTGCGAAACGCACTCCAGCTGGCAAACGTCTCGGCTGACGTGCTCAGCGTGGTAACCGGCCTGCTGCTGATCATTTCGGTCGTTGTCCCGAACGTCGTAACACGATTGCGCGCGGCTTCGCGCCGTAAGGCACTGCGCGATCAACCACTCGAGAGATCAGGCGCGCCCGGCATCCGCCGGCCGCCACGAAACGGAAGGATTGATCGGTAATGAGAAGAAACAACCATGCTCTACCCCGGCGGATTGCCGTCGCCGCGTCGGCGGTGCTGGTCCTGGTCGCGTCGGCCTGTGGCGGAACAACCCGCGACGACACGACCGAGGAAGACGGCGCGGCCGCAGAGGAGGAGCCCGCTGAAGAAGAGACGGACGAGAGCGAATCCGGCGAGGACGAAGCTGCCGCCGGAGGCGAGATACCTGAAGGGCTGACCGTGACCTTCCTGCCCAAGCAGGTCAACAACCCGTACTTCGACATCGCGGCGGCCGGCGGCGAGAGCGCCGTCGGCGAGTTCGCCGGCGAGTTCGACCAAGTCGGCCCGTCCGACGCCACCGCTTCGTCACAGGTGAGCTACATCAACACGCTGACCCAGCAGGGCATCGACGCGATCGTCACCTCAGCGAACGACCCGAACGCGATCTGCCCGGCGCTGGAAGAGGCACGTGACGCCGGTGCGAACATCGTCACGTACGACTCGGACACCGACCCCGGCTGCCGGGACGTGTTCATCAACCAGGCCTCACCGGACGGCATCGCTCGGGTGCAGCTCGAGATGGCGGCCGAGCTTGCGGACGGTGAGGGAGAGATCGCGATTCTGTCGGCGACGGCGAACGCGACGAACCAGAACGCATGGATCGCGTTGATGGAGGAGATGCTCGCCGAGCCGGAGTTCGAGGGCCTCGAGCTGGTGGCCACGGTCTATGGCGACGACGACGACCAGAAGTCGTTCCAGGAGGCCCAGGGCCTGATGCAGTCCTACCCGGACCTCGAGGTGATCATCGCCCCGACCACCGTCGGCATCGCGGCCGCCGCACGCTACATCGACGGCTCGGAGTACAAGGGCGATGTTGGTGTCACGGGCCTCGGCACACCGAACCAGATGCGCGAGTTCGTGCACAACGGAACCGTGGAGCAGTTCGCGCTGTGGAACCCGGAGGACCTCGGCTACCTCGCCGCCTGGGCGGCCGCGGCGCTGGCAGCAGGGCAGATGACCGGTGCGTCGGGTGACACCTTCACCGCCGGCGAGCTGGGGGAGTACGAGGTCGATGAGGACGGTGTGGTGCTCCTCGGGCCACCGACCGTCTTCGACAGCAGCAACGTCGACGACTTCGACTTCTAACACCGTCCGGCCTGCCGGCGCCTGGCTCCCCGGTTGCCGGCAGGCCGGCTCCAACCGACTCGCGACCTAGGACATGTCATGAGTGATACGAAGGCCGTCAAGGCGGCACTGCAGGACCTGCGGGTCGAGACCGCGTCGTGGGCGTACGCGAACTCTGGGACCCGGTTCAAGGTCTTCGCCCAGGACGGCGTGCCCCGCACGGTTGAGGAGAAGATCGATGACGCGGCGGTCGTGCAGCGGCTGACTGGGGTAGCGCCTACGGTCGCTCTGCACATTCCGTGGGACAAGGTGGATGATTATGCCGCTTTGGCTCGCTATGCCGTGGATCAAGGTGTCGCGATCGGTGCGATCAACGCGAATGTGTTCCAGGACGACGACTACAGGTTGGGCAGTGTCTGTCACCCGGACCCGGCGGTGCGGCGCAAGGCGCTGGATCACCTTCTGGAGTGTGTGGGGATCGCCAAGGCCACTGGTTCGCGGGACGTCAAGCTGTGGTTCGCCGACGGGCTGAACTATCCGGGCCAGGACAGCATCCGGGCGCGGCAGGACCGGCTGGCCGAGGCGCTGGAGGCGACATATGTGCAGCTCGCGGCGGATCAGCGGATTCTGTTGGAGTACAAGCTGTTCGAGCCTGCCTTCTATGCCACGGACGTTCCGGACTGGGGCACGTCGTACGCGCATTGCCTTCGGCTGGGTGATCAGGCGCAGGTGGTGATCGACACCGGCCACCATGCGGCGGGGACGAACATCGAGTTCATCGTGGCGTTCCTGCTGCGGGAGGGCAAGCTGGGCGGGTTTGATTTCAACTCCCGGTTCTACGCGGACGA